>CBDEFV010000004.1:0-507354 GCA_965237735.1 Candidatus Porifericomitales bacterium | reverse complement strand
ATGATCGTGGCGAGTTACGCTACGGGCGCTGCCGATGGCGGGGATGGCGAGCGAGACTTTGCCGGCGGACTGGTGGGCTTCGGACGCGGATGGATCCGGCGGAGTTATGGCTTTGGCGGGCTCATGGGCGGGGAGTTCGCGGCGGGGGCGGATGGCGATCCCCCCGTGCCCGGTGCCGCCGAATTGACCGCAACCCATGCCGGATCCTTCTGGAATACAGCCGCCAAAAACACCTTGGGGGCCTGGGATTTCGGCAGCGATGAGCAGGTCCCGGTGCTGAACTATGCCGACTATGATGGCGAGGGTGCGGCCTTCAACTGCAACCAGTTCCTTCCCGGCGCCTGCGGCACCCTCTTGCCGGGCCAGGGGGAGTTGAGCGCAGTAGGCGACCCTGACTCCCCGATCCTCCTGCAGTTCGACACAACCGCCACCCTGACCGGCTCGCATGCACTTCGCGTCCCCATCATATCCTGGCGCTGGCGGCAACTGCAGGGTCCGATAGTCGCCCTGGCAGACGCAGACACGGCCACCCCGACCTTCAGAGTGCCGGCTCCCGGCGTCCCTCTGGTATTTGAGCTGACCGCCGTCGACAGCAACGA
The DNA here is from genome assembly GCA_965237735.1 of Candidatus Porifericomitales bacterium. Classification (GTDB taxonomy): domain Bacteria; phylum Pseudomonadota; class Gammaproteobacteria; order CBDEFV01; family CBDEFV01; genus CBDEFV01. Next base: position 506,755 of record CBDEFV010000004.1, on the reverse strand, counting down.
CCATGAATACAGGGATCGCATCACGTTGGTTGTCGTGTCTGACAGCGATGGAGATGGCCTGATCGAGATCTACGACCTGACCATGCTGCACAACATGCGCTACGACTTGGCGGGCACCAGCTACAGGACCAGCGCCGCGGCTGAGGGAAACCCCTTCGGCTGTCCTCAGGCGGGTTGCCACGGCTATGAATTGAACCGGGACCTGGACTTTGATAGCGATGGCGATGGAACCTGGTCGGGCGACAGCAAGGGGGGCTACAGCTTGGATGTGAATGACAGCAGGGCGCCATACTTTGTGGTCAATTCCGCTGCCGGCGGCTGGCAGCCGATTGGCGACAGTGTCAATCCCTTTGCCGCCGTCTTTGACGGCACCGGCCACAGCATCGGCAACCTCGCCATCCGCCGCGATCAAGCCTCCGTCGGGCTCTTTGGCGTGATCGGAGAGGGTGCGACCATCCGCAACCTCGGCCTGGTTGACAACCTGGCGGATTACACCGGCTCCAGCGATGATGGGATTTCCATTGGCGGCTTGGTGGGGCGGCAGAGGAGTGGTGCAATCAGCGCCATCTCCGCCACCGGCACCGCCGATGGCGGAGATGGCGGCAAGGATTGGGTCGGCGGGCTGGTGGGCTTGCAGGAGGGGGGCTTGATCATGGCGAGCTATGCCAGGGGCACTGCCGATGGCGGGGTCGGCAACGGGGACAGTGTCGGCGGACTGGTGGGTGTGCAGGTTGATGGCTCGATCACGGCGAGTTACGCTACGGGAGCTGTCGATGGCGGAATCGGCGACGATGATCGGGCTGGCGGGCTGGTGGGCCGGCAGCAAGGCGGTTCGATCACGGCGAGCTATGCCAGGGGCTCTGCCGATGGCGGGGTCGGCAACGGGGACAGTGCCGGCGGACTGGTGGGTGTGCAGGTTGATGGCTCGATCACGGCGAGTTACGCTACGGGAGCTGTCGATGGCGGAATCGGCGACAATGATCGGGCTGGCGGACTGGTGGGTATACAGTTAGATGGCGGGATCACGGCGAGCTATGCCAGGGGCGATGTCGATGGCGGCGGCGGCGGCGGGTACTCGGGTCGGCGGGCTGGTGGGCTGGCAGGGAGGCGGCTCGATCGGGCAGAGTTATGGCTTTGGCGTGCTGATGGGCGGGGGGGAGTCCGCGGGGACGGATGGCGCTCCCCCTGTGCCCAGTGCCGCCGAATTGACCGCAACCCATGCCGGATCCTCTTGGAATGCGGCCGCCAGCAACACCTTGGGCGCCTGGGATTTCGGCAGCGATGAGCAGGTCCCGGTGCTGAACTATGCCGACTATGACGGCTCTGGTAGCGTCTTCCACTGTGCCCAGTTCCCCCCCGGCGTTTGCGCCGCCGCCGCCCTGTTGCCGGGCCAGGATGAGGTGAGCGCGGGCGACTCTTCCAGAGTGCAGTTCGGCGCCGCCGCTACCCTGACCGGCTCGGTTGCATTCGGCCGCGTCGCCATCAGCTCCTGGCATTGGCGGCAACTGCAGGGTCCCCCCGTCCCCCTGAGGGGCGCCGACAGCCGGGAAGCAACCTTCCTGGCGCCGGAGATCCTGGCCACCCTGGTGTTCATGCTGACTGCTGTCGATGGTGAAGGCCAGGTATACAGCGACCGCGTCACCCTCTTCACCGCTGCGGCTGAGTTTGCCGATGAGGATGGAAATGGCCTGATCGAGATTCACAACCTGACCATGCTGCACAACATGCGCTACGACCTGGCGGGCAGAAGCTACAAAACCAGTGCCGCCTTGGTCGGGGACAGCAGGGGCTGTCCCGCCCGGGGCTGCTTTGGCTATGAGTTGGTGCAGCCCCTCGACTTTGATACGGATGCTGATGGAACCTGGTCGGGCAACAGCAGTGAGGGGTACAGTTTGGATGGGGATGACAGCATGGCGCCATACTTTGTGGTGGATTCCGCTGCCGGCGGCTGGCAGCCGATCGGCGACCGTGCCCATCCCTTTGCCGCCGTCTTTGACGGCAACGGCCACAGCATCGGCAACCTCGCCGTCCGTCGCAGTCAGACTGCCTACGTCGGGTTCTTCGGCGCGATGGGAGGGAGTGCGGTCATCCGCAACCTCGGCCTGGTTGACAACCTGGCGGATTATACCGGCTCCAGCGATGGTGAGATTTCCATTGGCGGCTTGGTGGGGCGGCAGAGGGGAGGTGCAATCAGCGCCAGCTACGCCACCGGCACCGCCGATGGCGGGAGCGGCGGCAATGATCGGGCTGGCGGCCTGGTGGGCTGGCAGGACGGCGGTTCAATCATCCTGAGCTATGCCACGGGCAATGCCGCTGGCGGGGGCGGCGACGATGATGGGGTCGGCGGGCTGGTGGGCCGGCAGGAAGGCGGCGGTTCAATCATCCTGAGCTATGCTACGGGCACTGCCGATGGCGGGAGCGGAATTGAGGATCAGGTCGGCGGGCTGGTGGGCTTGCAGTTGGATGGCTCGATCACGGCGAGCTACGCCACAGGCAATGTCGATGGCGGGGGCGGCAACACCGACTATGTCGGCGGGCTGGTGGGCCGGCAGTCCAGGGGCTCGATCACGGCGGGCTACGCCACAGGCAATGTCGATGGCGGGGGCGGCAACACCGACTATGTCGGCGGGCTGGTGGGCAGGCAGTCCAGGGGCTCGATCACGGCGAGCTACGCCACAGGCGATGTCGATGGCGGGGTTGGCAACACCGACTATGTCGGCAGGCTGATCGGCTTTCAGGGAGACGACTCGATGATCTGGCAGAGCTATGGCTTTGGCGGGCTCATGGGCGGAGATTTCACGGGGCCGGATGGCACTCCCCCCGTGCCCAGTGCCGCCGAATTGACCGCAACCCATGCCGGATCCTCCTGGAATGCAGCCGACAGCAACACCTTGGGCGCCTGGGATTTCGGCAGCGATGAGCAGATCCCGGTGCTGAACTATGCCGACTATGACGGCTCTGGTAGCGTCTTCCACTGTGCCCATTTCCCTCCCGGTGCCTGCGGCACCTTTTTGCCGGGCCAAGTGCCGCCGGCGGCGCTGAAGGCACTGCAATTGAGCGCCGGCGTTGTTTTGCATCCAGCCTTCACCCGGGCGACCCTGACTTATACCGCCTCGGTCGTCAACGACATCGAATTCATCACCATCGCAACAATGCCAGCCCATCTCAATGCCCTGGCTGAAATCACGCCGGCGGATGCCGACGGCACTGGAGACGGCCACCAGGTGAATCTCGCCGTGGGTGAAAACTTCATCGCCATAGAGGTGACGGCGGCGGACGGCATGAATGTGCAGAGGTACACCCTGACGCTGACCCGCGCTCCCTCCACCGATGCGACCCTGGGTGCGCTGGAACTGAGCGGCGGCGTCGCTCTGCGGCCCATCTTTGCTGCGGCGGTGCGGAGCTACACGGTCTCGGTGGCCAACGACATCGAAACCATTACCCTCACGGCGACGCCGACCCATGCCAACGCCTGGGCCGGGATCACGCCGGCAGATGCCGACCTCAATGCAGCGGGTTATCAGCTGGCTCTCGATGTGGGTCCAAACCTCATCACCATGGAGGTGACGGCAGAGGACGGCATGAATGTGCAGAGGTACACCCTGACGCTGACCCGCGCTCCCTCCACCGATGCGACCCTGGGTGCGCTGGAACTGAGCGGCGGCGTCGCTCTGCGGCCCATCTTTGCTGCGGCGGTGCGGAGCTACACGGTCTCGGTGGCCAACGACATCGAAACCATTACCCTCACGGCGACGCCGACCCATGCCAACGCCTGGGCCGGGATCACGCCGGCAGATGCCGACCTCAATGCAGCGGGTTATCAGCTGGCTCTCGATGTGGGTCCAAACCTCATCACCATGGAGGTGACGGCAGAGGACGGCATGAATGTGCAGAGGTACACCCTGACGCTGACCCGCGCTCCCTCCACCGATGCGACCCTGGGTGCGCTGGAACTGAGCGGCAGCGTCGCTCTGCGGCCCATCTTTGCTGCGGCGGTGCGGAGCTACACGGTCTCGGTGGCCAACGACATCGAAACCATTACCCTCACGGCGACGCCGACCCACGCCAACGCCTGGGCCGGGATCACGCCGGCAGATGCCGACCTCAATGCAGCGGGTTATCAGCTGGCTCTCGATGTGGGTCCAAACCTCATCACCATGGAGGTGACGGCAGAGGACGGCATGAATGTGCAGAGGTACACCCTGACGCTGACCCGCGCTCCCTCCGCCGATGCGACCCTGGGTGCGCTGGAACTGAGCGGCGGCGTCGCTCTGCGGCCCATCTTTGCTGCGGCGGTGCGGAGCTACACGGCCTCGGTGGCCAACGACATCGAAACCATTACCCTCACGGCAGTGCCGACCCATGCCCGTGCTTCGGTTGCGATCACGCCGGCAGATGCCGACCTCACGGCAGAGGGTTATCAGCTGGCTCTCAATGTGGGTCCAAACCTCATCGCCATAGAGGTGACGGCAGAGGACGGCATGAATGTGCAGAGGTACACCCTGACGCTGACCCGCGCTCCCTCCGCCGATGCGACCCTGGGTGCGCTGGAACTGAGCGGCGGCGTCGCTCTGCGGCCCATCTTTGCTGCGGCGGTGCGGAGCTACACGGCCTCGGTGGCCAACGACATCGAAACCATTACCCTCACGGCAGTGCCGACCCATGCCCGTGCTTCGGTTCGCGATCACGCCGGCAGATGCTGAGCTCACGGCAGAGGGTTATCAGCTGGCTCTCAATGTGGGTCCCAACCTCATCGCCATAGAGGTGACTGCAGAGGACGGCATGAATGTGCAGAGCTACACGGCCTGACGCTGACCCGTGGCCCCTTCCACCGATGCGACCCTGGGTGCGCTGGAACTGAGCGGCGGCGTCGCTCTGCGGCCTCATCTTTGCTGCGACGGTGCGGAGCTACACGGCCTCGGTGGCCAACGACATCTGAAACGATTACCCTCACGGCGACGCCGACCCACGCCAACGCCTGGGCCGGGATCACGCCGGCAGATGCCGACCTCACGGCAGAGGGTTATCAGCTGGCTCTCAATGTGGGTCCAAACCTCATCACCATGGAGGTGACGGCAGAGGACGGCATGAATGTGCAGAGGTACACCCTGACTCTGACCCGCCGCGCTCCCTCCGCCGATGCGACCCTGGGTGCGCTGGAACTGAGCGGCGGCGTCGCTCTGCGGCCCATCTTTGCTGCGGCGGTGCGGAGCTACACGGCCTCGGTGGCCAACGACATCGAAACCATTACCCTCACGGCGACGCCGACCCACGCCAACGCCTGGGCCGGGATCACGCCGGCAGATGCCGACCTCACGGCAGAGGGTTATCAGCTGGCTCTCAATGTGGGTCCAAACCTCATCGCCATGGAGGTGACGGCAGAGGACGGCATGAATGTGCAGAGGTACACCCTGACTCTGACCCGCCGCGCTCCCTCCGCCGATGCGACCCTGGGTGCGCTGGAACTGAGCGGCGGCGTCGCTCTGCGGCCCATCTTTGCTGCGGCGGTGCGGAGCTACACGGCCTCGGTGGCCAACGACATCGAAACGATAGTCGTCACAGCGACGCCGACCCATGCCAACGCCTGGGCCGGGATCACGCCGGCAGATGCCGACCTCACGGCAGCGGGTTATCAGCTGGCTCTCAATGTGGGTCCAAACCTCATCACCATGGAGGTGACGGCAGAGGACGGCATGAATGTGCAGAGGTACACCCTGACGCTGACCCGCGCTCCCTCCGCCGATGCGACCCTGGGTGTGCTGGAACTGAGCGGCGGCGTCGCTCTGCGGCCCATCTTTGCTGCGGCGGTGCGGAGCTACACGGCCTCGGTGGCCAACGACATCGAAACGATAGTCGTCACGGCGACGCCGACCCATGCCAACGCCTGGGCCGGGATCACGCCGGCAGATGCCGACCTCACGGCAGCGGGTTATCAGCTGGCTCTCAATGTGGGTCCAAACCTCATCACCATGGAGGTGACGGCAGAGGACGGCATGAATGTGCAGAGGTACACCCTGACGCTGACCCGCGCTCCCTCCACCGATGCGACCCTGGGTGCGCTGGAACTGAGCGGCGGCGTCGCTCTGCGGCCCATCTTTGCTGCGGCGGTGCGGAGCTACACGGCCTCGGTGGCCAACGACATCGAAACGATAGTCGTCACAGCGACGCCGACCCATGCCAACGCCTGGGCCGGGATCACGCCGGCAGATGCCGACCTCACGGCAGAGGGTTATCAGCTGGCTCTCAATGTGGGTCCAAACCTCATCGCCATAGAGGTGACGGCAGAGGACGGCATGAATGTGCAGAGGTACACCCTGACGCTGACCCGCGCCGCCTCTCCCGACGACGCGACCCTGGGTGCGCTGGAGTTGAGCGGCGGCGTCGCTCTGCGGCCCATCTTTGCTGCGGCGGTGCGGAGCTACACGGCCTCGGTGGCCAACGACATCGAAACGATAGTCGTCACGGCGACGCCGACCCATGCCCGTGCTTCGGTTGCGATCACGTCGGAGGATACAGACGGCACGGCCACGGGCCCTCAGGTGGCTCTCAATGTGGGTTCAAACCTCATCACCATAGAGGTGACGGCGGCGGACGGAGACACGACGCAGCAATACACCCTGACGCTGATTCGCCGTGCCGCCGCTGATCGCGATGGCAATGGCCTGATTGAGATCGACGATCTGACCATGCTCCACAACATGCGCTACAACCTGGCAGGCACCAGCTACAAAACCACCGACACCAACTCGGCCGGCAACAGTTCAGGCTGTCCCGTCACAGGCTGCCGCGGCTATGAGTTGACCCGGGACCTGGACTTGGACGCCAACAGCGACGGCGGTTCCTGGTCGGGCAGTGCCGAGGAGGGCTACGTTCTGCATGCGGACGACAGCCAGACCCCTTATTTTGTGGTGGATCAGGACGGTTCCGGCGGTTGGTTGCCCATTGGTGATTTGTTCAATCCCTTTGTCGCCGTCCTTGACGGCAACGGCCACAGTATCAGCCACCTCGCCATCCGCCGCGATCAAGATGAAATCGGGCTCTTTGGTGTGATTGGAGAGGGTGCGGCCATCCGCAACCTCGGTTTGATCGATAATCTGGCAAATGACACCGGTTCCGACGGTGCTTCCATTGGCGGCTTGGTGGGCAGGCAGAATGGCGGTTCAATCATCGCCAGCTATGCCGAGGGCCCGGCCGACGGCGGGGACGGGGAAGGTGATCAGGTCGGCGGGCTGGTGGGCGCTCAGTTCAGTGGTTCAATCCTCGTGAGCTATGCCGAGGGCCCGACCGACGGCGGGGACGGGGAAGGTGATCAGGTCGGCGGGTTGGTGGGCGCTCAGTTCAGTGGCTCAATCACCGCAAGCTATGCCAAGGGCGATGTCGCTGGCGGGGGCAACCCTGGCGGGTCGGCGAGCGTTCAGCAGGGCAGGTCGATCAGCGGGGGCTATATCGCCGGCGCTGCTGCTGGCGGGGACAATCTCGGCGGGCTGGTGGGCTTTCAGGAGGGCGGTTCGATCAGGACGAGCTACGCCGAGGGCGAAGTCGCGGGTGGAGACGGCGACGATGTGGTCGGCGGGCTGGTAGGCGTCCAGTCCGGCACGATCAGGGCGAGCTACGCCGAGGGCGATGCCAGCGGCGGCGCCGGCGATGATGTGGTCGGTGCGCTGGTGGGCGAGATGACCGGCGGGCACGGCACGGGCTCGATCATCGCCAGCTACGCCACGGGCGATGCCGACGGCGGCGGGGGCGACAATGACGTTGTCGGCACCCTGGTGGGCAAACGGGTGGGCGCCGGGCGGATCACGGAATCGATCACCGCGAGCTACAGCTTTGGCCAGGGAATCAACGGCAACGGGGAGGGGTCCCCCGGGTCGGCGGGCACGCCCTGGCCTGAGGGGGTGGATCAGGCGACTGATCTGAGCGCAGAAAATGCTGGACCAAGCTGGCTGAACGGGGATTGGGATTTCGGTACCGGCGATCAACTCCCAGCGGTGCAATACAACAACAGGCTCATACCGGGCCAAAGGAGCGAGGAAGGGGGCGGTGGCGGCGGTGACTCCGGCGGCGATGGCTCCGGCGGCGATGGCTCCGGCGGCGATGGCTCTGTCAGCGATGTCTCTGGCGGCAATGGTTCCGGCGGCGGTTCTCTGAGCCCCTGGGCGCTGTTGGCCTGGGTGCTGCTGCTGACCGGCGCGGCATGCGGGCGGCGGCTGACCCGGAGCGGCAGGGCGTCGGCAGCGACGGCAGCTGCTCCCCCTGCCGTCCGGCCTGCCGCTTCCAATTCCGCCCGGTCGGCGGGGCGGGCCGGCGGATTTTGTGGCGGCGGCGTCAAGGGCCAGGCCGCGGGTTCTCGGGATTTGACGGCGGCCCTCGGCCCCTCCCTCTTCGGCTGGGACAGAGCGCCGCGGCGCCCCTTCGGCTGAGGCGGGGCGGGGCGGGCATCCGGGCGCGGACCAGCCGGCCTTCCTCGAGCCGCGGACGGGGCTTGCTCCGGTTCTTATCTGAGTGCAGAAAATGCTGGATCAAGCTGGCTGAACGGCGATTGGAATTTCGCTACCGGCGATCACCCCCCAGCGGTGCAACACAACAACAGGCTCATACCGGACCAAAGGAGCGAGGAAGGGGGCGGTGGCAGCAGTGGCTCCCTGGGCCCTTGGGCGCTGGCTCTCCTTCTGCCTTCCCTGTTCGGCTGGCGGCGAAGGTGGCGGCGATTGAATTGGCGGCTGGACAGGAGCCGGGCAGCCGGCAGGAAATAAGGCAGCGGAAAAAACCCTTCTCCCCAACTTCCGCTCAGCCGTGCCTTGCAGCTTCTGTGGCTTCCGCAGACGGCCAGTCGCCAGTTGAGTCGGCAGTGCGCCCCTCCTCAGCCCGGGCTTTCATCGCAGGCCAGCAGTTGCTGCAGGACTTCACGAGCAGCCTCGAGGACGGCGGTGCCGGGGGTGAAGACGCCGATGACGCCCTGGGCTTTGAGAATCTCTTTGTCCTCGGGGGGCAGGACGCCGCCGACGACGAGGCGGATGTCGCCGCGGCCGAAGCGGTCGAGCTCGGCCGCCAACTGCGGCACCAGCGTCAGATGGCCGGCGGCCAGGGAGCTGACGCCGACGACGTGGACATCGTTGTCGACCGCTTGGCGGGCGACCTCCTCCGGCGTCTGAAACAGGGGGCCGATGTCGACGTCGAAGCCGAAATCGGCAAAGGCGCTGGCGACGACTTTCTGGCCGCGGTCGTGGCCGTCCTGGCCGATCTTGGCGACGAGGATGCGCGGCCTCCGCCCCTGCTGCTGCTCGAAGCGGTCGATCTGTTGCCGCAGCGAGGCCAGGGCCCGCTGGTCGTCATCGCCGCCCAGCGAGTGGAGATAGACCCCGCGCATCGGCCGGATGTCGGCGCTGTAGCGGCCGAAGACCGCCTCCATGGCGTCGCTGATTTCACCGACGGTGGCGCCGGCGCGGGCCGCCTCAACTGCTTCCGCCAGCAGATTGCCGTTGCCGGCAGCCATCTGCGTCAGGGCCTCGAGGGCGCGGTCGGTCGCCGCCTGGTCGCGGCTCTTTTTCAGCTGCTGCAACTTCCGCAATTGCTCGGCGCGCACGGCCTGGTTGTCGACTTTCAGCGTCTTGACCTCGTCGTCGCTGTCCTCGACACAGCAGTTGACGCCGACCACCGCCTGGTCGCCGCTGTCGATACGTGCCTGGGTGCGGGCCGCGGCCTCTTCGATGCGCATCTTGGGAAGGCCGCTGTCGATCATTTTTGCCATGCCGCCGGCGGCCTCAATCTCGTCGAGGTGGCGCCGGGCGGCCTCGGCGATGTCCGCGGTCAGCCGCTCGACATAGTAGCTGCCGCCCCAGGGGTCGGCGCTGCGCGTCAGGCCGCTCTCGAGCTGCAGAATCAGCTGGGTGTTGCGGGCGACGCGGGCGCTCTCGTCGGTCGGCAGCGCCAGGGCCTCGTCGAAGGCGTTGGTGTGGAGCGACTGCGTCTGGCCGGCGGTGGCGGCCATGGCCTCGATGGCGGTGCGGGCGATGTTGTTGTAGATGCCGCGGGCCGACAGCGACCAGCCCGACGTCTGGCAGTGCGCCCGCAGCCGCGACGAGTTTTCGCCGGTCGGCAAAAAAGGCTGCATGAGCTGCCGCCACAGCAGACGGGCGGCGCGCATCTTGGCGATCTCCATGAAGAAGTTCATGCCGATGCCCCAGAAAAAAGACAGCCGCGGCGCGAAGTCGTCGATCGCCAGCCCGGCTTTGAGGCCGGCGCGGACATACTCGAGGCCGTCGGCCAGAGTGTAGGCCAGCTCCAGATCGGCGCTGCCCCCGGCCTCCTGAATGTGGTAGCCGGAGATGCTGATGCTGTTGAACTTCGGCATGGCGCGGGCCGTGTGGGCGATGATGTCGGAGATGATGCGCAGGGACGGGGCCGGCGGGTAGATGAAGGTGTTGCGCACCATGAACTCCTTGAGGATGTCGTTCTGGATGGTGCCGGTCAGCCTGTCGGCGGCCACGCCCTGCTCCTCGGCGGCGGCGATGTAGAGGGCCAGCACCGGGATGACGGCGCCGTTCATCGTCATGGAGACGCTGATGCCGCCGAGGTCGATGCCGGCAAAGAGCTCGCGCATGTCGAGGATCGAATCGATGGCGACGCCCGCCATGCCGACGTCGCCGGCGACCCGCGGGTGGTCGGAGTCGTAGCCGCGGTGGGTCGCCAGGTCGAAGGCGACCGACAGCCCCTTCTGGCCGGCGGCGATGCCCCTGCGGTAGAAGCTGTTGCTGTCCTTGGCCGTGGAGAAGCCGGCGTACTGGCGGATGGTCCAGGGCCGGCCTGGGTACATGGTCGGGTAGGGGCCACGTACATAGGGCGGCATGCCGGGAAAGCTGCCGATCCAGTCGAGGCCGTTGCGGCTGTCGCCGTCGTAGTGCGACAGGATGTCGATGCCCTCGGCCGTGCGGCGCACGACTCGGGCGGGGCGCCCGCCGCCGCTCCCGGCGGCCCGGTCGAGCTGCGGCCAGCGGTCTGCTGCGGGGATTGCGCTCATGGCAGCAGCGTCCCGAGCAACCGTTCGAGGAAGGAGACGGCGTTGTCGCCCCGGCGGAAAACCGGGCCCTCAGCGGCAAAATCATCAGGCGGCCCGACGGCCGCGACCAGAGAGGCGCCGGCGGCCCTGAGATCGGCGGCAACCGCGGCCGCTTCGCCCCAGTCGCCGGCGGCGCCGCAGAGAACGGCAACGTGCAGCCGCTCTTCGCCGAACCGGGCCGCTGCCTCGGAAGAATCGGCGGAGACGGCCTCGATTCCGGCAACGGCCAACAGGTCGCCGGCGGCGCGCGCCGCCTGAACGATGCCCGGCGCCGGGCCGAGGCGCACGAGCAGGGCCCGCGGCCCCTGTCCCTGCGCCCGCTGTCTGTTGGCGGCGAGCCACAGCCGCTCAAACGGCAGCGAGCGCCTCAGGATGCGCAGCGGCGGCGAGGCGCTGGCCGGCAGATCGGGGGCGGCCGGGGTCCTGCCGCCCTGCCAGTCTTCGAGAGCGCCCTCGAACCAGGCGTCGAGATCGACGCCGGCCGCTTTCGCTTCGGCTTGATTCCCGCCTCCGTCCTCAGGCTCGGCGTCCAGGGCCGCCCCGCCTTCTCCCGTCTCGGCCGGCGGGTAGAGGCTGACGCCGACGATCGGCTGGCGCAGGCATTCGATGTCGTCGACGAGGGCTGTGGCGGCCGATTCGATACGGGCGTGCACCCAGCCGTCGGTCAGGGCCGCGATCATGCCGCCGCGTTTTTCGATGGCGTTGAACTCCTCCCAGGCCCGCTGCGCCAGATTCTCGGTCAGGCTTTCGCCGAACCAGGAGCCGGCCAGGGGGTCGACCACTTCATTGAGATGCGACTCCTCGGTCAACAGCAGTTGCAGCGCCCGCGCCCGACGCAGCGCCGCCCTGTCTGCTTCCATCCCGGGCCCGGCGGCGGCCATGGCCAGCAGATCGCAGCCGCCGGCGACGGCGGCGACGGCGGCGATCGACGAGCGCAGGCTGTTGTTCCAGGAATCGCGCCGCGTCCACATGGTAGCCGAGGACTGGGCGGCGATTCGGGCCCGCCGCTCCCCGCCCGCGGCCAGGCCGCAGGCTGCGAGCACCTGATTCCACAGCAGCCGCAGGGCGCGGATTTTGGCGAGCGACAGATAGAGGTCCTGATCGACGGCGACTCTGAACTCGAGTTGGCCGCTCGCTGCGGCTACATCCAGGCCCTCGACTTCAAGGGCGCGCAGGCAGGCGACGGCCGAGGCCAGCGTGAAGCCGAGTTCCTGCGCCGGTGGCGAGGCGGCCTCGTGCCACAGGGTGCCGTCAACGGCGAGAGTCCGTGCCTCGGCAAATTCGCCCCGGGCCCTGGCAGCGATGCGGGCGCAGGCGCCGAGAGCGGCTGAGGCGTCAGTACGCGGGCCGCCGTCGTCGAGGGCGAGCCGCCAGGGGTCGAGGCCGAGGCAGGCGTGGGCAGGCGCCCCGAGGCGGCGCCACAGCGCCAGCGTCAGGGCGGCGCCGGCGAGGCCGGCACCCTCGATCTGCAGGGCCAGATCGGCGGCGCCGTCAAAGGCAGTCGCCAGCTCCTCGATGGAGGGAGCAGGGCCGGCGGCCGGCAGGCGCAGGGCGAAGTCGCGCACACCGAACCGTAAATCTTCCGCAATCAGCTGTTGGTTGCGGTCGTCGCCGCTCCATTCGAGCAGTCGGCGAAAGCGGCCTTCCGGTGGCTGGTCAATGAGGTTTTCGGCGATGGCCGGGGCCGTTCCCCGCCCGCTGCCGGCGCGGTCGTCGGGGCCGTAGAGGGGCTGGATGGCAAAACCGTCGGCCGTCCTGCTGGCGAGTTCGGCCAGGGCGGCCTCGCCGCCGGCGCGCTCCAGCCAGTCCCTGTAGGCTCCGGCGGGCGTCATGGCCTCAGTTCCCGGGCTCGCCCTTCCGTTGGCGACGGCCGCCCCCGAGCCTGAGCCAGGCGACGAAGCTCAGCGCCAATACGGTTGCGATGCCGGCGCTGTTGGCCGCGACGTCGAGCCACTCGAACCGACGGTGCGGCAGCAGATGCTGCAGGCCCTCGACGGCCAGGCCGTAGAGAAAGAGCGCCAGGGCCGCCCAGGGCCAGAGCTGCTGCAGGCGGACGCGCCCGGGCCAGCGCAGGGAGCAGCTGACAAGCGACCAGACGAGGATGGTGCCGAGCCAGGCGAAGGCCAGGCAGTGCGACGCCTTGTCGTTGATGTCAACAGCGGCGGGGGCCTCAATGGCAGTCAGGGACGCCCACAGATGGAGCAGCAGGAAGAGCGCGAAGATCGAGCTCGACAGACAGGGGGAGAAAGCGGGCGGGGGAACGGCCTGCAGAATGCTGTCGCGGCGGGAGAAGCCGCCGCCCGCCTCGGCATCGAAGGCAGCCAGCTCCCTGGGCCGCCCGTTCAGTCCCCCCTTGTCGTCGCTCATCGCAGCCGGGCCGGCTCTCAGGAGATGCTTCTGACGGCGGCGGTCAGAGTGTCGATGGCCCGGCGCAGGCGGCTGCGGGGGCAGCCGAAGTTCAGCCGCAGGTAGCCCGGGCCGCCGAAGAGGGCGCCGTCGGACAGGTCGAGGCCGTGCTCCAGCAGCCAGGCGCGGGGGTTGTCGAGCTCCAGGGAGCGCATGTCGAGCCAGGCGAGGTAAGAAGCCTGGACCGGCGTCATCCCGATCTTGTCGAGCGGCGCCAGCGACTCGGCCAGCAGGTCGCGGTTGCCGCGCAGGTAGTCGATCAGCCGCAGGCGCCAGGGGCCGGCGTCGCGCAGGGCGGCGAGGGTGGCGGTGTAGGCCAGGGCCGTGACCTCGGCGAGCCCGCCGAGGTTGCGCTGGCAGAAGCGCTCGCGCAGGGCCGGGTCGGCGATGATGGCGTAGGAGCAGTTGATGCCGGCGAGGTTGAAAGTTTTTCCCGGGCCCATGAAGGTGATGAGGCGGTCTTCGATGCCGGAGCAGGCCAAGGCCGTCGGCACATGTTTGACTCCCTCGTCGAGCACCAGGCCGGAGTGGACCTCGTCAGACAGGATGAGGGCGTCGGCGTCGGCGTAGGTCTCGCACAGGCGGCGGGTCTCCTCGGGCGGGAACACATGGCCGACGGGGTTGTGCGGATTGACGATGATGGCCGTCTCCAGGCCGGCTTTCGCCTGGCGCTCGATGTCGTCGAAATCGTACTGCCACCGGCCCTGCTGCCGCAACAGCCGAGAGGCGGCGATCTCCTTGTCGAGGCGAGCGGGGAGGCTGACGAAGTGATGGTAGTTCGGCAGGTTGACGGCCACCCGGCCGCAGCCGCCGTCCTGCATGCGGCAGGCGCCGTGCATGGCGGGCACGAGCCCGGGGACGAACACCAGCCAGTCGGGTTCGATGCGCCAACCGTAGAGCTGCTCGGTGAAGGCGACCACCGTCTCTCGCAGTTCGCGGGTCGGCCTGGCGTAGCCGAAATGCCCCGAAGCGATGCGTTTTTGCAGGGCCTCGACGACCTCTGGCGCGGTCGGGAAATCCATATCAGCGACCCACAGCGGCAGGGCGGCCTCGCTGTGATCCCACTTGAGGTTGCCGGTGCCTCTGAGATCGGGGGCGGTGTCGAATTCGCCGGGCCTGGCATCTTTCTTCCGGGCCTCTTTCTTCGGAGCCCCGACCCCATTCAGGGATTCGATCGGGCCGCCGGCCTCTTTCCAGCCGTTGAAGCCGCCGTCGATATGGGCGACCTTGGGTACGCCCATCTCCTGCAGCGAGCGGGCCGCCAAGGCCGAGCGCCAGCCGAGTGCGCAGTGGAGCAGCAGCTTTTTGCCGGAGGCGAAGGCCTCATGGTGGTAGGGGCTGGCGGGGTCGGCCCAGAATTCGATAAAGCCGCGCGGCACATGGAGCGAGCCGGGGATGCGGCCCTCTTTTTTGAGTTCGCGGATGTCGCGCACATCGACGATGAGGGTGTTGTCGTCGCTGGCCAAGGGGATGGCCTCGGCCGCTGTCAGGGCCTCGACCTGGGAGCTGGCCGCTGCGACCAGTTGTTCGGCGGTCTGTTGTAGCTTCATGAAGTTAAGGAGTGGAGTGGGCTCGGGGGGCGGCGCCTTCGAGCTCGGCCAGCAGCTGGCCGAGACTGTCGCTGTTGCGCTCGCGTCTGAGGCGTTCGGCGGTGACGATGGCCTGCAGCTGTTGCAGGGCCGAGTCGAAGTCGTTGTTGGTTACGAGATAGTCGGCCTCCTCGGCGTACGGCAGCTCTTCGGCGGCCGAGGCCAGGCGGCGGGCAATGTCCTGCGGCTGTTCGCGGGCGCGGCTTTCGAGACGCTGGCGCAGGGCCTTGATCGAGGGCGGCAGCAGCTGGATCCAGACGCAGCTTTTCCCCGAGTCCTGACAGAGGCGGCGCAGGGCGCGGGCCCCCTGCCAGTCGACGTCATGGACGATGTCGGTGCCCCGGGCGAGGGTCTGTTCGAGCATATCCCCGACGGTGCCGTAGAGATGGCCGTGGACGCGGGCATGCTCGACGAGCACGCCCCTCTCAGCCAGGGCGAGGAACTCCTCCTCGGAACAGAAGCGGTATCTGCTGTCGTCCTGCTCGCTGTTGGAGCGCGGCTTGGTTGTATGGGAGACGGAGTGGCCGAGGCCGGGCATGCTTTCGATCAGGCGGGTTGCCAGCGAGGTCTTGCCGGTGCCCGAGGGGCCAGTCAGGGCGAACAGCAGACCAGATCGCGGCACGATCCCGAACGGCGGCGCAGCTTCTCAGTTGCCGCCGTAGCGACGGTGGAATTTTTCGACTTGGCGGGCGGTGCTGATGATCTTTTGTTCGCCGGTGTAGAACGGGTGACAGTTTGAGCAGATTTCAACGGTCAGCTTGTCCTCGAGGGTGGAGGAAATCATGAAATCGCGGTTGCAGCCGCTGCAGTGCACTTTGGTTTCGCTGTACTGGGGGTGAATATCGGCCTTCATGGGGAACTTGCGTGGGGGTGAGTACTTGGGGAGACAGAGAGGCGGGGAGGCGAGGAGGAAAGGAGGCGGGCCTGGGCTCCCTGCAACCGCACCAGTATAACCGAACCAGGGTGCCAGCGCCCGCATGGGCGCTGTTCAACCCCTGGCCCGGGGTCGCTTCCGCCAGCGTCCAGGCGCGTCTCTTCAAGCTTCCCGGGGGCGGGGGTGGCAAAGGTTGCGTGAAAGGCTTTAGAATATAGCGTCAGGGGGCGCATTACATGTTCTGACTGGCATATCCCGGCTGGTTCTGCAACTCACCCCTACACAAGTTGTATCACTCATCTATAGCAAACAAGCGAGAGGAGCGCCGCAGGCCTCGACCACCATCCTTCAGCGAAAAGGGGCAGGTCTCTGGGCACAGGCGCCCCTGCCGCCCCTGCCGGCCCGCCGGCGGGCTTCGCCTGCTCGGTTCCCTGCTGCTGGCGGGGCTGGTGGGCGTCGCCTCGGCGCAGGAGAGCGATCCAACCTACACCTCGGGCAAAACAGAGTCTCTTGAGGGCGGGCTCCTCTACCGCGTCGAGGTACCGCCATCGCGAGACTACAACAACTGTTTCGTCTACGGCGCCTTCACTTCCGACCCGCGCGGGGCGAAAGCGGCAGGCAGATTCACGGGCCCGCTCGGGCACGGCCAGTTGCTGAGCGGCAATCAGGGCGTCCAGCAGACACGTACCTATGTGATTGATTCCCGCGAAGACGCCGACTTCAGCCTGGCCCTGCACGGCTCGTCTCAGCGCAGAGAGCCCTGTGCCGTGACGGATCTGCTGCCGCAACTGCGCCCCCTGTCGGCGACAGTCGATTCGCTTGGTCGTGTGAACGCGCCCGCCGAGAGGCAGCTCCGGCAGGTCGGAAACCTCGACTCATTCGTCAATCCCCGTATTCTTGTTGACGGCATCAGGCATCTCGATCGTTTCTATCTGCGCGATCTCAGTCGCCGCTCATCCCT
The DNA here is from genome assembly GCA_965237735.1 of Candidatus Porifericomitales bacterium. Classification (GTDB taxonomy): domain Bacteria; phylum Pseudomonadota; class Gammaproteobacteria; order CBDEFV01; family CBDEFV01; genus CBDEFV01. Next base: position 489,869 of record CBDEFV010000004.1, on the reverse strand, counting down.
GCAGGGAGAGGCCGGATCGAACCCGGGCGCCATGGCGGACGAGGCGGCGCTGGAAACCCTGATTCACCGCGCCTTCGGCGGAGGCGGGTCGAACTATGAGCTGGCGTCGTCTCTGTTCAGTGCGGATGCGGACCAGGATGTCGGTCTCGTCGAAGAGACGCCGTCTTTTGCCATGAGTGCCGCCTTTGACGCCCACGCCAACCTGGCGGTCATCTACGATGAGCTCTACAGGCTCGGCCTGAACAGTTACGACGGCGAGGGGGGCAGCGTCCTCGCCGTCGTCCACAGGCCCCTCGGCGGAATAATCGCCGGACGACCTCCGAATGCCAGCTCCATCGACAACATCCTGTTCTTTGAACGGGCGGGCTCCCGCACTCCCAACCTTTGCGGCACGGGGTTCCAGAACAACGAATCCTGGCAATTTCAAAACTCTTATGCGTCCATTCTCGATGTGGTTGCCCATGAATTCGGGCACGCCGTCACCGAGGCCCATTCGAGTCTGGTCTATGCCGCCGAATCAGGGGCCCTGAACGAGGGTTTTTCCGACTGGCTCGGAGTGGCTTTGGACGTCCTCGCAAAAAATGACACCAACTGGGAGATCGGTGACGGCAGGCTGGCGGCCACGTCCCGGCTCTTCTGTCGGCTTCCGGCGCTTCGCAGCATCGAAGATCCCGGCAGATACAACGACCCTGATCTCTACCGGGGCGAAAACTGGGGGCCGCTCGAAAACTGCCGGCCGGGGCCGGAAAACGACAACTGCCATGTGCACACCAACAGCGGTGTGCCCAATCACGCCTTTTACCGCATGGTCGCGGGCCTGCCGCAGAGCGGGTCCGACAGGCGCGGCCTCGAGCCTTTTGCCGGCATGGCCATGAGCCGCGCCATCTCCATCGGCCTCTACGCCAACCGTTTTCTCTGGAGCAGTGATGAAAGCCTGGCTTCAGGGGCCGATGACATGGTGTTGGCGGCTTACATCCTCTATGGCCGGGAGGGCGGCCAGGAGATCATCGCCACCGAGCGGGCCTGGGGCTATGTCGGCCTGCCGCCGGCGCTCGGTTACGAGGCGCTGAGCACGCCCGCAGAAGGCTTCGGCCTCGAGTTGTCGGCGACGGCGTCGGTGGAGATTTCGGGCATGGCGGTCAGCGAGGTCGAGGCGGGGGCCGATGCCGCTGCGGGCCTGCTGGCCTCGCTGCAGCTCTGTTGGCAGCTGGAGCCCCCCGACACGGGCGGCGATGGCGGGAGTCAGGGGCCGGGACTCGGCTGGACTCTGGCGGCGCCCGACGGCACTCAGGTGGCCCGGGACCCGGCGGCGCTGCCGGCCGACTGCTTTTCGACGGTGGTCGACAGTGGCTTCAGGGCCGGGGGTTCCTGGAGTCTCTCCGTCACCGGCCCCGTCGGAAGTACGCTCTCCTGGACGCTGTCGCTGAACTTTGAGCCGCCCCTGCCCGATTTGCGGATCGATGCCCTTGATGTTATCCACCCCAGCCTGCCGTTTCTCCGCGTCGATGACCCGGCCGAGCTCGTCGCCCGGGTCGTCAACCGGCGCCGGACGGTCTGGGACCCTGCCGGCCTTGAGGACAGCGGCTTTTATGTGAGTTTCACGGTTGACGGCCTTCCCGCCTGCCAGAGCGAGATCCATACCCGCCGCATCGCCGTCGACCGGGATCGTCCCGCTCTTCGTTGCGCCTACCGTGAACTGACTGCCGGCCCGCGGCGGGTGCAGGCCGAGATCGTGCGGCAGCCGCGGGCCCCCTTCGAGGGCCAGTCGGACCCTGCCGACGAAGTCGTAGCCCGGACCTTCAATTGGCAGAATCGCCTGCGGCCCGATCTCGCCCTCGCTACCGACACCCTCATCGCCTGGAGCCACAGGGTCATCGGCGAGACCACGGCCGTGGCCGTCGGCCTGACCAATGTCGGCGAGGCCCCCTGGGAGCAGACCGGGTTGGCGCCGGGCAGATTCCGCCTCGCCTTTTTCATCGAAGGCGAGGCCTTGTGCCATTCGGTCTGGAATGAAGAGGCCTTGGCAGTCGGCCAGTCGCGCTCTTTTTTCTGCGCGGCCAGCTGGAGTCCGACGGCGGCTGTCAGCATGCCGCAGGACTACAGGGTCAGGGCGCAAATTCAATGGGAGCCGGATGTTTTTGCCATGAGGGAGGGCCCGCCTTCGGCTCCACGCCAGGGCAACAACAGCGTCAGCAAGGTCTTTCGCTGGCTGGCGGAGTCGCCACTTCCCCCCGGCGGGGCGGCGCCCTTCATCGTGCCGCCGGCAGCTGTGCGTCTGGTCGTTCCCGACCGCAACGTCTCCTTTCCCTTCCAGCTGTCGAAGGCTGCCCTGGGTCTGCCCGCCCTGGTGGTCGATGACAGCATGCAGCGCGTCAATGTAAATTTTTCCCCTGAAAACGTCGAAGGCCTCGGTAGCCACGTCCTTGTGTGGACGGCGCAGGATGAGGACGGCAACATTGCCACCGCGACCCAGCGGCTGCTGCTGGTCGACGAGACGCCGCCGAGGCTTTTTTTTCCCCCCTGTATTTGGACCGCAGACCACCACCTGATCGGCGAGCTCCCCCTGCTTGTGCTGTGCTTCCTCTCTTCCGAAGACAATGTCGACCAACCGGAGAACCTGCAGATCGACATCGCGCCGCGCTCCTTCAGCCGCCCCGGAACCTACAGCCTCAGCCTGAGCGCGCGCGACCTCTCGGACAACGAGGCCTTGATTACGGGCACCTTCACCATCCTCGACATGGAACCGCCGACCATCATCGCCTCCAGCACCGTCTATGTCCAGGGCCCGACGCCGCTGATGTTGACGCCTGAGATCCTCGGTTCGCCGCGCGCCCTCGACAACGCCGATCCCTCTCCAACCCTGACCCTGGTCGACAGGGGTCTGGTGGAACTGTCGCGGACCGGCACCTACACTCTGGAGCTTAAAGCCAATGCTTTCGGTCTCCCCGGCGCCGCCCACAACACCCGAAGCGAGTTGGTTGTCGTCTATCAGGTCGAGGGCGAGGCCCCCGTGCTTCGAGCGCCTCCCGACCGGGTTTACGAGCCCCGGCAACTGCCGCTGACGGGAGCCGAACTGCTCGGCGCTCTCCTGGGGACGACGGCGGTGACCGCTTTCGATACCCCCGACATCACGGAGTCCCTGACGGCCGACAGCGTCATAGACGGCACGGGCCCGCTCAGGCTCGACTTCAGCGCCAGGGAGCTCGACGGCCTCGGCACCGCCACCATTACCTGGACGGCCGAGGACAGAGACGGCAACCGTGTCGAGGCGTTGCAGCTCATCCGCCTGGTCGACAGAAGCGCGCCGACGCTGCGGCCGGCCCCCGACCAGACAGCCGAGTTCGCCGTCGAGACCCTGCCGCTGTCGCTCGACGGGGCCCTTGCCGCCGGGCGTCTCCACGGCCCGGTCGCCGAGGACAATCTCGACGTCAGTCCGAGGCTGTCGCTCGAGCCCCCGACAGTCGCCGGTCTCGGCATGGCAACCCTCGCCTGGACGGCGACGGACGCCTCCGGCAACCGCAGCGCAGTGCTCCTGCAGGTCGTCAATTTCGTCGACAGAAGCGCGCCGACGCTGCGGCCAGCCCCCGACCAGACAGCCGAGTTCGCCGTCGAGACCCTGCCGCTGTCGCTCGACGGGGCCCTTGCCGCCGGGCGTCTCCACGGCCCGGTCGCCGAGGACAATCTCGACGTCAGTCCGAGGCTGTCGCTCGAGCCCCCGACAGTCGCCGGTCTCGGCATGGCAACCCTCGCCTGGACGGCGACGGACGCCTCCGGCAACCGCAGCGCAGTGCTCCTGCAGGTCGTCAATTTCGTCGACAGAAGCGCGCCGACGCTGCGGCCAGCCCTCGACCAGACAGCCGAGTTCGCCGTCGAGAAACTGCCGCTGTCGCTCGACGGAGCCCTTGCCGACGGGCGTCTCCGCGGCCCGATCGCCGAGGACAATATCGATGCCAGTTCGAGGCTGTCGCTCGAGCCCTCGACAGTCACCGGCCTCGGCACGGCAACCCTCTCCTGGGCGGCGACGGACGCCTCCGGCAACCGCAGCGCAGTGCTTCTGCAGGTCGTCAATTTCGTCGATAGAAGCGCGCCGACGCTGCGGCCGGCCCCCGACCAGACAGCCGAGTTCACCGTCGAGAAACTGCCGCTGTCGCTCGACGGAGCCCTTGCCGACGGGCGCCTCCGCGGCCCGATCGCCGAGGACAATATCGACGCCAGTCCGAGGCTGTCGCTCGAGCCCTCGACAGTCGCCGGCCTCGGCACGGCAACCCTCTCCTGGGCGGCGACGGACGCCTCCGGCAACCGCAGCGCAGTGCTCCTGCAGGTCGTCAATTTCATCGACGGCTCGGCTCAGCCGCCGCCCCCTGACCCTGGCGGCGGTTCCACCGAGGACGGGGGCCTCAGCACCGGTGCCCTGTCGCTCTTCGCCTCAGTATGGCTGGCATTGCTGCTGTTCGGACAGGGGATCCGCCGCGGCCTGGGCCGGACTGCCGCGCTCCCGGCAGGGACTTCGCGCGGAGTGGACCCGGGCTGAACGCTTTTTTGTCCGTTTATCGGTCCGCCATACCAAGCCGTTCCCGGAGGCGACCTGCGCGCCTCTGTCGACGGGATCGGCTCCTGTGCGGCCCGGGGGAAAGGATAGAATGAATGCACTATGACGAACCTCGGAACTCCGCGCGCGACCGCTTTCTGCACCCTTTCATCCCTTTGGTCGAGGGCTGGATGCGGCGGGCGGCGGGCCGCGTTCTGCCGCGCCTTTCTGGCCCCCGGCTGCTTGGGCCTGTTCATGCTGCAGCCGCAGCCGCTTTCCGCCCAGCAGGGCGAGCGGGGGTCTGAGGCAGCGGCCAGCCAGAGCCTTGTCATTAAGAGCGGCGCCCTGCTGACGGGGCACAGCTTTGACGTCGAGGTCGCCGGCGCCTCGGACCATGTGGACTTCAAGGGCCGACACAGGAGTCCGGACGGCCGGGTTTCGACGGTGGCGCCGGGTTCCTGGCGCTGGCTCGAATCGGGTCGTCACCGGGTCGAGTGGCGTCTCTCCGCTGAAGACGACTCCGCTCAGGGTCGTAGCGCTCCTCTGGTGCAGACGATCGACATCCTGCCGCGCGTCGAATTTGCCGCTTCGGGCGCGTCCCTGCACCCGCCCCGGTCTACGCAGAAGGTTTTTCAGGGGTGGCCGGCCCTGGTTGAACTGGTGCTGAGCGGCTCCGCGCCCGCAGCGGCAGTGCGGGTGCCGCTGCGGGCGGAGGGGCCCTTCAGCGACCTCGTGCTCAGCCAGCTCGAAACTACGACCATCGTTGTCGGAGCCTCTGGGCGCGCCCTGTTGAAAATCGATCTGGCCGAGGTTCCAGTCGACGGATTCGTTGACCTCGTCTTGGGCCACCCGCTCAATGCAGTCCAGGGAGAGATTTTCCGCCACCGTCTGCAGGTGGTGGCCGACGGCTTCTCTTCGGTGCAGTTTTTCCGTCTGAGGCTGCGCCAGAATCAGCGCCCCGTCCAGGCCCTCGACGGCCATGACTACGCCTCTCTGGAGGCGCAGGCAGCGGCGACCAGAGGGTTTGTCGATTTCGCCGCCGGCCGCTTCGACTGGGATGTCCGCTATGTCGACAACGAAGGTTTTCAAACGATTCTGTTCGATGTGCCCGGAGAGGGCGGAAGCAGCAGCGATTCCCTGTTTGAGCGCATCAGGCTGCCGCAGGGGCCTGGGCTGCTCAAGGCCAGGGTGCAGTTTTCCTTCGACGGCAATTTTTCCGTCGTGCACGAGGCCGGGTTTCCGGTGCTGTCGGCTGTGGGTAGCTCCCGTGCCGCCGGCCTCGGTCTTGGCGACGGCCCGGCTCAGGACAACAGCGACTACGGCGGGCCCCTGCTCCCCTGGCTGTTGCCTTTGGGCTCGCCCTCGCTGGCGCGGGAAAGTTACCTCCAGGCGCAGTTGGGCATGCGGCTGCGCATCGGCGACAGGGCCACCAGCCTCCACGCCCGAGGGGCCCTGATCGATGCGGGCCTGGTGCACCTGGCCCTGGCCGACGGGGGCGTCGAAGCTCAGTACCAGGAGCGTCACGCCGACTCGAGCCAGTTCGATTTCGTCGTCTCGGGGCTTGATCACGGAGCCAGCGCCCTCGTTGCGCTGCCGCTGCCGAGCCCGCTTCAGGCCGGGAAGAATTTTCGCCTTTACCGGCGGAATCGCGGCTGGTTTCCCTTCACTGCCGACGGCCGCAACCAGATCTACTCGGCGAAGGGGGAGCGGGGCTCCCTCTGTCCGGCGCCGGGATCCTATCGCTACGGCACCGGCCTGGCCGCGGGCTTTTCCTGTGTCCAGTTGCTCCTCGAAGACGGCGGCCCCAACGATGTCGACGGCCGCATCAACGGTTCGGTCGCCGTCCTCGGCGCCTTTTCACTGCCGCTGGGGGAGAGGATCTACGGCCGCGGCGATCTGCTGCTGACCCTCCTGCTGGTGCCTGTCTGCCTGCTTTTTGCCTGGCGGCTGCGCACCCGGAAAAGAGGCCGGAGCAAAGAGGCGCCCTCATTTTCAGGCTGATTGAGGATTCCGAATGAGAGCGCTCAGGCGGAGGGGGGTTGAAGCCACAGGGGCCCGCTGCCGGCGGCGCCAACCCGCCCCCCCGGCCTGGAGGCCCAGCCTGTTCCGGGCCGACCTGCTGGCCCCCTGGCTTCTCGCCTCGACCCTGGCCGCACCCGTTCCGGCCGGGGCCCAGGAATTTGTCGGCAGCGCCACTCTCGCCCTCGCCGGCGGCCAGATCTACGCCCTGCCGCTCGCCGAGGACGCCGGGTGCATCCTTCAGGGGAGCTTCGCCGACCCGGCTCCCCCGGCCGGCGAAATTGCCGGTCTGCCCTTCAACTTCCCCCACCCCACCCCCTTCTCTTCGCCGGGTTCGCTGGCATACGGCCTCTTTCTCGGCGGGGCGCCGACAGAGACGCGGACTCTGCTGCTGAGCCACTCGCGCAGGGGGGTCGAAAACCTCAACCTGGCGCTCTATGCCGTCGGTTCGGCCGACTGCCGCACCTCCCTGCCGCAGCTGATTGCAGGGGCGGCCCAGGGGGAGTTGAAGAGCGCCTTGGAGACGAGGGAGCTCAGGGGAGAGCTGGGCCCGCGCGGGGTCGAGGGGCTGGCGCTCGACGGGCGCTTTCATTTCTACGACCCCGGCCGCCGCTCGGCTTTTTCCAGAGGCAGCATGGCGCCGACGGCCGCCCTCGATACCCTGATTTTCCGCCAGGTCCATACAGAGGGCTCCCTCAGCTTCCTGCGGGCCGACCTCGCCGTCACGACCTCCACGGCCCTGATCAGCGATGCCGTTCTGCGCTCCGCCGTCGATGCCCAGGCGAATCTGGCGCTGGTTTACGATCTCATGCTGCAGAAGGGCCTCAACGGTTACGATGGCGGGGGCGGGGGCATCTTTGCCCTCGTCGGCTACCGCCCCTTGAGCTCGGGCTGCGATACGCCGACGGCGCTGTCGATCGGCAACGCCCTGCTGTTTTCGCCGTCGGGAACCTACCGCCTGCCCCGCAATCCCCCTCTCCTCTGCTCGGAGGCGAGCTACGACAACTCCTATGCATCCCTGCTCGATGTCTTCGCCCATGAGTACGCCCATGCCGTCACCCGCGCCCACATCGACCTGCTCTACGAGGGGGAGTCCGGCGCCCTCGACGAGGCTTTTGCCGACTGGACCGGCGTTGCCATCGAACTCGCTGCCGGCGGCGGCCTCGACTGGCAGATCGCCGAGGGCCTGGTCGGGGGGCCGGCTGCTTCGCCGGCCGGGGGACAGCTTTCGCCGTTGCGGGATCTGCAGCACCCCAACCGCTTCGGGAATCCTGCCCGCATCGGCGACGCCTACTGGCAGGACCCCAATGAGAACCAGTGTGACTCCAGCAACGATTACTGTCATGTGCACAGCAACAACGGCGTGCCCAACCACATGTTCCACCGCCTGGCCACTGGCCTGATGGCGACGGAGACGATTGCCGGCGGCGGCCGCGACAACCAGGGGCGCGAGGTCGATGTGGCGCTGGCGCCCTTCGACGGCCTCGGCGTGACCCGCGCCTTTGCCGTCGGCCTCTACGCCGCCAGGAACCTGTGGCAGCGCGAGGAGACCTTTGCGCAGGCGGCCGATCATATGCGCGTGGCGGCGAGGATGCTTTACGGGGCCGACGCCTGTGAGACCGATGCGGTCGCCCGCTCCTGGGCCTATGTCGGGGTGCCGCTCGGGCCGGAGGAGATTGATCCTGCCGCCCAGCGTCTGTCCTGCACGATCTTCGCCGGCCTGCTCCGCCGACTGCAGCACTCCTTCGGCGTCTGGGGGCCGGGCTCGATCGAGTGGCTGCTGTGGTTGCTGCTGGTGTTCAGGGGCGCCCGCCTGGCGACGGCGGCTTCTATGTATAATGGCTTTATGAGCTATGAAGCAGACAGAAAAGAGCGATGAGAGTTGATTTTTTCGGCTGCATCTGCAAGGCGGTGTTGCCTGTCCTGCGATTGTTGCGGTCTCTGGCGGTAGCGGCCTGCCTCCTCCTGCCGGCCCTGCCGGCAGCGGCCCAGACAGCCGCCCAGACGAGTTCGACCCTGTTGGCTGCAGGCCTTCTCTACGAAGTGGTCATTCCGGCCGAGGACTATGAGGGATGCAGCCTGCGCGCCTCCTTTATGTCCTCGTCGGCGAGCCGTTACAACTCCCTTGAACTGGGACAGTATATGGGCGGTCTCCCGGTCGTCGAGAGATCCTATCTGCTCGATGTAGACAGCGGGACTTACCTTGATATCAGGCTGCGCGCGATCTCTGCCGATGCCTCCAGCCGCTGTCAACAGGCGCCGTTGCCGACCCTGATCGAGCGGGGTCCGATCGGCGACGCCCTGGCTGAATCCACCCTGAGCGGCGAGCTGGGCAGCAGCCATGTGGTCAGCGGCCTCGACGTCGGGGACAGGTTCTATTTTCGTGATCTGAGCCGCCGCCGGTCCAACCGCGGCCACCCGCTCGGCAACGCCGGCCGCATGGCCAATCGGGCGGTCCTGGAGACGCTGATCTACCGGGCCGCTTTTGCCGGCAGGGACAGCATCCGCGAGGACCTGATCGCAGTTTCCCCTTCGGCGGATGCCTTCACTCAGGGCGAACTGCAGGTCGCCGTCGAGGCTCACGTCAATGCGGGCATTACCTACGACGCCCTGCTGGCTTTGGGCATCAACGGACACGACAACCGCGGCGGCTCCGTCTTCAGCATTGTCAACCGACCCTTTCCGCTCAGGGACATGGTCGATAGCTGCTCCGGCGGCATCATCGAAGCGGGCTCTTCTTTTAACGCCGCCGCCTCAGGCAATGTGTTGGCCTACTCGCCGCCAGGCGAGTACGGCGAATTCAGGTATCTCAATTCCTACGCTTCGCTGCTCGATGTCATCGCCCATGAATACGCCCACGCCATCACCGACAGCGCCTCCGAACTGGCCTACAGGGGCGAGTCGGGAGCGCTCAACGAGGCCTTCTCCGACTGGATCGGGGTAGCGGTTCAGGCCGTTTCCACCGGCGAGGTCGACTGGCGCATCGGCGAAGGCCGCCAGGTCGAGGTCATCTTTTCAGGCGTGTCGGGGGAGCTGTTCGAGGTCAGAAACCTGCGAAACCCCGAAGGTCGGGAACAGCCGCAGCGGGTCGGCGGCAGCTACTGGGCGAATCCTGATTGCGCCTCGCCGCAGCCGTGCAACGACTACTGCGGCGTCCACACCAACAGCGGCGTCGCCAACCACGCCTTCTACCTCATGGTCGAGGGGGCGGAAGAGACGGGGACGGTCGGCGCCACGGCCATCCCTCCCTTCGCCGGCATCGGCGTCACAGCCGCCATCAAACTGGGCCTGTACGCCAATCTCAACCTGTGGACGGCCAATGAGACCCTGGCTTCGGCCGCCGACGACCTGATGCTCGCCGCCGTCCAGCTCCACGGCGCCGCCGACCCCGCGGTCGAAGCCGTCGAGTGCGCCTGGCTCTCCGTCGGCGTGCGCCATTCCAGTGACTGCCAGGGCGTGACCTTGCCCGCGTCCAGCCTGTTGAACAGCAGGCGCATCGACCCGCCGCTCGATCTGGAGTTCAGCGTCTCGACCGGCCTGCTTGACCTCAAGGTCGGCAGCCTCGGCTGGTCCTCCCTGCTGTGGCTCCTCTGCCTGGCGCTGAGGCCGCGGAGACTGGGCCGGTGGCGGCGAGGCGGCAGCCGATCCCGACGGCCGCACCGACAGCGAATCGATCTTTAGCCGAGGCCGTCTCCGGCGCGGTCCGGATGGAGGGCCGCATAGACCTGCTCGGCCAGTGCCGGGCTGATGCCGGCGACGGCGGACATGTCCTCGGCCGTCGCCTCCGCCAGCCCCTGAATGCCGCCGAAGTGTGACATCAACTGCCGCCGCCTGACGGCGCCCACTCCGGGCACGGAGTCAAGCGGCGATTTTTTTCGCGCCTTGGCGCGGCGTCCGCGGTGGCCGGCGACGGCAAAGCGGTGCGCCTCGTTGCGCAACTGCTGCACCAGATGCAGCGCCGAGGGGTTGGCCTGCAGCGGGATGTCGGCGCTCCGGTCGGGAAACACCAGTCGGTCGCCGGCGGGATCGCGCCCGGGCCCTTTGACAATACCGGCCAGTTTGACTTCGCTGAGCCCGAGTTCGGCGAACAGGGCCTGGGCCCGCCCGACCTGGCCGGCGCCGCCGTCGACGAAAACGACGTCGGGCAGTCCCGCCAGGCCGGTCTCGTTAAGGATGCGGCTGTAGCGGCGGCGCAGCGCGCTCTCGAGGGCGGCGTAATCGTCGCCGGCCTTGAGGTCGCGGATGATGAAGCGGCGGTAGTCCTGACGGCGGGCGCCCTCCTCGGCGAAGACGACGCAGGAGGCGACTGTCTCCTCGCCGCCGAAGTGGCTGATGTCAAAGCATTCGAGGCGCAGCGGCGCCTCCTCGAGCCCGAGCAGCCGGCCGAGCGCCTCGAGCCGCTGGCCGATGGTCTGGCGCGACGCCAACTGGCGCGACAGCGATGAACTGGCGTTGTCGCGCACCAGTTTGACGATGCGGGCGTAGTCGCTGCGGGCTTTGGTAACGAGGGACACCCTGCGGCCGGCGCGCTCGCCGAGGGCGTCGGCCAGGAGCTCGTCTTCGGGCACGGCGCCGTCGATGATGATTTTGGTCGGAGGCGGGTGGCGCTCGTAAAACTGCGCGATGACGCGGCCGAGGATTTCCCCGGTTCCGCTGCCCTCCGGCGCCTTCGGAAAGAAGGCGCGGTTGCCGAGGTTGATGCCGTTGCGAAACATGAACAGCTGCACGCAACTCTGGCCGGCGTTCAGGACGCAGGCGAAGACGTCGAAGTCGCCGCGCTCGCGGCTGACATGCTGGTTGGCGGTGACGGCGCGCAGCTCGCGCAGGCGGTCTCGGTAGCTGGCGGCCTCTTCATAGCGCTTTTCCCCGGCGGCCGCTTCCATCTCTTTCGTCAGCCGCTGCTGGACGCTGCGGTCGCGCCCGCGCAGCACCAGCTGCGCCAGGCGGGCGTCGCGTCTGTAGCTGTCGCCGTCGATAAAGCCGACGCAGGGGGCGCTGCAGCGCTTGATCTCGTACTGGATGCAGGGGCGGGTGCGGTTGTTGAACATGTGGTCGTCGCACAGCCGCAGGCGAAAGATTTTCTGCAGATAGTAGAGGCTGTGCTTGGCCGCGCGGCCGTTGGGGAAGGGGCCTATGTAGCGGCCGCGGGCCGAGCGGCCGCCGCGGTAGTAGGAGAAGCGCGGAAATTCTTCGTGGGTCCTGATGTGGATGTAGGGGTAGCTCTTGTCGTCGCGCATGAGGATGTTGTAGCGCGGCCTGAGCTTTTTGATCAGCTGGTTTTCGAGCAGCAGAGCTTCCATGCTGCTGTGGGTGACCACCACCTCGATGCCGGCGATGCGGTTGACCATGGCCTGGGTCTTGCTGTCGTGGGCGCCGCGGAAATAGCTGCGCAGCCGGTTGCGCAGGTTGCTGGCCTTGCCGACATAGAGGACCTCGCCCTTTTCATTGAGCATGCGGTAGACCCCGGGCCGCCGTTCCGTGCGGCTGATGAATTCTTCGGCGTCAAATGCAGGCGCTGGCATGGGCGGGTATCAGGGCGGGGGGAGTCGTCCTCATTTTAACCACCCCCGGCCACGAAGGCGACGACAGCGACGGCAACAAGGACAGAGGGGACTGCCGGAAGCCGCCCTCCCGGCACTGCCGATTTTCAATGTCAGCCGGCTTCGGACCCGGAGCCCAGTCTAAAATTAAGGGGCGGGGCCTCCCGAGTGCGCCGCTGCCCGGGGCGGCAGAGCCGGCTCGAGGCCGGGGCCTCCCTGCCAACCCTTTAATCAACTTCCCCCCTTCAATTATGAAAAAAGTCGTCAGCACCGACCAGGCGCCCCAGGCGATCGGACCCTATTCCCAAGCCGTGCAGAGCGGCAATCTGCTCTTTATATCCGGCCAGATCCCGCTCGATCCAGCCACGGGCGAGGCCGTCTCCGGCGGCATCGAGATGGCGGCGCGGCGCGTCTTCGACAACCTCAGGGCGGTCTGCCAGGCGGCGGGCCTCGGCCTCGAGGATATCGTCAAGCTGCGCGTCTATCTGACCGACCTCGGCGACTTCGCCGCCGTCAACGGCATCATGGAGGAGTACATGCAGCCGCCCTATCCGGCCCGCGCCGCTGTCGGGGTCGCCTCCCTGCCGCGCGGCCTCGCCATCGAAATCGAGGCGACGGCAGCCTTCAGCGGCTGACAGGGGCCCTGTATCCGGGGCAGTGGCCTTCGCTGCCTTTTCTCTTTCGGCGAAGCGGCTCCGCTGGGTCTGGCCGGCAGCGGGCGTGACCGGTGGCGCTCTCGCCGTCGCCCTTGTGATCGCCATGAGTGCCGGCTGGCTCGGCCCGCCTCCGCCAGGGGCCGCTTCCGGGGAGGCGGGACAGCCCCAGGCCCGGGCTCTTGAACGGAAGCCACCGCAGCAGGGCCCGCGGGTACGGTTGCGCCATGCCGTCGGCGGCGCCGGGGTGCGGCTCTGGCGGCTCGGCCGGCCCCTGGCGACCAGGGCCGACTGGAGCGCCACCACCGACAGCAGCGGCGGCTTTGCGATCGATCAATCGGCGGGCAGCGGCTGGCACCTATTGGCCGCCAGCGGCGGCGTCGAAATGTCCGCCGCCGGGGGCCTCTCCCTGAGCGGCACTGTCAGAGGCCTGATCTCCGCCGCCGATCTGGAGCGGGACGCGGCCCTGAGCCCGCTGACCGACTTCGCTTGGTTTTACTCGCACCGGCGGCTCGGCGCCTCATTGCTGGAGGGAGAGGGCAGCGAGGAGCTGGCGCGCGCCCTCGACGACTTCGCCGGGCTGGTGGCCGCCAGCAGCTACAGCGATCTGGTACGGCTCGGCCCCGGGGAGGCGCGCACCCTGATCGACAGCCTCGGCCTCATGGTGGGCCTTGCCCCCTCTGTCTACGGCGGCGGCGGGCTCGAGGCGCGGCATGCTTTCTACGATCACCTCTGGCGCACTCTGGCGGCGCAGAGAGAGGGCAGGGGGCGCATGCTGCGGCAGGACGGCGCCCTGATTCTGCAGGCGCCGGCGGAAAAAGGCTCGCATCTTCTCGGCATCTATGCCGAAGACGGCCTGCACCTGCTCTTTGCCGTCGCCGCCGAGTCCGGCGCGGGCCTTGTCCAACTCGGCCGCGACGGCCCTGACTGGCTGCTGCGCCTGGCGGCAGCCGAGTTGATTCGCTCGGGCCGCGGCTCGGCAGAGGCCCGGCAGCAGGGGGACGGGGCGACCGAATGGCGCTGGCGCCGGCCGCCCCTCGACCCGCCGGCGACCGAGCCGCCCGGGTTTTTCGATATCGAGTGCGTGGTCTTCGATCCCGCCTGGGATCAATGCGTTCTGGTCGAGACCGAGGACTTTCATGTGGTTGCCGTCCCTCCCTCCCTGGTCGTCGGAACTCAAGGAGAGGGGCTGCGCCAGTTGGTGCAACCGCTGCTGCTGTACCTGGGTCAGGCCGCCGAGGTGCTGGAAGAAGCTACGGGGCTCTGGCCGCGAATGGCCGCAGCCAGAGCGGCTCAGGCGGCGTCCGGGCCCCAGCTGCAGATCGCCGGTTTCCGCCCCCTGGCCCGCGCCCTCCACTACGGCGACTTCTATGCGCTCGTGGCGCTCTTGCCGGCGGCGGCCGGCGGCGAGCGCCGCCTCGACATCGAGATGTTGCCGGCCCGCGCCGGCGGGCCCGCTGTAACCTGGCGCGGGCCGGCGAACAGGGCCCTGCGGCTGGGCTACACCCCTCCCGAGGGCGCCGCCGTCATCGCCATCGCCCGCGAACTGCTGCTGGCCGAGGACGGCCCGGAGAACCGGCAAGTCGAGTGGCGCCTCGAGGATCAGGGTTACGGGGAGACCCGGCTGGCGGCCGTGCTGACCCATTTCCGCGAGGCGCCCGGGGCCGCGCCCCTGCCGGAAGCCGTGGCCGGTTCGCGAAAAATCACCCTGAGCTGGGCGGCGGTGCCTCGGGCCCACAGCTATGAGCTGCACTGGAGCCGCGGCGACGGCGAGGGCCAGGGGGTCATCCGGGCCGCCGCCGCCGGCTATGCTCATGTGGGGCTGGAGAACGGCGTCGAGTACTCTTACTGGCTCAATGCGGTCAATGCCCTCGGCCTCGGAGACGTCAGTGCCGATGTGGCGGCGACGCCCCTGGCGGGGGATGATCCGCGGCAAAAGGCCGAGCGCTGGTACGGCAATTTCCTCGCCAGCAAAAAAACCTACGACGAAAAGGTCGACGGCGAGGAGCAATGCCGTAAGCTCTACGGCGATGCCGTCCGCCTCGCCGACTGGCAGGACCTCTCCTCCTTCCACAACGAGGCCGACAGCAACAGCCTCGATGAGTTCCTCTTGCGCCTGTTCCGGCGCGGGCGCAAGGCCTACCGCCTGTCTTTCGGCGGCGAGCAGACCTACCGCATGCGCAACGACCGGCCGCGGCGCTTTTTCGTCGCCCTCTTCGATCACAACAAGCCCGACTACTTCTTCGCCCACGCCGACCTCAGCGATCACCTCCTGACTCTCGGCTCCTGGTATAGCCGCTGGGCTTTTCTGTGCCTGGCTCCCGAGGCCACCCCCTGAGGCCGGGGCGGATCTTGCCTCACGCGCGTCAGATTAAAAATTGCTGCCTGTCTATAGCCCGAGAAGGCAAAGGCGCCCATTCGCGCATAGTACCTCCTGCGGTAAGATGCCAGTATCAAAGCCAAGCCAATCGCATTTTTTCTTGCCCCGACCGCCGCGGTATTTCTCGGCGCCCTCGGGTATGACTGCCTGAAAAGGCGCGCGACTATGCAGTATCCAGCTCATTGTCTCGATGACTTGAAGGATCGGAGGGAGTTTGAGGAGGGCGGCTCGACCTGATTGACTGCGGGCAGACGACGCTTGAAAAACCGGTATCGACTGCGCGACCCTTTGTCCTCTGTCAGACTGGAATTTTCTGTCCAGAGGCGGCGCAGGATAGAGGATTGGCGGGTATTAAAAAGTATCTTTTGTGCGTTTGAGCGCACCCTGGGCTCTTCCGGGCGCCCCGGGGCGGAGATGTGGAGCTGATTTGCCTGCCGGGGGGCAGGCCCGCTGATTTTTAACCGCTCCCGCCGCCGGCAGATGGCGTACGGCGACCCAGTCCGGCCGGCCGTTCGCGGCGCGCAGCGCCTGCGCCCGGGTTCCCCCCTTCCTTTTGTTTGTTGGTGCCGACGCCCGGACTCGAACCGGGACGAGCCTTGGCTCACTGCCCCCTCAAGACAGCGCGTCTACCAGTTCCGCCACGTCGGCCAGCGCCTCGAAAGATGACAAGATTTTAGCGGCTTTTCGCGCCCAAAGTGCCCCTGAGGTTTTGGATCTCGGGTCAAACAGGCGTAAAAAGGCGTCAATAGTGCTTTATTTTTCGGGTTTGCTGCTTTAATTTTATATTATTACAGGTCTTCCGTGCGCTGCGGCTTGCTGCGTGCCCCGGCACCTTCGACCCCTGCCTGTTCAAGTCTTCTATCGGGCAATTGTTGCTCTTATCTCCATGCGAATCATTCTTTTAGGCCCCCCGGGTTGCGGCAAGGGGACTCAGGCAAGCCGCATCTCAGACCACAGGGGCATTCCCCAGCTGTCCACCGGCGATATGCTGCGGGCGGCCGTCAAGGAGGGCACCGAGCTGGGGCGGCAGGCGCAGCCGATCATGGAGAGCGGCGGCCTGGTGCCGGACCGCCTCGTCGCCGACCTCGTCCGCCAGCGCATCCAGGCCGACGACTGCGCCCGCGGCTTTTTGCTCGACGGCTTCCCGCGCACGGCGGGCCAGGCCGAGGAGTTGCATGGCATGGGCGTCAAGATCGACCATGTCATCGAATTTGCCATCGACGAGGACGAGATCGTCCAACGCCTCGGCGGTCGCCGCATTCACCCGTCCTCGGGGCGCGTCTACCACTTGCAGCACAATCCGCCGAAGCGCGATGGCCTCGATGATCAGACCGGCGAGCCCCTGGTGCAGCGGAGCGACGACAATGAAGAGACGGTGCGCCAGCGCATGCGCGAATACCGTCGGAAGACCCGGGCCCTGAGCCAGCGCTACCGCGATCTGGCGGCTGCCGGCGACATCGGCTACAGCGAAATCGACGCCAGCATGAATGTCGAAGAGGTTGAGGCGGAGGTCGAGAAAAATCTCGGAGCCTCAGTCAAGAAGGCCTCATGAAAGCCCGGGATCCAGACAAGATCGCCCGCCGCGCCGAGGCCTTCAAGCGGGTTCGCCAGGCCCATCAGCTCGAGCAGATCGAAGACTATGTCGAGCTCATCGGCGATCTCATCGAAGAACACGGCGAAGCCCGCGCCACCGACCTGGCCAAGGCGCTCGGCCTGCTTCCCGGCAGCGTCAACAAGATGCTGCACCGCCTGCAGCGCGATGGCTACATTGAAACCGAGCCCTACCGCGCCATCTTCCTGACGGACAAGGGCCGCGAGCTGGCGGCCCAGAGCCGTCGGCGGCACCAACTGGTCGAAGCCTTCTTCGCCCACGTGGGAGTGCCGCCGGAAACGGCCCGCCTCGACGCCGAGGGCGTCGAGCACCATGTCAGCGACGAAACCCTGGGCGTGTTTCAGCACATTCTGAGCGCCTATCCGCCCTTTAAAGTCAGCGCCGACCAGCGCAAAGCGGCCGAGGCCGTGGAACCGGCGAGCTCGCACGGCATCAAGCAGGTCTAGCAGTCCGTGGAAGCGCGCTACAACGCCCGGGACACGGAAAAGTGGTATCAGGTATGGCTTGACCACGATCTCTTCAGGCCGAGCGGCAGCGGCGAGCCCTACTGCATCATGATGCCGCCGCCCAATGTCACTGGGACCCTCCACATGGGGCACGCCCTCCAGGCGACCCTCAGCGACATCCTCATCCGCTACCACCGCATGCGCGGTCGGCGCGTGCTCTGGCAGCCCGGCACCGACCACGCCGGCATCGCCACCCAGATCGTCGTTGACAATCAGTTGCGCGCCTGCGGTTCTTCGGCCGCCGAGCTCGGCCGCGAGGCCTTCATCGAAAAGGTCTGGCAGTGGAAGCAGGAATCGGGCGGCAACATCCACAGCCAGTTCAGGCGCCTCGGCGCCTCGGCCGACTGGACGCGCGAGCGCTTCACCATGGACGAGGGCATGTCGCGCGCCGTCCTCGCCAGCTTCGTCGCTCTCTATGAAAAGGGTTGGGTCTACCGCGGCAACCGCGTCATCAACTGGGATCCGGTGCTGCGCACGGCCGTGTCCGCTCTCGAGGTCGAAAACGAGGAGACCGACGGCTTTTTATGGCATGTCCAGTACCCTCTGGTCGACGGCGGCGGCCATATCGCCATCGCTACGACCAGGCCGGAGACGATTCTCGGCGACAGCGCCCTGGCCGTGGCGCCCGGCGACCAGCGCTTCGCCCATCTGGTCGGGCACAAGGTCTGGGTGCCCATGACCGACCGCCAGGTCGAGATCATCGTCGACGAAAGCGTCGATCCCGAATTTGGCAGCGGCTGCGTCAAGATCACGCCGGCGCACGACTTCAACGACTACGAGGTCTACTGCCGCCACCCCGAACTCAGGGTCATCAACATCTTCACCGAAGAGGCCTGCCTCAACGACGAGGTGCCGCTGCACTACCGCGGGCTCGACCGCTTCGAGGCGCGCAGGCGCATCGTCAGCGACCTCCGGGGAGCCGGCCTCCTGGAGCGCATCGAGCCGCACCGCTACAAACTGCCGCGCGGCGACCGCTCCGGCGCCGTTCTCGAACCCTGGCTGACCGATCAGTGGTTCGTCCGCGTCGAAAAGCTGGCCGAGGCCGCCCGCGAATCGGTGGCCAGCGGCCGCATCAATATCCTGCCCGAGCGCTGGAGGCGCATGTTCGACCAGTGGATGGAGAACATCCACGACTGGTGCATCAGCCGCCAGCTGTGGTGGGGCCACCGGGTGCCGGTCTGGTACGGGCCGGACGGGAGCATGGCGGTCGGCCTCGACGAGGCCGACGCCCGCCGCCGCGCCGGCTTCGGCGAAGACGTGCCCCTGCGGCAGGACGACAACGTCCTCGATACCTGGTTCTCCTCGGCCCTCTGGCCTTTTTCCACCCTCGGCTGGCCGGAGAAGACCGAAGAGATCGCCGCCTATTACCCCACTTCGCTGATGATCAGCGGCTTTGACATCCTCTTTTTCTGGATCGCCCGCATGGTCATGTTCGGCCTCGAGTTCATGGACGGCGCCGTGCCCTTCAACGAGGTCTATATCCACGGCCTCGTGCGCGACAGCAAAGGGCAGAAGATGTCCAAATCCAAGGGCAATGTGCTCGACCCGCGCGACATCATCGACGGCATTTCACTTGAGGAACTGATCGCCCGCCGCACCTCGACCCTGTTGAAACCCCACCAGGCCCAGGCCATAGAGCGCGAAACCCGCGGCGAATTTCCCCAGGGCATCGACAGCTACGGCACCGATTCGCTGCGACTGTCCTTTGCCAGCCAGGCCTCCCAGGGCATGGACCTGTCGTTCAACACCGACCGCGTCAAGAGCAGCCGCAATTTCTGCAACAAGCTGTGGAACGCCTCCCGCTTTGTCATCCTCAACGCCGAAAAGATCGGCGCCGGCGAGGGCCCGACCGAGGAGGACGACGTCGATCGCTGGATCCGCTCGCGCCTGCAGCGCGCCAACCGCGAGATTTCGCAGCACATCGAGCAGTACCGCTTCGACCTGGCGGCCCAGGCCCTGCAACAGTTCACCTGGGACGAGTTCTGTGACTTCTACCTCGAGTTCGCCAAGCCCTCGCTGCGGGGAGATTTCGGCGAGGCCCGCGCCCGCGGCGTCTGCCGCAATCTGCTGGCCGTCCTCGAGACTCTGCTGCGCCTTGCCCACCCCTTCATTCCCTACCTTACCGAGGAGCTGTGGCAGCGAATCGCCCCTCTGGCCGGCCGCTCCCTCGGCGCCGGCCAATGCCTCATTTCCGAGCCCTGGCCGGCAATTGCTGACCAAGATGTCGATAAGGAGGTAGAAATCGAGGTGGGGGCTATGTTAGAATTGATTTCAGCCGTGCGCACCCTGCGCTCGTCCTGCGGCATCCAGCCCTCGGTTAAGGTGCCGTTACGCTATGTCGGCGGTGATGCCGACCGCATGCAACGCCATGCGGCCTACATTCGCAGTCTGGCTGGAGTCTCTGAGATCGAGCAGTTGTCTACTGATCCGGTGAATCACGCGACAGCCCTGATCGGCCAGTTGAAGGTGTTCGTCCCGCTGCCGGACGGCGACGCCCTCAAGGCCGAGAACGCCCGCTTGGAAAAGGAGATTCAACGCGTTGAGAAGGATATCAGTTACCACCGGGGCAAACTCGACAACAGCGCCTTTGTTGAGGGCGCGCCCGCAGCCATCGTCGACAAGGAGAGGGCTTCCCTGCAGAGGGCCCAGGAACTGCTGACAGGCCTGCGGCAAAAGCACAGCGGGACCCTGTCCAACTAAGCCCCTCTCTTCCCGCCGCCCCCTTCCCCCAGTCTTCATGAATCGATTTTCCCTCTACATCCTCGCCCGCGGCGGCTTCGGCCCCGCTGCCTCCAGGTTCCTTGTTCTTGTTCTCGCCCTGACTCTGGTCTCGGCGGGCGCCTGGGGGGGCTACTACTACAGTCGCCACCTGGTTGACAACGCCGTCACCGTTCAGGCTCAGCAGAGCGGCGAGGCCGAGGAGCGGCTGCAGGAGGTCAAGCAGGAGATGGTCGAGGTGCGCGACAAGGTGTTGCAGCAGAATTTCGCCATGCTGGCCCAGCTCGGCGACATGCAGGTCGACGTCCACCGCCTGCAGGTTACTCTGGCCAAGATCATCGATCAGGTGGGCATTGGCGAGGGCGAGTTGCTGATCACCGAATCCGATGGAGCCGGCGGCCTGGCGCTCCCGCTGGAGGCCGAGGAGTTGGCGAAAATGCCGGATCTGTCCGGCAAGGTGCTGTCCTCCTTCGACGAGATCACCGAGCAACTGGAGAGCATGAAGTTGCAGTCCGATGTGCTGGCCCGCTTCATCCTGCGCCACCGCATCCAGTCGATTTCCGTGCCCTACGGCCTGCCGGTGCAGCGGCTGCTGATCAACTCTGGCTACGGCCCGCGCAAGGATCCGGTCAACGGCCAGCCGAGTTTCCACTACGGCATCGACCTCGCCGTGAACTCAGGCGGCCGCATCTATGCCACGGCGCCGGGCATCGTCAACCGCGCCGGCCAGAGCGGCCGCTACGGCGTACTCATCGAGGTCAATCACGGCGACGGCTATCAGACGCGCTACGCCCATCTGGCATCGTCCCTGGTGTCGTCGGGCGAGATCGTCAACCGCGGCCGGCCCATCGGCATTGCCGGCAACACGGGTCATTCGACTGGCGTCCATCTGCACTACGAGGTGCTGGTTGACGGCAAGGCCGTCGATCCCTACCCCTATGTGGCGGGACAGCTCAGGTCGCGCCTGGGATCCCTGGAACCGAGACCACAGCGCCGGCGCGTCAATAAATGAGCGGCCCCGGCGATGGACCTTCCATCGCCCTGACCATGGGGGATCCGGCGGGCGTGGGGCCGGAGATCATCGTCAAATTCCTGGCCGCGGCCGAACCGGCGTTGCGCCGCCAGATTCTCGTTGTCGGCAACTCCGAAGTCTTTGAGCGCGCCGCCATCGCCGCCGGCCCCGGCGTGCTCTTTCACGAATACGGCAACAGCGGCGCCAGTTCCCACTCCACGGCCCTCCTCGACCCCTTCGAAGCCCCGCCCATGGCCCCTGTCGGCCAGCCGTCGGCCGAGGGCGGAGAGGCCGCTTTCCGCTGCATCGAGCGGGCCATCTCCTGGGTCGGCGAGCACGCCGACGACCGCATCCTGGTAACCGCCCCCATCAGCAAGGAGGCGCTGCACCTCGCCGGCCACCGCTACCCGGGCCACACCGAAATCCTCGCCGACCTCAGCCGCTCGGGGCCGCCCCACATGCTGTTGTCGTCGCCTCGGCTCAAGGCCATCCATGTCACGACCCACCAGGCCCTGAGCGAGGCCTTGGGCGCACTCGACAAAGAGGGCGTGCTGGCGGCCATAGAGGCGGGCGACAGGCACCTGCGCGAGCTCGGCACGGAGCGGCCGCGCATCGCTGTCGCCGGCCTCAACCCGCACGCCGGCGAAGGCGGCCTCTTCGGCCGCGAGGAGATTGATCAGGTCGTCCCCGCCGTCGAGGAGGCGCAGCAACGCGGCCTCGACGTCGAGGGCCCGATTCCCCCGGACACCCTGTTTTTCCGCGCCAGCGAGGGCGAGTTCGACCTGATCGTCGCCCTCTACCACGATCAGGGGCACATCCCGATCAAGCTCGTCGCCTTCCACGAGGCCGTCAATGTCACCCTCGGCCTCTCCATCCGCCGCACCTCGGTCGACCACGGCACGGCCTTTGACATCGCCGGCAGCGGCTGCGCCTCGCCGGTCAATCTCGAGGCCGCGATTCAATATGCCCGCGCCTGGAGCGGCAAGGGCAGGGCGGAAAACTGAAGGGGACGGTCGCCAAGGGGCTTTGGTCAGTTGGGGGGCTGCCGCCATGATGATTCCCGTCGCCGGTCAGGGCTCGCCTTTCGGGGCTTCGCCATGACCCCGCTAAACACAGCCACCGCCTGGCGCGCCCTCGCTAAGGGAGGGGTGGTTGCCCTGCTCTGGGCACTCCTCTGCGCCTTGCCTTGGTGGGCCTCTCAGGCGCAGACGCCGGGAGCCGACCGCCATGGCGCCGGTCCGGGGAATGTCGGCGTCCTGACGTCCGGTCAGCACGGCCTCAGTGGCGTCGACAGCAGCGACTCCGTCGAAGGGCAGACCAGTTCGACCCTGCTGGCGGCCGGCGTGCTCTATGAAATTGTCGTTCCGGCCGAAAACTACGAAGAATGCCTCCTTGAGGCTTCGTTTCTGCCTTTGGCGGCGGACGCTTACCATGCTCTGGATCAGGGGTCCTATCTCGGCGGCCCCCCGGTCGCCGAGAGATCCTATCTGGTCGATGTGGCGGACAGCCAGACCTCCCTTGAACTCAGCCTGACCTCGCTCTCTGCCGACGCCTCCAGCCGTTGTCGTCAAGCGCCGCTGCCGACCCTGGTCGAGCGGGGGCCGACCGGCGACGCCTTGGCCGAAGTCGCCCTGAGCGGCGAGTTGGGCAGGACTCATGTCGTCAGCGGACTTGAGGTCGAGGGGGCTTTCTACCTGCGTGATCTGAGTCGCCGTCAGTCCAGCCGCAGCCACCCGCTCGGCAACGCCGGCCGCATGGCCGATCGGGCGGCCCTTGAGACTCTGGCCTATCGCTCTGTTTTCGCCGACGAAGAGATCATCCGCGCGGATCTGATCGCAGCCTCCCCTTCGACGGCGACCTTTTCTGCGGTCGAACAGCAGGCCGCCGTCGAGGCCCACGTCAATGCGGGCATCACCTACGATGCCCTGCTGGCGCTGGGCATCAATGGGTATGACAGCCACGGAGGCTCCATCTTCAGCGTTGTCAATCTGCCTTTTCCACTTGTGGATATCCCCGACCCGTGCAGCGGCGGCGTCTTCGAAGCGGGTTCTTCCTTCAACGCCCTCGCCTCAGGCAATGTGCTGGTCTATACGCCGCCCGGCGAATACGGTGAGTTCAGGTACCTCAATACCTATGCCTCGCTGCTCGACGTCATCGCCCATGAATATTCCCATGCCATCACCGACAGCGCCTCCGACCTGGCCTACAGGGGCGAGTCGGGAGCGCTCAACGAGGCCTTCTCCGACTGGATCGGGGTGGCGGTCCAGGCC
This sequence comes from Candidatus Porifericomitales bacterium, assembly GCA_965237735.1. Lineage (GTDB taxonomy): Bacteria > Pseudomonadota > Gammaproteobacteria > CBDEFV01 > CBDEFV01 > CBDEFV01. The sequence goes on along the minus strand of CBDEFV010000004.1, from coordinate 466,631 downwards.
GTTGCCACCGGCGAAGTCGACTGGCGCATCGGCGAAGGCCGCCGGGTCGAGGTCATCTCTTCAGGCGTGCTGGGGGAACTGTCCGAGATCAGAAACCTGCAAAACCCCGGAAGTCGGGGGCAGCCGCAGCGGGTCGGCGGCAGCAACTGGGAGGACCCCGACTGCGACTCGCCGCAGCTGTGCAACGACTACTGCGGCGTCCACACCAACAGCGGCGTCGCCAACCACGCCTTCTACCTCATGGTCGAGGGGGCGGAGGAGACGAAGGCGATCGGAGTCTCGACCATTCCGCCCTTTGCCGGCATGGGCATCACAGCCGCCATAAAACTGGGCCTGTACGCCAACCTCAACCTGTGGACGGTCAATGAGACCCTGGCCTCGGCCGCCGACGACCTGGTACTCGCCGCCGTCCAACTTCACGGCGCCGCCGCCGCCGGGGTCAGAGCCGTTAAGTGTGCCTGGGCCTCCGTCGGCGCCGGAGTTGCCGGCGGCTGCAGAGAACTGCCCCCCGACCCGGGCACTGTCCTGCCTCCTGATCAGGGCGGTGGCGGCGGTTCTGGCGGTGGCGGCAATTCCGGCGGTGACGGTAGCTCCGGTAACGGCAATTCCGACGGTGACGGTAGCTCCGGTGACGGCAGTCCTGGCGACGGCGATTCTGGCAATGGCGGCTCCGGTGACGGCAATTCTGGCAATGGCGGTTCCGGTGACGGCAGTCCTGGCAACGGCGATTCTGGCAATGGCGGCTCCGGTGACGGCGATTCTGGCAATGGCGGTTCCGGTGACGGCAGTCCTGGCAACGGCGATTCTGGCAATGGCGGCTCCGGTGACGGCGATTCTGGCAATGGCGGCTCCGGTGACGGCAATTCTGGCAATGGCGGCTCCGGTGACGGCAGTCCTGGCGACGGCGATTCTGACAATGGCGGCTCCGGTGACGGCAATTCTGGCAATGGCGGTTCCGGTGACGGCAGTCCTGGCAACGGCGATTCTGGCAATGGCGGCTCCGGTGACGGCGATTCTGGCAATGGCGGCTCCGGTGACGGCAATTCTGGCAATGGCGGTTCCGGTGACGGCAGTCCTGGCAACGGCGATTCTGGCAATGGCGGCTCCGGTGACGGCGATTCTGGCAATGGCGGCTCCGGTGACGGCAATTCTGGCAATGGCGGCTCCGGTGACGGCAATTCTGGCAATGGCGGTTCCGGTGACGGCAGTCCTGGCAACGGCGATTCTGACAATGGCGGCCCCAGTGGTGACGGTAGCTCCGGCGGCAACAACTCCAGCAGCGACGACCCTGACCCTGGAGATTCTGGCAACACCAGCTCCGTCGTCGGTGGTTCCATGGGCTCCGAGGCGCTGGTCCTTCTTGTGTTGCCGCTTCTGCCCGGCGCGCATCGCCGGGGGCGATGCGCCCTTGGTCCGGTGCGAGTGCCCGCCGCCCCGGCAACCGCCGTCCCACCAACCAGACCGCAGGCTGGACGGCCACCCGGCTGGAGTCTTGGTCGCAACTGCGGGCAATGCCGAACTTCATGTGCCCATAGCATTACACCCTATAGCCGTGTGGGGCGAAGACGGCAGGAATCGTTTGTGGCAGCCGCAATGATTGGCGGCAGCCGCGTGCTCAAGTTCCCGGCCTGGACTCCGGGACTGATGTAATTTCCGCCGCTCGCGGGGTCGGGCTGCTGTTCCATAGCATTTCAATGGCCGCCTGGTGCGAAGACGGCAGGAATCGTTTGCGGCAGCCGCAAGGATTGGCGGCAGCCGCGTGCTCAAGTTCCCGGCCTGGACTCCGGGACTGATGTAATTTCCGCCGCTCGCGGGGTCGGGCTGCTGTTCCATAGCATTTCAATGGCCGCCTGGTGCGAAGACGGCAGGAATCGTTCGCGGCAGCCGCAAGGATTGGCGGCAGCCGCGTGATAAAACCCCCGGCCTGGGCTCCGGGTCTGATGTAATCTCTGCCGCTCACGGGGTCGGGCTGCTGCTGGGTGATGCAGTGGACATTGCCGCCGCCGACGGCGATGGCCTCGCCCGGAACCGTGATCAGCTGCCGTTGCGGAAAGTGTCTGCGCAGCATTTTCTGGGCCTGCCAGTCCTTCTCTTCGTCGCCGAACAGGGGCATGACGACGCCGTCGTTGGGCAGGTAGAAGTTGATATAGGACTGCGACAACCGGTGACCGCTGGGGTGTTTCTGCGGTCTGGGCTGGCTGATGGCGTCCACCTGCAATGGCTGGCCGCTGGCGTCGGTCTCGCTCCTGAGGTAGTCGAGGTTCTCTTGGAGCCGCTCGTGGTCGGCGTCTTCGCTGTCGATGGCGGTCAGGGCGAGCACCCTGCCGGGGGCCGTGAAACAGGCGACATTGTCGACATGGCCGGCCGTATCGTCGTCGGCCAGCCCCCAGGGCAGCCAGAGGATTTTATCGATCCCCAGCAGGCGATTGAGATCTCCCTCGATGAAGTCGCGGTCGAACTCCTGATCGCGGTAGCGGTGTCGCATGCATTCTTCGGTGATCATCAGGGTTCCCTGGCCGTCGACATGCAGGGCCCCTCCTTCCATGATCAGCGACGACGGCAGGATCTCGACCCCCTCGTAGCTGAGCACCGAGGTGGCCAGGCGCACATCCTGGGAGCAGGGGTGCTGTTCGCCCCAGCCGTTGAAGGTCCAGTTGACGCCGGCGGGGCGGCCCCGGGCGTCGAAGACAAAGGTCGGACCGCTGTCGCGCAGCCAGGAATCGTCGAGCGGACAGGGCAGAAAGCGGATGTTGTCCCTGCCGCAGAGATCGCTGGCGTGAGCGACGTCCTCGGGCCTGGCAATCATGGTGACCTCCTCGAGGCTGGCGATGGCGCGGGCCACCATGGCATAGGCCCGGCGCGGCTCATCGAGCCCGTTGACCCACAGCGCCTCGTTGCAGGGCCAGGCCATCCAACAGCGGCGGTGCGGCTTCCACTCGGGCGGCATGCGCCACTGGTGGAGCTGCTTGTCTGGTTGGTTGTTGTTTCCAGTGTTCATCGGCAGGCGTCGGCCATCGAAAAGAAACCCGGCCGGAATGGAGGGACGGGGAGTTTGTCTCGCCTGAAAGTATAGCGCGACCGGCCGCTGAAGCCGCGCCCCAAGCCATGGCACAGCGTGGGCGGGGCAGCGAAATCGCGCCCAGAAGTTGGTGCCTGCCCGGCCTGGGGCGCAGGGGGCAGGGATCGGTCGGGAATTCAGCAGGGGCTGGGGCAAACCGCCAGTGAAAAAGGATCCTCTGCTTCCTGTCTCACCTTCGAAGTCCGTCGGGCCGGTCTGAAGCCGTAACCGCAAATTGCCGATAGCGCCTCTCTTCAGACAGGGCGGCGAAATCGCATCCAAAAGCGGCATCTGCCGGCCGGCCGGGTCGCCGCCAACGATCTCGTCCTCCTGGCCAGCGGCAGCCAGGTTTTGTTTTTCCGCTTTTTTATGCTGGAAACAAAATAATGTCCGTCAGTCTGCCGAGCTTCTGCAAAACAGAAAATATGACCTTTATAATTATCTGACTATCCTTGCAGTCAAATCCGCACTCACTATTTTTCGGGATTTTTTCCATTATCCAATCAGACACACCTGTAAGGCTGCCTGCCGTTTGGCGCGCCTTTCTTAAGGGAGTCGCGCTCGTCCTGTTCTGCGCCCTGCCTTGCATCTCTGAGGCGCAGACGCCGAGAGCCGACCGGGATGGCAACGGCCTGATCGAGATCGACAGCCCGCTCATGCTGCACAACATGCGCTACAATCTGGCGGGCACGAGCTACAGGACTACTGGCACTGCCTCGGTCGTCGGCAACGACTCCGGCTGCCCCGCCACGGGCTGTGTCGGCTACGAGTTGACGCAGCACCTTGACTTTGATGTCGATGGGGACGGCAGCAGCTGGTCGGGGAACAGCGATTCGGGCTACAGCCTCGATTCCGGGGACAGCCAGGCCGAATATTTTCCGGTGGACAACAACGGCGCCGGCGGCTGGCAGCCGATCGGCGAGGAGACAACTCCCTTCATCGCCGTCTTCGACGGCAACGGCTACAGCCTCAGCAACCTCGCCATCCGCCGCGATCAGCCTCTTATCGGGCTCTTCGGCGCCATCGGCGAGGGCGCGGCCATCCGCAACCTCGGCCTGGTCGACAATCTGACGGCTTATATCGGCGCCGACGGTGATTCCTCCTACACCTACATAGGCAGCCTGGTCGGCCGGCAGGGCGGCGGCTCAATCAGGACCAGCCATGCCACGGGTCCTGTTGCCGGTGCAGACGGCGCCAGCGACTTTGTTGGCGGCCTCGTCGGCCAGCAGAGAGGCGGTTCGATCAGCGCGAGCCACGCCACGGGCGCTGTCGTCGGCGGGGACGGAGACTATGACGTAGTCGGCGGCCTGGTGGGCTGGCAGGGAGGCGGTTTGATCACGGCGAGCTACGCCACCGGCGATGCCGCTGGCGGAGGCGGTGCCAAAAACGACGTCGGTGGCTTGGTGGGCTGGTTGCAGGCGGGCTCGATCACGGCGAGTTACGCCACGGGTGATGCCGCCGGCGGGGATGGAGACTACGACGATGTCGGCGGGTTGGTGGGATGCCAGACCGCGGGCACGATCACGGCGACCTATGCCAGGGGCGCTGCCCATGGCGGCGGCGGAAACCGTGACGATGTCGGTGGACTGGCAGGCTGCCAGGACGGCGGCTCAATAAGGGCGAGCTACGCCACGGGCGCTGCCCATGGCGGGGACGGGGACGATGACTATGCCGGCGCGCTGACGGGCCGGCTCGGAGGCGGTTCGGTCACGGCGAGCTACGGCTTTGGCAGGAGCAGGGGTAGAGAACGCGGAGGCTTTGGCGGCAGCACTCCCAGACCCGTGTCCCGCGTAGCTGAGTTGACCGAGGCCAATGTTGGATCGGTCTGGAACAACGTCGACATCGACGCCCACAATGCCTGGAATCTTGGCACTGGCGTCCAGGTTCCGCTGCTGAACTATGCCGATTACGACGGCTTCAGGAAAGTCTTCGACTGCGATCAGTTCCCGGCCGGCGCCTGCGGAACCCTCCTGCCCCGTCAGGCGGGGGTCAGCGCATCCGGCCCTTCGGCAGTGGTGTTCGGCACGACTGCGACCCTCACCGGTTCGCTGGCGTTCGGCCGTGTCGCCGTCGTATCCTGGAGCTGGGAGCAACTGCAGGGTCCCACTGTCACCCTGAGGGGTGCAGACACCCGCACAGCGACCTTCAGGGCACCGGCCACCAGCGCCCTCCTGTTGTTCAAGCTTACGGCCACCGACAGCGAAGGCGATGAATACACTGACCGGATCCCTCTCTCTTTGGGCGCCAGCGTCGATCAGGATGGAGACGGCCTGATTGAGATCCGCAATTTGACCATGCTCCACAACATGCGCTACAACCTGGCAGGCACCAGCTACAGCACCGGTACCGCCTCGGTCGGCAGCAGTTTCGGCTGTCCCGCTGCACGCTGCCGCGGCTATGAGTTGATGCAGGACCTGAACTTTGATGTCGATGACGATGGCAGCACCTGGTCGGGCAGCGGCGCTGAGGGTTATCGCCTGGATGTGGGCGACAGCCGGGCCGACTATTTTCCGGTGGAGAATGGAGCCGGCGGCTGGCTGCCCATCGGCGACGGAAGAAACCCCTTTGTCGCTGTCTTTGACGGCAACAGCCACACCATCAGCAACCTCGCCATCCGCCGCGATCAAACCTATGTCGGGCTCTTCGGCATGACCAGGAGCGGTGCGGTCATCCGCAATCTCGGCCTGAGCGGCAACCTGGCGGATTACATCGGTTCCGGCAATGATTACGTCTATATAGGCGGCTTGGTGGGCCGGCTGCGGGGCGGCTCGATCACGGCGAGCCATGTTCTGGGCGATGCCGCCGGCGGAGACGGCGGCAATGATTTTGTCGGCGGGCTGGCGGGCCGGCAGAGCAGCGGTTCGTCAATCGCAGCGAGCCATGCCGCAGGCGATGTCGCCGGCGGGAGCGGCAGCAGTGACAGGGTCGGCGCCCTGGTGGGCCAACAGGACGGCGGTTCGATCACGGCGAGCTATGCCGCGGGCGGTGCCGCGGGCGGGAGCGGCGGCAGTGACAGGGTCGGCGCCTTGGTGGGCCAGCAGGACGGCGGCTTGATCACGGCGAGCTATGCCACGGGCGACGCCGATGGCGGGAGCGGAGACTTTGACCATGTCGGCGCCCTGATCGGCCGCAGGGGAGGCGGCTCGATCACGGCGAGCTATGCCACGGGCGATGCCGCCGGCGGCATCGGAGACTATGATGATGTCGGCGCTCTGGTGGGCTGGCAGGGGGGCGGCTCGATCGTCGCCAGCTATGCTGTGGGCGATGCCGATGGCGGGCGCGGTGCCCGGGACAGTGCCGGCGCCCTGGTGGGTCGACACAGAGGCGGTTTGATCACGGAGAGCTACGGCTTCGGCGTGGTCGCGGGCGGGGAGTCCGGGGGTCTGGACGGCACTCCCGGGTCCGTCTCCAGCGCAACCGGGCTAACCGCAGCCAATGCGGGATCGGCCTGGAACAGCGCCGACAGCCACACCCTGGGCGCCTGGGATTTCGGCACCGATGGGCAGATTCCGGCACTGAACTATGCCGACTACGACGGCACCGGCACCGTCTTCGTCTGCGGCCCCAACTCTCGTCATTTCCTCTCCTGCGACGCCCTGTTGCCGGGCCAGGCGGACGTGGACACCGGCGGGTATGCAACAGCGGGGCCCGGCGAAAGCTTCACGCTCGCCGGATCGCTGAAGTTCGGCCGCATCACGATTGAATCATGGAGCTGGCGGCAGTTGGCGGGTCCCGAGGTCCCCCTGAGCCATGCCAGCGCCCGCGAAGCGACGTTCACGGCGCCGGCTGCCAACGCCCTCCTGGTCTTTGAGCTGACCGCCACCGGCAGCGGCGGCGGGCAATACGCCGACCGCATCACCCTCGTTGTGGCTGACGAGGTCGATCGCGACAGCAATGGTCTGATCGAGATCGACAATCTGACCATGCTCCACGACATACGCTACAACTTGGAAGGCACGAGCTACAGGACCGGTACCGCCTCGGTCGGAAACAGCGCAGGCTGTCCCGACACGGGCTGCATTGGCTATGAGTTGACCCGGAACCTGGATTTCGATGTCAACGGCGATGGCAGCACCTGGTCGGGGAACGGCGGCTACACCCTGGATCCGGCGGACAGCCAGGCCGATTATTTTCCGGTGAATAACGACGGCACCGGCGGCTGGCTGCCCATCGGTGACGGGAAAACCCCCTTTGTCGCTGTCTTTAACGGCAACGGCTACAGCCTCAGCAATCTCGCCATCCGCCGCGATCTCGCCTATATCGGGCTCTTTGGCGCGATTGGAGGCGGCGCCGTCGTCTACAACCTCGGCCTGATCGACAACCTGGCGGCTTACACCGGCTCCAGTAACGGCGACATCTACATTGGCGGCCTGGTGGGCGAGCAGGGCAGCGGTTCGATCATGGCGTGCCAGACCACGGGTGATGCCGCCGGTGGTGGCGGTGGCTACGATATTGTCGGCGGGCTGGTGGGCTGGCAGAGAGGCGGCTCAATCACGGCGAGTCATACCATGGGCGATGCCTTTGGCGGGGGCGGCAGCGTTGACATTGTCGGCGCCCTGGTGGGTTGGCAGGGAGGCGGTTCGATCAGCGCGAGTTACGCCACGGGCGTTGCCGGCGGCGGCGACGGCGGCTATGACGAGGTCGGTGCCCTGGTGGGCTGGCAGAGCAGCGGTTCGATCACGGCGAGCTATGCCGTGGGCGATGCCTCCGGCGGGAGCGGGGACCACGACAGGGTCGGCGGCCTCGTGGGTGTTCAGTCCGGCACGATCACGGCGAGCTATGGCTTCGGCAGAATCCTGGGCAGGGAGATCGAGGGGTCGGATGGCTCCGCCAAGCCTGAAGGAGTCCGTACGGTGGCCGAACTGACTGCAACCAATGCCGGTTCTGCCTGGAACAGTGCCGACAGCGGCACCCTGGGGGCCTGGGATTTCGACGCCAGTGCCGACACCCCCCTGCTGAACTATGCCGATTATGACGGCGCCGACGGCGGCGTCTTCGACTGCATGAATTTCCCCGCCAACGCCTGCGATACCTTGGTGCCCGCTCAGGAATTTGGTATCGATGGCGACAGCGGCGCGGCCCCGGGCGATGGCGGCGGCGGCTCAGACCCTGTTGGTGGCGACAGCGGCGCGGGCCCGGGCGATGGCGGCGGCGGCTCAGACCCTGTTGGTGGCGACAGCGGCGCGGCCCCGGGCGATGGCGGCGGCGGCTCAGACCCTGTTGGTGGCGACAGCGGCGCGGGCCCGGGCGATGGCGGCGACGGCTCAGACCCCGACCGCGGCAGCGGCGCTGACTCCGTTGAGGGCGGTGGCGGTACTGGCTCTGGCGACAGCGGTTCCCTGGACCTGCTGGCGCTGATTGCCCTGATGCTGTCGCTCCTGCTTGGCTGGCGGCGAAGGCGGCGGGAGTTGCGCGGAAACCGGCAATGAAAAAGCATCGTCGAAAAAGAATCGCCTGACCCCTGTCCGATCCTCGCCGGCCCCCTCCCTGAAGCTCGCCTGGCGGGTCTGAAGCCGTCCCGGCCCGCGAGTTTAACGGCGCCCCCTCTCTGCGGCCTCCAGTTGCCTGGCCGGGAGTGTGCGACCTGCCGCCCCCCAGGGGCGCGATGCTGAACAGGCTGGAATTGAGTGGCGTTGGCCGGCAGGTTTTCTGCGATCTTTCATTGGAGGTTGCATTTCGCCTCTTTCGGGCCTGATCTGAGTTCGGGGGTATAAAGTATATAGGTCTCTTTTTGCATCAGGCGTTGTTCTGTTCCGTTTCCTCTTCCCATGATCGACCATCTTGAAGTCGCCGTCGGCGGCGCCGACCGGGATTTGCCGCAGGCTTCCCCTCAGTTTTCCGTCATCTGGCTGCACGGCCTCGGCGCTGACGGCCACGATTTCGCCCCCATCGCCTCGAGCCTGATTCCCGCCGGCGGGCCCAGGGTGCGTTTCATCTTTCCACACGCGCCTTCGCGCCCGGTCACGCTCAACGGCGGCTATGTCATGCCGGCCTGGTTCGACATGGTTGCCATCGATGCCAGCGGCATGCAGGATCGGGAGGGTCTGGAGCAGACCGCCGCCGCTGTCCGCTTCCCATGATCGACCATCTTGAAGTCGCCGTCGGCGGCGCCGACCGGGATTTGCCGCAGGCTTCCCCTCAGTTTTCCGTCATCTGGCTGCACGGCCTCGGCGCTGACGGCCACGATTTCGCCCCCATCGCCTCGAGCCTGATTCCCGCCGGCGGGCCCAGGGTGCGTTTCATCTTTCCACACGCGCCTTCGCGCCCGGTCACGCTCAACGGCGGCTATGTCATGCCGGCCTGGTTCGACATGGTTGCCATTGATGCCAGCGGCATGCAGGATCAGGAGGGTCTGGAGCAGACCGCCGCCGCTGTCCGCCAACTGATTGCCCGCGAGAACGAGCGCGGCATCGCCAGCGACCGCATTGTACTCGCAGGCTTTTCCCAGGGCGCGGCGGCCAGCCTCTACACCGGCCTGACCCACCCCGACAGCCTCCTCGGCATCATTGTCCTGTCGACCTACATACCGCTGCATGGCGCCGACTGGGTGGAGCGGGCCGAGGCCAACAAAAAAACGCCGATCCTGTATTTCCACGGCGCCCGCGACCCCCTCATCCCCCTGCCGCTGGCCGAGGCCTCCGAGGAATTGCTCAGGGGCTACGGCAATCCACTGCAGTGGAAGGTCTACGACATGGAGCACGAAGTGGTCGCCGAGGAGATTGCCGACATTGCCGCCTGGATGGGCGAGCGCATGCGGGCGACTTCGCCTTGATGCCAGCGACCGCCCGAGATCGCGTCAGGGCCTGGTTGGCCGGCGCCGGAGGCGGGCTGAGCCAGACTTGGAAGCGCCTGTGGTCCGCGTTTTTTCCGGCCTCCTGCCATCTCTGCGGCCTGAGATCTGAGGACGCCCTCGACCTGTGCTCGGTCTGCTGTCGCAGCCTGCCGCTGAACCATCCAGCCTGCGCCCGCTGCGGCAACGCCCTGACTGAGCTCGAGCATGACTGGGGCTCGACCTCCCGGGCGGCGCCTCTCTGCGGCCGCTGCCTGCGCCGGCCGCCGCCCTTCGCCTCGGCGCTGATTCCCTACCGCTACGAGGCTCCCGGCGATTTTCTGGTGCAGTCGCTGAAATACAACGGCCAGTTGGCCCTGGCCGACGTACTTGGCAAACTGCTGGCGTGGGCGGTGCGCTCCCGGCGGCAGGAGGCGGAGATCGACTGCATCCTCGCCGTCCCTCTGGCCGATCGGCGGCTGCGTGGGCGCGGCTTCAACCAGGCGCGCGAGATGGCGGCGGTCACCGCCAGAGAACTCGGCATCCCTCTGGCGCCGGTCTCGGCCTGCACCCGGGTGCGCTCCTCCTCGGCTCCCCAGGTGGGAAAGACGGCAGCACAGCGCCGGCGGCTGTCGAGCCGGGATTTTGCCGCTGACCCCGAGGCGGTGCGGGGACGCCGCGTCGCCCTCGTCGACGACGTGGCGACGACGCGGGCGACAGCCTCAGCCGTGACCCGCGCCCTGCTGCGCAGCGGTGCCGCCGGGGTCTCGCTCTGGGCCTTTGCCAGCGCTGCCCGCTGAGAGTGGGGCAGGCAGGGGCTATGACCGGGCAGCGCAGCGCCGGCGGCTGTCGAGTCGGGATTTTGCCGTTGACCCCGAGGCGGTGCGGGGACGTCGCGTCGCCCGCGTCGACGACGTGGCGACGACGCGGGCGACAGCCTCAGCCGTGCCCCGCGCCCTGCTGCGCAGCGGTGCCGCCGGGGTTTCGCTCTGGGCCTTTGCCAGCGCGGCCCGCTGAGAGTGGCGGGCGGGGGCTGTGATCGGGCAGCGCAGCGCCGGCGGCTGTCGAGTCGGGATTTTGCCGTTGACCCCGAGGCGGTGCGGGGACGTCGCGTCGCCCTCGTCGGCGATGTGGCGACGACGCGGGCGACAGCCTCAGCCGTGACCCGCGCCCTGTTGCGCAGCGATGCCGCCGGGGTTTCGCTCTGGGCCTTTGCCAGCGCGGCCCGCTGAGAGTGGCGGGCGGGGGCTGTGACCGGGCAGCGCAGCGCCGGCGGCTGTCGAGTCGGGATTTTGCCGTTGACCCCGAGGCGGTGCGGGGACGTCGCGTCGCCCTCGTCGGCGATGTGGCGACGCCGCGGGCGACAGCCTCAGTCGTGCCCCGCGCCCCGCTGCGCAGCGGTGCCGCCGGGGTTTCGCTCTGGGCCTTTGCCAGCGCTGCCCGCTGAGAGTGGCGGGCGGGGGCTGTGATCGGGCAGCGCAGCGGTGCCGCCGGGGTTTCGCTCTGGGCCTTTGCCAGCGCTGCCCGCTGAGAGTGGCGGGCGGGGGCTGTGACCGGGCAGCGCAGCGCCGGCGGCTGTCGAGTCGGGATTTTGCCGTTGACCCCGAGGCGGTGCGGGGACGTCGCGTCGCCCTCGTCGGCGATGTGGCGACGCCGCGGGCGACAGCCTCAGTCGTGCCCCGCGCCCCGCTGCGCAGCGGTGCCGCCGGGGTTTCGCTCTGGGCCTTTGCCAGCGCTGCCCGCTGAGAGTGGCGGGCGGGGGCTGTGATCGGGCAGCGCAGCGGTGCCGCCGGGGTTTCGCTCTGGGCCTTTGCCAGCGCTGCCCGCTGAGAGTGGCGGGCGGGGGCTATGATCGGGCAGCGCAGCGCCGGCGGCTGTCGAGTCGGGATTTTGCCGCTGACCCCGAGGCGGTGCGGGGACGTCGCGTCGCCCTCGTCGACGACGTGGCGACGACGCGGGCGACAGCCTCAGCCGTGACCCGCTCCCTGCTGCGCAGCGGTGCCGCCGGGGTCTCGCTCTGGGCCTTTGCCAGCGCGGCCCGCTGAGAGTGGCGGGCGGGGGCTGTGATTGGGCAGTGCAGTGCCGCCGGGGTTTCGCTCTGGGCCTTTGCCAGCGCTGCCCGCTGAGAGTGGCGGGCGGGGGCTGTGATCGGGCAGCGCAGCGGTGCCGCCGGGGTTTCGCTCTGGGCCTTTGCCAGCGCTGCCCGCTGAGAGTGGCGGGCGGGGGCTGTGATCGGGCAGCGCAGCGGTGCCGCCGGGGTCTCGCTCTGGGCCTTTGCCAGCGCGGCCCGCTGAGAGTGGGGCAGGCAGGGGCTGTGACCGGGCAGCGCGGACCGGGGCTGAATCTCGGCGGTTTCAGCCTGATCGCGGCCTTCTATTACATCCTCGTCTCCCTGATCTGGGGCAGTTCCTGGTTGGTCATCACCTTCCAGCTCGGCGAGGTCGACGAGCGACTCTCGGTCGCTTACCGCTTCCTGCTGGCATCCCTGGTGCTGTTCCTGTGGTGTCGGATGCGCGGCCTGCCGCTGCGCTGCTCACCGCAGCAGCACCTGTGGATTGCCGCTCAGGGCGCCTCGCTTTTCGCCGTCAACTACTGGCTGTTCTACTATTCGGAGCGCTATGTCACCAGCGGCCTCGTGGCCGTACTCTTCTGCAGCATCCTCTACTTCAACTGCATTAACAGCACCCTCTTTCTCCGCCGCCGCCTCAATGTGTCGGTGTTGATCGGCGGTGCCGTCGGCATTTTCGGCCTGGTGCTGCTGTTCGCCCCCGAAATCGAGCGCATCGATTACGGCCTGCGCGAGTGGACGGCCGTCGCTGTCGCCGTTGTCGCGTCCTATTTCTCCTCGGTAGGCAACATTCTCTCGGTGCGCAATCAGGGGCGCGGCATCCCCGTGACCCTGGCCGACACCTGGGGCATGGCTTACGGCGGCGCCCTCATGCTAGTTTTTGTCTTCGCCACCGGCGGCGAACTGGCCTTTGACTTCAGCTTGCGCTATGTCAGCTCGCTGCTGTTTCTGTCGTTCTTCGCCTCGGTCATCGCCTTCGGCGCCTACCTCAGTCTGGCGGGATCGATCGGCCCGGAAAAGGCATCCTGCATCATGGTGTTTCTGCCTCTGGTGGCGATTCTGCTGTCAAACCTGTTCGAGGGCTACGAGCTGGGCCTGACCGTGCTGGCAGGCCTGGCGCTGGTCGTCGTCGGCAACATCATCTCCGTGCGCCGCCAAGCCTGGCATTGAGAGCGAGAAAATCAGTCCGGACGACCCGGGGCCCCTGCACCCTGGCAATTTTCATGCTATAATTCTCCTTCTGTTTACCTTTTCGCTTCTCTGAGGTTAGTTTGTTATGTCCCGCCTGTGTCAAGTGACTGGCAAAGGCCCCATGTCGGGCAATAGAGTGTCCCACGCCAACAACAAAACGCGCCGCCGTTTTCTACCGAATCTGCAGAGCCACCGTTTCTGGCTCGAAGCAGAAAACCGCTGGGTGCGCCTGCGCGTCTCCGCTCACGGCCTGCGCATCATCAATCGCCGCGGCATAGAAGTGGTCGTCGCCGACCTGCGCCGTCGCGGCCAGGCCGTCTGACTGCAGCGGAGAGTTCGCTATGAGAGAGAAGATCAAGCTGGTTTCTTCGGCCGGAACAGGCCACTACTACACGACGACGAAAAACAAGAAGAACACGCCGGACAAGATGTCGTTTAAAAAATACGACCCCAAAGTCCGCAAGCACGTGCTCTACAAAGAAGCCTCGATCAAGTAGGGATCATCTCCGGACAGCATTGTCTGGAACCGGCCCCGGCGAATAGCGCCCCCGGCAACGCCGTCAGGCCGTCCCGATGAATAGAACGCTGGCCCGAGACACCCTGGGGCCCAGCCCGGTCCAGGTATCTCAGGGCATGCTGCTGGGGTTGCTGGCGACGCTCATTTTCGGCATGACCCTGCCCCTGACCGTCATCGCCCTGCAAAGCTTCAGTCCCGGCTTCGTCAGCTTCGGCCGCTCGACCATGGCCGGCCTGCTGGCGGCGTCGGTTCTGCTGCTCACCCGCCCGCCGCGGCCGCGGGGCCGCCAGTGGCTGAGTCTCGCCCTGGTGGCCGCCGGCGTCGTCTTCTGCTTTCCCTACTTCAGCGCCATCGCCATGCAATCGGCGCCGGCCTCCTACGGCGGCGTCATCCTCGGCATCCTGCCGGTGACGACCTCCATGTTCGGCGCCCTCATGGCCCGCGAGCGGCCTTCTTTCAGCTTCTGGCTGCTGGCGCTGCTGGGATGCGTGCTGGTGGTGAGCTTTGCCATTATCGAGAGCGGTCGCATCCCCGATCTGAGCAACGCCGCCATCTTCTTCGCCGTCATCGGAGCCAGTGTCGGCTACACCGAGGGCGCCAAGCTGACAAAATCCCTCGGCGGCTGGCAGACAATCAGCTGGTCTCTGGTCCTTTCCACGCTTCTGGCTGCGCTGCTCTTCCTCGGCGAAGCCGCCCGTTTCAGCGCCGACCCCAGCCTCCAGTCCGTCGCCGCCCTGATCTATCTGACTCTGATGAGCCAGTATTTTGGCTTTTTCCTCTGGTACCGCGCCCTCGCCATCGGCGGCATCGCCCGCGTCAGTCAGACGCAACTGCTGATGATCTTCGTCACCCTCGGCGCCTCGGCCCTGCTGCTCAACGAGCCCATCAGCAGCCTTACCCTGGTGTTTGCCGCGCTCGTTATGGCCGTGGTCATGCTGACCCGCCGGGTGCGCGGCTGAAGCAGCACTGTTTCAGGAACGGGGACTGGAGTGATTAACTGAGAGTCGGGTTGCAACAAACCCCAAACGAACCCCAAACAACCCCCTGCCTCTCTGCGAAGCGCCCAGCCGTGCCAGGCGACGCAATGACAGGGCCCAGGCAGCGCAACTCTTCTCCCGTATGCGTTTTCGCCAATGATTGCCGCATGAAATGACCTTGGTCGGCCAGCTTCGCCCATGCCAACATCGAGGGGGATATTCTCGCTGGGCGCTCAGCGGACGGATTTGTTCCTGTTTTTAATGACTGCGGTGGAGGCCTCGTACAATGGGCGGCACCCGATAGAGTGATGGCGTTGGCGACGACTTTCCGCAGTCGTCGACGGCACTGGGTGCGCAGCTTGATTTCGGCGGCGTCGGCGGCGGTCTTGAGCAATCGGCAGAAAGACTGAAGTTTGTTTTCCCTGTAGTCGCTTCGTCTCAACAGAGCGGTTTCAAGCAGGTCGCGCATGGCTTTGGCGGTCTCTTCCCTGTCCATCTCGAATCGGGTGCCGGACAATATCGGCGGTGCCCTGAGGTAACTTTCATACAATTGTTGGTCGCTGTCAATTCTCAGGACCTCCTGAATCACATCGTCGAAAGAAGAGAAATCATGGCAGTTGATGAAGGAGTTTGGGTTGATGTACTGCGCAATTTCAGGACATCCCCAATAGATGGGGATGCTGCCGACGCTTAGCGGATGAAAGATCTTTTTGCTGATGTAGCCGGGTACTGAAGCGTTTTCGAATGCGATGGTGAATTTATAGGACGCGAGGAAGTCCAGTTTTGCCTTTATGCCTTCTTCTACCGGAAAGCGGTAGCGTCGAATGGGAGGCATATTGTTGAGGTTTTTGCCGGGGCAATCAACCTGCCTGTGCTCCATCAGTTTTTTGCAAAAATCCATCCGCACACTTCTTTCCCACCCAGCCAAATTGGAATAAAGAAAATTGCAGAATCTTGTTTTGGGAAGAATATCGAACCGATGGTCCAGGTTTTTCTCCAATTCCTGTCTATACCTGTTGTTCCAGCATTCGTAGGGCACTATGCAGTCGAGATATTTACGGACGGTATCAATAGCGGGAGGTTCTGAAAGCAGGAGGCACAGCAATGGCCTCCAGCCGAAACGCCTTCTCGTATGCAAGATTTGGGACAGCATCTCGTCTGGCTCTTCGTGAAATAAAAGGACGATGTCCGGGTTTTGCTCGGTCTCTACAGGATGAAACCCTGCCTCCCGGATCGAATCGTTCCAGTCCGACAGAAGATCAACCCTTGTTGGCATTGGCTCGGAGTACACCAGGATTTCTTTGCTATGGGCGATCGTATCCAAGGGTTGGGAAGGGAGAAGGGGGAAGGAGGAGGGGGCGCAATTTTACTCTTTTTCGCAAGCCCCCCCACTGCCGCGCGGGCCGGAGCCCGGTTGCGGGGGCTGCCAGGCACAGAGCACTGTCATACGAGGGGGCGCTTTTCATTGTTGATCCGCCTTTTCAGCGGCCTCTTGCGCCGCATCTTCGGTTTTGCCGCTGCTCAGGGCTTTGGCGTAGGCGACCGAGTAGGCCTCGGGCTTGCCTGACCTGCGGGCCGAGGCATAGAAGCGGGCATAGCTCCGGGTGTTGCCCTCGACGATGGCGGCCCCGTACAGGCGGGCGTAGTTCTGGTCTTTGCCGCTGTCCCGCGCACTGGCATAGGCTTCGGCGTAGACCAGGGGCTTCTGCACCGAAGCCGGGTGGAAGGTCTGCGGCTGGCCTTCATGAGCCGCGGCGAAGGCGTGGGAGTAGACTTCGCTGTGGCCGGCGGAACGCGCTTCGGCAAATTTGCGCGCGTAGGACGAGGCGTAGCCAAAAAAGATTGCCTGGGCGTAGGCTCTGCCATAGGCATCAGAACCGCCTTCCGCACGCGCCTCGGCGTAGTAGCGGGCAAAGACTGGCGTCTGCCCATCGGAGATGGTTTCAGCGTAGAAGTTGGCATAGGCCTGGGTGTAGCCGCCGCCGATGGCCTCGGCGTAGGCGCGGGCGTACTCCCTGCTCTTGCCGCTGTCGCTGGCCTCGCCGTAGCCGTGGGCATATCGGGCCGTGCGGCCCTCGGAGATGGCTTCGGCGTAGGCGCGCTGGTATTTTCTGCTCTTGCTCTCGAGCGAGGACTCGCCGTAGCCGCGCACATAGGAGCGCGGGCGGCCCTCGGAAGTGGCGGTGGCCACGGCATCGGCGTAATTTTCCGCTTCATCGTGGACGACGGAGTTCGCATAGGCGTAGGCGTAGCGCCTGCTCTTGCGGTTGGCGCGTGATCGGGTGTAGGCGTCGACGAACTGCCCGGCCTTGTCGTCGTCGTAAATGATGGAGGCCGTCGCATGGACTCGGGCGAGTTCTTCGGTCTTGCCGTCATCGATGGCGGCGGCGTAGTATCCCGCGTAGCTCTCGGGGTTGCTCTCGCCGATGGCCTGGGCGTAGGCGCGGGCGTATTTCTCCGAGTTGCCTTCGGCCAGAGAGCCGGCATAGGCTTCACTGTATTCGGGGGTTCTTCCGGTCGTCAGAGAATCGGCCAGGGCCGCGGCATAGACCGGATCTTCGGTCTCGTCGACCTTTTCAGCGAAGATACGGGCGTATTTGAGACTTCTGTTTTCAGAGATCGCCGCATCGAACGCCTCCTGATAGTTTTTCGGGCCCGAGGGAGCGACTCCAGCTTCGTTGAAATCGTCGAAATCGGGCGGCTCGGCGTCGAAGTCGGCGGGATCGGCCAGTTCAAAGCCATCCTCAACTCCGGCGAGTTCGGCTGCCGACTCCGGCAGGGCCTCTTCCTCGAGGGTGCCGGCGCAGCCGGCGATGATCAGGGCGGAAGAGAAAATAACGGCAAATCTTGCGGCGTCCAAGAGTTTTTGATTGAAGCGCATGGGAGTGAACCTTAGATTGACAATAAAAGTGAGCGGCCATCCGAGAGCAACCGGGTGCCCGATTCGCCGCAGATCCCATCAGACAGTTTGCTTTCGGGCAACGAAAAGGCGGCGAATCGGAAAACGGCCATCACCCTAATAATAATCAATTAATCCCGGCTGTGCTACCCCCTTTGCGAAGCGTTTTGCTCCTTTTCACCGGCGAGAGACCTCTGAGGGAGGTTTTTTCTTGTCGGCGCCGGACTTCAGCGGAAGAGTCAGGCCGAAAAATAATCCGTCAGGGTGCCGAGGGCCACATGGCGCCGCAGAATCTCATCGACATTGACGTCTGCCTCTTTCTCGAGGGCGGCCTCTATGGCTTCGGGCAGCGCCTGGCCAGCGCTCAGGGCGCTGAGGAAGGCGAACTCGCCGGGGCTCAGCAGCTGGGCCTCGTTCCGCCACTGGGGGCGGATGACGAGCACCCGCTCGCCGCCGCTGTCGAGATCGATTTTGCGGCTGCGGTCCGCCTCGGTGGCCTCGCTGTAATGGCAATTCCACAGCGTCCAGATGGGCCACCGGGATTGCAGCAGTCGGCTCGCCGGAGGCAGGCGGAAGCGCAGATTTTCCGGAGCGGCATCCGCCAGGGCCTGCAGCCGGCTGCCGCTCAGCGGCGCCGCATCGGCCGCCTGCATGACTTGGTGCCAGGCGTGCTCAAGGCGGGCGACGTCGCCGAGGTAGGGGTGGTCGGCGGCGGGCTCGAAGGTTTCGATGAACTCGGGAAAATCGTCGCCGAAATTGCCGAGATCGCCGGTCGTCGAGGGGTGCCGCCGGATATAGCAGTCGGCGGCGTAGCTGAAGAAGCCCTCGCTGACCAGTTCGTTGATGACGCTGTAGGTCGCCCTCAGGGCCTCGCCCATGCCGAGAAAGTAATTGTTGCGGTAAATCTGCAGCTGCTGCTGCGGCGTCAGCTTGCCCCTGTGGATGAAGGCGGCGGCTCTGCTGCCCTCGGCGCCGTCATGATCCTCGGCGAGAACGCTCGCTCCAAAGGCTTTCTGCAGCTCACGCAACTTTGGCATTGCGCAGCTGTTGCAGGCGCCGGTCCGCCTCGGCGGCCTCGCGCACCAGAGTCGACAGCGGCGGAATCTCGGTGTCCCACTCGATCAGCGTCGGCTGCGGCCCGTGCACTTCAATCGTGAAGCGGTAGAGATCCCAGACATGGGGAGTCACCGGGGCTCCGTGGTCGTCGATCAGCACCTCGCTCCCGCCGACGAGGTTGATCGCGTGCCCTGCCAGGTGGTACTCGCGCACGTCCCTGCCGTCGATGGCCCGGATGTAGAGCTTTTCGTCGTAGCCGTGATTGGAGCAGCTGACATGGATGTTGTTGACGTCGAGCAGCAGGGCGCAGCCGGTGCGCTTCGGCACCTCGGCGTAAAACTCCCACTCGGGGATCTGTTCCTCCTGCCAACGCAGGTAGCTCGAGGGGTTTTCCACCAGCACCTGACAGCCGAGAAAGTCCTGCAACTCGCCGACCCGGTCGCAGAAATGCTGCAGGGCCTCTTCGGTGTAGGGCAGGGGCAGCAGGTCGTTGAAGTGATGGCCGTCGATTCGCCCCCAGCTGAGGTGCTCGGAGACGAAGTCGGGCTCGAACCGCTGCACCAGATCCTTCAAATGTTGCAGGTGGCCGCGATCGAGCGGGTCGACGCCGCCGAGCGAAAGGCCGACGCCGTGGAGGCTCAGGGGGTAGTGGCAGCGAATCTGATCGAGGTAGTGCAGGGCCGGACCGCCCCCGCCGAAGTAGTTTTCACTGTGGGCCTCGACCCAGCCGACATCGGGCAGGGTTGCAAGCAACTCCTCGTGGTGAGGACTGCGCAGGCCGATGCCGGCACGAACGGGTATGGTCCTGTCGGCAAAGGCGGGCTTTGAGCCCGTGTCGACAGAGTCTTCAGGGGGATTTGGGGCGGACATTTTAAATACGAACCATCGCAGTGGGTTGCAATCCTTCTGTATTCACCTCCGGCGGTCGCAGAGGCCTGGCTGAATTCGCCCTTGCCGACCGGGGGCGGAGGAGGCGATCAGGATGGGGACAGGCGCGCGGAGCGCGCCTGTCCCCCGGCGGGTTTTCAGGAAGACCTTTTGCTGCCGCCAACCAGGGTCTCGCAGACGCCTCTGGGCACTATGATCCAAGCGTCTTTCTGGCCGTCGCGGCTCGAGGTGCCGGCGCAGGAAGTCGTCTTGGTGGCACAGAGATTCTTGCCGGCCTTGGCGACGCCGTAGCATTTTTCTCCTTTCGGCTTGTGTGCCGAGGCGTCGCCGGCGGCGCCGACCAGAGCGAGGGCAGCCAAGCCACCGAGGGCGGAAGCGGCGATTTTAAAGGTTCTTTTCGTCATAGTCATTTCCTCCATGGGAAAGAGTTGTTGGATAAAAAAGCACCGGCTCCTGTAGCCCGTGCCATCCCATTATATATAAAATTCGCTGGAGCCGGCGCCCCGGCGGCCCTCAAGGGTTACAATCTCTCCACAGAAGAAGGCCGATGGCCCCTGGTCAGAGGCATAGTTCCCCGGGGGCCCCTTCACCCTTCCCTCCTGCCTTCGATACACTCCTGCCCTGCCCTGTGCCCGCTCCCTTAATCCCCGCTCGCCGCAGCCTGATCGTCTCCTGCGAGCAGGGCGACGACAGCTACCTCGATCTGATTGGCGACACCGCCGGGGTCGCCGCCGTCGGCGGCTACAAGATCGGTGCCGTGCCGGCCCTGACCTGGGGCCTGCCGCAGGCCGTCGAACGGGCCCGCCGCTTTACCGACAAGCCGCTGATCTACGACCATCAGAAAGCCGGCGCCGACATTCCCGATACGGCCGCGGCCTTCTGCGCGGCTGTGGCCGCCGGCGGGCTCGATTCCGTCATTGTCATGCCCCACTCAGGCCCGGCTACCCAGCGCGCCCTGATCGGGGCGGCGCGCGGGAACGGCCTCTACATCATCGCCGGCGGCTGTATGACCCACAACGATTTTCTTCGCGGGGACGGCGGCTACCTGGCCGACGACACCCCGGAGCGCGCCTTCGACGAGGCCGCCGGCCTCGGCGTGGAGGCCTTTGTCGTGCCGGCTACGCGGCCGGACTTCATCGCCCGTCTCGATAGCCGGCTCGAGGCCAGGGGAGTCAGGCCCTGCTATTACTCTCCCGGCTTTCTGACTCAGGGCGGCGATCGCAGCGCCCTGGCCGCGGCCCCGCAGCGCGACTGGCATGTCATCGTCGGCCGCTACATCTACCAGGCCGGGGACTACCAGAAGGCGGCGGAGCAGGCCGCCGAGGCGCTTTTCGGCTAGGCCCGTGACGGCGACGGCGCTGCGGCCGAGCGCAGGCTGAGCAGCAGTTCGGACGCGTCCTTCCCCGCCCGCATCAAGGATTCTCCGACGAGGAAAGCCCGCACTCCGGCCGCCCTCAGCCGTTCGATGTCGGCGGGGCGGGTGACGCCGCTCTCGCTGATTGCCCGCACCTGAGGCGGCAACTGGGGCGCAAGCCGTTCCGTCACCGCCAGGGAGACCTCAAAAGTCCTGAGATCGCGGTTGTTGATGCCGATCAGATCGGCGTCTGCCGTCAGGGCCCGCTCGAGATCGGCCTCGTCGTGAATCTCCACCAGGGCGTCGATGCCGAGCTCCGCTGCCAGTTTGACGAGGGAGCGCAGCTGAGCGGCGTCGAAGAGGGCGGCGATCAAAAGGGCGCAGTCGGCTTCGAGGAAGCGGCTCTGGCACAGGCTCCAGTCGTCGAGCACAAAATCCTTGCGCAGGGCCGGCAGATTGCAGGCGTCGCGGGCCTGCCGCAGGTGGTCGGCGCAGCCGAGGAAAGAGCGCTCCTCGGTCAGCACCGACAGGGCGGCGGCTCCGCCCCGTTCATAGGCGGCAGCGGTCGCCGCCGGATCGAACCGGGGGCTGATCAGCCCCCGGCTCGGCGAGGCCTTTTTGATTTCGGCGATGATGGCGATGCCCTGGCTCTCAATGTGCGCCTCGAGGGCGGCGCGGAAGCCGCGGGGCGCCGGTTTGCTCAGGGCGTCCCGCCGCAGCTGCGACAACGGCATATCCTTGCGCGCCTCAGCAAAGTCGCGGGCGCGGGCCTCGATGATGCGGCCGAGGTAGCCGAGCCTGTCGGGCGGCTGCGAATCAGCCACTAGCCGTTTTTCAGGGCAGTGGTCGTTGCCGCCAGGTCTTTGACAAGGCGCGTGGCCGCGCCCCCGTCGAGGGCGGCTGCGGCCTGTTCCGCCCCCTCTTTCAGGCTCGCCGCCAGGCCGCCGACATAGAGGGTGGCGGCCGTGTTGAGGAGGACGACATCGCGCGCCGGGCCGGCGCTGCCGGCAAAGACCGCCTGCACCTGATGCCAGCTGGCGGCGGGATCGGCAGCCTTGATTTCGTCGAGGCCGCCGCTCGCCTCCAGGCCGAAATCTTCCGGTCTGACCCTGTATTCCTCGATGCTGCCGTCTTCCTTCAGTTCGGCCACCGAAGTGGGGGCGGCGATGCTGATCTCGTCGAGGCCGTCATCGGAGTGAACCACTAGGGCCCGCTCGCCGCCGAGCTCGGCCAGGGCCTCGGCGAGGGGACGCAGCCATTTTCCGGCGAAAACGCCGGCGACCTGTCTTTTCGCGCCCGCCGGATTGCTCAGGGGACCGGCGAGGTTGAAGACCGTGCGCACGCCGAGCTCCATGCGAATCGGCCCCACATGCTTCATGGCCGGGTGGTGCAGGGGCGCGAACATGAAGGCGAAACCGTGGCGGCGCAGGACTTCGGCGACCTGCTCCGGCTCCAGTTCGATGCAGAGACCGGCCGCCGTCAGCAGATCGGCGCTGCCGGTGTTGCCCGAAGCGGCGCGGTTGCCGTGTTTGGCCACCTTGGCGCCGGCGGCCGCGGCCAAGAGGGCCGAGGCGGTCGAAATATTGAAGGTGTGGCTGCCGTCGCCGCCGGTGCCGGCGGTGTCGACCAGATTCTCGACGCCGCTGTCGACACGCCGCGACAGCGAGCGCAGGGTGCGGGCCACGGCCACGAGCTCGCGTGGCGTCTCTCCCTTGGCGGCCAGGGCCGTGAGGAAGCCGGCGATGCAGACGGCGCTGATTTCGCCGCTGAGCACAGCCGTCATGGTGTCGGCCAGGGTCTGCTCATCGAGCTCTTCGCCGGCGATCAGCGAGCGGGTCACTTCGGCCAGGCCGTTCATGGGGTCTTCACCCCGACTTGGTCGAGAAAGGTTCTGAGTATCTTCATTCCAGGTTCCGTCATGATCGATTCGGGGTGAAACTGCACTCCGTGGTAGGGGAGCGAGCGGTGGCGCAGTCCCATGATCTCCTCCCCGGCGCCGTCGGGGCCCAGTGTCCAGGCGCTGGCCTCAAGGCACTGTGGCAGGTTCGCGGGATCGACCGCCAATGAATGATAACGCATGGCGGAAAAGGGGTTCGCCAGGTCGGCGAAGACGCCGCTGCCCTGATGGTGCACGTCCGATACCTTGCCGTGCATGATCGCCCGGGCGGAGATGATGCGGCCGCCGAAAACCTCGGCCAGCACCTGATGTCCGAGGCAGACGCCGAGAAGCGGCGCCCGGCCCTCGAGGGCCCGCACCAGATCGCGGCAGATGCCCGTGTCGGCCGGCGTTCCCGGCCCCGGCGAGATGACGACGGCGGCCGGCATGGGCTCCAGCAGCTCCCCGCAGGAGGCCACATCGTTGCGCACCACCCGGCACTCGGCGCCGAGTTTGCCGAGATACTGCACGAGGTTGTAGGTGAAGGAGTCGTAGTTGTCGACGACGAGAATCGGACGGGAGCCCCTCATGTCGGTCACCTCCCCGGGTTCCGATCTTCGCCGCCGGCCCCCTCGATTCGGCGGCCGATGCGGCTGGCCAGCTCGCTGCTGACGATGCCGTTGAACTCGAAGGCGCGTCTGAGATCCTCGCCGGCGCTGGCGAAGTCGCCCCTGTCCGCCTTGATTTCGGCGCTCAGCGACCAGGCGTCGCCGACATCCTCGTGCCGGCTGAGCACCGACTGCAAAATCTGCTCGGCCGCGGCCTGCTCTCCGAGGCGGTAGCGCGCCCGGGCAACAGCCGTCCGCGCCCGCGGGTTGTCGGGGTTGCCGTCGTACACGGCGGTGTAGTCCTCAAGGGCGCGCCTGTAGCGACCGACCTCTTCCCAGAGGATGCCGCGCAGCATCAGGAGCCCGCGCAGGCGCCCCTCGCTGAGCTGGTAGACCCGCGTGAGGAAGTCGATGCCGGCGGCCGCCCCCTGGAGCGACGCCAGCGACTGGGCGTAGAGTTCGACGACCTTGCCGTTGAAGGGCTGCTGCCCCAGAACGAGGGTGAAGTCGTTGAGGGCGTCGGCAAACTTCTCCTGTTCCAAGGAGATCTCGCCTCTCATGATCAGGGCCGGCAGCAGCAGATGCAGGGCTACATGGCCGCGGACAAAGAACAGCCGCAGCAGTCGCTGCGCCTCTTCGATCTCGCCCTCCTGGCGCCGCAGGTAGGCCAGGCCGTAGAGGGCGGCGGGATCGGTCGGAGCGAGGAGCAGGGCCTCGTTGAACAGCTCCTCGGCCTCTTCTTGCCGGTCCTGCTCCAGCAGCAGCTCGGCCAGCCGGGAAAGCCCGCGGGCAAAGCGCGGGTTGGCCTCAGCGGCGCGGCAGGCGCTGTCGAGGGCCAACTGGCTCTGCTCCGGATCGGTCGAGTCGTACTGCAGGCTCAGATGATAGTGCGACAGCGCATCGGCGGGCCAGGCCTCGGCCGCCCGCTGCCACAGGGTCAGGCCGTCGGCCCACATGGGAATCTGCACGACCCGGCTCCAGCTGCCGAGGGCGATCAGCAGAGCGACTGTCGCCGGCCGCAGCCAGCGCTGCAGCCTGGTCTGCAGCAGTCGCTGCAGCAGCAGGGCGAACGCCAGGGCGACGCCGACGAAGGCCAGATAGATCAGCGAATCGGCGGCGTGCTGCCCCTCCTCGTAGGCGAAGACGAGGACCCAGGCCGGCAACAGGCCGACGACGAACAGCAGCAGGGCGAGCCGTGGCAGGGGCCGGTTGCGGCTGAACCAGAAGGCGGCCGCCAGCCCGATCAGGGCGGCGGCGGCGGCGGCGTAGACGCCGGTGCCGGCGAAGAGAGTCGTCGGCGCCCGGCCATAGCCCGGAGCCAGGTTCAGGGGCGCGAAGATTTTGAAGACGCTGAGCGCCGCCACATCGAGCCAGATGAAGGGGGCCTGCCACCATGAAAAAGTATCGGGCCACAGCTGTGCTCCCTGGATGACGGTGCCGACGGCGGCCACGGCGAGAGCGGGCACGAACCAGAGAGCGGCGTACTTCAGGGTCTCGAGCCAGCGGCCCTGGGCGCTGAACAGCTGACGCTCGAGGGCGAGAATCAGGGGCGCGGCCACCAGGGCCGCCGGGTGGGCCAGCGGGGCCAGGGCCGCCACCAGCCACGACAGGGCCGCTGCCGGCCGGCTGCCGCGGCGGAAACGGCAGTAGAGCCACAGGCTCGTCAGAGTCAGGGTGGCGGCGAGGACAATCCGCATCTGGGAGGCGTAGACAACCGCCTCGACCTGTATCGGGTGCAGCCAGAAGAGCAGAGTCGCGGCCATGCCGATCCAGGGACCGGACGAGGGAGTGAGGGTGGGCGACAGTCGTACCAGCAGGCGGTACAGCAAGAGGCCGTTGGCCAGGTGCAGCGCCAGGTTCAGGGCGCGGTAGAGCGGGGCGCTGTGGAAGGTCTCGCTCCAGGGGTCGGCCAGCATCTGCGCCAGCCCCCAAAGGCTGTACGCCAGGGGGGTGTAAAGCTGCTGATAGGCGCTGTTCCAGAAGGCCGCCAGACTCGATCCGGTCGCCGGGTTCAGGGCGGGGTTGGACAGCAGGTGCAGGCTCAGGTCCTGCCAGACAAAGTTGTGCCAGAGTCCGTGGCCGTAGATGACAGCGACGACCAGGGCCCCGAAGGCGAACACCAGGGGCGGCACCGCCTGGGGGCGCCTCCGAATCCAGCGCCAAGGCGCCGCCGCCAGTGAGCCGCAGCTGTGGAAAAAGCCGCTCGGCCGGCGCCCGGTGGCGGCGGCGCGACCCCGCTGCCGGCCGTGCCGGGCTGCTCCCTTGTGGCCGCGCGAACTCATGCGGCCAGCGGCCGGCGGGCGATGGCGACCCACTCCCAGAGGCTGAAATAGAGACTGTCGTCGGCCCAGCGCGGCGCCAGCAGGGGGGCGAGCGCGGCCGGCATGGCGCGCGCCATGTCGAGCAGTCTCTCCTTGTCCCCGGGGCTGACGCTCTGGCGGTCGGCCCATTCGTGGAACTCCATCTCCTTGGAGAGCCTGCGGCTCTGTTCGACGATCAGGCCGGCCCCGGTGAAGAGGGCCTCGAGTTGCGGCAGCAGGCTGATCCAGTGGTGGGAGGGATCGCGCAGCTTTTCGTAGCGGTTGTAATACCCGGCGGCCTCGGGGTCATCGACGGCGAAGTTGTCGGTAAAGCCGAGGACGCCGCCGGGTTTGAGCACCCGGACAAATTCCCGCACCGCCCCGGCCGGTTCAGAGAAATGGTGCAGGGCCAAGCGGCAGGTGACGAGATCAAAGCTGTCGTCGCCAAAGGGCAGGGCGGCGGCGTCCGCCAGGGTCGCCGAGACATTGCCGAGCCCGCGCTCTCTCGCCAGTGACAGGGCCGTCTGCAGCATGCCCGGCGTCAGGTCGACGAGCTGCACCCCGGCCACCCGGTCGGCAAAGCGCAGGGCCGTGTGACCAGCGCCCGTAGCGACATCGAGCATGTGCCAGTCGCACCCGGGTTCGATGCAGGCACTCAACACCTCGAGGCTATCGCCCTGGGAGTGGATGTCGCTGGTGGCGTAGTCGCGCAGCGCCCGGGCGCTGCCAAACTGCCGGCGGATTCGGGCCCTGTCGGTCAAGGCGTGCTGGAGGTTGCGGCCCTTGTCGGCCTGCGGCGAAGGCGCATCAGAGGCTGTCGGCGTCGAATTCAAGCACGGTCCCCGCCCCTGTGGCCGCCTGCATGAAGGCGCGGGCCCGCGGCAGCACCTGGGAGAAGAAGACCGCGGCGCTGGCGCGGCGGGCGCGGTAGAAACCGCTGTCGCCCGCGCCCTCTGCGAGCCTGCGCTCGGCCAGCAGGGACTGGCGCCCCATCATCCAGGCGCCGGCGAGGATGCCGAGCTCCAAGAGCAGGGACACGGAGGCGCCGGCGGCGACGGTCTCCTCGGCCTCAAGCACGAAGGCGATACCGGCGCGGGCGTCCGCCAGCGCTTTCTCGAGGGCCCGGCCCTGGGCGCGCAGATCGGTATTGCCGCTGTTTTCGAGGTCGCCGACGACCTTGGCCACGGTCTCGGCAAATTCGCCGAAGGTCTGGCCCCTGTTGGCCAGAATCTTGCGACCGAGCAGGTCTTTCGCCTGAATGCCGGTGGTGCCTTCGTAGATGGGGGTGATGCGCACATCGCGGTAGTGCTGGGCCGCGCCCGTCTCCTCGATGTAGCCCATGCCGCCGTGCACCTGAATGCCAAGCGAGCAGACCTCGACGCCCATCTCGCTCGACCAGCCCTTGACGAGCGGAATCAGAAAATCGACGGAGCGGCCGGCGCGCTGGCGCTCGGCTTCGCTGGCGCCAAACTGCTCGCGGTCCATTTCGGCGGCGCACTCGATGCCGAGGCAGCGGGCCGCCTCGACCTGGGCCCGCATGAGGGCGAGCATGCGCTTGACGTCCGGGTGTTCGATGATCGGCCAGGGGCCGGAGCCCCGGGCGCCGACGGGTTTGCCCTGAACCCGTTCGCGGGCGAAGTCGGCGGCCTGCTGCAGCGACCGCTCGGCGACGGCATAGCCCTCGACGCCGACGGCGTGTCGGGCGAGGTTCATCATGGTGAACATGAGGGCGAGGCCGTTGTTTTCGCCGCCGACCAGCCAGCCGGCCGAACCGCGCTTTTCACCGTAGGCGAGGACGGCCGTGGGGCTGCCGTTGATGCCGAGTTTGTGCTCGATCGACAGAGCGCGCACGTCGTTGTCGCGGGTCCAGCTGCCGTCTTCAGCCAGAAGGTAGCGCGGCACCAGAAAGAGCGAGATGCCGCGCACCCCGGCCGGGGCGTCGGGCAGGCGCGCCAGCACCAGATGGATGATGTTTTCGCTGAGATCGTGCTCGCCGTAGGTGATGAAGATCTTCTGCCCGCGAATCAGGTAGTGGTCGCCCTCGGGATCGGCTCTCGTTTTCAGGGCCGCCAGATCGGAACCCGCCTGGGTTTCGGTCAGGTTCATGGTGCCGGCCCACTCGCCGCTGATCAGGGGCGGGAGGTAGGTGTTCTTCTGTTCCTTGGTGCCGTGCTTGCGCAGGGCTGTGATCGCGCTCTGCGTCAACAGCGGGCACAGCGCCCAAGCCATGTTGGCCGAGCTCCAGAATTCGGAGACAGCGGCCGCCAGCGCGTTCGGCAGGCCTTGGCCGCCGTAGTCCGGGTCCTGCGCGAGGGCGCCCCAACCGCCTTCGACAAAGTGCTGGTAGGCCTGGCGCCAGCCGGGCGGGGTCGAGACGCCGCCTTCGGGGCTGTGTCCGGCTCCCTGGCGATCGCCGAGCTCGTTCAGGGGAGCGAGCTCTTCGGCGGCGAATTTGCCGGCTTCCTCGAGCACGGCCATCGCCAGTTCGGGCGAGGCGTCGCTGTAGTTGTAGGCTTCGAGCTGCGACAGTTGCTCGAGGCCGGCGAGTTCAAGCGCGAAAGCGACTTCTTTGACAGGTGCTTGCCAGGTCATGCGATTCCCTCTCTGGTGGTCTGGGTCCCGGGCGAACCGGTGCTTCCCCGGGCTGGGGCGGCGGCAGCGCCGCTTTCTCATTATAGCCGTGCGCCTTGCGGGCGCTGGACTTTTGCCGCCGGTTCAGGTCCCCGGCCTCTGGCTGGGGCCCTTTCCCCAGCCCTGTCCCATGGGTCAGGCCGCGGCTCTGTTGCGCCGGTTGAACGCGCCGCTGCCGATGATGACGCCGGTCGCCACCAGCGCGATCAGCACTGTGCAGATGGCGTTGATCTCGGGCGTCACTCCGAGCCGCACTTGGCTGTAGATGACGATCGGCAGCGTCGAGGAGCCGGGGCCGCTGGTGAAACTGGCGATCACCAGATCGTCGAGCGACAGGGTGAAGGCGAGGAGCCAGCCGGAGATGACGGCCGGCAGGATGAGCGGCAGGGTGACTTTCCAGAACACTTTCAGTGGCGTCGCCCCGAGGTCGGGCGCGGCCTCTTCGAGCGAGCGGTCAAAATCGAGCATGCGGGCGCGGACGATGACGGCGACATAGCACAGCGAGAAGGTCGCGTGCGCCAGGGTGATGGTGAGGATGCCGCGGGCGAGGCCGATGGCGGTGAAGGTCAGCAGCAGCGACAGGCCGGTGATGACCTCGGGCATGACGAGGGGGGCGTAGACCATGGAAGCGAACAGGGTCTGGCCGCGGAAGCGGCCGAAGCGCACCAGGGCGATGCCGGCCAGCGCCCCCATGATGGAGGCGAGGGTGGCCGATACCAGGCCGACTCTGAGGGTCACGCTGGCGGCCTGAAGGATGGCGTCGTTCTGCAGCAGCTCGCCGTACCAGCGGGTCGAGAACCCGCCCCAGACGGTGACGAGGCGCGATCTGTTGAAACTGAAGATGATCAGAAGCGCGATCGGCAGATGGAGAAACCCCATGCCGATGACGACCGACGACTTGTTGAACAGGCTGAGCCGTTTCATCGGGCCCTGTCCAGGCGCATCTGCACCCGCTGGAACCAGATGATGGGCGCGAGCAGCAGCGTCAGCAGGATGACGGCCGCCGCCGAGGCCAGCGGCCAGTCGCGGTTGTTGAAGAACTCGGTCCACAGCACCTTGCCGATCATGAGGGTGTCGGCGCCGCCGAGCAGATCGGGAATGACGAACTCGCCGACCGCCGGGATGAACACCAGCAGGCAGCCGGCGACGACCCCGGGCAGGGACAGCGGGAAGGTCACGCGCCAGAACACCTGGAAGCCGCGGGCGCCGAGATCGGCGGCGGCCTCGCTGAGGCTGTCGTCGAGCTTGATCAGGATGGCGTAGATCGGCAGCAGCATGAACGGCAGGTAGGAGTAGACGATGCCGAGGACGACGGCGATGTTGCTGTGGAGGATGTGCAGCGGCTCGCTGATGATGCCGAGGCTGCTCAGCAGCAGGTTCAGCAGGCCCTCGTCCTTGAGGATGCCGATCCAGGCGTAGACGCGGATCAGGAAGGAGGTCCAGAACGGCAGAATCACCATAATCAGCAGCCGCCCCTGCCACGCCGGCGAGGCCCGGGCCATGCCGTAGGCGATGGGGTAGGCGACGATCAGCGCCACCAGGGTCGAGAATGCAGCCAGGGAGACGCTGCTGATCCAGGCGAAGAAGTAGAGGTCGTCGCTGAAGAGCAGCAGATAGTTTTCCAGATTGAGGAACATCCGCAGCGCATAGCCTTCGGTCCCATCGGCGGCCAGGGTCCACAGGGGCGCGTAGGGGGGATGGAGATCTGCGTTTCCGAAAAACTCATCTTGAAGACGATGAGGAACGGAACCAGGAAGAAGATCAGCAGCCAGGTGTACGGCAGCGCCAGCACCAGGGCGCGGCTCAGGCGGCGCCAGCGCTCGATTGCATGGACCAGCCGCCGCAGCAGCGCCAGGGGGGAGAGGGACGGCGCCGGCATGTTCACAACTTCCCCCGACTGCGCCTCAGTGGGTCAGGACGAGGGCGCTGTCGATATGCCAGGAGGCGCAGACTTCGTCCTCCCAGGTCACGAGCTTTTTGGTTTCGCGGCGGCTGTTCATGGTGGCCACGGTCAGGGACACGGCCTTCTCCCCCTCGGGTCCCACCCGCAGGTGATAGATCGACAG
Organism: Candidatus Porifericomitales bacterium; assembly: GCA_965237735.1. GTDB lineage: Bacteria > Pseudomonadota > Gammaproteobacteria > CBDEFV01 > CBDEFV01 > CBDEFV01. The sequence goes on along the minus strand of CBDEFV010000004.1, from coordinate 436,373 downwards.
GTTGCCGAGATAGCCGATCTCCTCGACCCGCGCCCTGATGTGGTTCCACTCCTTGTCTTTCGGCGGCTCCTTGCTGATCTGGATCTTTTCCGGCCGCAGGGCGAGCCACACGGGGGCGTCGGCGACGACGCCGGTGACTTCGCGCGCCTTCAGGTCGGCTCCCAACTGCTCGCTGCGGACGCTGCCCTCGGCCTTCCAGTGTTCGGGCAGGATATTGATCTCGCCGATGAATTCAGCGACATGGCGGGACAGCGGATTTTCGTAGATCTCGGCCGGCGGGGCGTTCTGCTCGATATGGCCCTGTTTCATGACGGCGATGCGGCTGGACCCATGGGCGTGGGCGCCGATTCTTCTTCTGCCTCCCCTGTTCGGCTTGCGGCGGCGGCGCTCGTCCGTTCGGCCCGCTGCGCTGCTGGAAATGGCGTCCTGGTCCCCGGGTTGCCGGCAGGTTTAAAACCTCAGGTTTTTTGTTTTTTTATACAGAAGATCCACCCAAACAGCAAAACATGATGGTATACTTTAACTCCCTAAAGAAATATTTTTGGGTATATTTTCAGTTACCATTTTAATGTAGGTATTCTATTGTGGTTGTGTGGCATGAAAGAGATAGCATACTTGCGAGAGTTATTAAAAGGCAGTGCCTTCGTCCTGCTCTGGGTCATACAGACGCAAGCCCCCCTCACTCGGCAAGGATGAAACGCTCTCAATCCCGGGCATCAGTGCGCAGCACCGCCTTCCGGGCGCTGGGCTTGGCCGCCCTGTTGTTGTCGTGCCTCGCCCTGCCGTGGGTCGTGCAGGCGCAGGGGTCCGTCATGGCCGACCGCGATGGAGACGGACTGATCGAAATCGACAATCTGACCATGCTGCACAACATGCGCTACGACTTGGCGGGCGGAAGCTACAAAACCAGTACCGCCTCGGTCGGGGACAGTTCGGGCTGTCCCGCCCTGCGCTGCATCGGCTATGAGTTGGCGCAGCCCCTCGACTTTGATACGGATGATGATGGAACCTGGTCGGGCGACAGCAGTCAGGGGTACAGTTTGGATGAGAATGACAGCATGGCGCCATACTTTGTGGTGGATTCCGCTGCCGGCGGCTGGCAGCCGATTGGCGACCGTGCCAATCCCTTTGCCGCCGTCTTTGACGGCAACGGCCACAGTATCGGCAACCTCGCCATCCGCCGCGATCAATCTCATATCGGGCTCTTTGGCGCCATGGGAGAGGGAGCGGCCATCCGCAATCTCGGCCTGGTCGCCAACCTGGCGGATTACACCGGCTCCAGCGATGGTGAGATTTCCATTGGCGGCTTGGTGGGGCGGCAGAACAACGGTTCGATCACGGCGAGCTATGCCACGGGCGCTGCCGATGGCGGAGCCGGCGACTTTGATCAGGTCGGCGGGCTGGTGGGCTTGCAGGACGGCGGTTCAATCATCCTGAGCTATGCCAGGGGCGCTGCCGATGGCGGGGGCGGAGATAGTGATCGGGTCGGCGGGCTGGTGGGCAGGCAGGACGGCGGTTCAATCATCCTGAGCTATGCCAGGGGCGATGCCGATGGCGGAATCGGCGACGATGATCGGGTCGGCGGGCTGGTGGGCTATCAGTTTAATGGCTCGATCACGGCGAGCTATGCCAGGGGCGATGCCGATGGCGGAATCGGCGACGATGATCGGGTCGGCGGGCTGGTGGGCAGGCAGGACGGCGGTTCAATCACGGCGAGCTATGCCAGGGGCGATGCCGATGGCGGGAGCGGCAATGAAGACAATGCCGGCAGGCTGGTAGGCAATCAGCAGAACGGCTCGATCTGGCAGAGCTATGGCTTTGGCGGGCTCATGGGCGGAGATTTCACGGGGCCGGATGGCACTCCCCCCGTGTCCAGTGCCGCCGAATTGACCGCAACCCATGCCGGATCCTCCTGGAATGCAGCCGACAGCAACACCTTGGGCGCCTGGGATTTTGGTGACAGCACCCAGGTTCCGGCGCTGAACTATGCCGACTATGATGGTCAGGGTATGACCTTCAGTTGCGGCCAGTTCCTTCCCGGTGTTTGCGACCCTGCCACCCTGTTGCCGGGCCAGGATGACGTGAGCGCAGGCGACTCTTCTTTAGTGCCGTTCGGCGCCGCCGCCACCCTGACCGGCTCGATCAGATTCGGCCGCGTTGCCATCAGCTCCTGGCATTGGCGGCAACTGCGGGGTCCCACCGTCACCCTGAGGGGCGCCGACCGCCGCGAAGCAACCTTCCTGGTACCGAATATCATGGCCACTCTGGTGTTCGGACTGACCGCTATCGATGGCGAAGGCCAAGAATACAGCGACCGCGTCACCCTCCTCACTGTGGCTGATATCGTCGATGAGGATGGAGATGGCCTGATCGAGATTCATGACTTGGCCATGCTGCACAACATGCGCTACGACTTGGCGGGCCTAAGCTACAAAACCAGTACCGCCTCGGTCGGGGACAGTTCGGGCTGTCCCGCTCTGGGCTGCATCGGCTATGAGTTGGTGCAGCCCCTCGACTTTGATACGGATGATGATGGAACCTGGTCGGGCGACAGCAGTCAGGGGTACAGTTTGGATGAGAATGACAGCATGGCGCCATACTTTGTGGTGGATTCCGCTGCCGGCGGCTGGCAGCCGATTGGCGACCGTGCCAATCCCTTTGCCGCCGTCTTTGACGGCAACGGCCACAGCATCGGCAACCTCGCCATCCGCCGCGATCAAGCCTCCGTCGGGCTCTTTGGCGTGATCGGAGAGGGAGCGGCCATCCGCAATCTCGGCCTGGTCGACAACCTGGCGGATTACACCGGCTCCAGCGATGATGTGATTTTCATTGGCGGCTTGGTGGGTAGGCAGTACGACAGTTCAATCATCCTGAGCTATGCCACGGGCAATGCCGCTGGCGGGGGCGGCGACTATGATGGGGTTGGCGGGCTGGTGGGCTATCAGTTTAATGGCTCGATCACGGCGAGCTATGCCACGGGCGCTGCCGATGGCGGGGATGGAGATAATGACCAGGTCGGCGGGCTGGTGGGAAGGCAGGAAGGCGGTTCAATCATCCTGAGCTATGCCACGGGCAATGCCGCTGGCGGGGGCGGCGACTATGATGGGGTTGGCGGGCTGGTGGGCTATCAGTTTAATGGTTCGATCACGGCGAGCTATGCCACGGGCGCTGCCGATGGCGGTGTTGGCGAGGCAGACTATGTCGGCGGGCTGGTGGGCTATCCGTTTAATGGCTCGATCACGGCGAGCTATGCCACGGGCGCTGCCGATGGCGGGGATGGAGATAATGACCAGGTCGGCGGGCTGGTGGGCTATCAGGATTTCGGTTCGATCACGGCGAGCTATGCCACGGGCGCTGCCGATGGCGGGGATGGAGAGAATGACTGGGTCGGCGGGTTGGTGGCCTTTCAGCTGGATGGCTCGATCACGGCGAGCTATGCCACGGGCGCTGCCGATGGCGGGGATGGAGATAATGACCAGGTCGGCGGGCTGGTGGGCAATGGTTCTTACAGTTCAATCACGGCGAGCTATGCCACGGGCGCTGCCGATGGCGGGGATGGAGATAATGACTGGGTCGGCGGGCTGGTGGGAAGGCTGTCAGCAGACCTGACTCTGCAGCAGAGCTATGGCTTTGGCGGGCTGATGGGCGGGGAGTCCGCGGGGGCGGATGGCGCTCCCCCCGTGTCCAGTGCCGCCGACTTGACCGCAACCCATGCCGGATCCTCTTGGAATGCAGCCGACAACAACACCTTGGGCGCCTGGAATTTTGGTGACAGCACCCAGGTTCCGGCGTTGAACTATGCCGACTATGATGGTCAGGGTATCACCTTCAGTTGCGGCCAGTTCCCTCCCGGTGTTTGCGACCCCGCCACCCTGTTGCCGGGCCAGGGGGACCTGAGTGCAGGCGACTCTTCTACAGTGCTGTTCGGCGCCGCCGCTACCCTGACCGGCTCGCTCAGATTTGGCCGCGTCTCCATCATGTCCTGGCATTGGCGGCAACTGCAGGGTGCCCCCGTCACCCTGAGGGGCGCCGACAGCCGCGAAGCAACCTTTCTGGCGCCGGAGAGCCCGGCCACCCTAGTGTTCAGGCTGACCGCTATTGATGACGAAGGCCAGGAATACAGCGACCGCGTCACCCTCCTCATTGTGGATGATATCGTCGATGAGGATGGAGATGGCCTGATCGAGATTCACGACCTGGCCATGCTGCACAACATGCGCTACGACCTGGCGGGCAGAAGCTACAAAACCAGTACCGCCTCGGTCGGGGACAGCTCAGGCTGTCCCGCCCTGCGCTGCATCGGCTATGAGTTGGTGCAGCCCCTCGACTTTGATACGGATGCTGATGGAACCTGGTCGGGCAACAGCAGTGAGGGGTACAGTTTGGATGGGGATGACAGCATGGCGCCTTACTTTGAGGTGGATTCCGCTGCCGGCGGCTGGCAGCCGATCGGCGACGAAGCCAAGCCTTTTGCCGCCGTCTTTGACGGCAACGGCCACAGCATCGGCAACCTCGCCATCCGTCGCGATCAAGCCTCCGTCGGGCTCTTTGGCGTGATCAGAGAGGGAGCGGCCATCCGCAATCTCGGCCTGTTCGACAACTTGGCGGATTACACCGGCTTCAGCGAGGCTGAGATTTATATTGGCGGCTTGGTGGGGTGGCAGAGGGGAGGTGCAATCAGCACGAGCTACGCCACGGGTGCTGCCGATGGCGGGGGCGGCTCCCATGATCGGGTCGGCGGGCTGGTGGGCAGGCAGGACGGCGGTTCAATCACGGCGAGCTATGCCACAGGCGCTGCCGATGGCGGTGTTGGCAACACAGACTATGTCGGTGGGCTGGTGGGCAGGCAGGACGGCGGTTCGATCACGGCGAGCTATGCCACAGGCGCTGCCGATGGCGGTGTTGGCAACACAGACTATGTCGGTGGGCTGGTGGGCAGGCAGGACGGCGGTTCAATCACGGCGAGCTATGCCACAGGCGCTGCCGATGGCGGTGTTGGCAACACAGACTATGTCGGCAGGTTGGTGGGACAGCAGACAGTTGGCTCGACTACGCAGCAGAGCTATGGCTTTGGCGGGCTCATGGGCGGGGAGTCCGCGGGGGCGGATGGCGCTCCCCCCGTGTCCAGTGCCGCCGAATTGACTGCAACCCATGTCGCATCCTCTTGGAATGCAGCCGACAGCAACACCTTGGGCGCCTGGGATTTTGGTGACAGCACCCAGGTTCCGGCGCTGAACTATGCCGACTATGATGGTCGGGGTATGACCTTCAGTTGCGGCCAGTTCCCTCCTGGTGTTTGCGACCCCGCCACCCTGTTGCCGGGCCAGGGGGACCTGAGCGCAGGCGACTCTTCTGCAGTGCTGTTCGGCGCCGCCGTTACCCTGACCGGCTCGCTTGCATTTGGCCGCGTCGCCATCATGTCCTGGCATTGGCGGCAACTGCAGGGTGCCCCCGTCACCCTGAGGGGTGCCGACAGCCGCGAACTGACCTTCCTGGCGCCGGAGATCCAGGCCACCCTGGTGTTCAGGCTGACCGTTATCGATGGCGAAGGCCAGGAATACAGTGCCCGCGTCACCCTCCTCACTGTGGATGAGCTTGTCGATGAGGATGGAGATGGCCTGATCGAGATTCACGACTTGGCCATGCTGCACAACATGCGCTACGACTTGGCGGGCAGAAGCTACAAAACCAGTACCGCCTCGGTCGGGGACAGCTCAGGCTGTCCCGCCCTGCGCTGCATCGGCTATGAGTTGGTGCAGCCCCTCGACTTTGATATTGATGCTGATGGAACCTGGTCGGGCGGCAGCAGTGAGGGGTACAGTTTGGATGGGGATGACAGCATGGCGCCTTACTTTGTGGTGGATTCCGCTGCCGGCGGCTGGCAGCCGATCGGCGACGAAGCCAAGCCTTTTGCCGCCGTCTTTGACGGCAACGGCCACAGCATCGGCAACCTCGCCATCCGCCGCGATCAAGCCTCCGTCGGGCTCTTTGGCGTGATCAGAGAGGGAGCGGCCATCCGCAATCTCGGCCTGTTCGACAACTTGGCGGATTACACCGGCTTCAGCGAGGCTGAGATTTATATTGGCGGCTTGGTGGGGTGGCAGAGGGGAGGTGCAATCAGCACGAGCTACGCCACGGGTGCTGCCGATGGCGGGGGCGGCTCCCATGATCGGGTCGGCGGGCTGGTGGGCAGGCAGGACGGCGGTTCAATCACGGCGAGCTATGCCACAGGCGATGCCGATGGCGGTGTTGGCAACACAGACTATGTCGGCGGGCTGGTGGGCAGGCAGGACGGCGGTTCAATCACGGCGAGCTATGCCACAGGCGATGCCGATGGCGGTGTTGGCAACACAGACTATGTCGGTGGGCTGGTGGGCAGGCAGGACGGCGGTTCAATCACGGCGAGCTATGCCACAGGCGATGCCGATGGCGGTGTTGGCAACACAGACTATGTCGGCAGGTTGGTGGGACAGCAGACAGTTGGCTCGACTACGCAGCAGAGCTATGGCTTTGGCGGGCTCATGGGCGGGGAGTCCGCGGGGGCGGATGGCGCTCCCCCCGTGTCCAGTGCCGCCGACTTGACCGCAACCCATGCCGGATCCTCCTGGAATGCAGCCGACAACAACACCTTGGGCGCCTGGGATTTTGGTGACAGCACCCAGGTTCCGGCGTTGAACTATGCCGACTATGATGCTGAGGGTATGACCTTCAGTTGCGGCCAGTTCCCTCCCGGTGTTTGCGACTCCGCCACCCTGTTGCCGGGCCAGCATGACCAGGTTGACCTGAGCGCAGGCGACTCTTCTGCAGTGCAGTTCGGCGCCGCCGCTACCCTGACCGGCTCGGTTGCATTCGGCCGCGTCGCCATCAGGTCCTGGCATTGGCAGCAACTGCAGGGTCCTACCGTCACCCTGAGGGGCGCCGCCAGCCGCGAAGCAACCTTTCTGGCGCCGGCGATCCCGGCCACCCTGGTGTTCATGCTGACCGCTATCGATGGTGAAGGCCAGCAATACAGTGACCGCGTCACCCTCCTCATTGTGGATGAGCTCGTCGATGAGGATGGAAATGGCCTGATCGAGATTGACGACCTGGCCATGCTGCACAACATGCGCTACGACCTGGCGGGCAGAAGCTACAGAACCAGTACCGCCTCGGTCGGGGACAGTTCGGGCTGTCCCGCCCTGCGCTGCATCGGCTATGAGTTGGTGCAGCACCTCGACTTTGATACGGATGATAATGGAACTTGGTCGGGCAACAGCAGTGAGGGGTACAGTTTGGATGGGGATGACAGCAGGGCGCCATACTTTGTGGTGGATTCCGCTGCCGGCGGCTGGCGGCCGATCGGCGACGGAGCCCATCCTTTTGTCGCAGTCTTTGACGGTAACGGCCACAGCATCGGCAACCTCGCCATCCGTCGCGATCAAGCCTCCGTCGGGCTCTTTGGCGTGATCGGAGAGGGAGCGGCCATCCGCAATCTCGGCCTGGTCGACAACTTGGCGGATTACACCGGCTCCAGCGATGATAAGATTTTCATTGGCGGCTTGGTGGGCATACAGAAGGCTGGCACAATCGGTGCGAGCTACGCCAGGGGCTCTGCCGATGGCGGGGATGGCATGCTCGATCGGGTCGGCGGGCTGGTGGGCTATCAGGAGCGTGGTTCGATCACGGCGAGCTACGCCAGGGGCTCTGCCGATGGCGGGAGCGGAGCTGGTGATCGGGTCGGCGGGCTGGTGGGCTATCAGGAGCGTGGTTCGATCACGGCGAGCTACGCCAGGGGCTCTGCCGATGGCGGGGATGGAAGAGAGGACTGGGTCGGCGGGCTGGTGGGCTATCAGGGGCGTGGTTCGATCACGGCGAGCTACGCCACGGGCTCTGCCGATGGCGGGGATGGCATGCTCGATCGGGTCGGCGGGCTGGTGGGCCATCAGGATCTCGGTTCGATCACGGCGAGCTACGGTTTTGGCGTAGTGGCAGGCGAAAAAGCCGGATCGGATGGCTCCATGAAACCTCAAGGAGTCAGTGCAGCGGCCCAGTTGACCATGGCCAATGCCGGGGCATCTTGGGATGCGGCCGTCAGCAACACCTTGGGCGTTTGGGATTTCGGCACCGATGAGCAGGTCCCGGCGCTGAACTATGCTGACTATGACGGCCTTGGCACCGTCTTCAACTGTGACCAGTTCCCCACCGGTGTTTGCGACCCCGCCACCCTGTTGCCGGGCCAGGCTGAGATGAGCGCAGGCGACTCTTCTGCAGTGCTGTTCGGCGCCGCTGCTACCCTGACCGGCTCGGTTGCATTCGGCCGCGTCGCCATCAGGTCCTGGCATTGGCAGCAATTGCAGGGTCCTACCGTCACCCTGAGGGGCGCCGCCAGCCGCGAAGCAACCTTTCTGGCGCCGGAGAACCAGGCCACCCTGGTGTTCAGGTTGACCGCTATCGATGACGAAGGCCAGCAATACAGCGACCGCGTCACCCTCCTCACTGTGGCTGATCTCGTCGATGAGGATGGAGATGGCCTGATCGAGATTCACGACCTGGCCATGCTGCACAACATGCGCTACGACCTGGTGGGCAGAAGCTACAAAACCAGTCCCATCGCCTCGGTCGGGGACAGCAGTGGCTGTCCCGCCCTGCGCTGCATCGGCTATGAGTTGGTGCAGCCCCTCGACTTTGATACGGATGCTGATGGAACCTGGTCGGGCGACAGCAGTGAGGGGTACAGTTTGGATGAGAATGACAGCATGGCGCCATACTTTGTGGTGGATTCCGCTGCCGGCGGCTGGCAGCCGATCGGCGACGAAGCAGAGCCTTTTGCCGCCGTCTTTGACGGCAACGGCCACAGCATCGGCAACCTCGCCATCCGTCGCGATCAAGCCTTCGTCGGGCTCTTTGGCGTGATCGAAGAGGGTGCGGCCATCCGCAATCTCGGCCTGGTCGACAACCTGGCGGATTACACCGGCTCCAGCGGTGGTGAGATTTTCATTGGCGGCTTGGTGGGGTGGCAGAAGAGAGGTGCAATCAGCGCGAGCTACGCCAGCGGCACCGCCAATGGCGGGAGCGGACCTCGTGATCAGGTCGGCGGGCTGGTGGGCTTGCAGGACGGCGGTTCAATCACGGCGAGCTATGCCACGGGCGCTGCCGATGGCGGGGGCGGCCGCTATGATCGGGTCGGCGGGCTGGTGGGCGGCATGCAGAACGGCGGTTCAATCATCCTGAGCTATGCCACGGGCGCTGCCGATGGCGGGGGCGGCGACTTTGATCGGGTCGGCGGGCTGGTGGGCTGGCAGGACGGCGGTTCAATCATCCTGAGCTATGCCACGGGCTCTGCCGATGGCGGGCTTGGCAACGATGATCGGGTCGGCGGGCTGGTGGGCAGGCAGTTTGATGGCTCGATCACGGCGAGCTACGCCACAGGCAATGTCGATGGCGGGGGCGGCGACTATGATCGGGTCGGCGGGCTGGTGGGCAGGCAGTCCAAGGGCTCGATCACGGCGAGCTATGCCCGGGGAGATGTCAATGGTGGAATCGGCGACGGTGATCGGGTCGGCAGGCTGATCGGCTTTCAGGGAGACGACTCGATGATCTGGCAGAGCTATGGCTTTGGCGGGCTTATGGGCGGAGATTTCACGGGGCCGGATGGCGCTCCCCCCGTGCCCAGTGCCGCCGAATTGACCGCAACCCATGCCGGATCCTCTTGGAATGCAGCCGCCAGCAACACCTTGGGCGCCTGGGATTTTGGTGACAGCACCCAGGTTCCGGCGCTGAACTATGCCGACTATGATGGTCAGGGTATGACCTTCAGTTGCGGCCAGTTCCCTCCCGGTGTTTGCGACCCCGCCACCCTGTTGCCGGGCCAGGCTGACGTGAGCGCAGGCGACTCTTCTTTAGTGCCGTTCGGCGCCGCCGCCACCCTGACCGGCTCGCTCAGATTCGGCCGCGTTGCCATCAGCTCCTGGCATTGGCGGCAACTGCGGGGTCCCACCGTCACCCTGAGGGGCGCCGACCGCCGCGAAGCAACCTTCCTGGTACCGAATATCATGGCCACCCTGGTGTTCAGACTGACCGCTATCGATGACGAAGGCCAAGAATACAGCGACCGCGTCACCCTCCTCACTGTGGCTGATATCGTCGATGAGGATGGAGATGGCCTGATCGAGATTCACGACTTGGCCATGCTGCACAACATGCGCTACGACTTGGCGGGCGGAAGCTACAAAACCAGTACCGCCTCGGTCGGGAACAGCTCGGGCTGTCCCGCCCTGCGCTGCATCGGCTATGAGTTGGTGCAGCCCCTCGACTTTGATACGGATGATGATGGAACCTGGTCGGGCGGCAGCAGTGAGGGGTACAGTTTGGATGAGAATGACAGCATGGCGCCATACTTTGTGGTGGATTCCGCTGCCGGCGGCTGGCAGCCGATTGGCGACCGTGCCAATCCCTTTGTCGCCGTCTTTGACGGCAACGGCCACAGCATCGGCAACCTCGCCATCCGTCGCAGTCAGACTGCCTACGTCGGGTTCTTCGGCGCGATAGGAGGGAGTGCGGTCATCCGCAACCTCGGCCTGGTCGACAACTTGGCGGATTACACCGGCTCCAGCGATAGTAAGAATTACATTGGCGGTTTGGTGGGGTTGCAGAGGGGAGGTGCAATCAGCACGAGCTACGCCACAGGCAATGTCGATGGCGGGGGCGGCCGCTATGATGAGGTTGGCGGGCTGGTGGGCAGGCAGTTGGATGGCTCGATCGCGGCGAGCTATGCCACGGGCGCTGCCGATGGCGGGGGCGGCGACTATAGTCGGGTCGGCGGGCTGGTGGGCAGGCAGGCCGGCGGTTCAATCATCCTGAGCTATGCCACAGGCAATGCCGATGGCGGGGGCGGATATCTTGATCGGGTCGGCGGGCTGGTGGGCTTGCAGGAAGGCGGCGGTTCAATCATCCTGAGCTATGCCACGGGCAATGCCGACGGCGGGGGCAAGGAAGGTGATCAGGTCGGCGGGCTGGTGGGCTATCAGGATTTCGGTTCGATCACGGCGAGCTATGCCACGGGCGATGCCGCTGGCGGGAGCGGAAATGTTGATCGGGTCGGCGGGCTGGTGGGCTATCAGGAGAACGGCTCGATCACGGCGAGCTATGCTACGGGCACTGCCGATGGCGGGAGCGGAATTGAGGATCAGGTCGGCGGGCTGGTGGGCTTGCAGTTTGATGGCTCGATCACGGCGAGCTACGCCACAGGCAATGTCGATGGCGGGGGCGGCCACGCTGATATTGTCGGCGGGCTGGTGGGCAGGTCCAGGGGATCGATCACGGCGAGCTATGCCACGGGCGCTGCCGATGGCGGGGTTGGCAACACCGACTATGTCGGCAGGCTGATCGGCTTTCAGGGAGACGACTCGATGATCTGGCAGAGCTATGGCTTTGGCGGGCTCATGGGCGGAGATTCCACGGGGCCGGATGGCGCTCCCCCCGTGCCCAGTGCCGCCGAATTGACCGCAACCCATGCCGGATCCTCTTGGAATGCAGCCGCCAGCAACACCTTGGGCGCCTGGGATTTCGGCAGCGATGAGCAGATCCCGGTGCTGAACTATGCCGACTATGACGGCGAGGGTGCGGCCTTCAACTGTGACCAGTTCCCTCCCGGTGCCTGCGGCACCTTTTTGCCGGGCCAGGTGCCGCCGGCGGCGCTGAAGGCACTGCAATTGAGCGCCGGCGTTGTTTTGCATCCAGCCTTCACCCGGGCGACCCTGACTTATACCGCCTCGGTCGTCAACGACATCGAATTCATCACCATCGCAACAATGCCAGCCCATCTCAATGCCCTGGCTGAAATCACGCCGGCGGATGCCGACGGCACTGGAGACGGCCACCAGGTGAATCTCGCCGTGGGTGAAAACCTCATCGCCATAGAGGTGACGGCGGCGGACGGCATGAATGTGCAGAGGTACACCCTGACGCTGACCCGCGCTCCCTCCGCCGATGCGACCCTGGGTGCGCTGGAACTGAGCGGCGGCGTCGCTCTGCGGCCCATCTTTGCTGCGGCGGTGCGGAGCTACACGGCCTCGGTGGCCAACGACATCGAAACGATTACCCTCACGGCAGTGCTGACCCATGCCCGTGCTTCGGTTGCGATCACGCCGGCAGATGCCGACCTCACGGCAGAGGGTTATCAGCTGGCTCTCAATATGGGTCCAAACCTCATCGCCATGGAGGTGACGGCAGAGGACGGCATGAATGTGCAGAGGTACACCCTGACGCTGACCCGCGCTCCCTCCGCCGATGCGACCCTGGGTGCGCTGGAACTGAGCGGCGGCGTCGCTCTGCGGCCCATCTTTGCTGCGGCGGTGCGGAGCTACACGGCCTCGGTGGCCAACGACATCGAAACGATTACCCTCACGGCGGTGCCGACCCACGCCAACGCCTGGGCCGGGATCACGCCGGCAGATGCCGACCTCAATGCAGAGGGTTATCAGCTGGCTCTCAATGTGGGTCCAAACCTCATCGCCATGGAGGTGACGGCAGAGGACGGCATGAATGTGCAGAGGTACACCCTGACGCTGACCCGCGCTCCCTCCGCCGATGCGACCCTGGGTGTGCTGGAACTGAGCGGCGGCGTCGCTCTGCGGCCCATCTTTGCTGCGGCGGTGCGGAGCTACACGGCCTCGGTGGCCAACGACATCGAAACGATTACCCTCACGGCGACGCCGACCCACGCCAACGCCTGGGCCGGGATCACGCCGGCAGATGCCGACCTCACCGTAGAGGGTTATCAGCTGGCTCTCGATGTGGGTCCAAACCTCATCGCCATGGAGGTGACGGCAGAGGACGGCATGAATGTGCAGACGTACACCCTGACTCTGACCCGTGCCCCCCCTTCCATCGATGCGACCCTGGATGCGCTGGAACTGAGCGGCGGCGTCGCTCTGCGGCCCATCTTTGCTGCGGCGGTGCGGAGCTACACGGCCTCGGTGGCCAACGACATCGAAACGATTACCCTCACGGCGGCGCCGACCCATGCCCGTGCTTCGGTTGCGATCACGCCGGCAGATGCCGACCTCACTGCAGAGGGTTATCAGCTGGCTCTCAATGTGGGTTCAAACCTCATCACCATCACCATAGAGGTGACGGCGGCGGACGGAGACACGACGCAGCAATACACCCTGCTGACCCTGACCCTGATTCGCCGTGCCGCCGCTGATCGCGATGGCAATGGCCTGATTGAGATCGACAATCCGACCATGCTGCACAACATGCGCTACAACCTGGCAGGCACCAGCTACAAAACCACCGACACCAACTCGGCCGGCGACAGTTCAGGCTGTCCCGCTTCGGGCTGCTTCGGCTATGAGTTGGAGCAGGACCTGGACTTTGATACGGATGATGATGATGATGCAACCTGGTCGGGCAACAGCAGTGAGGGGTACAGTTTGGATAGGGATGACAGCATGGCGCCTTACTTTAAGGTGGATAGTGACAGCGCCGGTGGCTGGCAGCCCATTGGTGATAACAACAATCCCTTTGACACTGTTTTCGACGGCAACAGCCATACCATCAGCAATCTCGCCATCCGCCGTGCTCAAGCGACGATAGGGCTCTTTGGCGCGATAGGAGAGGGTGCGGCCATCCGCAATCTTGGCCTGGTCAACAACCTGGCGGACTATACGGGTTCTGACAACGGCGGCATTCGTATTGGCGGCTTGGTGGGACTTCAGGACGGTGGTATGATCACGACGAGCTACACCACGGGCAATGCCGATGGCGGGAATGGCGACGCTGCTCAGGTCGGCGGGCTGGTGGGCGCTCAGTTCAGTGGCTCAATCACCGCAAGCTATGCCAAGGGCGATGTCGCTGGCGGGGGCAACCCTGGCGGGTCGGCGAGCGTTCAGCAGGGCAGGTCGATCAGCGGGGGCTATATCGCCGGCGCTGCTGCTGGCGGGGACAATCTCGGCGGGCTGGTGGGCTTTCAGGAGGGCGGTTCGATCAGGACGAGCTACGCCGAGGGCGAAGTCGCGGGTGGAGACGGCGACGATGTGGTCGGCGGGCTGGTAGGCGTCCAGTCCGGCACGATCAGGGCGAGCTACGCCGAGGGCGATGCCAGCGGCGGCGCCGGCGATGATGTGGTCGGTGCGCTGGTGGGCGAGATGACCGGCGGGCACGGCACGGGCTCGATCATCGCCAGCTACGCCACGGGCGATGCCGACGGCGGCGGGGGCGACAATGACGTTGTCGGCACCTTGGTGGGCAAACGGGTGGGCGCCGGGCGGATCACGGAATCGATCACCGCGAGCTACAGCTTTGGCCAGGGAATCAACGGCAACGGGGAGGGGTCCCCCGGGTCGGCGGGCACGCCCTGGCCTGAGGGGGTGGATCAGGCGACTGATCTGAGCGCAGAAAATGCTGGACCAAGCTGGCTGAACGGGGATTGGGATTTCGGTACCGGCGATCAACCCCCAGCGGTGCAATACAACAACAGGCTCATACCGGGCCAAAGGAGCGAGGAAGGGGGCGGTGGCGGCGGTGACTCCGGCGGCGATGGCTCCGGCGGCAATGGTTCCGGCGGCGGTTCTCTGAGCCCCTGGGCGCTGGCTCTCCTTCTGCCTTCCCTGTTCGGCTGGCGGCGGGGCTGCTTGTTCGCTCGGCCCGCTGCGCCCCTGGAAATGGCGTTCCTGGTCCCCGGGTTGCCGGCAGGTTTAAAACCTCAGGTTTTTTGTTTTTTTATACAGAAGATCCACCCAAACAGCAAAACACGATGGTATACTTCTCTCTAAAGAAATATTTTAGGGTATATTTTCAGTTACCATTTTAATGTAGGTATTCTATTGTGATTAAATGGCATGAAAGAGATAGCATACTTGCGAGAATTATTAAAGGCAGTGCCTTCGCCCTGCTCTGGGTCACACAGACGCAAGCCCCCCCTCACTCGGCAAGGATGAAACGCTCTCAATCCCGGGCATCAGTGCGCAGCACCGCCTTCCGGGCGCTGGGCCTGGCCGCCCTGTTGTTGTCGTGCCTCGCCCTGCCGTGGGTCGTGCAGGCGCAGGGGTCCGTCATGGCCGACCGCGATGGAGACGGACTGATCGAAATCGACAATCTGGCCATGCTGCACAACATGCGCTACGACTTGGCGGGCGGAAGCTACAAAACCAGTACCGCCTCGGTCGGGGACAGTTCGGGCTGTCCCGCCCTGCGCTGCATCGGCTATGAGTTGGCGCAGCCCCTCGACTTTGATACGGATGATGATGGAACCTGGTCGGGCGACAGCAGTCAGGGGTACAGTTTGGATGAGAATGACAGCATGGCGCCATACTTTGTGGTGGATTCCGCTGCCGGCGGCTGGCAGCCGATTGGCGACCGTGCCAATCCCTTTGCCGCCGTCTTTGACGGCAACGGCCACAGCATCGGCAACCTCGCCATTCGCCGCGATCAAGCCTTCGTCGGGCTCTTTGGCGTGATCGGAGAGGGTGCGGCCATCCGCAATCTCGGCCTGGTCGACAACTTGGCGGATTACACCGGCTCCAGCTCTCATGAGAATTCCATTGGCGGCTTGGTGGGGTGGCAGAACAACGGTTCGATCGCGGCGAGCTACGCCACAGGCAATGTCGATGGCGGAGCCGGCGACGATGATTGGGTCGGCGGGCTGGTGGGCAGGCAGAGCGGCGGTTCAATCATCCTGAGCTATGCCACGGGCAATGCCGATGGCGGGGGCGGCGGCTTTGATCAGGTCGGCGGGCTGATGGGCAGGCAGGCCGGCGGTTCAATCATCCTGAGCTATGCCAGGGGCAATGCCGATGGCGGGGGCGGCAACAGAGACTTAGTCGGCGGGCTGGTGGGCTTGCAGTCTGATGGCTCGATCACGGCGAGCTATGCCACGGGCGATGCCGATGGCGGGGGCGGCAACACAGACCATGTCGGCGGGCTGGTGGGCTTGCAGTTTGATGGCTCGATCACGGCGAGCTATGCCACGGGCGATGCCGATGGCGGGAGCGGCGATAAAGACAATGCCGGCAGGCTGGTAGGCGATCAGCAGAACGGCTCGATCTGGCAGAGCTATGGCTTTGGCGGGCTCCTGGGCGGAGATTTCACGGGGCCGGATGGCGCTCCCCCCGTGTCCAGTGCCGCCGAATTGACCGCAACCCATGCCGGATCCTCTTGGAATGCAGCCGCCAGCAACACCTTGGGCGCCTGGGATTTTGGTGACAGCACCCAGGTTCCGGTGCTGAACTATGCCGACTATGATGGTCAGGGTATGACCTTCAGTTGCGGCCAGTTCCCTCCCGGTGTTTGCGACCCCGCCACCCTGTTGCCGGGCCAGGCTGACGTGAGCGCAGGCGACTCTTCTTTAGTGCCGTTCGGCGCCGCCGCCACCCTGACCGGCTCGCTCAGATTCAGCCGCGTTGCCATCAGCTCTTGGCATTGGCGGCAACTGCAGGGTCCCACCGTCACCCTGAGGGGCGCCGACCGCCGCGAAGCAACCTTCCTGGTACCGAATATCATGGCCACCCTGGTGTTCATGCTGACTGCTATCGATGACGAAGGCCAGCAATACAGCGACCGCGTCACCCTCCTCACTGTGGCTGATCTCGTCGATGAGGATGGAGATGGCCTGATCGAGATTCACGACCTGACCATGCTGCACAACATGCGCTACGACCTGGCGGGCGGAAGCTACAAAACCAGTACCGCCTCGGTCGGGGACAGCAGTGGCTGTCCCGCCCTGCGCTGCATCGGCTATGAGTTGGTGCAGCCCCTCGACTTTGATACGGATGATGATGGAACCTGGTCGGGCGGCAGCAGTGAGGGGTACAGTTTGGATGAGAATGACAGCATGGCGCCATACTTTGTGGTGGATTCCGCTGCCGGCGGCTGGCAGCCGATTGGCGACCGTGCCAATCCCTTTGCCGCCGTCTTTGACGGCAACGGCCACAGCATCGGCAACCTCGCCATCCGTCGCGATCAAGCCTTCGTCGGGCTCTTTGGCGTGATCAGAGAGGGAGCGGCCATCCGCAATCTCGGCCTGGTCGACAACCTGGCGGATTACACCGGCTTCAGCTTTGGTGGTATTTCCATTGGCGGCTTGGTGGGCCTGCAGGAAGGCGGCTCGATCGCGGCGAGCTACGCCACCGGCAATGTCGATGGCGGGGGCGGAATTCATGATCGGGTCGGCGGGCTGGTGGGCAGGCAGGAAGGCGGCTCGATCGCGACGAGCTACGCCACCGGCAATGTCGATGGCGGGGGCGGCAACACAAATTTTGTCGGCGGGCTGGTGGGCTATCAGTTTGATGGCTCGATCACGGCGAGCTATGCCACGGGCGATGCCGATGGCCGGAGCGGAGAACGTGATCGGGTCGGCGGGCTGGTGGGCAGGCAGAACGGCGGTTCAATCACGGCGAGCTATGCCATGGGCGATGCCGATGGCGGGGGCGGCAACACAGACTCTGTCGGCGGGCTGGTGGGCTATCAGTTTGATGGCTCGATCACGGCGAGCTATGCCACGGGCAATGCCGATGGCGGGGGCGGCGACGATGATTGGGTCGGCGGGCTGGTGGGCAGGCAGAACGGCGGTTCAATCATCCTGAGCTATGCCAGGGGCGATGCCGATGGCGGGAGCGGAATTGAGGATCATGTCGGCGGGCTGGTGGGCTATCAGTTTGATGGCTCGATCACGGCGAGCTATGCCACGGGCGCTGCCGATGGCGGGGGCAGCGACGATGATTGGGTCGGCGGGCTGGTGGGCTATCAGGAGAACGGCTCGATCACGGCGAGCTATGCCACGGGCGCTGCCGATGGCGGGGGCGGCGACGATGATTGGGTCGGCGGGCTGGTGGGCTATCAGGAGAACGGCTCGATCACGGCGAGCTATGCCACGGGCGCTGCCGATGGCGGGGGCGGCGACGATGATTGGGTCGGCGGGCTGGTGGGCTATCAGGAGAACGGCTCGATCACGGCGAGCTATGCCACGGGCGCTGCCGATGGCGGGGTTGGCAACACAGACTCTGTCGGCACGCTGATCGGCTTTCAGGGAGGCGGCTCGATGATCTTGCAGAGCTATGGCTTTGGCGGGCTCATGGGCGGAGATTTCACGGGGGTGGATGGCGCTCCCCCCGTGTCCAGTGCCGCCGAATTGACCGCAACCCATGCCGGATCCTCCTGGAATACAGCCGCCAGCAACACCTTGGGCGCCTGGGATTTCGGCAGCGATGGGCAGAGCCCGGTGCTGAACTATGCCGACTATGACGGCTCTGGTAGCGTCTTCCACTGTGACCATTTCCCTCCCGGTGCCTGCGGCACCTTTTTGCCGGGCCAAGTGCCGCCGGCGGCGCTGAAGGCACTGGAATTGAGCGACGGCGTTGTTTTGCATCCAGCCTTCACCCTGGCGACCCTGACTTATACCGCCTCGGTCGTCAACGACCTTGAATTCATCACCATCGCAACAATGCCAGCCCATCTCAATGCCCTGGCTGAAATCACGCCCGCGGATGCCGACGGCACTGGAGACGGCCACCAGGTGAATCTCACCGTGGGTGAAAACTTCATCGCCATAGAGGTGACGGCGGCGGACGGAATGAATGTGCAGATGTACGCCCTGATTCTGACCCGTGCCCCTTCCACCGATGCGACCCTGGATGCGCTGGAACTGAGCGGCGGCGTCGCTCTGCGGCCCATCTTTGCTGCAGCGGTGCGGAGCTACACGGCCTCGGTGGCCAACGACATCGCATCCATAACTCTCACGGCAGCACCGACCCATGCCCGTGCTTCGGTTGCGATCACGCCGGAGGATACGGACGGCACGGCAACGGGTTATCAGGTGGCTCTCAATGTGGGTCCAAACCTCATCACCATAGAGGTGACTGCGGAGGACGAAGTTACGATGCAGATGTACACCCTGACTCTGACCCGCGCTCTCTCCACCGACGCGACCCTGAGTACGCTGACATTGAGCGACGGCATTGCTTTGGATCCGGCTTTTGACCCGGTGGAGCCTGCCTACAGGGTCTCAGTGGCCAACGACATCGCATCCATAACCCTCACGGCAGCGCCGACCCATGCCCGTGCTTCGGTTGCGATCACGCCGGCAGATGCCGACCTCACTGCAGAGGGTTATCAGCTGGCTCTCAATGTGGGTCCAAACCTCATCACCATCAAGGTGACGGCGGCGGACGGCCTGAATGTGCAGACCTACAGCCTGACCCTGACCCGCGCCGCCGCCGCCTCTCCCGACGACGCGACCCTGGGTGCGCTGGAGTTGAGCGGCGGCGTCGCTCTGCGGCCCATCTTTGCTGCGGCGGTGCGGAGCTACACGGCCTCGGTGGCCAACGACATCGAAACGATTACCCTCACGGTGGCGCCGACCCATGCCCGTGCTTCGGTTGCGATCACGCCGGCAGATGCCGACCTCACTGCAGAGGGTTATCAGCTGGCTCTCGATGTGGGTCCGAACCTCATCACCATGGAGGTGACGGCAGAGGACGGCATGAATGTGCAGACGTACACCCTGACTCTGACCCGTGCCCCCCCTTCCATCGATGCGACCCTGGATGCGTTGGAACTGAGCGGCGGCGTCGCTCTGCGGCCCATCTTTGCTGCGGCGGTGCGGAGCTACACGGCCTCGGTGGCCAACGACATCGAAACGATTACCCTCACGGCAGTGCCGACCCATGCCCGTGCTTCGGTTGCGATCACGCCGGCAGATGCCGACCTCACTGCAGAGGGTTATCAGCTGGCTCTCGATGTGGGTTCAAACCTCATCACCATCACCATAGAGGTGACGGCGGCGGACGGAGACACGACGCAGCAATACACCCTGCTGACCCTGACCCTGATTCGCCGTGCCGCCGCTGATCGCGATGGCAATGGCCTGATTGAGATCGACAATCCGACCATGCTGCACAACATGCGCTACAACCTGGCAGGCACCAGCTACAAAACCACCGACACCAACTCGGCCGGCGACAGTTCAGGCTGTCCCGCTTCGGGCTGCTTCGGCTATGAGTTGGAGCAGGACCTGGACTTTGATACGGATGATGATGATGCAACCTGGTCGGGCAACAGCAGTGAGGGGTACAGTTTGGATAGGGATGACAGCATGGCGCCTTACTTTAAGGTGGATAGTGACAGCGCCGGTGGCTGGCAGCCCATTGGTGATAACAACAATCCCTTTGACACTGTTTTCGACGGCAACAGCCATACCATCAGCAATCTCGCCATCCGCCGTGCTCAAGCGACGATAGGGCTCTTTGGCGCGATAGGAGAGGGTGCGGCCATCCGCAATCTTGGCCTGGTCAACAACCTGGCGGACTATACGGGTTCTGACAACGGCGGCATTCGTATTGGCGGCTTGGTGGGACTTCAGGACGGTGGTATGATCACGACGAGCTACACCACGGGCAATGCCGATGGCGGGAATGGCGACGCTGCTCAGGTCGGCGGGCTGGTGGGCACTCAGTTCAGTGGCTCAATCACCGCAAGCTATGCCAAGGGCGATGTCGCTGGCGGGGGCAACCCTGGCGGGTCGGCGAGCGTTCAGCAGGGCAGGTCGATCAGCGGGGGCTATATCGCCGGCGCTGCTGCTGGCGGGGACAATCTCGGCGGGCTGGTGGGCTTTCAGGAGGGCGGTTCGATCAGGACGAGCTACGCCGAGGGCGAAGTCGCGGGTGGAGACGGCGACGATGTGGTCGGCGGGCTGGTAGGCGTCCAGTCCGGCACGATCAGGGCGAGCTACGCCGAGGGCGATGCCAGCGGCGGCGCCGGCGATGATGTGGTCGGTGCGCTGGTGGGCGAGATGACCGGCGGGCACGGCACGGGCTCGATCATCGCCAGCTACGCCACGGGCGATGCCGACGGCGGCGGGGGCGACAATGACGTTGTCGGCACCCTGGTGGGCAAACGGGTGGGCGCCGGGCGGATCACGGAATCGATCACCGCGAGCTACAGCTTTGGCCAGGGAATCAACGGCAACGGGGAGGGGTCCCCCGGGTCGGCGGGCACGCCCTGGCCTGAGGGGGTGGATCAGGCGACTGATCTGAGCGCAGAAAATGCTGGACCAAGCTGGCTGAACGGGGATTGGGATTTCGGTACCGGCGATCAACCCCCAGCGGTGCAATACAACAACAGGCTCATACCGGGCCAAAGGAGCGAGGAAGGGGGCGGTGGCGGCGGTGACTCCGGCGGCGATGGCTCCGGCGGCGATGTCTCTGTCAGCGATGTCTCTGGCGGCAATGGTTCCGGCGGCGGTTCTCTGAGCCCCTGGGCGCTGTTGGCCTGGGTGCTGCTGCTGATCGGCGCGGCATGCGGGCGGCGGCTGACCCGGAGCGGCAGGGCGACGGCAGCTGCTCCCCCTGCCGTCCGGCCTGCCGCTTCCAATTCCGCCCGGTCGGCGGGGCGGGCCGGCGGATTTTGTGGCGGCGGCGTCAAGGGCCAGGCCGCGGGTTCTCGGGATTTGACGGCGGCCCTCGGCCCCTCCCCCTTCGTCCGGGACAGAGCGCCGCGGCGCCCCTTCGGCTGAGGCGGGGCGGGGCGGGCATCCGGGCGCGGACCAGCCGGCCTTCCTCGAGCCGCGGACGGGGCTTGCTCCGGTTCTTACATGTCCGTTTGGCGCGGACAGAAAAAGAGAGCCGATTGAGGCGCAGAAATTTCCCCGATCGGGGTTCGTGGTTTATAATGGTTCACCCATTCCTGATTTCTGCGAGGTCGCTCTTTGCGCCTTGCGGGCGCTGGACTTTTGCCGCCGGCTCAGGTCCCCGGCCTCTATCTGGGGCCCTTTCCCCAGCCCTGTCCCATGGGTCAGGTCGCGGCTCTGTTGCGCCGGTTGAACGCGCCGCTGCCGATGATGACGCCGGTCGCCACCAGCACGATCAGCACTGTGCAGATGGCGTTGATCTCGGGCGTCACTCCGAGCCGCACCTGGCTGTAGATGACGATCGGCAGCGTCGAGGAGCCGGGGCCGCTGGTGAAACTGGCGATCACCAGATCGTCGAGCGACAGGGTGAAGGCGAGGAGCCAGCCGGAGATGACGGCCGGCAGGATGAGCGGCAGGGTGACTTTCCAGAACACTTTCAGTGGCGTCGCCCCGAGGTCGAGCGCGGCCTCTTCGAGCGAGCGGTCAAAATCGAGCATGCGGGCGCGGACGATGACGGCGACATAGCACAGCGAGAAGGTCGCGTGCGCCAGGGTGATGGTGAGGATGCCGCGGGCGAGGCCGATGGCGGTGAAGGTCAGCAGCAGCGACAGGCCGGTGATGACCTCGGGCATGACGAGGGGGGCGTAGACCATGGAGGCGAACAGGGTCTGGCCGCGGAAGCGGCCGAAGCGCACCAGGGCGATGCCGGCCAGCGCCCCCATGATGGAGGCGAGGGTGGCCGATACCAGGCCGACTCTGAGGGTCACGCTGGCGGCCTGAAGGATGGCGTCGTTCTGCAGCAGCTCGCCGTACCAGCGGGTCGAGAACCCGCCCCAGACGGTGACGAGGCGCGATCTGTTGAAACTGAAGATGATCAGAAGCGCGATCGGCAGATAGAGAAACCCCATGCCGATGACGACCGACGACTTGTTGAACAGGCTGAGCCGTTTCATCGGGCCCTGTCCAGGCGCATCTGCACCCGCTGGAACCAGATGATGGGCGCGAGCAGCAGCGTCAGCAGGATGACGGCCGCCGCCGAGGCCAGCGGCCAGTCGCGGTTGTTGAAGAACTCGGTCCACAGCACCTTGCCGATCATGAGGGTGTCGGCGCCGCCGAGCAGATCGGGAATGACGAACTCGCCGACCGCCGGGATGAACACCAGCAGGCAGCCGGCGACGACCCCGGGCAGGGACAGCGGGAAGGTCACGCGCCAGAACACCTGGAAGCCGCGGGCGCCGAGATCGGCGGCGGCCTCGCTGAGGCTGTCGTCGAGCTTGATCAGGATGGCGTAGATCGGCAGCAGCATGAACGGCAGGTAGGAGTAGACGATGCCGAGGACGACGGCGATGTTGCTGTGGAGGATGTGCAGCGGCTCGCTGATGATGCCGAGGCTGCTCAGCAGCAGGTTCAGCAGGCCCTCGTCCTTGAGGATGCCGATCCAGGCGTAGACGCGGATCAGGAAGGAGGTCCAGAACGGCAGAATCACCATAATCAGCAGCCGCCCCTGCCACGCCGGCGAGGCCCGGGCCATGCCGTAGGCGATGGGGTAGGCGACGATCAGCGCCACCAGGGTCGAGAATGCAGCCAGGGAGACGCTGCTGATCCAGGCGAAGAAGTAGAGGTCGTCGCTGAAGAGCAGCAGATAGTTTTCCAGATTGAGGAACATCCGCAGCGCATAGCCTTCGGTCCCATCGGCGGCCAGGGTCCACAGGGGCGCGTAGGGGGGGATGGAGATCTGCGTTTCCGAAAAACTCATCTTGAAGACGATGAGGAACGGAACCAGGAAGAAGATCAGCAGCCAGGTGTACGGCAGCGCCAGCACCAGGGCGCGACTCAGGCGGCGCGAGCGCTCGATTGCATGGACCAGCCGCCGCAGCAGCGGCAGGGGGGAGAGGGACGGCGCCGGCATGTTCACAACTTCCCCCGACTGCGCCTCAGTGGGTCAGGACGAGGGCGCTGTCGATATGCCAGGAGGCGCAGACTTCGTCCTCCCAGGTCACGAGCTTCTTGGTTTCGCGGCGGCTGTTCATGGTGGCCACGGTCAGGGGAACGGCTTTCTCCCCCTCGGGCCCCGCCCGCAGGTGATAGATCGACAGGTTGCCGAGATAGCCGATCTCCTCGACCCGCGCCCTGATGTGGTTCCACTCCTTGTCTTTCGGCGGCTCCTTGCTGATCTGGATCTTTTCCGGCCGCAGGGCGAGCCACACGGGGGCGTCGGCGACGACGCCGGTGACTTCGCGCGCCTTCAGGTCGGCTCCCAACTGCTCGCTGCGGACGCTGCCCTCGGCCTTCCAGTGCCCGGGCAGGATATTGATTTCGCCGATGAACTCGGCGACATAGCGCGACAGCGGATTTTCGTAGATTTCGGCCGGCGGGGCGATCTGCTCGATGTGGCCCTGTTTCATGACGGCAATTCGGCTCGCCACCGTCATGGCTTCTTCCTGATCGTGGGTCACGATGATAAAGGCGAGGCCGAGCCGTTCCTGAATGTTGACGAGCTCAAACTGCGTCTGCTGGCGCAGGTTCTTGTCGAGAGCGGCCAGCGGCTCGTCGAGCAGCAGCAGTTTCGGCTGTTTGACGAGGCTGCGGGCCAGGGCCACCCGCTGCCGCTGGCCGCCGGAGAGTTGCTCGATGCGCCTTTTGGCAAAAGCCTCCATCTGCACCAGGGCCAGGGTCTCGTGCACGCGCTGGCGGATATCGTCTTTTTTGGCGCCCTCCTGTTCGAGGCCGAAGGCGACATTCCCCTCGACGGTGCGGTGGGGAAAGAGCGCATAGGACTGGAACATGGTGTTGACCGGCCGCCGATGGGGCGGTACGCCGGCGAGCGACTGGCCCTCGAGCTCGATGGTACCCTGATCGGGCTGCTCGAAGCCGGCGATCATTCGGAGGATGGTGGTCTTGCCGCAACCCGACGGACCGAGCAGGGCGAAGAACTCGCCGCGCTCGATCGTCAGGGAGATGTCATCTACGGCGGGAGTGCCACCGAACGATTTGCAGAGCGACGATATCCGCAGCAGGGTATTATCGCCGCCGTCTGCGGCCGCCCCCTCAGCAGCCCCCATAATATGGCTGTTGCAGGGGGGCGGTCACAGTTGCAGCAGCTTGTGTTCGCCGTTTAGCGGCCGCTCTTGATGCGGGTCCAGGCGCGGGTGACGGCCCGCTGGATCCTGTCCGGGTAGGCCTTCACCAGATAGAGGTTGGAGACGGTCGACGGGGGCGGATAGATCGAGGGGTCGCCGATGACGTCTTCGTTCAACAGCTCCTGCGAGGGCAGGTTGCCATTGGCGAAATAGACATCGTTCGACGCCTTGGCGATGACTTCCGGCCGCAGGATGTAGTCGATGAACGTATGGGCGTTGTTCGGATGGGGCGCATCCACGGGGACCGCCATCTGGTCGAACCACATCAGGGCCCCTTCGCGCGGGATCTTGTAGTCAACGACCACGTTGTTGTCGGCCTCGGCCGCCCGGTCACGCGCCTGGAGCACATCGCCGGACCAACCGAAGGCCAGGCAGATGTCGCCGTTGGCCAGCGCATTGATGTACTCCGACGAGTGGAACTTGCGCACATAGGGACGCACGGCCTGCAGTGCCCTTTCGGCGCGGCGGATGTCGCTCGAAAGGTGGCTCGCCGGGTCGCGCCCGAGATACTTGAGCGTCGCCGGTATGAGTTCCGCCGGCGCATCGAGCATATAGACGCCGCAGTCGGCGAACTTGGAGACGATCTCGGGATCGAGCAGCATGGACAGCGAATCGACCGGCGCATTCGGCATGCGGGCCTTAATCATACCGACGTTGTAGCCGATGCCGGTCGTGCCCCACATGTAGTTGACCGAGTAGGCATTGCCCGGATCGTAAACGGACAGGCGGTTGAGGATGTCCTGCCACTGGTTGCCTTTGTTGCTCAGCTTCGACTGATCCAGCTTCTGGAAGGCCCCGGCCTGGATCTGGCGCTCCATGAACGAGCCCGTGGGCACGACCACATCGTATCCGGTATTGCCGGCGAGCAACTTGGTCTCCAGCACCTCATTGGAGTCGAACACATCGTAGACGACGCGGATGCCAGTCTCTCCCTGGAAATCAGCGAGGATGCTCTCGTCGATATAGTCCGACCAGTTGTAAACATTGACGACTTTCTCTTCCTGCGCCTGACCGACAGGCGACACGGCAAGCGAAAAGGCGGCTGCCGCCACAGCGGCGACAGAAAACAGTTGGGGGTTGTTAATTTTCATGGGTCTGGTGTCCAGTGCATTAAGTAAGTGAAAAGGGCCGGCACAACTGCGAAAACCTCAAAAAATCAGCCTTCGCCAGCCGAGCGACCTCCCGTATCTGCGATTATAGCAAAAGCACGGCGCCATACGGCCGCGGACGGGCATTTTTGATGATTTTCTCGCCGCGTGGGGCGCGCTTCGGCCCGCTTCAGCCAAGGCTGGGGAGCAGCCACTTTATAGTCCCTCTTCCCTGAGTCACAGCTCAGGATTACAGCTTTGCGCCACGAAGCAGAAAGGGTTAGAGCAAAAGAGATCAATGATACCTGCAAAAGGCAAGCGGGATACCCCCTTTGTTGCCCCAGAAGTACGGGCTGAACTCGGTGAAGTAAAGCTCGTCTGGCAATTGTCTCGCTTGGCCGCTCTTTCCCAAGTCAACCGAGATAAATAAATTCAGTTATACTAGGATTGACTTCTTCTAATTCAGCATGACGGTGTCTCCCCTATGGAGGATAGGGAGACGGACAATTTTGATTTTTCTCGTAGTTGCCTACTAATGAGTTCATCTGCCATACAGACTGTGCAACAACTACCACTTGCCCTCTCATGCGAGATAGATCGCACAGGGCGTCAAGAGCCGTTGCATGGAGTTCATGTACGAAAAGTCAATAGAAGCTCTTTTCGGCCAGAAGAATCCCCAAACGGATACTTTCAACTGAAAAGCAGGCGCTACTTGGGCAATAAATACAGGCTGCTTGGATTTATCGAGAGTGTCGTATCCGAAAAATGTGGCCGGATAAATTCGTTTTGTGATGTTTTTGCGGGCACTGGCGTTGTGGGCGCAAGGTTCAACAATCCGAACGTTAAAATCATTTCCAATGATTTTCTTTTTGCAAACTACTCCTGTTTGCAGGCATTTCTGGGCGTAGAGGCTGACATACGAGAGAGGATTGCCGAAAAGGTTGAGCACCTCAATAATTTGTCGAGCGAGAAAGACAATTATTTTTCAATACACTATGGCGGAACCTACTTCACAAAAGAAAATGCAAGAAAAATCGGGGCCATTCGCGAAGAAATGGAAAGGATTGCAGAGGACGAGAATGAAAGGAATACTTTGGTCTGCTCTCTTCTCTATGCTGTCGATAAAGTAGCCAACACCGTGGGACACTACGATGCTTTCCGCAAAAAGTTGGACGCGCTTCGTCCCCTGAAGCTGCTCATTCCAGACGTCGATTATTCCAACAACAGTAACAATGAAGTTCACCAGGAAGATGCGAACGCTCTCATCAAGAAAATTTCCTGCGATGTTCTGTACATCGATCCGCCCTATAACTCGCGCCAATACTCCGACGCCTACCATCTTTTAGAGAATCTCGCAGAATGGAAAAAGCCGAAAGTCGAGGGCGTGGGCAGGAAAATGAACCGCTCCCACATCAAAAGCGACTACTGCCTCAAGAAGGCCGTGGGCGCATTTGCAGATTTAGTCGCAAACGCGGACTGCAGACATATCTGTCTTTCCTACAATAACATCGGTGCTTCAAAGGATGAACGCTCGAATGCGAGAATGAGCGATGATGAAATTTTGCATATCTTGAATCAGAAGGGGGATGTTGAGATATTTGAAAGGAGGCACAAAGCTTTCTCAGCGGGCAAAAGCAATGTGGAAAATAATGCGGAGCGCATCTTTTACTGCAGGGTGAAAAGGTGAAGGTGAAAAAGCCCTGGTCAATCACAACGACGCTGAGGAATCCCGAGAGATTAAGAAATTTTTTAATTGCATTGCAGGCGCTTGAAAACTTGCCTTGGGATCAGGAAAAGCAAGAGAAATTCCAGATTCTGCTGATTCAGAAAAGATTCTATGGTTACAGGCAAAGACAGTTTTATAAGGATCTCTCACCAGAAAAGATCGCTTTAGTTGATGATCCGTCAAAAAAGATCTCCTTTGAACAGGCGGAAGAGATATTCCATATGAAAAACTACGAAGATCCGGCCATGCGCGGACGCCAGTCGATCAATGTCCTCAAAAAGCTGGGCTTCGTTGTGCTGAAAGACGACAAGGTGCTGACAACGGACTTGGGGAAATCGTTTTTGAAGGACGACTTCAATTTTGAAGAGATTTTCCTGAGAAGTTTTTTGAAGTGGCAGATACCCAATCCAGCTAGCGATGACTACCCGGAAGAAGGCGAGGATTATGATATCAAGCCATTCGTTGGCACCCTTCATCTGATCAATGCGGTTAACGAAAAAGAAATTACTCGCGGTAAAAGGCCCAAAGGCATTAGCAAGCAGGAGTTTTCCATCTTCGCTCCGACCTTGGTGCACTATAAGGATATAGACAAGTACGCGGAAGAAATCATTTCGCTGCGGCAGAAACACCAAGAGGTCAACGATGACTATAGAGCAGGTTTTGCAAGCAGATTTTTAAACACGAATGATCAGAGTATGATCAATAAATTATTGAAAAATATACGAGACTACGGTGACAACGCGATTCGCTACTTTCGTCTTACCGGGTACATTTACATCCATGGCGGAGATTTTTATGTCGACCTGGAGCCGCGCAGGTCGATTGAAATCGCTTCTCTGCTTGCTCAAGATAATGCGCAGTCAGAGTCCTTTGAATCCGAAGAAGATTACCTTGCCCATATGGCCGACATTTCTGAGCCAAAGCTCCCCTGGGAGACGGTCGAGAAATCTGTTCAGATCATTAAAAACCTTGTTAAGGAAGTCAGGGAATGCGAAGAAGCCTTGGGAGAACAGCCTGCCGAGATTGAAGAAGCCGTGGCATTGCAGGGCGATGAGCTGAAAAGGCACATCGCAGGTCTGAGATCCTATAGAAGGAGGCTGCGGGATGAGAAAGATCGCAGGGATTCCCAGACGGTCGAGCGCATTGAATCCTATATTGCAAGTCTTGAGGGCATTTTTAGCATTAAGGATCGTCCGGCCCAGCTTGAAAAGTTTGCCGCCCTGAGCCTCTATGCGTTGAATGACGCCTTGAAAATTCAGCCGAATTACCCTGTCGGCGACGACAACGAACCTACCTTTACGGCGCCCGGAAACAGGCCGGACATTGAGTGTTTTTACAGCAGCTTTAATGCGATCTGCGAGGTCACCATGCTACGGGACCGGACACAGTGGTACCACGAGGGGCAGCCTGTCATGCGGCACCTGAGGGATTTTGAGAAAAAACACCCGCACATGACTTCGTACTGTCTGTTCATTGCGCCTGAAATTCACCGGGACACGCTGAATACTTTCTGGACGTCGATCAAGTATGAATATGAAGGATGCAGGCAGAAGATAGTTCCTCTTTCCATCGGGGATTTCGTTTCAATTCTGCGGGCTTTGCTCGATATGAAATCGAGAAACAAATTCCTGAGGCATACGGAAATCCTGCGGCTCTTCGACAGTATTGTCGACTCGTCTGATTCTTTCGGTGACTCCAATCGTTGGCTGGAAAGCATCCCCGGCACGATCGTTTCGTGGCGGGGAAATCTCGTCGCCGCATCCTGAGCCATGAAAACAAACGTCATATACAACGGGGACAGCATCGACATACTCGACAGGAAGGTCAATGAGAAGTCCATTGACTTGATCTTTGCCGACCCTCCCTACAACCTGTCCGGCAACGGCCTTGAATGGAAGGGCAATAAAACTGGCGGGGACTGGTATATGGTCAATGAAGACTGGGACAAAATGACCATGCCGGAGTACATGCAATTTACCCGAGAATGGATCAGAGCCTGCGATCGGGTCCTGAAGGACAATGGGTCCATCTGTGTTGCCTGCAGCTACCACAATTTGGGGGAGGTGATGATTGTCCTGAAGCAGCGGGGCTTCAAAATAAACAACATCATCACTTGGTACAAGACCAATGCGATGCCCAACATGACGAGGCGTGTGTTCACGCACTCAACGGAGTTTGTCGTCTGGGCCGTGAAAGGGAGCGGCTGGACTTTCGACTATGAAAAGATCAAACAGATAAACCCTGACAAGCAGAGGAACGGAAGCTCAAAGCAGATGCGCGACCTCTGGGAAATGCCGCTTGTTCAGGGGAAGGAAAGACTGCGCGGCGACAATGGACGCGCACTGCATCCGACGCAGAAACCCGAGGAGATGCTGAAAAGAATCATTCTGGCAATCTCCAATAAGGGCGATGTTGTCCTTGATCCCTTTTTGGGAAGTGGAACTACAGCCTATATCGCCCAGAAATACGATCGCAGGTGGATTGGAATTGAAAAAGACAAGGATTACGCCAAAATCGCCAAGCGCCGGCTTCAGGCATGGGGCGCTATCAAAAACCCCAGCCACCGTTAGCCGCCTTGTTCGCTCTCTTGGCCCCGATTGGCTTTTCAGTAGCCCCGGAAAGAGCTGCGGTCAGCCCAGTTCCCTTCGTCGCTTTTGCTCCATTGATTATCGCAATCCGACAAAGGCATCAAGCTCATTCCATGCCTTCGCTATTCCATGGGATGCTTGCCATGTTCACGCCCTTTAGTGCGGCCTTGGTTTTAATGGAGAAATAAAATGGCAACAGAAGAACAGGTACAGGAGTTGGAACGAATTTTGGGCGAGATAACAGGAATTGATGTACCCGGTCTCTTTAACGCCGAAGCTAGAGTTTCAAATTCATCTTTTCAAGTCAGACTGGATTTAGAGCGGTTAATTGAACTTTGCAATTATCTCAAGGCCTTGCCAATCAGTAAGCTGCCAAAAGAAACTGCCCACGATATTGCTTATTCCGCCGAAAACATAATCCCGGCGATAATGAGCATTCCTGAGAGGATAGATGGATTTCAAACAAGACGGGAAGAAACAGTTCTGGGTTTCTCCGATCTCGAAAGCAAGATAGATTATATCTTTCAACTTGCATGTCCGTATGTCTCATACCTTGCATTCATAGCGGGTGCATATAGAAAGCATCTTGAGGAAATGGAATCCATGCTTTCAGAAACATCGGAACGTCTTGAATCTACAGAAGCTCATGCAAACTCCCAAAGGGAAGAATTTGACAGCCTTATTCAAAAGGCAAGAGAGGCGTCGGTTTCTCAAAAGACGGATTTTGACGACCTTGTTCAAGAAGCAAAGAGCGTACTTGCAAAAACTGCTGTTAGCGAATTCACCGCTCTCTTCGGCTTGGAAGCTAAAGCTATGGATGGTCGGGCAAAGTGTTGGCTGGCAGCAACAGCAGTGCTCGTGATTATCTCTGCTTTATTTGCTATTTATTTCTTACGTTTCGCTGAGCCTAATCTTGAATCCACTGCTGGGGCAGTGGACTATGTGTCAACTAAAATATTAATATTAGGTTTGCTGATTACGGCAACACTCTGGTGCGGCAATGTGTATAAGGCAGCCAAGCATCAAGCTACAGTCAATAAATTCAAAAGCAACTCATTAAGAACCTTCCAGGCTTTTGTAAAGGCAGCCGATAATGCTGACGTCAAAGATGCAGTATTAATGGAAGCGACCAGAGCCATCTTTCATGAGAGTTCAACCGGCTACTTCGCAAATGACAGGTCTGGTGGAGAAAAGATTACCAAAATCTCCGAAGTGCTTAAAAGAAACAGCCCGGATGCCGATGGTGACTGAAATCCGAAAACTCACTGATGTATGCTCCACAAAAAAATATGGAAAACGTTCCTGTAGATGAAAGTCTCAATTCGCCGCTTTCGCTGCTGCGTTCGGGCTCTGATAAAGACGGTAACGGAAACTGAGTACCGTATTGATGATGATTTTCGGTCAATACAAAAGCTGAAGGTGCTGTTATGGATTGGAGAGAATATGAAATTTATATAACCAGACATTTTCAAAGGTTATTTCCAAGCGCATCTATACAACGCGATGTTCGACGCAAGGGCCTGATGTCGAACATCGAGAGACAGATAGATATTCTAATCGAAGAAAAAGTTGCTGATTTCAACCTCATTATCATTGTTGATTGTAAGTACTTTAATAAGAAAGTAGATATTAAAGATGTCGGGTCATTTCTAAGCTTTCTTCAAGACTTGAAGGCAAGCAAAGGAATTTTAATCACTGATATTGGATACTCTGAAGCAGCGTGTAACCGAGCAACTTATGACACTCAGGATATTGAACTTCGTGTTGTCAACTTTAGATATCTAGATACATTTCAAGGTCTTGTAGCCATTCCCTACTCGAAATCAGAAGGTGCAATTGTCACATTCCCTGATGGATGGATAGTAGACGCAGCAAGGAGAAAAGAACCCTATGTTGCTTCTTTCTACCCTGCTGGCTTGTCTCGAGAAGAAGCCCTCCGTATGGGAGGCTTCATTTATCTTGATTTTAGCCATAAAGACAAAGAATATCCAGATTTACCAGATTTACTGAATAGGCACAAAGTCAATGTGGAAAATCATCATCATTATGAGTCACCTGGAATTGAATACATCAACACAATCAAACGCGAAGATTGCAATGTAACCCCAAGAGTTATTGAGGCGATAAATCTGGGCAATATCATTGGATATACGATATTCCTGGATTATCCAAACGTGATTCTTTTTATGACGTTGTTGGCTGAGCGAGCAAAAGAAAAGGCATACCTGAAAAAATTAGAATGGATAGCTCAAAAACTTATCAAAGTAAATATCTTGTTTGATTAAGAATAGTAACCCTGTTATTCATAGATAATGAGGGTTGGCTGTTGCTCTGCACCAGGAAAAACGATCAGGCGATGGCGATGGGAAATGTGGCTTTAGAGAGCATCCGCAGAAAAAGACTATAAGCGTTTGGACGAGATATTAGAGAGGCGGAGGAGAGATGGGTTCTAAATTCAGCAAAAAGGGAAAACTCAAAGGTCCGAACACAGAACGCCTTCATATCCTTTCTTGCCTGTTGTATGTCCATGACTGGTACTATGAAGTTCATGGGCAAAAGATCTGAATATATGGTAAATCTTTGGTGGGAATTAGCTCCTTTATGCTGATTCCCAACTAAAAACATTGTCCTTTACTGGAGCCTTACGTTGAGGACAGCACAAACCTGTCCTTGAAGGGCAGTTGGGCAAACCGGGTCAATGAGGGGCATCAGATTTTTCGGTGCCACTGGAAGGCCAATGGCAAGGTTCCCAGCCTCTGGCGTTATATTGGCAACCGCCAAAGCCCCCGGCGCCTTCGGAAAGAAGGCGCGGTTGCCGGGGTTGATGCCGTTGTGAAACCTGAGCCGTCCGGCTCGACGCCCCCGCGGTCGAAGCCGTCGAGTGCGCCTGACTCTCCGTCGGCATCCGCCATTCCAGTGACTGCCAGGGCGCGACCATGCCCGCGTCCAACCTCTTGAAACGGCAGGCGCCCCGACCGGCCGCTCGCTCTGGGGTCCAGCATCTCGACCGGCCTGCTCGACCTCCTCAAGGTCGGTAGCCTTGGCAGGCCCTCCCTGCTGTGGTTCCTCTGCTTGGTGCTGAGGTCGCGGAGACTGGGCCGATGGCGGCGAGTCGGGAGTCCGATCCCCGCGGGCGCATCGCAGGAGATGTGGTGGAGCCTGAACGCCCGAAGTTTGCCCGGCGGAGCTGAAGCCGCTCCCGCGAACCGCCAGTCAGCGGCGCTTCCCTCTGCCTATCCGGGTCAGCTGGGCCGGGAGTGCACGGCCTGCTGCCGCCTTCCCGACATAGCCAGCGCCCGGGCCCTTGCTGGCTGGCAGGAAAAGTGTGGGACGCCGGTCGCCGGGGCGCGCCGAAGGGCTGGAACTGAGCGGCAAAATCATGTCCACAAGCGGGCGGAGTTGCCGCCAAACAGTAAATATGGTGTATGGTGGTGTACAATTGCCCTACTCTCTCTCATCAATTCTCTGAGGTTGTCTTTAGTGGGATCATCAACTCCAGCGGCCCCAGTGGCCAGTGGCCAGTTCCCCCCCTGAAGGGCCGGCTTGCCCCCGAGGGCTGGAGGGCCGGCCGGGCGCCCGCCACCGCTTCCTGGGAGGGAGCTCCGTTCAACGCTCAGATCTGCTTTGGGCAAGACCCTTGTGAGGACATGAAGATCGTTTCCGCGACCTCGAGAACCGCCGGCTGCCGGCGCCATTTTGCCGGCGGCGGCGCCTCCGCCCTGCTTCGCGCCCTGACTTGGACAGGCTCTCGCCACCGTCAAGCCCCCCCCCCCCCCCCCCTCCCTGAAGGGCCGGCTTGTCCCCGAGGGCTGGAGGGCCGGGCGCCCGCCACCGCTTCCTGGGAGGGAGCTCCGTTCAACGCTCAGGTCTGCTTTCGGCAAGACCCTTGTGAGGACATGAAGATCGTTTCCGCGACCTCGAGAGCCGCCGGCTGCCGGCGCCATTTTGCCGGCGCCGTCGCCTCCGCCCTGCTCTGTGCCATGATCGGAGTCTCCCAGGCGCAGACGACAACGGCCGACAGCGATGGCAATGGACTGATCGAGATCACCAGCCTCGGGCAACTGAACGCCCTGCGCCATGATCTGGACGGCGACGGCACGCCGACAGGCTCGGCGGGCGACCAGGCCGTCTACCGGACGGCCTTTGGCCTGGCGGACGGCGCCAACAACAGTTGCCCCGGCGCCTGCGAAGGCTATGAACTGACAGGGGACCTCGACTTCGATGTCAACGGCGACGGCCGCACCTGGTCGGACACCATCGGTGGGGGGTATCGCCTGGATTCGGAGGACAGCCAGGCCGATTATTTTCCGGTGGATGAGGAGGGCGCCGGCGGCTGGCGGCCGATCGGCGATAACGACAATCCCTTTGCCGCCGTCCTGGAAGGCAACGGCTACCGCATCCGCAATCTCGCCATCCGCACGGACACTACTTATATCGGCCTCTTTGGCGTGATTGGAACAGGTGCGGCCATCCGTAATCTCGGCCTGGTTGACAACCTGGCGTATAACTCCGCCATACCTTTCGCGAATCGCCTCCGCGTTGGCGGGCTCGTGGGCCTTCAGCAGGAGGGTTCGATCACGGCGAGCTACGCCACCGGCTATACCGAGGTTCCGCCTGGACGTTCTAACTGTGCCGGCGGTCTGGTGGGCCGACAGCAAGGCGGCTCGATCAGGGCCAGCTATGCCACGGGCAATGTCCGTAGCAGAGCCTCCTCCTCGACAAGTTGTACCGGCGGCCTGGTGGGCCAGCAGGCAGACGGCTCGATCACGGAGAGCCATGCCACCGGCCACGTCTTCAGTAGATCGGGAAGCAGCGGCGGCCTGGTGGGCTTGCAGGGCGGCGGCTCGATCACGGCCAGCTACGCCACGGGCGCTGTCGATTTTAGCGTCACCGTCGCCCAGGCCAGTTCCAACGGGGGGTTGGTGGGCCGGCAGAGCGGCGGCTCGATCACGGCCAGCTATGCCACCGGCGCCGCCACTGAGGTGAGGAATAATGGGAGTAGTGATGTCGGCGGCCTGGTGGGCTGGCAGAGAGGCGGCTCGATCACGGCCAGCTATGCCACCGGCGCTGTCGATGGCGGTGGCGGGGGATATGATAACGCCGGTGGGTTGGTGGGCTGGCAGGGCGGCGGTTCGATCACGGCCAGCTATGCCACCGGCGATGCCGCTTCCGGGAACGAGATCGGAGACAGGTGCGGCAGGCTGATCGGGCAGCGGACAGGCGGCTCGAGCCGTCAGAGCTATGGCTTTGGCAGGGCCATTGCCGGGAACTCCATAGGGTTGGATGGCGCTCCCCCCGTGTCCAGTGCCGCCGGGTTGACCGGGGCCAATGCCGGATCGGATTGGCATGATGCCGGTCGCGGCACCCTCGATGCCTGGGATTTCGGCACCAATGAGCAGTTTCCGGCATTGAACTATGCCGACTATGACGGCGCCGCCGCCGCCTTCGACTGCGACCGCTTCGTCGTCAGCTCCTGCGGCGCCCTGTTGCCGGAGCAGCAGCAGTTGAGCGCCGGCGGGCCTTCGTCGGTGATGATCGGCACAGAGCTCCGCCTCACCGGCTCTGATCGATTTGGCCGCGTCCCCGTCCGCTCCTGGCGTTGGCGGCAACTGCAGGGCACGCCGGTCGATCTGAGGGGCACGGACACTGCCGTAGTGACTTTTACGGCGCCGGACGCCGGCACCCTCCTGGTGTTCGAGGTGACCGCCGAATACAGCGACAGGCGACTCAGCGACCGCATCTCTGTCGGCATCGTGGCCCATGCTGTCGATGGCGATGGCGATGGCCTGATTGAAATCGACAGCCTGACCATGCTCCACAACATGCGCTACGATCTGACCGGCGCCAGCTACAGGAGCGGCGCCGAGGGCGTGCCGAACTCCCTCGGTTGTCCCGGGGCCAGGTGCAGAGGCTATGAGTTGACTGCGGAGCTGGACTTTGATGCCGATGGCGATGGAAGCAGCTGGTCGGGCAGCCGCGATGGCGGCTATCGCCTGGACGCGGGGGACAGCCAGGCCGATTATTTTCCGGTGGATGAGGAGGGCGCCGGCGGCTGGCGGCCGATCGGCGGCGGCGATGCCTTTGTCGCTGTCTTTGACGGCAACGGCCACCGCATCCGCAATCTTGCCGTCCGTCGCGATCAGAAGTATGTCGGGCTCTTTGGCCGGATTGCATTGGGTGCGGCCATTCGCAATCTCGGCCTGGTCGACAACCTGGCGGATCACACGGGTTCCAGCGAGGGAGTGAAATACATCGGCGGCCTGGTGGGTGAGCAGGTGGCAGGCTCGATCATCGCCAGCTACGCCACCGGCATCGTCGTTGGCGGTAGGGCCGGGGGAAACAATCACAACGTTGGCAGTCTGGTGGGCCAGCAGAGTGGCGGCTCGATCACGGCGAGCTATGCCAGGGGCGCTGCCGATGGTGGGAACGGAACTTTCGATGCTGTCGGCGGGCTGGTGGGCCGGCAGTCTGGCGGTGTGATCACGGCGAGCTATGCCACGGGCGCTGCCGATGGCGGAGGCGGAGACGACAGGGTTGGCGGACTGGTGGGCCGGCAGAGTGGCGGCTCGATCAGGGCGAGCTACGCCACGGGCGATGCTGATGGCGGGGGTGGAAACGGGGACTATGACTATGCCGGCGAGCTGGTGGGGCTGCGGGAGGGCGGCTCCAGCAGTCAGAGCTATGGCTTTGGCGGAGTGATGGGCCAGGAGTCCACAGGAGCGGACGGCTCCCCTCCGGTCAGCGCTGCGGCTCAGCTGACTTCAATGGATGCCGGAGATCTGTGGAATACGGACACGCTGGCGACCAGCCTCGGCGCCTGGAATTTCGGCACCAACCGTCAGCTTCCGGCACTGTACTATGCCGACTATGACGGCGCTGGCGCCGTCTTCGACTGCGATCAGTTTCCCGCCGGCGCCTGCGGCACCCTGCTGCCGGGGCAGCTGGGCCTGAGCCTGAGCGCCGCAGGGTTTCAGGCAACAGGCCTGGAGTTCGGCGCCATGGCCACGCTCACCGCCTCGATCGCAATTGAGCGCGTCCCAATCCTGTCCTGGAGTTGGCGGCAACTGGAGGGCACAGCGGTCACCCTGATGGACGCCACCGCCCGCATGGCGACCTTCATAGCGCCGGCTCCCGGCACCCCCCTGGTCTTCGAGTTGACCGCTACAGACAGCGAGGGCGGGCGACACAGCGAGCGCATCAGCCTCAGGGTCGCGGTCGACGGCGATGGCGACGGCCTGATCGAGATTCGCAATCTGACCATGCTGCACAACATGCGCCACGACTTGGAAGGCGCCGGCTACAGAACCGGTGCCGATGCCGGTGCCAACTCTCTCGGCTGTCCCGGGGGCAGGTGCAGAGGCTATGAGTTGACAGCGGACCTGGACTTTGATGCCGATGAGGATGGAGCCAGCTGGTCGGGTGACCGCGAAGGGGGCTACCGCCTGGACCCGGAAGACCACCACCCCGATTATTTCCCGGTGGATGAAGACGGCGCCGGCGGCTGGCTGCCGGTCGGCGACCCTGCCAATCCCTTTGTCGCTGTCTTTGACGGCGGCGGCTACCGCCTCAGCAACCTCGGCATCCGCCGCGATCAGACGTATGTCGGGCTCTTTGGCGCGATCGGAGGGGGCGCGAGCCTGGAGGAGGCGGCCGCCATCCGCAATCTCGGTCTGGTCGACAATCTGGCGGATTACACGGGTTCCAGTGATGGCAGGGTTTTCATTGGCGGCCTGGTGGGCCGGCAGGAAACGGGCACCATCAGCCTCAGCTACGCCACGGGCGCCGCCGATGGCGGGGATGGAGATGATGACTATGTCGGCGGTCTGGTGGGCTGGCAGCAAGACGGCTTGATCATAGAGAGCTACGCCACAGGCGCTGCCGATGGCGGCGCTGGCCTTGAGAATACTATCGGCGGGCTGGTGGGCCAGCAGGGAGGCGGCTCGATCAGGGCGAGCTACGCCACAGGCGATGCCACTGGCGAGGACGGCAACAAGGACCATGTCGGCGGGCTGGTGGGCTTTCAGGGAGGGGGAGACGGTGAGATCACGGCGAGCTACGCCACGGGCGTGGTCAATTGTTCCTTCGATGGCAGGGGCGGCGGGCTGGTGGGCACTGTGAATAGTGGTGGCGGTTCGATCACGGCGAGCTATGCCAGGGGTGCGGTCAATTGTGCTGCCGCCAAGGGCGGCGGCGGCGGTCTGGTGGGCTTGATGGTTAGGGGTATGATCACGGCGAGCTACGCCACGGGCGCGGTCAATGGTGATTCCGCCGGCGGTCTGGTGGGCGAGCAGAGAGGCGGCTCGATCACGGCGAGCTACGCCACGGGCGCGGTCAATGGTGATGACGTCGGCGGCGGTCTGGTGGGCTTTCTGAGTGACGGTATGATCACGGCGAGCTACGCCACGGGCGCTGTCAATGGTGGCAGAGGTCCCGCCTTCGCCGGCGGTCTGGTGGGCGCGCAGAATGTCGGTCTGATCAGGGCGAGCTACGGCTTTGGCAGAGTGATGGGCGATGAGAGCCGGGGGAGCGCCGGCTCCGTCAAGCCTGTTGGGGCCGGTGGGAGCGGGGCGATCACGAGCCCGGTTCAGCTGACCGCAGCCAATGCCGGATTGGACGAAGACGGAAATCAGTGGTGGAATCACGCTGACTACAACACCTCGGGTGCCTGGGATTTCGGCACCGATGAGCAGGCGCCGGCACTGGAGTATGCCGACTATGACGGTCTCGGCGCCGTCTTCAATTGCAATCAGTTTCCCGACGGTGACAACCTCTGCAACACTCTGCTGCCGGGCCAGGTCGGCCTGAGCGCCAGCGGGCCTCCGAACGTGCTGGCCGGCGCGGAGCTGACGCTCACCGGCTCGATCCGATATGGCCGCGTCGAGATCCGGTCCTGGCGTTGGCAGCAGTTGGAGGGCACAAGGGTTGCCCTGAGGGGCGCAGATTCTCCCACAGCGTCCTTCAGGGCGCCGGCTGCCGGCGCCCCCCTGGTCTTCGAGCTGACGGCTACAGACCGCGAGGGCAATCAGTACACCGAGCGCATCTCTATCGCCGTCGTGGCGGAACCTGGCGACGGCGACGGCGACGGCCTGATCGAGATTCGCAGTCTGGCCATGCTGCACGACATGCGCCACGACCTGAGAGGCACCGGCTACCGGGCCGCGGATGCCGTGGCGAACTCTCTGGGCTGTCCCGAGGAGGGCGGCTGCTTCGGCTATGAGTTGACCGCGAACCTGGACTTTGATGCCGATGGCGATGGAACCGCCTGGTCGGGCGACAGCGAGGGGGGCTACCGCCTGGACCCGGAGGACCGCCACCCCGACTATTTCCCGGTGAATGAAGACGGCGCTGGCGGCTGGCGGCCGATCGGCGATAACAACAGTCCCTTTGCCGCCGTCTTTGAAGGCAACAGCCACACCATCAGCAATCTTGCCATCCGCATGGACACTGTTTATATCGGGCTCTTTGGTGCGGTGGGAGAGGGTGCGGCCATCCGCAATCTCGGCCTGGTTGACAACCTGGCGGATTACACGGGCTCCAGCGATGGGGTGGTTTTCATTGGCGGCCTGGTGGGCCGGCAGGGTAGCGGTACGATCACGGCGAGCTACGCCACGGGCGCTGCCGCTGGCGGGGATGGAAAGCAGGACCGTGTCGGCGGCTTGGTGGGCTATCTCAATCGCGGTTCGATCACGGCGAGCTATGCCACAGGCCCTGCCGCTGGCGGGGATGGAGATGATGATGTCGGCGGCTTGGTGGGCCATCAGAAAGGCGGTTCGATCACGGCGAGCTATGCCACGGGCCCTGCCGATGGCGGGGATGGAAACAGTGATTCTGTCGGCGGCCTGGTGGGCTGGCAGCTGGGTTCGATCACGGCAAGCTATGCCACGGGCGATGCCGATGGCGGGGATGGAGGTGAGGACCTTGTCGGCGGTCTGGTGGGCTTTCATAGGGGTTCGATCAGGGCGAGCTAC
The DNA here is from genome assembly GCA_965237735.1 of Candidatus Porifericomitales bacterium. Taxonomy (GTDB): domain Bacteria; phylum Pseudomonadota; class Gammaproteobacteria; order CBDEFV01; family CBDEFV01; genus CBDEFV01. Next base: position 396,259 of record CBDEFV010000004.1, on the reverse strand, counting down.
GCCACGGGCGATGCCGATGGCGGGGATGGAGGTGAGGACCTTGTCGGCGGTCTGGTGGGCTTTCATAGGGGTTCGATCAGGGCGAGCTACGCCACGGGCGATGCCGATGGCGGGGATGGAGATGAGGACCTTGTCGGCGGGCTGGTGGGCTGGCAGCTGGGTTCGATCACGGCAAGCTATGCCACGGGCGATGCCGATGGCGGGGATGGAGATTTTGATTCTGTCGGCGGCTTGGTGGGCGCGGGGACCAAGACGCTCACGGCGAGCTATGGCTTTGGCGAGGCCATCGGTTCCGAGCCTTCTTTGAGTTCGAGTGAACCGTCGTCGGATGGCAGCGCAAAGCCTGCCGCAGTGTCCAGCGCGGCTCAGCTGAGCGCAGCCAATGCCGGCTCGGCCTGGAACGCGGCCGACATCCACACCCTGGGTGCCTGGGATTTCGGCACCGATGAGCAGGTGCCGGCACTGAACTACGCCGACTATGACGGCTCCGGCATCGTTTTCGACTGCGACCGGTTCCCCGCCGGCGCCTGCGGCACCCTGCTGCCGGGGCAGGACAGCCTGAGCGCTGGCCAGCCCCCGGCAGCAGGTCTGGAGTTTGGCGCCACGGCGACGCTCACCGGCTCGGTCCGATTTGGCCGCGTCCAGATCCGGTCCTGGCGCTGGCGGCAGCTGGAAGGCGCAGAGGTCAGCCTGAGGGACGCAGAGGGCCCCCTGGCGACCTTCAGGGCGCCGGTTCCCGGCGTCCCCCTGGTCTTCGATCTGAGCGCCACAGACAGCGAGGGCCGGCAATACAGCGACCGCATCAGCCTTCAGGTCGCGGTGGACGGCGATGGCGACGGCCTGATCGAGATCCGCAACCTGAGCATGCTGCACAACATGCGTCACGACCTGACAGGCGCCAGCTACAAAACCAGTGCCGGCGCTGGGGGAAACAACCTCGGCTGTCCCGCTGGGGGCGGCTGCTTCGGCTATGAGTTGGTGCAGCATCTGGACTTTGATACCGATGGGGATGGAACCTGGTCGGGCGACAGCGAAGGAGGCTACCGCCTGGATCCGGATGACCACCACCCCGACTATTTTCCGGTGGATGAAAACGGCGCCGGCGGCTGGCGGCCGATCGGCGACCACATACTCAATCCCTTTGTCGCCGTCTTTGAAGGCAACAGCCATACTATCAGCAACCTCGCCATCCGCCGCAGCAATAGCGTCTATATCGGGCTCTTTGGCGCGATTGGAGGAGGCACGAGGCAAGTTCAGGTGGCCGTCATCCGCAATCTCGGCCTGGTTGACAATCTGGCGGATTACACGGGTTCCAGAGATGGCAACAGTTACGGGCGCATTGGTGGCCTGGTGGGCGAGCAGACGAACGGTTCGATTACGGCCAGCTATGCCACGGGCCCTGTCGATGGCGGGGATGGAGCGAATGATGGGGTCGGCGGCTTGGTGGGCCGTCTTGTAAGAGGTTCGATCAGGGCGAGCTACGCCACGGGCCCTGTCGATGGCGGGGATGGAGCGAATGATGGGGTCGGCGGCTTGGTGGGCCGTCTTGTAAGAGGTTCGATCAGGGCGAGCTACGCCACGGGCCCTGTCGATGGCGGGGATGGAGAGAATGATAATGTCGGCGGCCTCGTGGGCTATCAGTCGTTAGCTTCGATCACGGCCAGCTACGCTTGGGGCGATGCCGGTGGCGGGGATGGAGAGAATGATAATGTCGGCGGCCTGGTGGGCTATCAGTTGTTAGGTTCGATGATTACGGCGAGCTACGCCACGGGCGGTGCCGGTGGCGGGGATGGAAACATGGATTATGTCGGTGGCCTGGTGGGCTATCAGTTGTTAGGTTCGATGATTACGGCGAGCTACGCCACGGGCACTGCCGATGGCGGGGATGGAGATGAGGACCTTGTCGGCGGGCTGGTGGGCCGGCAGCTGGGTTCGATTACGGCAAGCTATGCCACGGGCGATGCCGATGGCGGGAGGGGAAGCTTGGATAGTGTCGGCGGCTTGGTGGGCGCGGAGAGCAGGAGCATCACGGCCAGCTATAGCTTTGGCGAGGCCATCGGTCACGAGACCCCTGTGGGGCCGGACGAGCCGTCGGAGGGAAGCGAAAAGCCTGCCGCAGTGTCCAGTGCGGCTCAACTGACCGCAGCCAATGCCGGCTCGGCTTGGAACGCGGCCGACAGCCACACCCTGGGTGCCTGGGATTTCGGCACCGATGAACAGGTGCCGGCACTGAACTACGCCGACTATGACGGCACCGGCGCCGTCTTCGACTGCGACCAATTCCCCGCCGGCGCCTGCGGCACCCTGCTGCCGGGGCAGGCGGACCTGAGCGCTGGCGAGCCCCCGGCCTCGGGCCTGGAGTTCGGCGCAACGGCGACGCTCACCGGCTCGGTCAGATTTGGCCGTGTCCAGATCCTGTCTTGGCGCTGGCGGCAGCTGGAAGGCACAACGGTCAGCCTGAGGGACGCAGAGGGCCCCATGGCGACCTTCAGGGCGCCGGCTCCCGGCGCCCCCCTGGTCTTCGAGCTGAGCGCCACAGACAGCGAGGGCGTGCAGTACAGTGACCGCATCAGCCTTGAGGTCGCGGTGGACGGCGATGGCGACGGCCTGATCGAGATCCGCAACCTGAGCATGCTGCACAACATGCGCCACGACCTGGAGGGCGCCAGCTACAAAACCAGTGCCGGCGCTGAGGGAAACAACCTCGGCTGTCCCGGGGCGCTTTGTCGCGGCTATGAGTTGGTGCAGCATCTGGACTTTGATGGCGATGGGGATGGAACCTGGTCGGGTGACGGCGAAGGGGGCTACCGCCTGGATCCGGATGACCACCACCCCGACTATTTTCCGGTGAATGAGGATGACGCCGGCGGCTGGCGGCCGATCGGCGATCTTGACCAACCCTTTGTCGCTGTCTTTGAAGGCAACAGCCACACCATCAGTCACCTCGCCATCCGCCGCAATCAGCCGTATGTCGGGCTCTTTGGCGCGATCGGAGAGGGTGCGGCCATCCGCAACCTCGGCCTGGTTGACAACTTGGCGGACTACACCGGTACCGGCGATGGGCTGATTTTCATCGGCGGCCTGGTGGGCCGGCAGGAAAGTGGCACCATCAGCGCCAGCTATGCCACGGGCGCGGCCGATGGCGGGGATGGAGATTTTGATGTTGTCGGCGGCCTGGTGGGCTGGCAGGAAAGGGGCACCATCAGCCTCAGCTACGCCACGGGCGCCGCCGATGGCGGGGGTGGAGAGTTGGGTTCTGTCGGCGGTCTGGTGGGCCGGCAGGAAAGAGGTACCATCAGCGCCAGCTACGCCACGGGCGCTGCCGATGGCGGAGGTGGCGCCAACGATCAGGTCGGCGGGCTGGTGGGCCGGCAGTCCGCCGGCACGATCTCGGAAAGCTACGCCGAGGGCGCTGCTGCCGGCGGCGGCGGCGATGGAAATGCCGTCGGCGGGCTGGTGGGCTGGCAGGAGACGGGCACCATCAGCCTCAGCTACGCCAGGGGCGCTGCCGATGGCGGAGGTGGCGCCAACGATCAGGTCGGCGGGCTGGTGGGCCGGCAGTCCGCCGGCACGATCTCGGAAAGCTACGCCGAGGGCGCTGCCGCCGGCGGCGGCGGCGATGGAAATGCCGTCGGCGGGCTGGTGGGCTGGCAGGAGACGGGTACCATCCTCCTCAGCTACGCCAGGGGCGCTGCCGATGGCGGCGGCGGCGCCAGCGATCAGGTCGGCGGGCTGGTGGGCGCTCAGTCCGGCACGATCATCCTGAGCTTCGCCACGGGCGCTGCCGCCGGCGGAGACGGCGACGGAGACGCCGTCGGCGGGCTGGTGGGCCGGCAGTCCGCCGGCTCGATCCGCGCCAGCTATGCCACGGGTGCTGCCGCAGGCGGGGACAACGTCGGCGGATCGGAGAGTTCTCAGGAGGGCAGATCGATCAGTGCGGGCTATATCGCGGGCCCTGCCACGGGCGGGGACAACATCGGCGGGCTGGTGGGCTGGCAGGAGGGCGGCTCGATCAGGGCGAGCTACGCCACGGGCGAAGCCGTTGGCGGGGCCGGCAATGATGTGGTCGGTGCGCTGGTGGGCGTTCAGTACGGCACGATCCGGTCAAGCTACGCCAGGGGCCATGCCAGGGGCGGGGCCGGCGACGATGTGGTCGGTGCGCTGGTCGGCGAACTGGTGGGCGGGCGCGGCACGGGTTCAATTGTCGCCAGTTACGCCGCGGGCAACGCTTCTGGCGGGGAGGGCGGCAATGATGCCGTTGGCGCGCTGGTGGGCGCGCTGGCAGGCGGCGGACAGATCACGGCCTCAGTGATCGCGAGCTATGGTTTTGGCCAGGTGGACGGGGAGGAGCTCTTCGGCTCGGAGGGGACTCCCCTGCCTGAGGGGGTGGAAGAAGCCGCTGATCTGACCAGGGACAATGCCGGCCAAGGCTGGAGTGACATCGATTGGGATTTCGGCACGGGCACCCAACCTCCGGCCCTGGCACACAACGGCACGCTGTTGCCCGGTCAAGGGCGCGGCGGCGCCGGTGGTGGCGTTGGCGGCGGTGGCGGCGGCGGTTTCCTGAATCCGCTGGCTCTGGCCCTGCTCGCATTGCCGTTTCTGCCCGGCTGGCGGCGGCGCCTGCTGCCGCGCCGCGCCGCGCCGCTAAAACCAGGGGCCGGGGCGACCCGCCCCTCGGGAGCGGGGGCAACTCCGGGCGGCCCCGCCGCGTCGCTAAAACCGGGGGCTGGGGGCGATCCTGCCCTGACGATCGGGGGCAGCTCCGGCAAGCTGTCCTGCAGGGGCAACAGGGTGGCGTATGCCGCCTGCAGTGCGCCGTCTGCAGTGCTCTGAGTTCCGCGAGGGGCCATCCATCCGGCCGACCTCTGACCGAGGCGGCCGCTCAGGCGTTCTGCCGCATCGCCATGATCCTTTTCTCCATCACGGCTTCGGCAACCGCCGCCGCCAGCGGCCGCCGCGCCGAAAATATTGCGGCTTCTGCCTGGTTTAGGGCGGCGCCTGCTGCCGCGCCGCGCCGCGCCGCTAAAACCGGGGGCCGGGGCGACCCGCCATCGGGAGCGGGGGCAACTCCGGGCGGCCCCGCCGCGTCGCTAAAACCGGGGGCTGGGGGCGATCCTGCCCTGACGATCGGGGGCAGCTCCGGCAAGCTGTCCTGCAGGGGCAACAGGGTGGCGTATGCCGCCTGCAGTGCGCCGCCTGCAGTGCTCTGAGTTCCGCGAGGGGCCATCCATCCGGCCGACCTCTGACCGAGGCGGCCGCTCAGGCGTTCTGCCGCATCGCCATGATCCTTTTCTCCATCACGGCTTCGGCAACCGCCGCCGCCAGCGGCCGCCGCGCCGAAAATATTGCGGCTTCTGCCTGGTTTAGGGCGGCGCCTGCTGCCGCGCCGCGCCGCGCCGCTAAAACCGGGGGCCGGGGCGACCCGCCCTCGGGAGCGGGGGCAACTCCGGGCGGCCCCGCCGCGCCGCTAAAACCGGGGACTGGGGGCGATCCTGCCCTGACGATCGGGGGCAGCACCGGCAAGCTGTCCTGCAGGGGCAACAGGGTGGCCTATGCCGCCTGCAGTGCTCTGAGTTCCGCGAGGGGCCATCCATCCGGCCGACCTCTGACCGAGGCGGCCGCTCAGGCGCTCTGCCGCATCGCCATGATGCTTTTCTCCGCCACGGCTTCGGCAACCGCCGCCGCCAGCGGCCGCCGCGCCGAAAATATTGCGGCTTCTGCCTGGTTTAGGGCGGCGCCTGCTGCCGCGCCGCGCCGCACCGCTAAAACCGGGGGCCGGGGCGACCCGACCTCGAGATCGGGAGCAGCACCGGCAAGCTGTCCTGCAGGGGCAACAGGGTGGCGTATGCCGCCTGCAGTGCGCCGCCTGCAGTGCTCTGAGTTCCGCGAGGGGCCATCCATCCGGCCGACCTCTGACCGAGACGGCCGCTCAGGCGCTCTGCCGCATCGCCATGATGCTTTTCTCCGCCACGGCTTCGGCCAACGCCGCCGCCAACGGCCGCTGCGCCGAAAATATTGCGGCTTCTGCATGGCTTAGGGCGGCGCCTGCGGCCCCGCCGCGCCGCGCCGCTAAAGCCGGGGGCCGAGGGCCGGCCGGGGGCGACCCGCCCTCGAGATCGGGGGCAGCTCCGGCAAGCTGTCCTGCGGGAGCAACAGGGTGGCGTATGCCGTCTGCAGTGCGCCGCCTGCAGTGTTCCGAGCTCCGCGAGGGGCCATCCATCCGGCCGACCTCTGACCGAGACGGCCGCTCAGGCGCTCTGCCGCATCACCATGATGCTTTTCTCCGCCACGGCTTCGGCCAACGCCGCCGCCAACGGCCGCTGCGCCGAAAATATTGCGGCTTCTGCATGGCTTAGGGCGGCGCCTGCGGCCCCGCCGCGCCGCGCCGCTAAAGCCGGGGGCCGAGGGCCGGCCGGGGGCGACCCGCCCTCGAGATCGGGGGCAGCTCCGGCAAGCTGTCCTGCGGGAGCAACAGGGTGGCGTATGCCGTCTGCAGTGCGCCGCCTGCAGTGTTCCGAGCTCCGCGAGGGGCCATCCATCCGGCCGACCTCTGACCGAGACGGCCGCTCAGGCGCTCTGCGGCATCGCCATGATGCTTTTCTCCGCCACGGATTCGGCCAACGCCACCGCCAGCGAGCCCGTCACGACCGGGATCTGAAAAATGTACCAACGTAAACGGTCAAGATGCCGATACGTCTCATATCGTTGTCTGTAGATTTCCAGTGCGCAGGTGTTGTCCATAGCTATGTAAGCTCCCTGAAGACAAAAGCGGAGTTGTTCATGCCCGACTTAAACCCGGAATACCTTCATCACCTCATCGCCCAGATGATTGATGACCTTGACGGCGATTCGACCTGACGCCGGCTTGGGAAAAGGCCGGGAAGTGTCGCTGTGAAGGGTCTCCCAGGCTTCGTGGTTGATCTCGGCTCTGAGCGTCGTCCGCAGTGCCTTGTAAGGGTCGTTGGCACCGAGGAAGTAGGCGTGGCGGACGAAGAAGCTCTCCTCGTTGTAGTCGGTATCGACGAACCAGCAGGCGATGCCGTCGGCGCTGTCGCTGCGGATTTCGCCGGTGTTGGGATGGAATACGTCCACGCCCTTGACCTTGACTCGGATTTGACTGTCTTCCGCGTCGAGGATGTCGATGTCCGGCTCACCGAAGATGACGAAGAGGTTGCCCTTGCCGGTGTTTTTGAGGCCGTCGGCCATGTGGAGGTCGGCGTTCATGCGGGCCCTGAGGATCGGGATCTGGCCGAGTTTGTTGAACTCCGAGGCGTGGGCGTCGTAGTTGAAGGCGCAGGCGATCAGCACGTCAAAGCCGGCTTCGGCGGCCTCGCGCGCTGCCGACACGAGATCGGGGCGGGAGACGGTGGCGAATTCAGGACCGATGAAGATACCGGCGCGTTTTTCCCTTCCTGATGGCACATCATCGCCATCAGTGCCTCCTTCAATGTAGCGGCCTTCTGCGCAAACCAGGCCTTCGCCGGGCCAGGGGATGAGCGAGGTGAATGTAATCCGGTCTTCCCTGTGCGCCTGCTGCACCCCGGCAGTTCTGAGGTTCTCCAGAATCATATCGACGAATTTGATCTCGCTGCTGTAGCCGGTCTGCGGTTCGGCGGCCATGTCGAGGAGTTCGTCGTTTTCATCGACGCCGAGCAGGCGGTGCGGCGACAGGCTCTCCACCGTGAAGGGGCCGGCGACGCGGACTTTCCTGCTGTCTTCGCAGGGCTTGTCGTAGAGGTATTCGTAGCCGGCCTTGGCGGCGATGGAGGCGTCGATCTCCTTTTGCCGGGCGATGCGCTGTTGCCACCAGTCCGCGTGAACGCTTTTGGCCTCCCCGGGCCAGGCGTCGTCGGCGTCGCGGGGGATTTGCCACTCCTCCCAGGATGTGTCGAGGGCATCGTTCAGTTGCTGACGCAGCGGCTCCAGCCTTTGCTGGAACTTGTCCCAGATCACGTCGATCTCGGCGTTGTTGGCGATGGACTTGAGGGTGATGTGGGGGACGCGCCCGTAGACAAAGCCCTGGCGGATGTCGTTGGACGTGAGTGCTTCCGAGGGGGCTTTGCGGGCAAGCGCGGCTTCCTTGATCTGGCCGTCGCGGCTGTCGGCCAGCAGGTAATAGGGATAGCGGGCGCCCATGATGCGGGCGCGGGCCAGCGCGAGGGCGACGCGGGAGGTGTCGATGGTGATCCAGCGGCGGCCCCACTGCTCGGCGACGTAGGCGGCGGTGCCGGAGCCGCAGGTGGGGTCGAGGACCAGGTCGCCGGGGTCGGTGGTCATGAGGATGCAGCGTTCGACTATTTTTGTGCGCGTCTCTACAACATATATTTGGTCTCGGTTGAATCCGGCTGTATCACTCCACACTTCGGACAAAACTTTCAGTGGGTAGTCTTCGATAAAATATTTCCATCGAATTTTGCTGCCCGTCCTTTCTATGCGGCCAGACCTCTTGAGGATATTCATACCTTGAGGATAAGCTAATTTCCAGTGGCTGTTTCGGTTGGGCCTATAGGTATCTCCCTCGAATTCTACTGGCGTGTCTTGACTTGAAGATCCAGCACTTTCCAAACTCACGAGACATCCGACTCGTGAGTTTGGAAAGTGCTTTCTTACATCTGCCTTTTCCTCATCCGCCAGCCTTCTAAGTGATCCATCAGGCAATTCCAAGAGGTTATAAAAGTTATCCGGTTCCTTCTTCAAGTAAATCTGTCGGTACTTAGCGCTCTCTCCATTCTTCGCGTACCACAACAAGTAATCGGAAGTCCGCCCTAGCTCATTGGAGACCATGCTCCCAGTTTTGGCGAATACAATTTGCCGAAGAAAGTTCTCCTCTCCAAACACCTCATCCATCACCGCCCGCACCCGGTGCACATTCTCGTCTCCGATCTGCACAAAGACCGATCCGCTCTCCGTTAACAGATCCCGCGCCACCGTCAGCCGGTCCCGCAGATACGTCAAATACGAGTGAATCCCGTCCCGCCACGTGTCCCGAAACGCCTTCACCTGCTCCGGTTCGCGCGTGATGTGCCCGGCGTTGCCGTCCCTGACATCGCGGCTGGTCGTCGACCACTGGAAGTTGGAGTTGAACTTGATGCCGTAGGGCGGGTCCATGTAGATGCACTGCACCCTTGCCGGCAGCCCCTCCCGCTCCGCCAGCGACGCCATCACCTGCAGGCTGTCGCCGAGAATCATCCGGTTCGACCAGTTGGCGTCGTGCCGGTAAAACTCCGTCCGGGCATCGGCGCTCGGCAGCCCGTTAAAATCCGCGAACAAATCGGTCTGCAAGCTCGATTCGCCGTTCCCCGTCTCCTTGCTCCGTTTCCACAGATCGTCAATCAGCACTTTCGGGTTCACCTTCTCCTGAATGTAAAGCGGCGGCGCCTGGACGACGAGGTCCGACCCGTTCTGCTCGTCCTTGCCGCGCCAGACAAGTTGCGGGTCAAGATCCCGGTTGCGCCGCTCATACGCGACCTCGATCGGATTGCGGTCGGCATCGGTCATGGCTGTCTGATACTCAGCCGTGGGAATGTTCTTCCGCGATGCAGCCCGGTGCCGCAGGGTTTCGACAGTCTTGGTCGATTTTCGTTTCGCCATGTACTTTATCTAACCACTATCGGATGAGTTTCTTTTATGCATTTAACAATCATGTCGCCGATCAATTCGGCCTCAGGCGAATCTCTCTGTGGTAGCCCTGTGATCTCGCTGTGAGACGGGTCAGCTTCGTTTTCGCCCTCTTTATCCAGAGGCATATGAATGAAGCGAATATCTTCAATTTCGCTTCGCACATGCTGTCTGGTTTCGCCTATGTTCAATTCGACCAGACGGCCATTTTTACCAAGCTCCAGCCTTAACAGCCTTGTTACTTCAGCGAGTTGCTCATCCTTTTTCAAATTGCGGAAGCACTCAAGCCAATTAACAGACAGGCCGGTCTCATCGGGGCGCAGGTCGAAAGCGGAGCTTGTTACTTTTCCGTTGTCAATGAGCCCTGGGTTCACATATCGAACGACGTGATCTTCGTCCGGCAAGTCGTTGCCAGTCATGCTCCCAGAAACGCCTCAAGGCCGAAGATGCGCACCTGTTCCTTGACGCCTTCAAAAGTATCGCGCCCGGCTACACGCGAGACCTCACTGCTTGCCTCTCGTTGTCGGAATATGACATATTGCAGCATGCGGTCGCCAAGAAACTGAATCCCCAAGTGGCTGTCATCTTCTTCCTCCCAGATGGCACGCAGATTGCCGTTGCCCAAAAGCACCAAATCTGCCTTAAGGGCGAAGGGGACTGACTTGAAAAAAGACCAGAAGTCTCGCTCGGAGGAAATTTTCACGGCGAATCCTTCGTGTTCGGCATAACTCTTCAGCGTTTTAATTCGGGTCTCATATGCGTCATACTTTTTTTGTGCCTTTTTTGCCTTGTGAAGGTCGGCTTCCCAACGGATCAGCAGATCAATGAAAGTATTTAAATGTACGGTGCCTGTGCTTGAGAAACCTTTGGGGGCGATAGCTGAGGTGACAAAAGGCCGGAAGTACCGCTCGGAGAAGCTGTTCAAAGTCAAACCTTCAAATTCAGCATCGCTTCTGGGCGCTTGCATCCGGATCCGATATGCGCGGTACATTTCTCGTGCCTTTTCTTCTTTGTGCCAACTGTCATCCTGCCCTGTGACACCGGGATGCAAAGGTTTCAGAGAGGACTTTGGCAGGCTCCAATCCTGATTCAGATCAGATGTCAAGATTTGATCTCTTATCATCTGCGATGGGATCGATCGATAGTCCGAGGCGGGCGTAAAGGATAGTCCTCCAGTCATTGTGTTTTCTCCACGGGTTTCCAAAAACGCTTTTGAATGTCCGGGCTTGTCATCTCCAAAAAGCACTTGATGATGGCGGCATGGGCACGCTCAAACCATTCGTCTGCCCGTGGTTTTTCAACTTGTCCGAGACGGCCAAATGCCTTGATTTCGAACAAAAGCACCGGGGCATCCTGTTGCTGATCCTTAATCCCGTTTCTTATTCCGATATGAAGTTGCGTATCGGCTGAGACCCCGTAAGTAAAATTACAGTTGAATACTGGGGGATGGAGATCCTCCATACCGGGATTCAGGATAGAGAATGAGGGAATGACTTTCGCCGTATCCTGAGGCCCGACCCAGTATTCGCAGCGTTCCAGGATATTGATGTAGCTTAATTCACAAAAGTCAATAGGGGGAGGTTGCGTATTAGCTTCTTCTTGGATGAATTCGCTGAAAAGACCGTAATATTTATCGAAGCCAGGCTTGATGTGCTTATGGAATTGTGGATACGCATTTTTCCTACGCCGCCAGTTGAACATGAAGGCGTTCTTTTGAATCTGAATGAGGTTGATTTCATCCTTCGCAATGAACCAATACCTGGGCATCGGGAACGGTTCGGCCGCATTCAACTCAAAGCTTGTTGAAGGCTGTTGCTCCACGACGGGGAAATCTTTTTTTATTTTAGCCCAGAACAAACCGATATGCTCGTTGCGCAAGTTGAGCAGTGGCGGTTGGAAGTAGGCTGCTGCGACAACCTCGTTGACCGGCGGATTTTCGAAGACGATTGGCGGAGATTTCATGGCAGGCTCTGAATTTCCTGATTTCCAAGGTGAGTGGAAAGAAGTGACTGGTAAAGCAGTATAGAACAAGTTCAGGATATTGTTTACCCTGTATTCCCGTCAATGTTGTAAGATGTTTCGGCATTCTGGGCATTATTTCCCGTTTGTCCGGCTGTTTTCGGGTCGAATCCCGCCCTTGTCCGGAAATGCTTGACCAGCCGCCCGAACTCAGCGTCCATTCCGTGCACATCGGTGAACTCGGCAAAAGCCCAGCGACCAAAGTCTCCGCGGTTGTTTACACCGGGTACCCAATAGGTGACCATGGTGGCTTTTTTTTCCCTGGCGTCCTCTCGGCGAACGCCTTTAATCTCGACGATTAGATTCAGGGGTTCATCTCCGCCCCCGCCGTCATCAACTTTGACGATGAAGTCCGGGAAGTACCTGCGCGTTTCTGAGCCAAAGCGATAGGGAACCTCGAATCCCAGATTGTGGTTTTTGACGTATGAGAGAACTTGGTCGTGGGCTTCCGCAATGCGACAGAACTCTGCTTCCCACTTGCTGTCCAAAATCGCCCAGTTGAGGTGACAGCGGCGGGCATCGGTCTCATGTCGGAGGATCTTGGCAGATGTTGTGAAATTGACTTCTGCCGTTGAGCCTTCGGGGTTGTATGGATCAAGCAGGGCCAGGATGTCTTGACTCCGTTCCTGCGACCTGTCGATTCCCGCTCTGATTTTGTTGCATGCCAGATCCGCAAGCATCTTGTATTTGAGCTGCGCCGGGGAGGTGCCTCCTCTACAGACAAGATGTTGGTTGAACCACTGGCGCACGATCGTCTTCAATTGGCCGAACAGATAGAGTTCAGGGTCGCCATTGGTATCGCGCCATTCTGTCATCAGTAGATGAGACGTCAGTTCAAAAATGACTGTGGCCTCGCGGATATCGCCTGCCTGAATCAGGCGAAAGTCAACCGGCTCACCGATGATGCCGGAACTCTTCGTTCTCGTTGCACCCGTCAAATCAGGGGTCAGTTCAAGTGTAGAGGCTTCATCAAACCTGGCGGTAAGCCGCTCTCTGGGAGAGTCGACACGATAGTGGGAGACGCGGGGAAAACGAATTTCCAGTACATCGCGCTCAGGGCGCATCGCCTTGACATGAATGGTTGGAGGTGGCGTCTGTGGCTTGACTATCACGGGCTCGGCGGCAAAGTCAAAGGGGATGCCAAAGACATCGGCGTACTCGACGTCAAACAGTTTTTCCTCGTTGAGCGTGTAGGATTGTCGCCGCAGCGCCCGCCCCACGACCTGTTCGCAGAGCAGTTGGGTGCCGAAGGCGCGTATGCCCAGCACATGGGTGACGGTGTTGGCGTCCCATCCTTCAGTAAGCATGGATACCGACACGACGCAACGGATTGAATCGCCGAGGCGGCCGGGTTTGCCTACGGTGTTCATGACCTCGCGCAGAAGGTCCTGCTCAGTGATTTTGTCGGCCTGGCGCTGATCCCCTGTGCGCTGGATGATTTCACGGCGGAAGCTTTCAATTTCATCCTTGGCCATAGTACGAAAGTTCTTGTCCAATGCATCGCCGGATTCGATCTGTTCGCTGTCAATCAGCAGTGTCCGCGGCCGGGCGATCGGATTGCCCTGGTCGTCGAAGTTGCGGAATAGTGGAAGACGGCCATTGTGGAAGGTGGCAGTGCCGTCTGTGCGCTCGCGGTGAAAACCGGAGATATAGTCATAGACCAGTTTCGACGTAGCGGTGTTGTTGCAGATCACGATGAAGCAGGGCGGCATTTGCAAGTCTGCCTCTTGCCAGAGTTCATAGGTTCCCCTGTAATGCCCGTAAAGTGTATCAAGCGCGGCGACCAGCGGCGTTGGCAGACTGAGAGGATCAAGAGACTCTCCCTTGCCCCTGCCTTTCTTTGGCATTTTATTGCGGATATGTTCCCATAAGTTGCGGAACATGGGCATTTCGCCCGCTGTTGTCAGGTTGTCGGCAACGGGCACCCGCGGCAGTTTGACGATGCCGCATTCTATGGCGTCCATCAATGAGAAATCGCTCATCGTCCATGGGAACATGATGCCCTCCGGATGGCCTGAGCCTCTCAGGAAGAAGGGTGTCGCAGAAAGGTCCATCACGCGAGAGACGCCAAGCATGCGATCGACTGCTTCCAGGCCGGAAATCCAGAGTCGGGCGGTCTCCTGATTCTTTTTCGCTTCTTTTTTCTCGTCTTCGTCTCTGATCGGATCCTCCACGTTCTTTGATTTCTCGCTATAGCAGTGATGCGCCTCGTCGTTGATCACCAGGATATTTTTCATGCTCATCAGACTGGAGACGACGCGCTGCAACATCTGTCCTTCAGTTTCCATCGTATCGAGTGCGCGTCCTGTTCGACCTTTAAGCAGAGAACGTCCGCCTGCGGTCAGGCTGATCCGCTCTCGCTGTCTGAATGCGTGGTAGTTGGTGATTACAATACTGGCGCGGTTGAGGTCTGGCAGCATGTCTCCTGGAACCAGTTCACGACTTTTATAGTAGCTGTAGGGGTCGTTGGGCTGCAGCACCCGCAGCCGGTCTCGGATGGTCAGGCCCGGGGTCAGGATCAAGAAGCCAGATGTAAAGCGTTTGCTAAGCGGATGACGGGCGGCGTTGATGGTCTGCCAGGCGATCAGCATCGCCATGACCGTGGTCTTGCCGGCACCCGTTGCCAACTTCAGCGCCAGGCGCATCAGACCTGGGTTGGCGTCGCTGTTGGCGTCCTCCAGATACTTCAGGAACCGTTTCCCGGTCTTGCCTGCGTTTGGGGCCACCTCAGTAAGCCAGATAGCGGTCTCAACCGCCTCAATCTGGCAGAAGAAGGGGCGAATGCCGCTGAACTCGTGACCTCGCCAATGTTGCAGCAGCCGGGCCGTTGCCGCGGTTACCTGCCATTGGCTCTGTGGCAGTTCCCGCCACCTGTCAACCTGCTCGCGGACGCCGTTGATATTGAACAACAACTCTTCGTGATACTGCTGTTTCTGCGTTGACAGGCCCCTGCCTTCATCTATTACCATTGAGGCTTGTCGTCCCCGCCCCTGTTGTGTTTGCGGATTCGGGATCGGTGTTATGAACTTCGCCCTGCGCCGTTCTTCGATAATCCTCTGGGTCGGCTGGCCATGTTCATCCAACTCCCAGTGCCGTTTGGGGTACTCGTAAGGGGAGTTGAGAATGGGCTTGTCAAAGAATCGGTTACCCACCAAGCATGGCCTCCTGTTGCCTCGGGTCACTCACAGATGGCGCAGCAGGTGCGCCCTTGCTTACACTCTAGCACAGGGATCGCAAAACACTGCGATTTACTGCCAAAGGCTTCTTAAAGGAGAGCCTTTCCCATTTTCAGCAACAGCGATGACGATGCTTTCCTCTCCCTTGCCCGCGGAAAGCAGAGGCTGAGTTTGACGAAAGACAACCTCCGCACCTGGCTTCTCCGGGGTGCCCTCCCTGAATAGATGGTTGTCAGGCAGGTTACTCCGCTCGGGGGGAGCTGTCAGTCTCTGCCCCATGTGTTAAGATTGGATGCACAGCGGGCGCACGGCCCGTGTCGGGCTCAACTTGGGGAGCCCCTTTCCATAAATGCTTCCGACCTCTCTGCGTTTGGCCGCCACTCTAAATCGGTGATGTGAAAGAGCGGCTTGGGTCACTTCTCAGGACTTCAGAAAACCCGTATGATCATCGCAACCCGACAAGGGTATCAAGTTCATTTCATAACTTCGTTCTTTCCCTTGATACTTTCCCTGTTCCTGCCCTCGCACCCTTGGGTGCGGCCCTGGCTTTGGCGGAGAAACAGGACGACAAAAGACCGGCAGGCATTTGATGTGCCAAGAGAAATCAATATGATGCCGTCTATTCTTGTTTCTGAAGAAGATTATAGTGATAGAGTAAGAGAAAGACGGCAACGTTGCGATAAAACGAAGCGGCGGGTCGTGGAACTGCGGTCGCAACAGATCGGAGGCGCGCGCCTTGACGCTGCAATTGTCGACAACCTGAAAGCGCTGGGGTTCGGAGAAAGTTGATGGCGCCCGTCTATTACCACGATGGGAAATTTCCACCCGGCGAGCGGATTGACTGGTCGAGCCTGATTCCCTTTATCAGTCACGCGGCGGCGGCGGTTGCGCGCTATGACGGGATGCTCGCCTCCATTCCGAACGCTGACGTCCTGCTGTCGCCTCTATCCACCCAGGAAGCGGTGCTTTCCTCGCGAATCGAGGGCACCCAGGCCACCATGGGGGAGGTGCTGGAGTTTGAGGCAGGACGGGAACCCGATTCGCCTAAGCACCGCGAAGACATCAACGAAGTGCTCAACTATCGCCGCGCCATGCGGCATGCGGAAAAGATGTTGAAAGAACTGCCGCTGTCCGGGCGCGTCATTCGCGAAGTGCACTCTGTCCTGCTCGCAGGAGTGCGTGGCGAGGGCAGATCTCCCGGCGAGTATCGACGTGTTTCCAACTGGATCGGACCGCCGGGATGCACCATTGACGAAGCCAAATTCGTGCCCATCGGGGCGGACCAGCTCCCCAACGCGATGAGCGCGTGGGAGCGCTACATCCACGAGGACACCCCCGACCTGCTGGTTCGACTTGCGATTCTGCACGCTGAGTTTGAGGCCATTCATCCGTTTCTGGATGGCAATGGTCGCCTGGGGCGCATGTTGGTGCCTTTGTTTCTGTGGAAGCACGGGCTTATCCGGGCGCCCGTGTTCTACATCAGCTCTTATTTCGAGGCCCGGCGCGACGCCTACTATGAGGGCTTGTTCGCCGTTTCCCGCGACGACGACTGGACTGGCTGGTGCCGGTTCTTTCTCGAAGCAGTCAGGGCGCAGGCTGAGGAAAATCTGACAAAGGCCCGTGAAATTCTCGACCTGTACCAGGAAATGAAAGACCGGGTGGTGACCGTGACTCGTTCCCAGTATGCCATCCGCGCCCTGGACTGGATATTTGAGCGGCCGATCTTCCGGAGCACCGATTTTGTGGCCTCAGCGGGTATCCCGGCGCCCACAGCACGCCGGCTGCTGAGTGTATTGCGCAATCGCGGAATTTTGCGAGAGGTCGTACCCGGAAGCGGTCGGCGGTCGGCCATGTTCGCTTATTCAGCTCTTCTGAATATTGCAGAAGGGAGGAAGTTATTTTAATGCCCACTGATGATACAAAAAATACTTTGTGTCTCGTTTACTGGTCAAAAGTGAGCAGCAAAGTATTTTGATGCTCACCGATGATACAAAAAATGCGTAGTATCTCAATTAAAGGTTAAAAGTGAGCAGCAATATATTTTGATGCTCATTGGTGATACAAAAAATGCGTAGTATCTCGGTTAAAGGTTAAAAGTGAGCAGCAATATATTTTGATGCTCGCCGATGATACAAAAGATGCTTTGTGTTTCGGTTATTGGACAACAGTGAGCAGCAATGTATTTTGATGCTCATTGGTGATACAAAAAATGCGTAGTATCTCGGTTAAAGGTTAAAAGTGAGCAGCAATGTATTTTGATGTTCACCGATGATACAAAAAATGCGTAGTATCTCGGTTAAAGGTTAAAAGTGAGCAGCAACGTATTTTGATGCTCACCGATGATACAAAAGATGCTTTGTGTTTCGGTTATTGGACAAAAGTGAGCAGCAATGTATTTTGATGCTCATTGGTGATACAAAAAATGTGTAGCATCTCGGTTAAAGGTTAAAAGTGAGCAGCAATATATTTTGATGCTCACCGATGATACAAAAAATGCATGGTATCTCGGTTATTTGGCAAAAGTGAGCAGCAACGTATTTCGATGCTCAGACGGCAGTCAACAGAGTCGTGGTCCTGTCAGTGTCCCTGTGAATGCAGTGCCTCCATACATTGAGGTCTTCGTATTTCAGCAAATCCAGCATATCGCGGGCAATGCAGGTCTTCCATCTGATGGGCTGCTTAACTCTCTTGATCCAGTCATTAATCTGGCAAAAGAAGGGGCGAATGCCGCTGAACCCGTGGCCTCGCCAATGTTGCAGCAGGCGGGCCGTTGCCGCGGTTACCTGCCATTGGCTTTGCGGCAGTTCCCGCCACCTGTCGACCTGCTCGCGGATGCCGTTGATATTGAACAACAACTCATCGTGATACTGCTGTTCCTGCGTTGACAGACCCTTGCCATCGTCCACTACGATTGAGGTTTGTCGTCCCCGCCCCTGTTGTTTTCGTGGTTTCGGGATCGGTGTTATGAACTTCGCCCTGCGCCGTTTTTCGATAATCTTCCGGGTCGGCTGGCCATGCTCATCCAGTTCCCGGTGCCGCTTGGGGTGTTCGTAAGGGGAGTTGAGAATGGGCTTGTCTAAAGAATCGGTTACCCATAAAGCATGGCCTCCTGTTGCCTCAGGTCACTCACAGATGGCGCAGCAGGCGCGTCCTTGCTCGCACTCCAGCGCAAGGATCGCAGAAACATTTATAATTGCCGCCAAACCCTTCTTTCCGGAAACAGGAATTTCATCTGTCGCCATCCGCTGCTTCGCTCAATGGGAAAGCAATCGTCAGCGCTTCGGCCTGTGTCCTTTTCAGTGTGTTTTCTTTCAGTGCTTCCGTCTGGAAGACTTGACCAGCTCAATCAAGGGGATCTCACTCTTGTTGCGCACCTCAAAACAATGATTGAATACATTGAAATTCCTTGTTCGATGTAACCAGTCTGGGTCTGGATGCGTGGTGGTGCCTTTTCGGGGTGAGCTTTCACGTGGCTGCCAGACGAGCATGCCGATATAAATTGGATCGGTGCTTAGATATCCGTATTCCTTGTATAGTGACATCAACCAGTCACAGAAATATTTGCCGTTGGTCAGTTGTTTTGTGTATCCACTTTTGCATCTGGTTTTTTGTTCAATGATAAATAGATAAAGTTTATTTTCGTATGCCATCGCGATGATGGCATCGCACATTTTGCTCAGATCTGATGGTGGGTTGCCGCTAAAAAATGCCAACGGTCTTTTGTCCTCATCATCAAGGGAAAAACCGATAGAGTTGGAATCAGGTGCTCTCAGGCATACACATGGAGGGTCCTTCAGTTTCCAGATTTCTTCTTCTCTTTGTAGGTGGTAGTCGGTATGAATTGTTTCCTGGAGCGTTTTAATTTCATTCTTGGTCTTGTTCATCCCGTTGCTCCTGTAGACTGTAGTATATATTATCACTGACATCGTTTAGTTTCCGAATAACTTTATCAAAGGTCTCAGCATAGATCCCATTATCAGAGGTGATTTCAAATGGAGCTATTGTTTGGTTATCAAACAGATAGGCGCGCACCTGATCGGGTCTGAGGATTTCCTCGTCCTTATATTTATGCTTTTTCCTCAGCGTTTTATCCCTGTCTTCATTCAACATGAGCAGGCTGTTGAATTCACGCACTATATAGTCGCTGTGGGTGCTGATGACAATGTTCAGTCCGGCATTGACCAGCTGCGCCAGCAGGCGGGCGGTCCGGCGCTGATTTTCAGGGTGGATATTCAGTTCAGGCTCGTCGATCATTAGCAGACTACCGGGTTGCGCCTAGTGTTCCAGATAAAACCAAAGTCCAAACAGGCTTTTAACCGTGCTTGAAGTCAGGTGCAGTCCCATGCTTCGTGCTGCTGGGCCTTGGCCTCTTTGTATTTTGTAGGGTTTGAATTCAATCTGGCCAGTTCTTCTATCTATTTTATATGCGCCAGCAGCCAATTCTTTTTGCAGGGCCGCTGCATACCCGTGAAAGTCGTTTGATGAATGCTTTTGTTGCTCCGGAAGGTCGTTCAACCAGTCTATATAACGGGCAATGGGAACTGCATAGCGTGAACGCATGACATCCTTCAGCAATTCATGCACATCAATATCCTTTTTTGATGCGTGGTGCAGCAGTGCTGTACGCCGAGTGCTGAGCTCGTGATAAAACAGGTGGAGACCGTTGCGCTCGGCAGGCATCAAAAAAGGAGGTTTACCTTTGAGGCTGGACAGTAGCTCCTGAAAGGCGCCAGTATCGATATCAATATTGAAGCGGGCTCCTTGCAGCAGTTCCTCAGGGGCATTGAACAAGCCAGGGAGTGCTGCTGAGACGTAGTCGTTGAATTTTTGCAGGCTGACAGCCTTAGGCGAAGGCGGCCTTTCAGCCACCACATTTTCTTTTTCTTTTTTCTCTGACAGTGCCTGAGCCCATCTGAGCAACGTATGGTGGCAGCGATAGAGGGAGTACATTGTCCAGGTTTTTGTACTGTTGTTGGGGCCGCAGAAAATTGTCAGCGGTTTTTGAACAAATTCACCGGATCTTATGACTCCAAGAGTCTCTACCTTGAACTTCAAATCATTTGATAGATCGAGCATGAGATACCTCTGTTATTGCCAAGCCATTTTCCAACCAGGTTTCGTAGTCGGGTCAGCCGGGCTTGGAGTTGGTGTGATAAATTCCACAAGGTGCAGGGTTTCGATGGTCTTCTGGGCCAACTGAACTGAGCCTTCCACCAAGTCCCATTGTCAACGCGGGTATTCGTCGTAGGGCAAGTTGAGAATTGGTTTCTCAGATAATTGGCTGTCCACGAAATATTTCCTCCGGTGACTTACGGATGGCCCCGCCAGCGCATCATTGCTTGGACTCTAGCACAATTATCCCCCAAAAACATTATAATTCGCCTATAAGCGCTCCCAGGAAAGCAGTTTCCATTTTCAGCGATAGCCGCGACAACACTTTCTACCTGTGGGAAGTTGTGTCGGTCAATCGGAATATTTTATGATGCTTGACTTCACCTCCATTGATGTGGAAACCGCCAACTGGAACAGGGAGAGTATCTGTCAGGTGGGGCTTGTAACGGTCAAGAATGGTTCCATCGTCGATATTTGGAGTACCCTGGTCAACCCGGAGGACTGGTTCGATGGGGTGAACGTGGAAATACATGGCATCTCCGGGGAAATGGTGAGCGATGCTCCTGTATTCCCCCAGATACGTGACGACCTGTACCGTCGAATGGCCGGCCTCGTTGTGGTCTCGCATACGGCTTTCGATCGGGGCGCTGTTGAGCGGGCGGCGGAGAAATACAATCTTGATCCGCCCCAGGCAACCTGGCTGGACAGTGCCCGTATCGCTCGAAGGGCCTGGCCGGACCGTTATGGCCGCACAGGGTACGGATTGGGAAATGTAGCCAGCGATTTGGGAATAGCCTTCAGGCATCACGACGCCCTGGAGGATGCGCGGGCCGCCGCGGAGATCGTTTTGAGGGCCTGCGACGAGACTGGACTGGATATCAATGGTTGGATGAAGAGAGTCGGGCAGCCCATTTTTCCAGCTGCCAAAAAGCGGAGGAACTATAAAGGGAGGGCCATTCCCGATACCAATATTGAAGGCCCCCTGTATGGGGAGCATATAGTGTTCACGGGAGCGCTGGCGGCACTGCGGCGCGATGCGGAAGGCTGGGCTGCCGAGATGGGTTGTCAGGTCCATAGTGCCGTAAGCGAGAAGACGACCCTTCTGATTGTCGGCATCCAGGACAAGGAAAGGCTTGGGGAAGGTTACGACAAGAGCTCCAAGCACCGAAAGGCGGAAGAACTGATCGCCCAGGGGAAGTCGATTCAAATACTATCAGAGAAGGACTTTTTTGGCATCATCGGCAAGACTACAGAGGCTAAAGCCAAGGGATGAACAAAGATTGCCTCAGGGCCCTGAGGCATTGAGGATTGTGGGCCGGCGAGGATATCTCTGCCCGTGGCGGGGACCAATGAGAGTAGAAGGGAGAAGTTTCTTTGGCGCTTACAGATGATACAAATCAATACGTTGCTGCTCACTTATTGGGCAAAAGTGAGCAGCAACGTATTTTGTTGCTAATACATGATCATTAACAGTATGTTGTTTGTGATACTAGTTAAGTATTCTTGGTTAATACTATATGCTCCCCGTATTAAGGGGCCTTCCATATCGGTATCGGGAATATTACAGGTATGGATCTTGTGCTTTGCCAGCCGAATCCATGCCAAGAAATTATCATCGTATGGACGTCCCTGTATTCCTCGCCTGACTACAACCAATGAGAGCCCTCTTGTGTAACCACCGCAATCAGTCAGGACTTTGGCCTGACTGCCAATTTCGCCTGCCGGATTGGATGGAGATGTTACAGAGCAGGCGATACAACCCCGACAAGGTCTCCTCGGGCGCCATGAAACTTTCGGTTTCAACAAGGAAAATCCCTTGGGGAAAACCGGGAAGAAGATTTTCGCGATCCCATGCCTGAAGAAAAAGTTGAGGTGGAAAATGTGAATTGCCCGGGGCGGAAAACCCGGGTAAACGCCCGGAAACATCAGGCCGCGGAAACGGCCCTGCTTTCCATTCTGCTCAGGGGGCCCCCGGGTCTCACCCAGAAAGAGATGCTGCAGGCGATGAAAACCGCCGTGCCTGAGGACTTGTTTCCGGGTGGCAGCACCGCGGGCTGGTGGGCCAAGACTGTGCATCTCAATCTGGAGGCGAAAAAGCTGCTGGTGCGTGAAAAAACAAAGCCCCTGCGCTGGCACAGGGTGGAGTAAAGAGGCGGGCAATAGCCTGAAAGCATGTACAGGCCCCAATGAAAAGCCCTGCTCTTAAAATATTGAAGACAAGATAGAACCTGTCCTTGAAAAACAGCTGAAGGGAGCAGATTGGCAAGGGGCCCCCGCTTTTTCGGCGTCGCTGGAAGCCGAATCACAAAGCCCCCAACCTCTGGCGTTAAACTTGCAGCAACAAAAGCCCCAGTCATCTTCCTCCCTCCTGCTGTGCCCGACCAGTCCCCTGCCGCCGTCAACTTCCGCGCCCTGCATTTTGTCAAGTCGTGCCCCGAACTGCGCGGTCTGCCGGCGGACAGCGTCGCCGAGGCCGCGTTCGCCGGCCGCTCCAATGCCGGCAAGTCGAGCCTGATCAACGCCCTCGCCGACAACCGGAAGCTGGCCCGCACCAGCAATTCTCCGGGTCGCACTCAGGCCCTGAACTACTTTGCTTTCGGCGACGGCCGCTACCTCGTCGATCTGCCGGGCTACGGCTACGCTGCGGCCGCCAAACGCGAGCGCGAACGCTGGCGCGAAGTGGCCGTCGCCTACCTCGGTGGCCGCGCCAGCCGCGCACCCTCGCTCCTGGTCGTTGTCGTCGACATTCGCCGCGGCCTTGATCCCCGCGACCTCGACACCATGGGCGCCGTCGATCCGAGCCGCAGCAAAATCCACGTCGTGCTCAACAAAGCCGATTGCCTGTCGCGCTCCGACCTGCGTCAGAGCCAATTTAAAGCAGAGCGGGAGCTTGCTGCGGCCGGCATTGAGGCCCGCCTCCACAGCTGTTCAGCCAAAAAGGGCGAGGGCATCAAGGAACTGGCAGCGGCCCTGTCCGCCGACCTCATCGCCGTCTCTTCTCAATAGCTTTTCCCTTAAAGTGTTTCCTGGGCCCACTGCCGGCCCCGCCCCAATCCTTCTCTCTGTTTTTTGCCGGCCTTTTGGCGAAGGCCCGCCGTCTTAAGCTCTAGCGCAGTTCGGCCGCCGTGATGAACTCGCTGAAGCTCTCGCACCAGATCAGCACGGCCGCATAGGCTGAAGGGTCGATCGAGTCGGGAACCTCCACCCGAAAATTGCGATAGGCCTTGATGCTCGCTACCCGCGCCGAACGCTCCTTGATCGCCAGGAAGGCGTCTTCGGTCATGACCAGTTCAGGGGTGAGGTAAAGCCTGTAGTCGGGCCCGGGAGCGATTTCGCCGTTCAGCGTCAAGTACTGCCGCCCCTGCTCAGACGACAGCACGATCTCGCCCTCGCCCCAGTGGGCCCCGTCGCTGTCGCCGAGGCCGCGGTCAAAGACCCCACGCCGCAGCGCCTGCTTCATTGCCTGCTCGACCACGGCCTGTTTGGCTCCCTCTTCGGCTGTGATGATCGGCAGAAAATAGACGCCCAGCCCAAAGCCGGGGATCAGGCCGATGACGGCACCGAGCAGCAAACCGAGAAAAAATCGTTTCATAGGCTGATTTTAGCAGTCAGACTCACAATAGCGGCGGCTGATGACGCAATACTTTGTCGCTGCAAAGTTATTTCAAAGTATATTCTGGTTTTTCCACTTCCTGACTCTCGGAAATAACCGCTGTGCAATCTCAGTAAAGGTAGCCGTCTTTTTAATATCCAGCATCTTTGAAGGCATCGCGGAACAGCGTCTGGCCTCCCAAGGTGTGAGGTACCAAGGCACGAATAAAGCGCTTGCTGACACGAATTCCCAGAGTGCGATAAAAATCCCCGCCGCCGCCTGGTTTTTGAGTGGCTTTCGGTTTGACAGCCTCTAATCGTTGCTTTTCTTTGTGGTAGCTTTGCCAGTAAGTTTCACGGTTAATTCCCTGAATATCATAGATTCGTCGCAAAATAGCGAGGGTACTGACCTTATAAAGTCTGGCCAATCGTTGCATCTCTTGTGGCAGAGGGTTATCGGCCTGATAATCCTGCTTTATGTCTTTTTGGGGCACCAGGGTTTCTGCCGCGACCCGATTGCACCAGCGCTCAACCTCGCTGCCTTGCCTGATGTCGTCGGGCAGAATATTGGACACCCCGCTTTTTCCCAGCCAGATGTGGGCAAGTTCATGGGCGAGCGTAAAAATTTGTGCCGCTTCACTGTCTTTGCTGTTGACAAAAATAACAGGGGCCAGGGAGTCGTGTAAAGCAAAGCCTCTGAATTCCCCGCAGTCGAGTCTCCGAGAACTGTTATTGCCCACTACACCACTCATCATCACCAGAATTCCCTGATCCTCAATTTTTTCAGCAAGGGATCTCAATGCTTCCGCCCGGGTTTTCAGCCGTCGATGATCTGTCGGGTTGAGTTGAATGCGCTGGCGAATCTGATGAGCCACATCAACGGTATCACTCTGCAGCGAGACGCATCCGACGAAATCAACAGCATCCGCGCCCTGCTGTTGCAGATAGTTGCGATACCAGTCCTGTCTGTACTGACACTGATAGATGGTCTCCAGCAGATTGGGGTTGGGGTCAACTACGGGCAAATCGCTCAGGGTACGAAAGTCATCAATCGGTAACTCTTCCTGCGGTGGTTCCTGCAGAAAAAATTGCCCGAGCGGCACATAGGTTTTTTCAGCAAAGCTCTCCAATTGCCTCAGGGTTGGATCGGCCGCGCCTTCTCGCCACTCATTGAGTTCAGGAAAGGCGCGAAAGAGCTTTTCTTCATCCAGGCCTGCCCGCACGGCACGCTCCTGGGCCCAGATGAATAAGTTCGGGTTAACGGAAACTCTCATTTTTCCGACATCCTCTTTTTCAGTTCCAAGTTGCTTTTTCCAACACCAGAGTAAGAAGTCTTCTTCTGGAGTCCCGGCTATAAAAAATGGAATCCTATACCGGGCGACTCCAAGCCAGAGTCGCTGTTGGCGAATGGTGAAGATTCGCCTGCTGTGGGCGAGTGATTAAAGCAGTTCCTGCCAGCTTGAAATTCATGACAAAACCTCCTGCAGGTGCCGTAAAGGGGGATGATTTATTATGCCACAGAAATGTCGAGTCGACCAGCTCCCCGGAGCTGCACGCAAGACGAGCCAGCAGGCACCAGCAAGCGATGAAGCAGTCTCAGCGAGAGGACGAATGCGAAAACGCCAGCTGGCAGCAGCCGTCGCTCAGTTCGCTCCAGGGGCAGGCAAAACGCAGCTCCAGCAGAGTGCAGGGCGACAGCGGCAGCATCTTGCCAACCAGCACCGAGGCCAACATGGAAACAGCCGGGTTGTGGCCCACCAGCAGAACCCGCTCATTCGCGGCCAGATCGCCGCCGCGCAGGCACTTGAGCCAGGTATTGACACTGGCCTCGTAGAACAGCCGCTCGCTTCGCATGCGGGCCGCCCGACCCCAATCGCGGGTGACGATGGCGGCGGTTTCAGTCGTCCGCCGCGCCGAGCTCACCCAGACCCGGTCGAGGGCGGCGGCGCCCGCCATCTCTGCGGCCAGGGCGGCCGCCTGGGCCCGGCCCTGTGCCGTCAGAGGCCGCATGAAATCGCCGCCGGCGCCCGAGGGCGCGGCCTCGGCGTGGCGCAGAATGTAGAGGGAGGATGTGTCGGTCTCGTTGTTCATGGGTTGGTTTCTTTCTGAGTGACAGGAGTAAAACAAAAAGGGTTGATGTCGACCCAACCCTGAAAATCCTCTCTGGAGCGGGCAAAAGCGAAGAGGAGCAAAGGCCTTTTTATTGGAAGGAGTGATTAAATCATAAAACGTGCGGGGATGGGTTGCGGTTGCTCTATAGTTAATAAAAGAAGTGAATTTACAGCCAAGGATTTTATTCTCATTCTCTGCTCTCGTCCTCTCTCAACTTTTCTTTATCCCTATGGATACGAAAGCAAGATGCCTCAGGCGGTCAAAACAGCACAGGCAGCTGTTGTCGCTGTCTGGGGGTTGGTCGATTTTCATAGCGGAATTTTTGAGAACTGTCCCTGTAACTGGCCAGAACCAAGGCTGCCGCGCCCTCTGCGTTTCCCCTTGTTTTTTGTGCTGACCCCATGAAACAACAAACCTTACGGCAGCCGCACACCAAGGGCAGTGCTCAGGAGCTTCCTTCCAGGATAGAGAGCAGGGCAGGCAAAGTTGCTCGCGATCCCTTTCCTTCTCCCATCGGCTTTAATGCTCTCAGGACTCCTCATTCCGTTTTTCCTGGGGATTGTCTTGACGTCCTGGGCAACCAAATTCCTGCCGAGACTGTTGATCTGGTCTTTACTTCCCCTCCATACGCGGATCAACGCAAGAGCAGTTATGGAGGCATGCATCCCGACGATTATGTCGACTGGTTTCTGCCGAGGGCGGAGAAAATCAAATCAGTGCTAAAGCTGTCCGGTTCCTTTGTCTTGAACATCAAGGAAAAAGCGGTAAATGGCGAGAGACACCCTTATGTCCTGAATTTAATTCTCGGCATGAGAGAACAGGGTTGGCTGTGGACAGAAGAGTATCTCTGGCACAAGAAGAATTGTTACCTTGGTAAATGGCCCAACCGTTTTCGAGATGGCTGGGAGAGGATTTTGCACTTTACCCGATCCAGAAGATTCAAAATGAATCAGGAAGCAGTAATGATTCCAATGGGAGACTGGGCGAAGGGTCGTTTGAAGAATTTGTCCGAGACCGACAGGAGCAGGGACCCGTCTAAAAACGAAAACGGCTTTGGCAAACGTGTCTCAAACTGGATAGACCGAGAGTACGCTTACCCGACAAATGTCCTTCATATGGCAACCGAATGCGGGTATAAAGGGCATCCAGCTACGTTTCCAGTAGAGTTGCCCTCCTGGTTTATAAAGTTGTTCACGGATATCGGAGATACGGTGCTGGACCCCTATGCGGGATCAGGAACTACATCCTTGGCTGCGAAAGAATTGCAGCGCTGTTCCATGGCGATTGAAATTCAAAAAGATTTCTGCAACACCATCAAAGAGAGGCTTCTGCATGAGTGACAGGCCCGACTGGTGGGAGCTGGCCGAGGCGGAAATTGATACGGTGGTAACAGGTTTCACCGAGAAGCTTAAGGAGAAACTTGCCGAAATGGGCAACAGGCCGATGCTTCTTCTGGGCAGAAAGAACCCGTTTCTGTTCAGAATTCGGAGAAAGACAAGAGCTGGTGATTTAGTCCAACACATGATTATTTGGGATACTAACGAATTTTTTTGATTATGAGCGACAGCAGCTCTTCCGTGTGCCGGTTGTGCGATTTGCAATGCCTTGCACTTGCGGGCAAAGCCGGTGCCCAATGACGAAGCAAGTCTCCCCTCCGCCTCTCGTGTTAAAATGCCAACTCCAGTCACCCACAGCTTGAGGGAGAAGCCCTGAATCATGAAGTCCATAGCCGCTATTGCCTACGAGGCGGGAAAACCGCTGGCCGTTGAGGAGATCGAGGTCGGGGGGCCGCGCGCCGGCGAGGTGCTGGTCGAGATTATGGCGACCGGCATCTGCCACACCGATGCTTTTACCCTGTCGGGAGATGATCCCGAGGGGCTGTTTCCGGCCGTGCTGGGGCACGAGGGGGCCGGCGTCGTGCGCGAGCTGGGGCCGGAGGTGTCGTCGCTGAAGGTCGGCGATGCGGTGATTCCCCTCTACGTGCCGGAGTGTCGCCAGTGCAAGTTCTGCGTGTCCGGCAAAACCAACCTCTGCCAGGCCGTGCGCGAGACCCAGGGCAAAGGCATTATGCCCGACGGCACCAGTCGCTTCAGCGTCGGCGGCGAGAAGCTGCACCACTATATGGGCACCTCGACTTTTTCGCGCTTTACGGTGCTGCCGGAGATCGCGGTCGCCAAAATTCGTGAAGACGCCCCCTTCGACAAGGTCTGCTACATCGGCTGCGGCGTCACCACCGGCATCGGCGCCGTCATCAATACGGCCAAGGTCGAGCCCGGCTCCCAGGTGGTCGTGTTCGGCCTCGGCGGCATCGGTTTGAATGTGACCCAGGGGGCGAAGCTGGCCGGCGCGACCCGCATCATCGGCGTCGACGTCAATCCGCGGCGGCGCGAGCTCGGCGCGAAATTCGGCATGACTGATTTCGTCAACCCCGACGAGACCGGCAGAGATCGCGTCGTCGAGCACCTGATCGATCTGACCGACGGCGGAGCCGACTACTCCTTCGAGTGCATCGGCAATGTCGATACCATGCGGCAGGCGCTGGAGTGCTGCCACAAGGGGTGGGGCGAGTCGGTCATCATCGGAGTGGCGCCGGCCGGCGCCGAGATCTCCACCCGCCCGTTTCAGCTGGTGACCGGCCGCGTCTGGCGCGGGACAGCCTTCGGCGGGGCCAGGGGGCGGCGCGATGTGCCGAGAATCGTCGACTGGTACATGGAGGGCAAGATCAACATCGACGATCTGATCACCCACACCATGCCGATTCAGGACATCAACCGCGCCTTCGATCTCATGCATGCGGGCGAATCGATCCGCAGCGTCGCGCTCTTCTCCTGAGAGCGCGGGCCCGGGCCATGGAACTGCAGTGGCAGAAACGCTCCTTTGGCGGCTGGCATCAGCTGTGGCGCCATGAATCGACGGCCGTCAAGGCGTCCATGGAGTTTGCCGTCTATGTGCCGCCTGCACTTGCCGATAGCGGCGGCGCTGCGAGTGGCGCCGCGGCGGTGCCGGTGCTGTTCTACCTCTCGGGTCTGACCTGCAGCTGGCAGAACGCCAGCGAGAAGGCCGGGCTGCAGAAATACGCTGCGGCCCACGGGGTCCTGGTCGTACTGCCGGACACGAGCCCACGCGGTCTCGGATTGCCGGGGGAGGATGACTCCTACGATTTCGGCAGCGGCGCCGGCTTTTACGTCAACGCCCGGGTCGAGCCCTGGTCGCGGCACTACCGCATGTTCGACTATGTCGCCGAGGAGCTGCCCGAGCTGATTTTTGCCCACTTTGCCGCCGACCGCTCGCGCTGCGGAGTCTTCGGCCATTCGATGGGCGGGCACGGCGCCCTGATCTGCGCCCTCAAGCGGCCGCATCTGTTTCGCACCTGCTCGGCCTTTTCTCCGATCTGCGCGCCCAGTCAGGGTCCCTGGGGGCAGAAAGCCCTCGCCGGCTACCTCGGCGACGACCGCGAGGAGTGGAAGAAGTGGGATGCCTGCGAGTTGGCGGCGGACTCGAAGTTCAGTGGAGAGGTGCTGGCCGATGTCGGCGGCGGCGATGAGTTCCTGGCCGCAGACCTCAGGCCCGAACTGCTGCAGGCCGCCTTCGATGCGGCCGGGCTGCGCCTGCGGTTGCGCCTGCACGAGCACTACGATCACAGCTACTATTTCATCGCCAGCTTCATGGCCGATCATTTCGATCACCATGCGGCTGGTTGGGCGGCCGAGGGCTAGCCGGCCTTGGGCGAAGGTTGGCGGGAGCCGGCCCCTGCCGGTGCGCACCGGCTTCGCCTCCTCGGCTCGCGCCCCTGTCCCCGCCCCCTGCTGATTAACCGGGCGGGCGCATGAAGCTGCAGTGGCAGAAACGCTGTTTTGGCGGCTGGCAGCAGCTGTGGCAACATGAATCGGCGGCCGTGCGGGCGCCCATGGAGTTCGCCGTCTTCACACCGCCCGGGATCGCCGCCGGCGCCCAGGCTCCGGTGCTGTTTTTTCTCTCCGGCCTGACCCGCACCTGGCAGGCCGCCAGCGAGCAGGCCGGCCTGCAGCAGTTGGCGGCAGAGCAGGGAGTGCTGCTGGTGCTGCCCGACACGAGCCCGCGCGGCCTCGGGCTGACGGGCGAAGACGAGGCCGATGATTTCGGCAGCGGCGCGGTTTTTTATGTCAATGCCGGAATCGATCCCTGGTCGCGGCACTACCGCATGTTCGACTATGTCAGCGGAGAGCTGCCCGAGCTGATTGCCGCCCATTTCCCGGCAGACCGCTCGCGCTGCGGCGTCCTCGGCCACTCGATGGGCGGGCACGGCGCCCTCATCTGCGGCCTCAAAAGGCCCGATGTCTTCCGCACCTGCTCGGCCTTTGCCCCCATCTGTTCCTTCACTCGGGCCGAGCTGAGCCAAAAGGCCCTCGCCGGCTATTTCGGCGATGGCGCCGATGAAGGCCGTAACTGGGATGCCTGCGAGTTGGCTGCGGGCTCGAAGTTCGGCGGCGAGATTCTCGTCGATATGGGCGCCGAGGACGATTACATGGAGGCCGATCTCAGGCCCGGGCTGCTGCGGGCTGCCTTCGATGCGGCCGGGTTGCGTCTGCGACTGCGGCTGCACGAGCACTACGAGCACAGCTACTACTTTGTCGCCAGCTTCGTCGCCGACCACTTCGCCCATCACCGGGCCGGCTGGGCCTGAGGTTCCGACGCCCGCGCCCTTGCTTTATTGCGGCCAAGGGGGCCCGGGCGGCTGCCGGGAGCCGCTGCCGATGCTTGCTTTTTTCCTCCCCCGGTGGGTAGAATAGGGCTGTCGGATGCTCCCGCTCCGGGGTTGAACCTTCTGCCTGCCTCTGGGTGCTGCCCGGCCCTCATTGCGAATCCTTGTCGAAGATGCTGCGGAGGAGCCATGTTTGTCTTGTCGGACTATGTCGATCTGGGACGCTACCCCCTGGACCGTCGTGGCGGAGAGGCCTATGAGGCCATGCTGGCCTCGACCCGCGCCGCCCTCGCCGACGACGGCTGCGCCGTCCTGCCCGGATTCGTCCACGCCGGGGGGGTTGAGGTGCTGGTGCGGGAGGCCGGGCGCGTCTCGCCCTGCGCCTTTCGTTCGTTCAACCGCACCAATGTCTATTTTTCGCGCGATGACGAGACCCTGCCGCCCGAGCACCCGGTGCGGCGCTTTTATCCGCGCACCAACTCCTTTGTTCCGGCCGACAATTTCGCCGCCGGTTCGCCGTTGCGCGGCCTCTATCAATCGGCCGAGTTCATGCCCTTCATCCACGACGCCCTCGAGGAAAAGGCGTTTTACCGCTACGCCGATCCGCTCGCCGACGTCATCATCAATGTAGTCGAGGCCGGGGAGGAAGAGGAGGGCGGTTTTCCGTGGCACTTCGACACCAACAATTACACCGTCACCCTGGCCCTGCAGAATGCCGGGAGCGGGGGTGTGTTCGAGTACTGCCCCAACCTGCGGCAGAGAGACGGGGAGAACTACGAGGGGGTGGCCCGCGTGCTCGACGGCGACAGCGATGAAGTCGTCAAGCTGCCGCTGGGGGCCGGAGACCTGCAGATTTTCCGCGGGCGCTATTCGCTGCATCGGGTGACATCGGTGCGGGGGCCGAGGCCGCGCTATGTCGCCATCTTCAGCTTCGCCTCGGTGCCGGATCTGGTGGCGAGCCCCGAGAGATGCCGCCAGCTCTATGGGCGGGTGCTGCCGATCCACCTGGAGCGGGCGCGCGCCGACAGCCTGCGCGATTGAGGGGGCAGTGAAGCGGGCATCGGCAGCAGAGGAATGGGAGGGATCAGGCCGGCGGTCGCCGCTGAAAGGGTGAAGAAAATTTTCCTGCCGGCCCCCTGAGGGCAACAGAATTAGAGCAGGGAGAGGCCCAGGCGGCTTTTTTCCACTTCCTGGGGTCGGCCGCTGGGTATAATCCTTAATTATGGGTTCCCTGAGTCCTTCAAACAGCACCGTCAACGCCGTCCAGCCTCCTGCTCTCCCCTATATGGAGGACGTGGTCGGCTCGACCAACCTCGTCAGTCCGCGTGGGCTGACGGCGGGATCGAGCAACCGCCTGTTCCTCAAGCTCGAGGGCGATAACCCCGCCGGCTCGGTCAAGGACAGGCCGGCTCGGTCCATGATCATGAGGGCCGAGGAGCGCGGCGAAATCGAGCCCGGCCAGGTGCTGATCGAGGCGACGAGCGGCAATACCGGCATCGCCCTGGCCATGATCGCCGCCGTGCGCGGCTACCGCATGCACCTGATCATGCCGGAGAATCTGAGCGTCGAGCGCAGGCAGGTCATGCGGGCCTACGGGGCCGAGGTGGTGCTGGTCACCAAAGAGCAGGGCATGGAGTATGCGCGCGATCTCGCCGATGAGATGGAGAGCAACGGCGAGGGCCGGGTGCTGAACCAGTTTTCCAATCTCGACAACCCCCGCTCCCACTACGAGACGACGGGGCCCGAGATCTGGCGGGCGACCGGCGGCGCCCTGACTCATTTCGTCAGCACCATGGGCACGACCGGCACCATCATGGGATGCAGCCGGTTCTTCCGCGAGCAGGGGTGCGGCGTGCAGATTGTCGGCGTCCAGCCCGACGGTGACGACAACATTCCCGGCATCCGCCGCTGGCCGCCGGAGTATGTGCCGAAGTTTTTCCGCCCGGAGATGGTCGATCGCACCATCGATGTGTCGCGCCGGGAATCGGAGGAGATGGCCCGCCGCCTCGCCGCTGAAGAGGGCATTTTTGCCGGCATCTCCTCGGGCGGCGCCGTCGCTGCGGCCCTGCATCTGTGTGCTGAAATCGAAAACGCCGTCGTCGTCGTCATCATCTGTGACCGCGGCGACCGCTACTTGAGCGATAATCTCTATCCTGACTGAGCCGCCGCCGCTCGCGGCCGCCGGCCTCTCAGCGCCGGCCGCCTTCCCCTGAAAACATCCATGTCCAATCTCACCCTTTACGACAAAATCTGGAACGAACACCTGGTATCGACCGACAGCGAGGGCAGGTCTCTGGTCTACATCGACCGCCATCTGGTGCACGAGGTCACCTCGCCCCAGGCTTTTGACGGCCTGCGCCTCGCCGGGCGCGACCTGTGGCGGCGCGATTCGATTCTGGCCACCGCCGATCACAATGTGCCGACGGCCGGTCTGGCGGACGGCATTGAAGATCCACTGGCCCGCAACCAGGTGGAAACCTTGACGCACAACTGTGATGAGCACGGCATCCAGCTGTTCGGCCTCGGCCACCGCAATCAGGGCATCGTCCACATCATCGGCCCCGAACTGGGCTTCACCCTGCCGGGCATCACCCTGGTTTGCGGCGATTCCCACACCTCGACCCACGGCGCCCTCGGCGCCCTGGCCTTCGGCGCCGGCACCTCCGAGATCGAGCATGTCATGGCGACCCAGTGCCTCTCCATGCCCAAGCTGCAGAACATGCGCGTCGACTTCCGCGGCCGGTTGCCGGACGGCCTCACGGCCAAGGACATGGTGCTGGCCCTGATCGGCCACATGGGCACGGCCGGCGGCACGGGCGCCGTCATCGAATACGCCGGCGAGGCCGTCCGCTCCCTGTCGATCGAGGGTCGCATGACGATCTGCAACATGACGGTCGAGGGCGGGGCGCGGGCCGGACTCGTGGCGGTCGACGACAAGACGCTGGAATATGTCTGCTCGCGCCCGCGGGCGCCGCGCGGCGCCCTGCTGGAAATGGCGCTCGATCACTGGCGCGGCCTGCACAGCGACGAGGGGGCGAAGTTCGACCGCGAGCTCGTCATCGACGTCGCCCGCATCAAGCCCCAGGTGACCTGGGGCACCTCGCCGGAGATGGTGGTCTCCATCGATCAGCGGGTGCCGCATCCGGACGACGAAAACGACCCCGCCAAAGCCGATGACGTCCGCCGCGCCCTCGACTACATGGATGTGGCGCCGGGCACGGCCATGACCGATATCCCCCTGGACAAGGTGTTCATCGGCTCCTGCACCAATGCGCGGATCGAGGATCTGCGCCAGGCCGCCGCCGTGGTCGACGGTCGAAAGGTCGCCGCCAACATCCGCCAGGCTCTGGTGGTGCCGGGCTCAGGGCTGGTCAAGAAGCGGGCCGAAGAGGAGGGGCTCGACCACATTTTCCGTTCGGCCGGTTTCGAGTGGCGCGAGCCGGGCTGCTCCATGTGCCTCGGCATGAACAACGACCGACTGGATCCGGGCGAGCGCTGCGCCTCGACCTCGAACCGCAATTTCGAGGGGCGCCAGGGCCGCGGCGGCCGCACCCATCTGGCGAGTCCGGCCATGGTGGCGGCGGCGGCGATCGCCGGCCATTTTGTCGACGTCCGCTCGCTTTAGGGGCTCAGTTCGCCAAGGCCCGGTTCAGGCCCGCGGCCGGTCTCTCCGCCGCTGTCGGGGAAAGAGCGCAGTCAGCAGGCCCTGAAGAAGGCGCCGCTCGAATGCCGGCGTGGCGGTGGCGGCTTTGGGCAAGAATGTCTGCCAGGGTCTCGGGCGCAGGGCGGCCGCGGCCCTATGTCGGCGGCGGTGCCGGCGATGAGCCACACCTTACCCATCTGGCGAGTCCGGCCATGGCGGCGGCGGCGATCGCCGGCCATTTTGTCGACGTCCGCTCGCTTTAGGGGCTCAGTTCGCCAAGGCCCGGTTCAGGCCCGCGGCCGGTCTCTCCGCCGCTGTCGGGGAAAGAGCGCAGTCAGCAGGCCCTGAAGAAGGCGCCGCTCGGGCGGGCGCCGGCGGGCGGCAGGCCGAAGCGGTCGGGATAGGCCGGCCCCAGATAGTGCAGCCCGCGGGCCGGCGCCGCCCGGATGCCGGCGTGGCCGCGGCGGCGCTGGGCGAGGATGTCCGCCAAGGCCTCGGGCGCAAGGCGGCCGCGGCCGATGTCGGCGGCGGTGCCGGCGATGAGCCGCACCATTCTGTGGACGAAGGCGTTGGCCGTGATTGAGAGGGCGACGAGATCGCCGCTGCGCTCGACCTTGACCGAGCTGACCTGCCGGCGGGCGTGTTTGGCCTGACAGGCGGCAGCGCGGAAGGATTCAAAATCGTGCTCGCCGAGGAGCGCCTGGCAGGCGCTGTCCATGAGATCGGCGTCGAGGGAATCGCGCAGCCAGGCGCAGTAGCGCTTCCGCAGGGGGGAAGGGGTGTCGCTGTTGTGCCAGAGGTAGCAGTAGCTGCGGGCGATGGCCGAGTGGCGGGCGTGGAAGCTTTCGTCGTCGACAGCCCGCGCCCAGCGCACGGCGATGTGCGGCGGCAGGAGGGTGTTGGGGCCGGTAATCCAGCGGTCGAAAGGCCGTTCCGTCGTCGTCAGGAAGTGGGCTACCTGGCCGCTGGCGTGGACGCCGCTGTCGGTGCGGCCCGAGGCGCAGAGTTCAACGGCGTGGCCGGCGATCGCGGCCAGCGCCTCCTCAAGCTTCTGTTGGATGGTGTCGGCACTGTTCTGTTGACGCTGCCAGCCGCGCCCGGGGCTGCCGTCGTATTCGATGCCGAGGACGATTCTCAAGGAGCGGGCAGGGACGCTACCGGGTTGGGCAGGTTGTCGGTCCTCTCGCGGTCGCGGTTGCGGCCGTACATGAGGATTTTCAGCAGGCGGTGGATGCGCTGGCGCATCTCGCGGCGGTCGACGATCATGTCGAGGGTACCGTGTTCCAGCAGGAACTCGCTGCGCTGAAAGCCCTGGGGCAGTTTGGTGCCGATGGTCTGCTCGATGACGCGCGGGCCGGTGAAGCCGATCAGGGCGTTGGGCTCGCCGATGTTGATGTCCCCGAGGCTGGCAAGGCTGGCGGCGACGCCGCCGGTCGTCGGGTGGGCCAGCACCGAGATGTAGGGCAGGCGCTCCTCGCGCAGACGGCCGAGGGCCGCCGCCGTGCTGGCCATCTGGATGAGGGAGAACATGGCCTCCTGCATGCGGGCGCCGCCGCTGGCGCAGAAACAGACCAGCGGCACCTGATGCTTGATGCAGCTGTCGACGGCCTGGAGAAAGCGGTGGCCGACCGCGGCCCCCATGGAACCGCCCATAAAGGAAAATTCGAAAGCGGCTGCGACCAGGGGCAGGCGCATGAGTTCGCCGCGCATGGCGAGCAGGGCCTCGGCCTCGCCGGTCTTCTGGGTGGCCTGCTTGATTCGGTCCTGGTAGTTCTTGACGTCTTTGAACTTGATGCGATCCCGGGCCCTGATGTCGTTGCCGAGCTCTTCCCAGTCGCCCTTGTCGAGAAAGACCTCGAGGCGTTTGCGGGCGCTGATCGGCAGGTGGTGGCGGCACTGGGGACAGGTGTAGTGGGCGCGCTCGCACAGCTCCCGCGGCAAGATGTGGTTGCAGTTGTCGCAGGTGATGACGTCCTTCTTGGCGGAATGGCGTTCGCCGCTCTTGGGGCTGCGGCGGAGGATGCCCGAGGGAACGATTTTGTGGAGCCAGCTCATGAATATGGGGTCGGGAGTTATCGATGGGGGCGGCAGCTTGAATACTCTGTCTGATTATATCTTAAGGGGCGGCAGCTGGCAATGGGCTGAAAATGCTCAGGAGTCCGGCGGCTCGAGGCAACCGGGGGCGGGACCTTTCAGCCGCGCGCCCGCCTGTAGCTGTCAAGGAAGCTGTCGACGGGGGAGGCGGCAGTGATTTCGCCGATGGTCTCCAGCGGCAACTGATCGAGGCGTGTGAACCGCAGGCAGGATTTGCCCATGTTCGGTTTCACGCCGATTGCCCTGTAGCCCCCGAGCAGCCGCTGGCGCATGTCCTCGCTCCAGTAGGAGCACATGAGATAGAGTGCGCAGTAGTTCTTCTGGCTCGCCAGGGAGGCGAACATGAGCGGCTTGCCGTTGTGGGTGTCGGGCCAGGTGGCGAGCGGCACCTCCCACTCGAGCAGCCGCTGGCGCATGTCCTCGCTCCAGTAGGAGCACAGGAGATAGAGTGCGCAGTAGTTCTTCTGGCTCGCCAGGGAGGCGAACATGAGCGGCTTGCCGTTGTAGGTGTCGGGCCAGGTGGCGAGCGGCACCTCCCAGGTGATCATGCCCCAGTTCATGACCTCCTTGTAGCCCGCCGGCAGATTGTCGTTGATGACCCTGCGCACGGCTTCGATCAGCCGGCTTCGATCTCCGGACAGCTCAGCGAGGTAGTCGGCGACCGTGGTTGCCGTGCTTGAAACCATTTTTTAATGGCTGCGCATCAGCTGGTCGGCATCAGGCGTCCAGGGCCGCGCGGAACTCGGCGATGCGCTGGCCGAAGCGCCGCTCCAGATCGGCTGCCGCTGGATCCCTGCTGATGAGATCGACGAGATCGCTGCCGACGATGACGGCGTCGGCAGCGGCAGCCAGGGCCGCGGCCACGGCCGGGTCGCGGATGCCGAAGCCGACGGCGACCGGCAGCGGCAGCAGCTGCTTGAGGCTGTTCAGGCGGGACCCGGTCTCGGCGAGGTCGATGTGATCTGCGCCGGTCACGCCCTTGAGCGACACATAGTAGACGTAGCCGCTGGCGGCGCTGGCCAGCGAGCGCACCCGCTCCTCTTCGGTGTTCGGCGAGACGAGGAAGATGGCGTCGAGGCCGGCGGCCTTGATGGCGGCGAAATCTTCGGGTCTTTCGCTGAGCGGCAGATCGACGACCAGCACGCCGTCGATACCGGCCTCCACGGCCTCCTCGATGAAGCGGTCGCGCCCCCGCGCCTCGATCGGATTGGTGTAGCTCATGAGCACGAGAGGCACCCGGCTCTCGCGCCGGCGGAAGTCCTTGACGGCCGCGAGGATGGCGCCGAGGGAGGCGCCCTGGGCCAGGGCGCGCTCGTGTCCCCGCTGAATCGAGGGGCCGTCGGCCATGGGGTCGGAGAAGGGCACGCCGATCTCGATCAGGTCGGCACCGTTGGCGACGGCGGCGTCGAGCAGGCCGGGAAGGCGCTCCATGCCCGGGTCGCCGCCGACGAGGTAGGGAATCAGGCCGGTGCGTCCGCGCTCGGCGAGTTCGGCAAAGCAGGTCTGGATGCGGCTCATTTGATCGCCAGGATGCGGGAGACGCTGTCGATGTCCTTGTCGCCGCGGCCCGACAGGTTGATCAGCAGCACCCCCTCGCTGCCGAGGTCGCGGGCGATGTCGAGGGCGTGGGCGATGGCATGGCTCGATTCGAGGGCGGGGACTATGCCCTCGAGGCGGTTCAGCAGCGAAAAGGCCTCGAGGGCTTCCTTGTCGGTGGCGGCCGAATAGGTGACGCGGCCGCTCTCCTTGAGCCAGCTGTGCTCAGGGCCGACGCCGGGGTAATCGAGGCCGGCCGAGATCGAGTGGGTGTCGAGAATCTGGCCGTCGTCGTCCATCATCAGATAGGAGTGGCTGCCGTGCAGCACCCCCGGGCGGCCGCTCGACAGGGGGGCGGCGTGGCGGCCGCTGGCGAGGCCGTCGCCGCCGGCTTCGACGCCGTAGAGCGCGACTTCGCTGTCGGGGACGAAGGCGTGAAAGATGCCGATGGCGTTGGAACCGCCGCCGATGCAGGCGACGATGGCGTCGGGCAGGCGGCCCTCGAGTTCGACCATCTGCTGCCGCGCCTCGCGGCCGATGACGGCCTGAAAATCGCGCACCATGGTGGGATAGGGGTGGGGGCCGGCGACCGAGCCGATGACATAGAAGGTGTCATCGACGCGTGTGACCCAGTCGCGCATGGCCTCGTTGAGGGCGTCCTTGAGGGTGCGGGAGCCGGAGCTCACCGGCGAGACTTCGGCCCCCATGAGGCGCATGCGGAAGACGTTGACGCTCTGCCGCTCCATGTCGACCTCGCCCATGAAGACGGTGCAGGGCAGGTTGTAGCGGGCCGCGGTCGCAGCTGTCGCCACTCCGTGCTGGCCGGCGCCGGTCTCGGCGATCAGGCGCGTCTTGCCGAGGCGCTGCGCCAGCAGGGCCTGGCCGATGGCGTTGTTGAGCTTGTGCGAGCCGGTGTGGTTGAGGTCTTCCCGCTTGAGGTAGATACGGGCGCCGCCGGCGTATTCGCTCAGGCGGCGGGCATGGGACAGCGGAGTCGGCCGGC
Source organism: Candidatus Porifericomitales bacterium (assembly GCA_965237735.1). Classification (GTDB taxonomy): domain Bacteria; phylum Pseudomonadota; class Gammaproteobacteria; order CBDEFV01; family CBDEFV01; genus CBDEFV01. The sequence continues at coordinate 357,671 of CBDEFV010000004.1, read as the reverse complement.
CGGCAAAGGAGACCAGTTCCTTTCGGTAGAGCTCGAAAAAATCCTCGTCGAGCCCGGCCAGACACTGTTCCAGTTCAACCAGCGGCGGAATCAGGGTCTCGCTGACATAGCGCCCGCCGAAGGAGCCGAAATGGCCGGGCGCGGCCTGGGTGGTCGCCCGGGTTTCGCCTGCGTTCATGGGGTTGACCTCATTGCAGAAGTTCGTGGTCGGCACGCCGCACTGTCTCGGCAAAATCGAGCATGCGCCGGGGATCCTTGACGCCCGGCTCGGCTTCGATGCCGCTCGACACATCGACGGCCCAGGGGCGGAACTGCTGCACCAGGGGGGCGACATTGCCGCTGTCGAGCCCGCCGGCCAGAATCAGCGGCAGGGGGCAGGCCGCGGGGATCTTGCACCAGTCGAACCCCTGTCCCCTGCCGCCGTCGACGCCAGGTCTGTGGCCGTCGAGCAGCAGGGCCCTGGCCGAGGGGTAGCGGCGGGCGTAGTCGAGCGGGTCGGCGCCGCCGCCCATGGGCACCGATTTGATGTAGGGGCGGGCGAAGGAGCGGCAGTACTCCTCGTCGAGGTCGGCGTGAAACTGCAGCAGGTCGAAATGGATTCCGTCGACGGCCGAGCGCAGTTGGTCGCGGTCGAGATCGACGACGACGACGGTCACGGCCATGAAGGGAGGCGTGGCGGCGGCCAGGAGGGCGGCTTCTTCGAGGCTGACGGAGCGCGGGCTCGGCGGGTGCAGCACCAGGCCGATGGCATCGGCTCCCGCCTCGGCGGCGGCATCGATGTCGTCGCGGGTTCTGAGGCCGCACATCTTGATGCGGGTGCGGCGGCGGGCGCTGGGTTCAGCGGCCATGTCGACAAAGACGGGGGCAGCGGCGATGAAAAGTCTCGGCAGGCATGGCAGGCAATGTTGGATGGTGCATCGGAACCTTGGGCCGGGCGGGGTCGGGAGAGGGCCAGGGCAGGGGCCGTCGAAAAAATTATATACCAGGCCCGCTCCCCCCACCCCCATTGGCCGCAGCCCGGCTGCCTGAGGCCTCGAGCGGAGGAGGGAATTTGCATGGAAGCGGCGTTGGCTTTATAATGGGCATGACATGAACGGATCACCCCATTTGAATCGGCTGAGAAAAGGCGCCACCGCTTGCAGAAGGCCACCGCAGAAGGACGGGGACCGTTGATCGACAGCACGGAGATGGACCTGTCCAGGAATCTGATCTGGATTGATCTTGAAATGACTGGCCTCGACCCGCGCTGCGAGCGCATCATCGAGATCGCCACCGCCGTCACTGCGCCCAACCTTGAAATGATCGCCGGGCAGGAGCCGGTTGTGATTCATCAGGACGAGCAGCTGCTTGAGGCCATGGACGAGTGGAACACCGAGCATCACCACGCCTCCGGCCTCATCGGGCGGGTGCGGGCGAGCGCCGTCAGCGAGCGCGAGGCCGAGCGCTCCACCCTGGACTTCCTCGCTCAATACTCAAAGAAGGGGACCTCTCCCATGTGCGGCAACAGTATCTGCCTCGACCGCTCTTTTCTCATGCGCTACATGCCCGAGTTGGCGGATTGGTTCCACTACCGCATGATCGACGTCAGCACCCTCAAGGAGCTGGTGTACCGCTGGTGGCCGGAGCGCGCCCCGTCCCCCAAGGACAGCAGACACCGGGCGGCCGACGACATCAACGATTCGATCGAGGAGCTGCGCCACTACCGCTCTCTGTTTTTTGCCCAGGCGAATCCGAGCTCGAACACATGACGGCAAAGCACGGATGAGGCCGCTGACGCCGCCGCCGGGCGCCGAAGTCGTCGTCGCCCTCTCCGGCGGCGTCGATTCGGCCGTGGCCGCCCTGCTGCTGCGCGATCGCGGCTACGCGGCCAGCGCCCTCTTCATGGACAACTGGGGCCAGGGTCGCGGCGAAGACGGCTGTCGCGCCCGCGAGGACTACGCCGCGGCCGCGGCCGTCGCCTCCCATCTCGGCATCGGGCTGAGGACGGCGGATTTTTCCGAGGACTACTGGCGGCTCGTCTTTGCCCCCTTCCTCGACAATTGCCGCGCCGGTCTCATGCCCAACCCCGACGTGCTCTGCAACCCCCTGATCAAGTTTGGCGTCTGCCTGCAGCAGGTGCTGGCCGGCGGCTGCCAGTGGCTCGCCACCGGTCACTACGCCTCGGTGGCCGAGTTCGATGGGCGCTACCGGCTTGTCGCCGGCGTCGACGAGGGCAAGGATCAGAGCTATTTCCTCTATCGTCTCGGCCAATCGCACCTGCGGCATGCCGTCATGCCCCTCGGTCAGATGTGCAAAAGCGAAACCAGACGGCTGGCCCGCGAGGCCGGCCTGCCGAACAGTTCCCGCCCCGACAGCACCGGCCTCTGTTTCGTCGGCGAGCGCGATTTCCGCAGCTTCCTCCGGGGCTACCTGCCGATCTCTCCCGGGCCGATTCGCGACCTCGGCGGCCGCCTCGTCGGCGAGCACTGCGGCCTGTGGTTTTACACCATCGGCCAACGTCGCGGCCTCGGCATCGGCGGGCTCGAAGGGGAGGTCGGGGATCCCTGGTATGTGGTCGAGCGCCGGCAGGACAGCAACGAGCTGATCGTCGCCTGTGGCCAGGACAGCCCGGAGCTACAGCACCGCTTCATCGAAATCCGCGATCTCAGCTGGTGCAGCGGCTCTCCGCCGACCGGCCCCTTGCGCGCCCGCGCCCGCATTCGCCACCGCCAGCCCCTGATTCCCTGCGAGGTCGCCTTTGATCGGGCCGACCCCGACCGCGCCCTCGTCTCTTTTGACGAAGAGGTCTGGGCGGCAGCGGCCGGCCAGTCGCTGGTGTTATACAATGATGCAGTCTGTTTGGGGGGAGGGCTGATTGCCGAAGCGCTTTCTGCCGCCGACGCCGCCGACGCCGCAGGCCGGCAGGCCTGTGCCAGTCCAGAGCCAGGCCGGCCCGAAGAGGGGATTGGCCGGCCCGCGCTCTAGTTTTTTGTTTCGTTTTTCACAGCAACCAACCAGGAGAAAGCCCATGGACGTAGTCGTATCAGGAAAGAACCTCAAGATCACCGAAGCCCTTGACCGCCATGTGCGCAGCCGCTTTGAAAAACTGAAACATCACAGCGACGATCTGATCAGCGCTCATGTGGTGCTGGCCGTCGGCACCCACCACCGCCACGAGGCCGAGGCGACCCTGAGGGTGCCGGGTGAATCCCTGTTCGCCGATGCGACCGAAAACGACATGTACGCCGCCGTCAACGACATCGCCCACAAGCTGATGCGCCAGTTGCAGCGCCACAAAGAGAAAAGGAAGTCACACCCCTGAGAGTGACTGGCTGCCTTTTCCGTCGACGATTCTGAGGCCATGTGGGGGCGCAACAAAGCGGTTGCCAGGCCGGCCGAACCGGTGGGACCGCCGCCGACCCTGGCCGACATTCTGGCGCCTGCCTCCTGTGTCTGCCGCCTGACTCCGGGGACCAGGAAGGCGGCCCTGCTCTCCCTGGCGGATCTGCTGGCGGCGCCGCTGGAAAAGGTCGATAGGGGTTCCATCTTCGATATCCTGATCGAGCGCGAACACCTGGGCAGCACCGCGCTCGGCGGCGGCCGGGCCCTGCCGCACGGGCGCTTTGCCAAGATCAGGCGGCCGGTCGCGGCCCTTGCCACCCTGGCCAAACCCGTCGACTTCGAGGCCGACGACGGCCAGCCCGTCGATCTGCTGGCGGCCCTGCTCGTACCCCAGGACGCCGTCGACGCCCACCTGAAGTTGCTGGCGTCCTGGGCGAAACTCCTCGGCGACAGCGATTTCTGTCGCCGCGCCCAGGCCGCCGCCGCCCCGGCTGAGCTGCATCAGCTGGTTGTCGACATGGCCGGCGCCGAGGCCTGAAGGGGACGGTGGCAGACCCCGACAGGGCAGCCCTGCTTCATGCCCTCGGCGCCGTTTCGCCGCTCGACGGGCGCTATGCCGACGGCACCCGCGAACTGGCTCCCTTCTTCAGCGAGGGGGGGCTGATTCAGCACCGCTGGCGCGTTGAGGCCGCCTGGTTGCGTGCCCTCGTCGCCGGGCCCCTGAGGGCGCACCTGCCGCCGGCTGAAAACGGCGTACCGCCGGAGCGCCTGGAGGAAGCCCTCGAAAGTTGGAGCCAGGCCTGTGATGAACGCATGCAGCTGGCCGTCAAAGAGCGCGAAGCCGTGACCCGCCACGACGTCAAAGCCCTCGAATACGAGATGAGCGCGAGCCTGAACAGGCTGTTGGCAGCCGGGGGAGAGAAAATCTGCCAGTGGATTCACTTCGGCTGCACCTCGGAAGACATCAACAACCTCGCCTACGCCCTCATGATGAAGGGGGCCCGCGCTCAGGTGCTGGGACCCTGCCTCGGGCGCCTGGCCAACACCCTGGTGGACATGGCCGAGGCTCATGCCGACTGGCCCATGGTCGCCCGCACCCACGGCCAGTTGGCGTCGCCGACGACCTGGGGCAAGGAGATGGCGGTCTTTGCCCACCGCCTGGGGCTGGCCGCCGAGGAGTGGCGCCGGGTGCCGATTCGCGGCAAGATCAACGGCGCCACCGGCAACTTCAACGCCCACGCCTCAGCCCTGCCCGAGGTCGACTGGCCTCAGTGGAGCGCGGATTTTGTCGCCTCCCTCGGCCTCAAGCCGACACCGCTGACGACGCAGATTGAACCGCACGACTCTGTCGGCCAGTTCGCCGATGCCCTCGCCCGCGTCAATACTGTCATGCTCGATCTGGCCCGCGATCTCTGGGGTTACATCGCCCTCGGCTACTGCCGCCAGCGGGCCGTTGCCGGCGAGGTGGGCTCTTCGACCATGCCGCACAAGATCAACCCTATCGATTTCGAGAACGCCGAGGGCAATGTCGGCTTGGCCAACGCCCTGCTGCGCCATCTCGCCGACAAGCTGGCGGTGTCGCGCTGGCAGCGTGATCTCAGTGATTCCACGGCCATACGCAGCCTCGGCGCGGCCCTGGCCTACAGTCTGCTCGCCTGGAATTCGATCGGGCGCGGCCTCGACCGCATCGAGGTCGACCGCGAGGCCCTGGCCCGGGATCTTCAGGATTCCTGGCAGCTGCTGGCCGAGCCGGCCCAGACCCTGCTCAAGCTCAGGGGCGTACCGGGCGGCTACGAGCAGTTGAAGGAGCTGAGCCGGGGCCGTCCCTTCGGAGCCGGAGAACTGCGGGCCTTTATCGACGGCCTGCCGCTCGACGGAGACGATAAGGAGAGGTTGCGGGGCCTGACCCCCCTGAACTACACGGGCCTGGCGGCAGATCTCGCCGGCGGGGTGCGCCGGCGCATGCCGGCGGCCGTGCTCGCCGGCGACTTCAGCTGAATCAGGTCGCGGGCGCCCCTGTCGCAGACACAGCCATGCCCGGCCAGCGCCGGGGACATCGAAACAGCCCGGCTCCGAATTAAATCTGCTCCGCGGCAAAAGCCAGGACTTCGTCGATGGAGCGGGCGCCGCTCAGCGCCATCAGCAGGCGATCGACGCCGAGGGCGATGCCGGCTGCCGGCGGCAGGCCCTTTTCGTGCGCCTCGATGAACAGCTTCTCCCCTCTCGATGGAGCCCTCTGGCCGCGGCCTTGGGCGAGCAGGCGGGCGACATCGGCGGCGGCGGTCAGTTCGCAGAAGCCGTTGGCGATCTCCAGGTCTCCCCACCAGACCTCGAAGCGGCGGGCTGCCGCCAGCGGCGGCGGCCGGTTGGCGGCGAGGGCCAGATCGTTCGGCGGGTAGTCGTAGATCAGGGTGTAGCGATCCGGCGGCAGGCGCGGTGCGATCAGGCCGTCGACGACGAGGCCGAGCAGATCGTCGGCGCCGGCGTCGCCCGGGGTCTCCAGGCCTTCCCGCTCGAGGGCCGCCGACAGCAGCGACGCCGCAATCGGGCCCCCGTCGAGGCAGTCGTCGTCGAGATCGAGGTCGGCGAAGCGGCGCAGGGCCTCGACAAAGCGCAGGCGGCGGCAGGACTGGCAGGGGCTGTCGGCGAGGCGGTTGTGGAGGGCGCTCAGCAGCTCTTCGGTCTCGTTCATCAGCAGCTGCTCGTCCCAGCCGAGGCGATACCACTCCAGCATGGTGAACTCAGGGTTGTGGCGGCGGCCGCGGTCGCCGCGGCGCCACACCTTGCTGATCTGGTAGATGTCGCCTGAACCTTCGGCCAGCAGGCGCTTCATGAGGGGTTCGGGCGAGGTGTGCAGGAACAGCAGCGGACTCTGGCCGGGCTCGTCGCTGTCGACGGCGACGGCGTCGACCAGGGGGTCCTGGTAAGACGACAGGGCCGCGGTCTCGACCTCCAGTACCTGTCGCTGCCGAAAAAAAGCGCGGAGGGTCTCAAGGCAGCGGGCGCGCAGGAGCAACCTCGCCTGCAAGTTGCCGCCGCCGGCCTTCACTTGTCGCGGGCGCGACCTATGTATTCGGCCTTGCGGGTGTCGATGCGGATGACCTCTCCGGTCTGCACGAACAGCGGCGTCCGCACCTGGGCGCCGGTCTCGAGGGTCGCCATCTTGGTGCCGCCCTGGGCCGTGTCGCCACGGGCGCCCGGGTCGGTTTCGCTGATTTCGAGTTCGACGAACTGCGGCGGCTCGACCGAGATGACACGGCCGTTCCAACTCGTCACCGAGCAGATCTCCTGGCCCTTGAGCCATTTGCCGGCCTCTTCCATGGCGGCTTCGGGGGCGGCCAGCTGCTCGTAGGTCCTGGTGTCCATGAAATGGCCGCTGTCGCCGTCGCGGTAGAGGAACTGCATGTCGCTCTCGAAGACGTCGGCGCCCTCAAAGGACTCGCCGGAGCGGATGTTGCGCGAAACAGTGGCGCCGGTCAGCAGGTTGCGTATCTTGACGCGGTTGAAGGCCTGGCCCTTGCCGGGCTTGACGAATTCGTTTTCCATGATGTTGCAGGGTTCGCCGTCAATCAGCAGTTTCAGGCCGGCGCGGAACTGGGCAGTGGAAAAAGAGGGCACGGGATTGGGGTTGAAAAAGGGTGGGAGGGGGATTGATCAGCGGTGACTGCGCCTGTCCCGCACCATTATACTATTATATTTTCAGGCTCCTGACCGGCTCCTGACAGACGATTCATGAACGACGAGCAACTCCTCCGCTACAGCCGCCACATCAACCTTCCCGCCATCGGCTATGAAGGTCAGGAGCGGCTGGCTCAGTCGAGTTGCCTCATCGTCGGTCTCGGCGGTCTCGGCTCGGCCGCCTCCCTCTACCTGGCGGCATCGGGCATCGGCCGGCTTTGGGTGGCCGACGACGACGAGGTCGAGCTGTCGAACCTGCAGCGCCAGCTGCTGTTCAACGCCGACGACCTCGGCCTCGCCAAGGCCGAGGTCGGCAGCCGCAGCCTGCGGCGGCTCAACGGCGACATCGCCGTCGAGCCCGTGGCGCTGAGGCTCGACGACGACAATCTGGGCGAATTCGTCGGACGCGTCGATGTGGTCGTCGACGGCTGCGACAACTTTGCCACCCGTTACGCCGTCAACCGCGCCTGCGCGGCCGCCGGCAAGCCGCTGGTCTCGGGGGCGGCCATCCGTATGGAGGGCCAGGTTTCGGTCTATCCGCTCGACAGGGGCGGTCCCTGCTACAACTGCCTCTACGCCAGGGCCGACCAGGCGCCAGCCGAGAGCTGCAGCGAAAGCGGCGTCTTTGCGCCCATCGTCGGTCTCGTCGGCTCGATTCAGGCGGCCGAGGCCATCAAGACTCTGGTCGGCGCCGGCGACTGCCTCCACGGTCGCCTGTTGCTGATCGACATGGAGCGCGCTGAATTCCAGCAGATGAAGTTCGACCGCGACCCTCAGTGCACGGTCTGCAGCCAGGCGGCAAAAAGGGCCTGAAAAGAAGCTGTGAAAACACCGAATCGGCGGGAAATAACCCCCGAAGCCAGCAAAGTTATACACAAGCGGACAGCGGCGGCAATAACATGACGGCAAGGATCCCCGGAAACCCCGTGCCTGCTTGCTATTTTTGTGAAATGCCCGTAACTGAAGGGTTTTCGTGCCTTGGCCGACCGCGGCTCCCCTGCCCTCTGGCCTTTGTTTTATCGGGCTTGGCGGGACTAATGCCCAAGTATATCCACAGACTTATCCACAGGAAATGCAACCGCAGTCAGGGGGCCTGCCAGTGCGACGGTTGCGCCCCCGAATCGGCCGCGGGACGACGCCCTCAATCGCCCTCGGCGAACCCTCGCCTCCATGGCTGAGCGCAAGCCGGCGCAGGGCGGCGGAAAAAGCGCCGGAAAAAGCGCCCCCGGAGCCGGAGCCGGGGCAGAGGTGTATGAGGTCGCCATGCCGGCGCCCCTGCCGCAGCTGTTTTCCTATCTGCCGCCGCTCGAGGGAGCGCCGCCCCGGCTCGGTGCGCGGGTGCTCGCGCCCTTCGGCTCGCGCTCCCTGATCGGGGTCGTCGCCGCCGTGCGGCCGCGCTCCGAGGCGGGCGCGACCCAACTGAAGCACATCGAGCGCGTGCCGGACAGGGGCGAGCCCTGTGTCGACGGCCCGGTGCTGCAACTGGCCCGCTGGGCGCAGGGCTACTACCACCACCCCCTCGGTCAGGTGCTCGCCGCCGTTCTGCCGCCGATTCTGCGGGCGGCCCGGGGCCGCGAAACCGAGATTGAGACGGCGCCGGCCTCGACCGAAGCGTTGGTCCCGGCAGGCCGCGGCCACGATCTCAACGAAGCCCAGAGCCGAGCCGTTGCAGCCATCGCCGGCGAAAAAGGGCCCGCCCGCTTTCTCCTCGACGGCGTAACCAGCAGCGGCAAGACGGAGGTCTATATGCAGGCCGTGCAGCGGCTCCTGGCCACCGGCGGCCAGGCTCTGGTGCTGGTGCCCGAGATCGGCCTGACCATGCCGCTGGCGGAAAATTTTATCGAACGCTTCGGCGAAGAAGCCGTGGCCGTGCTCCATTCGGGGGTCTCGCCGGTTCGCCGCCTGCGCATCTGGCAGGGCATGCGGGAGGGCCGGCTGCGCGTCCTCATCGGCACCCGCCTGGCTGTGTTCACGCCGGTGCCGCAGCTGCGACTGCTGATCGTCGACGAGGAGCACGACTCCTCCTTCAAACAGCAGCAGGGGTTCCGCTACAACGCCCGCGACCTCGCCCTGCTGCGGGCCCGGAATGCCGGCATCGTCGCCGTGCTCGGCAGCGCCACCCCCTCGCTCGAAAGCTGCGCCGGCGTCGAATCGGGCCGGCTGCGCTCCCTGCGCCTGCCCGAGCGCGCCGGTCGCGCCCGGCCGCCGAAGCTCTCGCTCGTCGATATGCGCAACGACTACTCGCCGCACGGCCTGTCCAAGGAGTTGCTGAAGGCCGTCGAGGAGCACCTGGCCGCCGGCGATCAGGTGCTGCTCTATGTCAACCGCCGCGGCCACTCGCCGATACTGACCTGCGGCGACTGCGGCCTGACGGCGCTCTGCCCGCGCTGTGATCTGGCGGCGACGGTGCACAAGGACGCCGGCGAGTTGCGCTGCCATCACTGCGGCTATCGCCAGGCGCTGATCAGCAATTGCAGTGGCTGCGGCAGCGACAACATGAAGATGCTCGGTTTTGCCACCCAGAAAGTCAGCGAGCTGATCGGCGGACTCTTTCCCGACTACCCCTGGCTGCGCATCGACCGCGACAGCATCAGCGAGGCAGCGAAGATGGAGGAGGTGCTGAAAAAGGTGCGTCAATCGAAGCAGCTGATCATGGTCGGCACCCAGATGTTGGCCAAGGGGCACGATTTTCCGCGGCTCAATCTGGTCGGAGTGCTCGATGCCGACCGCGGGCTCTACGGCACCGATTTCCGCGCCCAGGAAGAGATGGGGCAACTGTTGGTGCAGGTGGCGGGCCGCGCCGGCCGCCGCGAGCGGCCCGGCCGCGTGCTGGTGCAGACCTTCTGCCCCGGGCACCCGCTGCTGCGCATGCTGATAGAGGGCGACTACGGAACCTTTTCCCGCCATCTGCTGGAGCGCCGCCGCCGCTACCGCATGCCGCCGCACTACTTCATGGGTCTGGTGCGGGCCGAGGCCGGCTCGGCCGGGGCGGCCGAGCGCTTTCTGCGCCTGGCCCTCGACCGCTGCCGCCCGGAGCACAGCCGGGACCTGATCGTCCAGGGGCCGGTGCCGGCTCCGGTCGAGCGCATGGACGGCCGCCACCGCTGGCAGATTCTGGTGCGGGCCTCGAGCCGCAGCCTGTTGCAGCGGCAGATGTCGCAGCTCGAGCAGCAGATGCGTGCCGGCGATTCGCCGCGCCAACCCGGCCGGGGTCTGCGCTGGACGCTGGACATAGATCCGCTGACACTGTTTTGAGGGTTACGCCTGTGCCAGCGCCCGTCCAGAAGTGTCCCCGACCGCCGCTTGCCCTATACTTTGAGACAGCGGAGAAACGGCGGGCCCGGGTTGCCCGCCGCCCCTGATCTGATGGTTTTCCCGACTGCTTTTTATGCTTGACGTCGCCATTTTCGGAGCTTCCGGGCGCATGGGCGCCGCCCTCATGGCGGCCCTGGCCGGGCGCGGCGATCTGCGCCTGAGCGCCGCCCTGGTGTCGCCCCGGAGCCGCTCCCTGGGCGAGAGCGCCGGCGCGGCGGAGTCGGGCATCCGTTTCAGCTCCGACATCGGCCAGGCGCTGGCCGGCGCCGGAGCCCTGGTAGAGTTCAGCACGCCGGCCGCCCTCGAATCCCTGCTCGAGGCTCTCGAACAACAGCCGCTGCCGCTCGTCAGCGGCACCACGGGTCTGGCGCCCGCGGCCGAAGAGCGTCTGGCATCCCTGGCCGCCAGGGTTCCGCTGGTGCGCGCCGCCAACTTCAGCACCGGCGTTTACTGGAGCGAAAAAATCGTCGAGCGCCTGGCCCGCAACTGGGGCGAGGGGAGCGACATCGAAATTGTCGAGGCCCATCACGGCGGCAAGCTCGACGCCCCTTCGGGCACGGCCCTGTTCCTCGGCCGGGCGGCCGCCCGCGGCCGCGGCACCGAGCTGTCCGAGGCGGCGGTCTATGCACGCAAGGGCCGCTGCGGCCCGCGCAAACCCGGTGAAATCGGCTTCTCCGTCATGCGTGGCGGCGATCTCGCCGGAGAGCACTCGGTCTGGTTCATCGGTTCCGGCGAGCGCATCGAGATCACGCACCGCGCCTTCAACCGCAGGGCCTTTGCCGAAGGGGCCCTGCGCGCGGCGGCCTGGGCGGCGGCTCAACCTCCGGGTCTCTACGATCTGGACGCAGTCCTGGCGGCTGCAGACGCTTAGAGCCCCTCCCGGCCCCTCCCCTGCAGGACTTTGATATGACGGAAAAATCCGCTCCCTTCGCCGCCCTTTTTCCCGGTCAGGGCTCCCAGTCGGTCGGCATGCTCGGGGAGCTCGCCGGCGATTGTCCGCTGCTGCGGGAGACCTTTGAAGAGGCGGGCTCAATCGCCGGGCTCGACCTGTGGAAGCTCGCCTGCGAGGGCCCGGAGGAGCGCCTGGCGGCGACCGAGATCACCCAGCCTCTGGTGTTCGCCGCCGATCTCGCTACCTGGCGGCTGTGGCGGGCCGAGGGCGGCCCTGAACCGGCCATTGCCGCCGGTCACAGCCTCGGCGAGTTCGCCGCCCTCACGGCCGCTGGCGTTCTCACTTTTGCCGATGCCTGCGGCCTGGTCGCCGCCCGCGGCCGCCTCATGGCCGCGGCCGTTCCCGGCGGCGTCGGCGGCATGACTGCCATCATCGGCCTCGACGACGATCAGGTGTCGGACATCTGCCGGCGCGAGCGCGGCGATGAAGTCGCTGAGGCCGTCAATTTCAATGCCCCGGGCCAGGTTGTAATCTCGGGGCACCGGTCGGCCCTTGAACGCGTTGCCGCCCGCGCCAGAGAGGAGGGAGCGCGCCTCGCCATGCCGCTGGCGGTCAGCGTACCCAATCACAGTTCGCTGATGGAAGAAGCCGCCCGCAGCTTTGCCGGGCTGCTGGCCGGGGCGTCCCTGGCCGAGCCCGAATTTCCCGTCGTCCACAACAGTTGGGCGCGGGCGTCCGAGGACCTTGGCGAGTGCTCCGACGCCCTCGGGCGACACCTGACCAGCGCAGTTTACTGGCGTCAGAGCATTGGCGCCATGCGCGAGCCGGCGGGGGGGCGTTTTGTCGAGTTTGGCCCCGGCAAGGTTCTCTCGGGCCTGCTGAAGCGCATCGATCGCGGCTCGGAGTGCTGGTGCACGGAATCGCCCGAGGCCTTCGCCGCCGCCCGCGCCGCCCTCAGCTGAACTGCCTGAGCGCCGGGGAAAGCGACATTTTTTACCCGCCCATTTAAAAGGAGAATCGATCTATGAACGGACACTGCGCCCTCGTCACTGGAGCCAGTCGCGGCCTGGGGGCGGCCATCGCCGCCCGCCTCGCCGGGGAAGGCGCCTTTGTTTTCGGCACCGCCACCACAGCCGCGGGAGCCGACGCCATCGGCAAGGCGCTGGGGGATCGGGGCCGCGGCCTGCAACTCGAAGTCAGCGACGCCGACGCCATTCAGGCGACGGTCAAGGCCATCGCCGACGACAGAGGCCCGGTCACCCTCCTGATCAACAATGCCGGCATTGTCTCCGACGCTCTGGTGCCGCGCCTGTCCGACGAGGACTGGGGCCGCGTGATCGAAATCAATTTAACGGCCGCTTTCCGCCTGAGCCGCGCCTGTCTGCGCGGCATGTTTCGCGAGCGCCGCGGGCGCATCGTCAGTATCTCCTCGGTCATCGCCTCTCTCGGCAATGCCGGCCAGAGCGCCTACGGCGCCTCCAAGGCCGGGCTCGAGGGCCTGACGCGCTCGCTCGCCCGCGAGGTAGCCTCGCGCGAAATCACCGTCAACGCCGTCGCTCCGGGATTTATCGAAACCGACATGACGGCCGCCCTCAGCGAGGAACAGCGGCAGCAGATTGCCGTCAACATCCCCCTCGGCCGCCTGGGCGTGCCGGCCGATGTCGCCGCCGCCGTCGCCTTTCTCTGTTCGGACGAGGCCTGCTGGATTACCGGTCAGACCCTGCATGTCAACGGCGGCATGCTCGCGGGAGGCTGATATTTGCGGCGGCCTGTTTTTTGCCGGCCGAAGTCTTGATTATTAAAGCGCTTCATCGTTTATAATTGTCGAAATACGCGTGAACGGCTGCCATACCGTCTCGCCTTGCCCCACACTCACGAGGACTTGATTTTCCATGAGCCAAGACATCCATGCGCGCGTCGCTAAAGTAATCTCCAGCCAATTCAAGGTCGAAGAGAGCAAAATCACAACGGAGGCATCGTTTGTCGATGATTTGGGTGCTGATTCGCTTGATTTGGTCGAGTTGATCATGGCATTGGAGGATGAATTTGAATGCGAAATACCCGACACCGAAGTCGAAAAGATCAGAACCGTCGGTGAAGTCGTCAGCTACATTGAGAAGCACTCTTCGGACAGTTGAAACCGCCGCCCCGGCGGCAACTGTCAATGCGCTCAAGCGTTCGTGGGGCGTTGATGGGGCGTTGACGGGGCCGTGAAGAGGCGGATTGTGGTCACTGGCCTGGGCTTGGTCTGCCCGGCCGGAAATGACACGGCAAGCAGCTGGAATACGCTCATGGAAGGGCGCTCCTGTATCCACAGCCTGCCCGCGGACAAACATCCGGAGATAGACCTCAACACCCTGCCGGTCACTTTCGGCGGCATGGTGCAGAATCTCGACATTGAGGAGGTTCTGGGTCCCAAAGAACTCAAGTACGATCCCTTCATTCAGTACGGCCTCGTGGCTGCCGATCAGGCGGCCCAAGACGCCGGCATCGGCGAAGGCGACGGCATCGACCACGACCGCTGCGGCAGCTTGCTGGGAAGCGGCATCGCCGGCATCCAGACCATCGAGAAAACCTCAATTTTCCTGAGAGATCGGGGTCCCCGCCGCATTTCGCCGTTTTTCATCCCGGGCGCGATCTCCAATATGCTGGCCGGCATCGTCTCCATCCGCCACGACTGCCGCGGCCCCAATTTCTCCATCAGCAGCGCCTGCGCCAGCGGCAATCACAGCCTCGGCGATGCCGCCCGTATGATTGAGCGCGGCGATGTTGACCTCATGTTCGCCGGCGCCTCCGAGATCGCCCTGTCGCCGCTCTCCCTGGCGGGCTTTGGCGCCATGCGGGCCCTGTCGACGCGCAACGACGACCCCGAGCACGCCTGTCGTCCCTGGGACGTCGACCGCGACGGCTTCGTCATGGGCGACGGCGTCGGCATCATGGTGCTCGAGGAATACGAGCACGCGCGCCGCCGCGGGGTTGACATCTACTGCGAGCTCAGCGGTTACTCGGCGACCTCCGATGCCTACCACATCACCCTGCCGGTGCCCGACGGCAGCCAGATCAGACGCTGCATGAGCCTGGCCCTGGAGGACGCCGGCGTCGCCGGTTCCGACCTCGACTATGTCAACGCCCACGCCACCTCCACGCCCATGGGCGACGCCGCCGAGAGCCAGGCGATTGAGAGCATCCTCGGAGCAGGCGCCCGTTCGAAGCCGGTGAGTTCGACCAAGTCCATGATCGGCCATCTGCTCGGCGCCGCGGGCGCGGTCGAATCGATCTTCTGTGCCCTGGCCATCCACAAGCAGCAGGTGCCGCCGACGATCAACCTGCAGCAGCCCGAGGAGGGCTGCAACCTCGATTACGTCCAGGGTCAGGGCCGCGACTGGCCGGTCAGGACCTGCCTCAACAACTCCTTTGGTTTTGGCGGCACCAACGCCTGCATCGTTTTTCGCGCTCTGTCTTGAAAGAACCGGTGGCGCAGCGGTCCCGGGCTTTCCCCCAGTTAAATTCCACCCAGGCGAGAGGTTTTGCCTGTGCTGCACCCCATGTCTCCCTATAGCGGTGAACCCCTGCCGACCGTAAGCATCGCCGGCAAAGCCCTGACGTTGCTGCTGCAGGCCCTGGTCATAGCGGGCTCGCTGCTGATCTCCACTCTGGTGGCCGTCGTTACAGTTGCCGGCTCCCTCTTGATCGTCCTCGAGATGCTGGTGGTTTTTCTGCTCTGCTCGCCCTGGCTCCTGCCCCAGAGGGTCACGGGCGCGCGCCGCTCGAAGCTGGGTCCCTGGATTGTCGCCGGCGCCCTCTCCCTCTTCGTCGGCGGCGGCATCGCCATCGATTTCTGGCGCTTTATGGTAACCCCCGTCAAGATCGAGGCGACCGAGCAGCAGATCGCCTCTCTCGAAGGCTACGAGGTCAGACAGGGCATGCATCTCGGCGATATCCTCAGCGATCTGCGCCGGCAGGGGCTGGAGCTGAGGCATCCGCTTTTTGTTCCCTTTGCCGACCTCGGCGGCTACGACGGGCGCATCCGCACCGGCGAATACGCCATTGACCCCAGTACCTGGTCGCCTTATCGGCTGCTGCACGATCTGACTTCGAGCGGCGGCAAGCAGTATGCCGTAACCCTGGTCGAGGGCCGCACCATCAAGCAGGCGCTGAATGCCGTCTGGTCCCAGCGGAGATTCGACCGCACTCTCGGGCTCGTCGACTACGCCGACCTGGCCCGTCGGCTCGATCTGCCTGCAGGGGTCGAGAGCCCCGAAGGTTGGCTGCTGCCGGAGACTTACCACTTTCCGCGTGGAACATCCGATATGCAGGTGCTGCGGCGGGCCGTCGCCGAGATGAAGAGCTTTCTCGACCGCGAATGGCAGGGGCGCGTGCCTCACCCCAAGGTGAAAACCAGGTATCAGGCGCTGATTCTCGCCTCCATGGTCGAGCGCGAGACCGGCCTCGCCAGCGAGCGCGGCCGGGTCGCCGCCGTGCTGCTGCGCCGTCTGGAGAAGGGCATCAAGCTGCAGATCGATTCGACGCTGATCTACGGCCTCGGAGACGAGTTCGACGGCAATCTGCGACGGGTCCACCTGCGCCGCGACGGCCCCTTCAACACTTACACCCGCCACGGCATGCCGCCGACGCCAATTGCCCTGCCGAGCCGTGAAGCCATCCGCGCCGTCTTCCACCCGGCGGACAGCGAGGCACTCTACTTTGTCGCCCGCGGCGACGGATCCCACCATTTTTCCAAGACCCTGGCCGAGCACAACAGGGCGGTCGATCGCTATCAGAAAAAGCGTCGCAAAAGAGCAGGACGAGCTGGCAGTCCGGGGATCCGTGATTGAATCCGTGACCCTGGGCCCCCTGATTCTCGGCCTCGAGGGCCTGGCGCTGGAGGAGCAGGAATACCAGCTGTTGCGCCATCCGGCAGTGGGCGGCGCCATCCTCTTTGGCCGCAACTTCGCCGTTGACAGCAATGACCAGCTGCCGTCCCTGATCGCCGAGATCCGCGACGCCAATGCCGCGGCCCTGATCGCCACCGATCACGAGGGCGGCCCTGTGCAGCGCTTCGTCGGCGCCGGCTTCACCGAGTTGCCGCCGCCTGCCGCGGTCGCTGCCGTGGCGGAGATGAACCTGGAATCGGCCCTGGCCCTGGCCCGTGACCTCGGTTGGCTGGCGGCGGCCGAACTGCGCCTGGCGGGCATCGACCTGTCGCTGGCGCCTGTGGTCGATCTTGCCGGCGGCGGCGGCCTGCTTGAGGGCCGCTGTCTCGGGGAGGACCCCGAACGGGTGGCGGCCCTCGCCGAAGCCGTCGTCGACGGCATGAAGGAGGCCGGCATGGCCGCCGTCGCCAAGCATTTCCCGGGGCATGGGGGCGTAGCCGCCGACTCCCATGAAGAGTTGCCGATCGATACGCGCACCCTCGAGCAGTTTGAGCTCCGCGATCTGCTGCCCTATTGCCGTCTGATCGAACAGCGGAAGCTCGACGGCATCATGGCGGCGCACCTTCTCATCCCTGACGTCGACGAGGCCCCGATCTGTTACTCCGAGTTCTGGCTGCGCCGCTACCTGCGCGAAATTCTCGGCTTTACCGGAGCCGTTATCGCCGATGATCTCGACATGGAGGGTGCCGCCGCCGCCGGCGCCCTGGCTGACCGCGCCGCCACGGCCGTGGCCTCAGGCTGTGATTTCGTGCTCCTCTGCCGCAGCCTCGACAGCCGCGATCAAGTCACCGACGCCCTATTGGCGAGCGGCCTGGAACTCGATCGGACCGCAGCGGCCGAGAAGCTGCGCGGCGACCTCACCGAGCCGGCGCTCTCCTCTTCTGAGGGCAGAGTCCGCAGCGAGCGCGCCCGTCGCCACTGCCAGGAACTGGTCGACTGAGCGGCTGATTCCTCCTCTTTCGGTTTTCGCTTCCCGGTTCAGAGGTATCTGCGCAACAGCAGGCCGACCTCCCTGATAAGCCTGGCCGGGGTTGCCTCGGGCGGATAGTCCTCGATCTGGGGCGGATTGTCGCGCCATTCAATGTCACCCTCGCTGTTGATCCTGCCGACTTCAAAGCGGAAGGCGCTAAAGGAACCGACCCCCATGCGCAGATCGATGAAATCGATCGCCTCGCCGCCCCTCGGCTCGACGGCATAGAAGCCTTTGCTGAAGCTTCTGAGTTCGGCCAGCAGCGGCCGCTTTCCGGTGGCGCCGTCAAAGGCGGGGCGCAGCGGGGAAAAGGGGCGCTCGCTGAACTCGATGGGCTCTGTCGGCGACAGCAGCGAAAAGTAGCCTCTCTGCCAGCCGCTGTCGGTTTTGGCCAAGCCCTTCCACAGCAGGATGTTGAACGGAGTATTGGCCACCAGCAGATCGCGGCTGCCCAGGCCCTGACGTGCCAGTTCTTCGGCGAAGACCTGGCGCGCGGTCCACTTGCCGGCAAGGCTGGCGCCGGCGTAGGCGGTCGACAGGACCAGGCCGACGGCCAGCAGCATTCCCGCCCGGCCGACCGGGTTGCGGCCGGAGCGACCGACCCAGAGCGCCAGCGCGACCGTGATCACAAGCGGCAGGGTATAGAGCGGATCGATGATGGCGAGCGACGACAGGGCGTGGGGATAGCGCGACAGTGGATAGAAAATCTGGGTGCCGTAGACGGTGCATAGATCGAGCAGGATATGGGTCAGTACGCAGAGCAGAAACAGCAGATACCAGTGCCGGGCCGACAGCCCCTTTTTCCAGCGGGTTCGCTGCCACAGCCAGTTGAGCAGCCAGGCCCAGAGGGGGGCGAGCAGCAGCGAATGAGTCGGGCCGCGGTGGGAGGTGAAGCTCTCGACATCCTCGAGCAGGGGAGAGCTGAGGACATCGAGATCGGGAAAGACGCCGGCGCCCATGCCGACAAGAATGCCGCGGCGTACGACCCTGAAATCGCCCGGCCTGGCCGCAGCGGCGACGCAGCCGCCGACGGCCGCGCCCAGGGCGATCTGGGTCAGCGAATCCATGAGATAAGAGTCAGGGTGCCGCAAGGCTCAGGTGCGACAGCGGCGGCGCCTCAGCTGTGGTGGCCGGGCGGCTGGGCGACCCGGGCGTCAATGTGCTGCATCCTCATGTTGACGATCTCTCCGGCGATTTCCCTGATGGTCTGTGACAGCTCCAGGTGGGCCGGGCTGCCCTGGCGGTAGTCGGCCTCGAAGAAGGCCTGGATGCGCTTCTGTTTCTGCAGGGAGCGCACCTCTCCGTAGTGCTCGGGAGGATCTTTCTGATAGACGGCGAAGGTGTGGCCGCCATTCTTGTTGACGATCGAAAAGGCCGGCACGTCACTGGGGCCGTCGCCGATATAGATCATGTTGCTGAAAGGTACGCGCCGGTCGCTCGCCTCGATGAAGGAGTTGACGTCGATTCTCGGGTTGATGTTGGTGCCTTTGTTGATCTCGAACAGGGCCCGCGTCTTGCTGGTGTTGTCGACGACATAAGACAGGCGCGAGACGACGGGCCCCTGGCCGCGGTCCTCCTCGATGAACTCAGAGCCCCAGACTCCCGTGAGATGAGGATCGATGCTGGAACCCTGAACGATCTTGCGGATGCCGGCGCTGACGACATAGTGCTCGATCTCGATGCCGTAGCGCCTGTAGGTCGGATTCTTGTCCAACTCGGATCTGAGCAGGCTGAAAAACTCGGGCAGGCCGGGGCAGAACTCGATTTTCTGGCCGAGCTCGCGCAGCTTGTCGTTGTTGAGGCCCTGAAAGACACCCTTTTCGACGTGCCTCAGCATGGAGTTCAGGTAGAAGATCTCCCGCGAGACGCGGATGTGCCTCGGGTCCTCCGCCGCTTCCTCCCTCTTCTTGAAGAGGCCGAACTCCCGGTTGACCTCGCGCCAGAAGCCCTCGCCGTCGATGCCGTACTCGGCGAAGATCGGCTGCTGCATGTGCCCCGGAATCAGGGTTTTGTCGAAGTCCCAGACAAGGGCGATGACATTTTGCTGAAACAGGGAGGAGGGGGGACCCTTGGCAGCAGTTGCGCTCATAGGGAGGCATCGGCGTCGATGCCTCGCTCCGACAGCCAGGCGCGGCGGTCAGCGGCGCGCTTTTTGTTGAGCAGCATGTCGAGCAGGCTGGTCGCGGCCCCGTCGTCGTCGACATGCAGCCGCACCAGCTGGCGCTTCCCCGGTTTCATGGCGGTCTCGCGCAACTGCGGCGGATCCATCTCGCCGAGGCCCTTGAAGCGGGTGACCTGAATTTGCGCCCGCCGGGGCCGCGCTTCGAGATCGCCGATGATCCTCTTTTTTTCGCTGTCGTCGCGGGCGTAGAACACCTCTTTGCCACAGTCAATGCGGAACAGTGGCGGCAGGGCGATGAAGACGTGGCCGCAGCGCACCAGTTGGGGAAAGTGGCGGACGAAGAGGGCGCACAGCAAGGAGGAGATGTGGGCGCCGTCGGCGTCGGCGTCGGCGAGGATGCAGATCTTGCCGTAGCGCAGACCCTCGATGTCGCCGGTGCCGGGCCCGACGCCGATGCTGGCCGAGAGGTCGCGGATTTCCTGGGAGGCGAGGGCCCGGCTGCTGTCGACTTCCCAGGAGTTGAGGATCTTGCCGCGCAGCGGCAGCACGGCCTGAAACCGGCGATCCCGCGCCTGTTTGGCCGAGCCGCCGGCAGAATCGCCTTCGACGACGAAGAGCTCGGTCTCGCCGATGTTGGTTGAAGCGCAGTCGACCAGCTTGCCCGGCAGGGTCGGTCCGCCGAGGGTGCGTTTGCGTTTGCTGGCCTGGGCGGCCCGCATGCGTTCCTGGGCGCTCTGCACGATGTGCGAGCAGATCTGCTCGGCAGTGGCGGTGTGGGCGTTGAGCCACAGGGAGAAAGTATCCTTGACGGCGGCGGCGACGAAGGCCTGGCTGTTGCGGGTCGTCAGGCGCTCCTTCGTCTGGCCGATGAATTCAGGGTTTTCGAGTTTCAGCGACAGCACATAGTTGAGGTTGCGGAAGACGTCCTCGGGGGTCAGCCGGACCCCTTTGGGCACGAGGTTGCGCAGGCCGCAGAACTCGCGTACGGCTTCGGAGATGCCCGTGCGCAGACCATTCATGTGGGTGCCGCCCTCGGCGGTGGGCAGGAGGTTGGCGTAGCTTTCGCAGAGGCGCTCACGCTCGCCCGGGGTCCAGCACAGGGCCCATTCGACCTGCTGGTTGCCGTCTTCGGCCGAGTCGCTGAATTCGCCGCAGAACAGCTGTTGCGGCAGGCGTTTGTCCTCTTCGGCGTACTCGTCGAGATAGCCGGCCAGGCCTTTCTCGTAGCACCAGCGCTGCTCGCTGCCGCTGCGCTCGTCGACAAAGCGCAGTTCGAGCCCGGGACAGAGCACGGCCTTGGCCCGCATGAGGTGGATGATGCGGCTGGTGTCGACGCTGGTGCTGTGGAAGTAGGAGGCTTCGGGTTTGAAACGGACGAGGGTGCCCTGGACGCCGCGCGGCGTCCTGTCGGCGCTCTGCGACAGGGGCTCGACCAGCTCGCCCTGCTCGAAGGCGCAGCGGTACTCGCCGCCGCCGCGGTGGATGCGCACTTCGAGCCGCTCGCTGAGGGCATTGACCACCGAGACGCCGACGCCGTGGAGGCCGCCGGAGTAGGAGTAGGCGCGGCGGGAAAACTTGGCTCCGGCGTGCAGGGTCAGCATGATGACTTCGACTCCGGGCCGCCCCTGGCCGGGGTGGATGTCGATCGGCAGGCCGCGGCCGTCGTCCTCGACCTCAATCCAGCCGTCGGCGCAGAGCTGGACGCGGATGGAGCGGCAGTTGCCGGCCAGGGCCTCGTCGACGCTGTTGTCCAGCACCTCCTGCAGCAGGTGGTTGGGCGTGGACACATCGGTGTACATGCCCGGTCGCTTGCGCACCGGGTCGAGGCCGTGGAGGACTTCGATGGAGGCGGCGTTGTAGTTGCTCAAATCACTGCAGAGGGGAGGGGGCGCCGGCGACTGGGCAGCGGCTCCCGAGTGGGAATGGGCGCGGGGACCCTGGAGTCGGATTCATAAGATCGCGGCTCAGCGGCGCACCCCTTCGATGTCGAGAATGATCTCGGCGGCGCGCGACGGGGGCCCCAGGGTGTCGGGGAAGTTGAAATCGAGAATGTTGATTTCGGTCCGGCCTTCGAAGCCGGCGCGATAGCCGCCCCAGGGGTCTTTGCCCTCGCCGACCCTGGTTACGGCAATCGTCACCGGACGGGTCAGGCCGCGCAGCGTCAGGTTGCCTCTCAGGCGCCCGCGGTCAGCGCCGAGGGAGCGGTAGGAAGTGCTGACAAAACGGGCTTCGGGATAGCGGCGGGCATCGAAGAAATCACTGCCCTTGAGGTGGCGGTCGCGGCTGCCGTGGTTGCTGTCGAGCGACGAGATGTCGATCGTCACCTCGACGCTCGAGGCGTCGGGGCGGTTGGCGTCGTATTTGAAGGTGCCGGAAAAATCGTTGAAACGCCCCCGCAGCCAACTGTAGCCGAGGTGTTTGACGCGGAACTGCACGGAGGCATGCATTCCTTTTTTGTCGATGACATAGTCGGCTGCCTGGGCGGCGGCGGAACCGAGGGCGAGGGCGATGACGGCGGCGACGGCAGTGAGGGTGCGCATGGCGGAACTCCTGAAGCGGGGAAGGGTAGAGGGGAGCATGGGGCTATTTTAACCTATGGCGGCGGACAACGCACCCGCTCCCCTGTCAGGGGCGCAGCATGCGCCTGAGGGTCTGGGCATCGCCTTCTCTGACGGAGTGATAGACGGCCATGGCGATGTGGCCGATCGTCAGGATGATCAGAATATCCGCCGTCTTTTCGTGGACGAAGGCCAGTTTCTCGCCGGCTTCGTCGGGCAGGGCCGCGATGGCTGGCACCTCAATGTCGAAAAACAGCACCAGGGCCTCGCCTTCGGAGGTGGCGTAGAAGTAGCCGCTCATGACGGCGGCGATCATAAACAGATAGAGCAGGCGGTGGCCCCAGTCGCGGGCGCGCTGCTGCATTTTCGACACCTCGCCCTCCATGTCCGGCCTGGAGTTCGACAGACGCCACAGCAACCGCGCCAGCAGCAGCAGCATGGCGATCATGCCGAGGGTGAAATGGGCTCTGATGGCCTCGGAGAACCAGAGGTCGTAGTAGGAGCTGTCGTCGAGCCAGAGCCCGAGGCCGTAGAGGACCGTAATGGCGATGGCCATGAGCCAATGGAGCCAGATGGTGATCCAGCCCCAGCTGTCGTTGTGGTCCCTGAACTGTGGCATAAGGGGGCCTCGAAGAGAAATTGCCGGAACCCGGGCGGCAGGGATCTGCCTCCTTTTCCTGTCAAAGATTATATAGAATGGAATAGAATTTATACAGGCCCGGCCGCGGCGGGGTCTGTTTTCTTTGCGGTCGGGGCCGGATCTGCCCGGCATGTGGCCGCGGTCTGTTTTCACTTCATCCGACATGGCGCCCGACGCAAAAAAACATTACAGCAAGCCCGGCAAGAGCTTTGCCGACCAGGTCAAGCTGCTGCGCGGGCGGGGGATGCACATCGAGGATCACCAGTTGGCCAGGGAGCACCTGTCCCGCATCGGCTACTACCGCCTCAGCGGCTATTGGGAGCACCTGTTGGTGGTGGCGGACGGCCACAGGCAGGAACAGTTTGTGCCCGGAGCCTCCTGGGATCAGGTGATTGCCGTCTACGACTTCGACAACCGCCTGAAAACCCTGGTTTTCGAAGCCATAGGCGCGATTGAGATCGCCGTCCGCACCCAGCTGACCTATCACCTCTATGTCGGGAAAGGGCCCTTCGATTATCTTAATGAGCAGATTTTCAAGCCCGGCAGGGAGGGCATGGCGGAAAAGCTGCGTGAACGCTGCGAGGAGGAACTGTGCAATCCCCACCCTCACGAAGACTTTATCAGGCACTATCAGGAGCATTATGTGGGGACGGAGATGCCGATCCTGATGCTGACAGAGTGCCTCTACCTCCATGAACTGGCGCAATTCTTCGATGCCCTCAAGCCTGAACGGCAGCATCCGGTGAGCCGGCATTTTTCCGTCGGCGCCGACAATCTGGCCAACTGGCTTATCTGCCTGAACCTTGTGCGCAACAGTTGCGCCCACCACTCGCGGCTGTGGAACCGCAAGCTGAAGAGAGCATCCTGGCCCCAAGCGCCGCAGAAACCCTTCCCCGGATGTCGGACGGACAGGGTGTTCATGATTCTCTGCATCGTCGCCCGCCTGATCGGAGCCACTCATTTCAATAGCGACAGCTGGCGGCGGCACTGCCACGATCTGCTCGCTTCGCTCGAGCCCGAACAGCTCGCTGCCATGGGAGTCGAGGGGGACTGGGAGGGGCCTTTTCAGCCCCCGGCCTGAGGGGCGCCGCTGCCTTTCAGTGGCGCTTGTCGGCGGCGCTCTTCAGGCGAACCAGCCCGAGATGTAGTCGTACAGGAGCCAGATCAACAGGGCCGCCAGGCCGATCAGAACCAGCAAGGTCAGCAGGAAGTCCTGAATAATCGCAACCAGTAGCTGCCGGGTGCGCACCCCTCCCAGGGCCAGGCAGCAGACGAGAAGGGAGAGCGGAAAGCTCAGGCAGAAAACCGTCGAGACGATCCAGAATCTGACGAACCCCATTTCCTTGAAGGGATTTTTATCTTTCCCGGCCCCGCGGGCGAGGGCGCCGCCGTCGCCCTTCTTCCCGGAGAAGCTTTGGGGGGGCGAGTTTTTCGGGGCGGGGCCTCGGCTGTTCCTGCCTGGGACCATGACTTCAGTCGGGGACTTCAGTCGGCGCATTTCAGTTCATAGAGATTCCAGTCCGTTTTTTCGGCCACCCGGTCGTAGACGCTTCTCGCCCGGTAGTTGTCGTCCCGGGTGATCCAGCGAATCAGGTCCCAGCTGCGCCTGCGCCCCTCGTCCCGAACGGCGAGAATCAAGCGCTCGGCCACCCCCAGGCCGCGACCTGCGGGGGCGACAAAGAGATCGTCGAGAAAGCCGATGTCCTCGCCGCGAAGGGGACTCGGCATGGGGCGATAGTGGGCGAGGCCGACCAGGTTGCCGCCGATGGAGGCGACCAGACCGGCGACGGGGTGCTTCTCATCCATGAGCCAGCCCCCAGGTGGCGGCGACGCCTTTTTCTGTCAGGCTGACTCTATAGTGCTCCGCGTACCCGCGGTAGAGTTGCAGCCACTCTTCATAGTGGGCGGGTTCAAGCGGTTTGAGTTGCAACTCGAATGACTTCATGAGCGTGGTTCAGGAGATGTTGCCGGCTTGCTGTCGCTTCAATGATCGACTGAGGCAACTGGAGTCAGGCCTTGGGTTCACCTCTGACAAGCATGCGCAACCGCTCGGGTATGCGCTTGGAAAAGTATCGGTATTTCTGTACCAGGGAGTTGAGCATTTTCCTGAAGAAACTCAGTGCCCGAAGCATGTGCGTCCAGAAAACGCCATCTTGAAAATAGGGTTCGTGGAACTGTCCCGTTTTTCTGATGCTCGATACTTCCCTGATTTTGATGACCCTTGGCTTGACAACGTAGACGGTCACGCCTGTCGATAGGGGCTTGGTCAGGATATGATCAATTGGCTGCCGCATGGTCAGTAGCTGAGGGAGCAGTTTTTCAATGGCGGTGCGTGAAACTATGTAAGCCGCGCAGCTATTGAAGCGGCTCCGGACGAGGTGCAGATTGCCTCCCCCGGCAAGCCGATGTGAGGGCATCTTCCGATGGGCTCCGAGATCTCGATGATCGAGGAAGATCAGTTCGTAACTGCTATCGAGCTGTTCAATTTCCTCAAGCAGTGATGGCAGGTTTTCCTGAGGCTGGGCGTCGCATTCCAGTACCAGAGCCCGTTCCACATTCTGCGCCAACAGGTGTTTCATCAAGCGGACATGGGCAAAATAACAGCCCGCTTCCCCGACCGTAATGTCG
Source organism: Candidatus Porifericomitales bacterium (assembly GCA_965237735.1). GTDB lineage: Bacteria > Pseudomonadota > Gammaproteobacteria > CBDEFV01 > CBDEFV01 > CBDEFV01. The sequence continues at coordinate 332,613 of CBDEFV010000004.1, read as the reverse complement.
AAGCCCCTTTGGGAGGTAACCGGGAGGGAACAGAACCTGCAGACATGCTCCCCCTCGACAAGGCTTTGCTTTGTCAGGTCAAGACCGGGCCAGAGAGAAGCCTTCAGGCCCTGGGCCTCAAGCAGCGCCAAGGTCTTCTCATAGCGCTGTCGGTGCGACTCCATGCCGATGACAAAGATGGGAAGGCTCACGGACAAAAAATTCTCAAAGGGAAGGTTCAGGTGCCGGACTCGGGGAGGATGGTTCCCCCTCGCATGTGGGCTTTGAATGATTCTAATGGGAATGTGCCGCCAGCCAGGCCCTGTCAGCGGTTTTCAACCGCACTTGCAGGGCTTTTGGGGGCCTGGGAGCCAAGGCTGCGGAGTATATACAGAGTCCTGCGGCACTTCCAGTAGACGCGGATGCCAAGATGACACAGCTTCACCAGCCATCTGGCTTTTTTCAGCAGCAGGCACAGCGCCTGATCCAGAGACGCCGACAGGGAGCTTTCCGGGCGATAGGGTTTATCGCGTGGCCCCTGTTTCCTGAGGCTCGGCTCAGTCTCCGCCTCGACGGCTCTCGGCAGGACAACGTAGGTGGTCACGCCTGTCAGATAAGGGCTGGTCAGGATGTGATCGGCCGGCCGCCGCATGGTCAGCAGGCCCGGGAGTAGCTTTTTAATGGCGGCGCGCGAAATCACATAGCCCGCGGTGGTGAAGAAGGAGTTGTAGAGGAGGTGCAGGCTTCGCTCTCCGGCAAGTTGCAGGGACAGCGTTCCCCTGTAGGCGCGGGCGGAGAGGAATCGATGACAGAGGAAGACCAGCTCGTAGCCGGCGTCGAGCCGTTCGATGTCCTCAAGCAGGGAGGGCAGGCCTTCCTGAGGCCGGGCGTCGCATTCCAGCACCAGGGCCCGCTCCACCTTCTGCGCCAGCAGGTGCTGCATCAGGCGGACATGGGCAAAATAACAGCCTGCCTCGCCGATCGTAATCTCCGAGCCCCTTGTCAGCAGGAGGCAACAGCATCTGCAGACCCGCTCCCCCTCGTTGAGCCTCTGCTTCTGCAGATCGAGACTGGGCCAGAGAGTGGCCTTCAGGCCCTGGGCCCCAAGCAGCGCCATGGTCTTCTCGTAGCGCTGCCGGTGCGCCTCCATGCCGATGACAAAGATGGGAAGGCTCACGGACAAAAAATTCTCAAAGGGGAAGGCTCAGGTGCCGGGCTCGGGGAGGATGGTTCCCCCTCGCATGTGGGCTTTGAATGATTCTAATGGGAATGTGCCGCCAGGCAGGCCCCTTTCAGCGGCTTTCATCCGCGCTGGCAGGGCCTGGGGGGATGAGAGCCAATGTTGCGGAGGATGTACAGGTACATTCGGCACCGCCAATAGGCACGAATTGCATAAGAAATCCTTTGTCTCAGCCATCTGGCCCTTATCAGCAAAAAGGACAGTGCCTGATCCCAATATGCCGACACAGAAGCTTCCGGATGATAGGGCAAAAGCAAATGTCTTTGTTCCCTGATGCTCGATTTTGTACTGGTTTCGACAATCCTTGGCAGGACAGCGTAGGTGGCCACGCCTGTCAGATAAGCTCTGCTCAGGGTCTGATCGATTGGCCACCGCATAGTCAAAAGTCGAGGGAGCAGTTTTTCAATGGCGGTTCGTGAAATGACATAGCCTACGCAGCCGTCCAAGGGGCCGTAGACGAAATGCAGGTTGCGCCCCCGGCAAGGTTGATGGGATGGTGCTTTCCTATATGCTGAGAGATGTTTGTGGTAGAGGAAGATCAGCTCGCAGCTGACGTCGAGTTTTTCGATGTCCTCAAGCAGGGATGGAAAGTCCTTTGGGAGCTGGGCATCACACTCCAGCACCAGAGCCCGTTCCACATTCTGCGCCAACAGGTGTTTCATCAAGCGGACATGGGCAAAATAACAACCCACTTCACCGAGGTGACATTGACTACCTTTCATAAAAAGGATGTGACAAAATCTGCAAACCGATTCGCCATCCTCAAGCCTCTTCCTTCCATGCATGTCGAGACCGGGCCAGAGAGAAGCCTTCAGGCCCTGGGCCTCAAGCAGCGCCAAGGTCTTCCTGTAGCGCTGCCGGTGCGACTCCATGCCGATGACGAAAATGGGGAGCATAAATACAGGAGGGTTTTTCTGTAGAGAAATCTACTCGACCGTAACCGATTTGGCCAGGTTGCGCGGTTGGTCGACGTCGTGGCCGCGGTAGTCGGCGACGAAGTAGGCGATGAGCTGCAGCGGGATGGCGAACAGCAGTTCGCGGGTGGGGTAGGGGCAGCGGGGCAGCTCAATCATGATTTCGTCGCCGCGGCTCTTGAGGCCGCTGCCCTCTTCGGCGATGATGGCGAGACGGCCGTTGCGCGCCCGCAGTTCTTCAAGGTTCGAGCGCATCTTGTCGAGCAGGGGCTCGTCGCGGTTGACGAGGGCGATGACCTGAACGGTCTCGTCGATCAGCGCCAGGGGGCCGTGCTTGAGTTCGCCGGCGGGGTAGGCATCGCCGGCGGTGTAGGCCAGTTCCTTGAACTTGAGGGCGCCCTCAAGGGCGATCGGGTAGAGGCTGCCGCGGCCGATGAAGATGGTCGAGCGCTTGTCGAGCAGACGGTCGGCGAGGGTGCGCAGAGGCTCTTCCAGCGCCAGAACCTGCCTGAACATGGAGGGCAGTTGGCGGAAATCGCCGGTGATGCGCTTCATGTCTCCGTCGAAGCGGTCGCGGGCCCGGGCCATGGTCTGGAGCACATAGATCAGGGTCGCCAGTTGACTGGTGAAGGTCTTGGTCGAGGCGACGCCGATTTCGGGGCCGGCGCGGGTCAGCAGGACGGCTTTGGCGGCGTGGGTGATCGAGCTCTCGGCGACATTGCAGACGGCCAGGGTCGACAGATAGTTTTGGCCGCCGGCCCACTCCAGGGATCGGAGGCTGTCCGCCGTTTCGCCCGATTGCGACAGGGTGATGTAGAGCGAATTTTTTGGCACGGCGGGGCTGCGGTAGAGAAATTCGCTGCCGTGGTCGACCGAGCAGGGGATGCCGAGCAGATGCTCGAACCAGTAGCGGGCGGTGAGGCAGGCGAAGTAGCTGGTGCCGCAGGCGACGAACTGCAGGTGGCGGCACTGGCGCAGGGTCTCGAGCGGCAGCTGGCTGATGGGCAGGGGGGTGTCGTCTTCGTCGAAACGTCCCTGCAGGGTCGTCTGCAGGGCCTGGGGCTGTTCGTGGATCTCCTTCAGCATGTAGTGCTTGTAGCCGCTTTTCTCGATTTTTTCGAGAGCCAGGTTGGAGTAGACCAGTTCGCGCTGGCAGGGCTTGCCGTCGCTGTCCTCGATACGGCGCGAACTGTAGTTGGCGATGGCGATGTCGCCGTCCCTGAGGCTGATGAACTGTTGGGTCACGGCGAGCAGGGCCATCGGGTCCGAGGCGATGAAGGTCTCGCCGATGCCGATGCCGAGGATCAGCGGGTTGCCGAGGCGGGCGCCGATCAGGGTGTCCGGGGTCAGGCGGTCGATGGCGGCGATGGCGTAGGCGCCGGTCAGGCGGCGGATGGCCGTGCGGGCGCCGCTGACGAAGTCGCCGGACTTTTTCGTTTCGCGGTGGATCAGGTGGGCGATGACCTCGGAATCCGTCTGCGAGGAAAACTCGTAGCCGTCGTCGCTGAGCTCGTCGCGCAACTGCTCGTGGTTTTCGATGATGCCGTTGTGCACCACCGAGATGCGCTTGCCGGAGCTGTGCGGGTGGGCGTTGGCTTCGCTCGGCTCCCCGTGGGTGGCCCAGCGGGTGTGGGCGATGCCGAGCCGCCCGTTGATCGGATGGCTGTCGATTTTGGCGGCCAGCATTTCGACTTTGCCCGGCATGCGGGTGCACTGCATTTCGCCGTCGCCGTCAATGACGGCGATACCGGCCGAATCATAGCCGCGGTATTCGAGCCGGCGTAGGCCGGCCAGCAGAATTGAGGTGACGGATCTTTCGGAAAGGGCTGCGACAATGCCGCACATGCTCAGGATGTCCCGCTGTTTTTTTTGTCCGGCTCACGCCGCTCCACCCACCCCTTGATCTCCTGCTGGCGGTTGCGGCTCAGTGCCAGGGCCTTGGGCATGACGTCTTTGGTGATGGTCGAGCCGGCGCCGATGACGGCGCCGGCACCGATTTCGACGGGGGCCACGAGCTGGCTGTTGGAGCCGATGAAGGCCTTTTTGCCGATGCGGGTGCGGTGTTTCTGGCGGCCGTCGTAGTTGCAGGTGATGACGCCGGCGCCGATGTTGGTGTCGCTGCCGATGTCGGCATCGCCGATGTAGGTCAGGTGCGAGCTCTTGACGCCGGTTCGCAGGCGGGATTCCTTGATTTCGACATAGTTGCCGACAGAGACGCCCTCGTCGAGCACGGTGCCGGGGCGCAGGCGGGCGAAGGGGCCGATGATGCAACTGCGCCCGATGCGGGCGCCTTCGACGACGGTGTTGCTTTTAATGATGGTGTCGGCGCCGATGGAGGAGTCACGGATCACGCAGTGGGGGCCGATGAGGCAGTTGTCGCCGATTTTCACCTCTCCCTCGATGATGGCGTTGATGTCGATGCTGACGTCCCTGCCACACTGAAGATGGCCGCGCAGGTCGAAGCGGTTGGGATCGGCCAGGCTCACGCCCTGATCGAGCAGGCGCGCCGCCTGGGCCCGCTGAAAGTCGCGCTCCAGCAGCGCCAGTTCCAGGCGCGAGTTGATGCCGCGCAGCTCCAGGCTCTCCTCGGCTTCGACCGCGCGCACCGCCATGCCGTCGTCCTGGGCGAGGGCGGCGACATCGGTCAGATAGTATTCTCCCTTGGCGTTGTCGGCGCGGACGCGCTCCAGGGCCGATGCCAGCCAGGCGGCGGGAGCCGCGAGAATGCCGCTGTTGATTTCCGCAATCTGTAGCTGTTCGCCTGAGGCCTCGGTCTCTTCGACGATGTCGGCGATGTCGCCGTTCGACGAGCGCAGGATGCGCCCGTAGCCCCGGGGGTTGGAGACCTGTCCAGTCAGGAGCGCCAGGCTCTTTTGGCCCTCGTTGGCGACCTTTTTCAGCGTCGCTGCGCTGGCCAGGGGCACATCGCTGTAGAGAACGAGGACGGTGGCCCTTTCATCGACCTGTGGCAGGGCGCAGCGGACAGCGTCGGCCGTGCCCTTCTGCTCGCTCTGGACGACGAACTGGACGCGATCTCCCAGGACGCTGCGCAGTTCGGCCTCGACATGGCTTCGCCCCCAGCCGGTCACGGCGAGGATCTGATCGCCCGCGAGAGCTTCGCAGGTCTCGGCCAGGCGGCGGATCATGGGGATGCCGCCAATGGGCGCCAGGCATTTGGGGAGGCCGGATTTTATGCGGGTGCCCTTGCCCGCAGCCAGTATAATGATCGACAGTTGCATCTAAGCTGTTGGCAAATGAATCTTCGGTTTCGCAGTGGGGAGGGGGCGAGGCGCCTCGAATCACACCATGATAATGCATGCCTCCGCCCGGGTCTATGGCCCCCCTGTTGGTTGATGCCTTCTCCGGGCCGCGTCCGGAATCGGCGCCGAGCCCTGTGCAAAATGAACCCGGTTGCGCGATGAGCGCCATGCCGGCATCGATTTTATCTGTTCTGGAGGGCGATTGATGGAAGCGAAAAGCCTGGGCATGGAAGCCGAGGCACAGGCGGGCTATACGATTCAATGCCCCCGCCAGGCGGCGCAGCAGAGCCGGGAAGTGGCCGTGGTCATGGCGGTGTGGGATCGCCCGCAGTACTTCCGCCGCTGTATTGACGCCCTTGCCCGCAGCGACCTTCGGGGAGCGGTGCTGATCCTTGTCGATGACCGGAGCGACGACCGGGATACGCGCAGAATTTACGAGGAGTGCGGCGCGGTCATCGGCGGCGCCCCTGTGGTGCGGGTGCGCAAAACGGACGAGACCCTGCGCGGTGTGCATGAGAGTCTGCGCATCGGCTGGGATCTTGCGCTGGAGCGGTTTGGCAGCCGATTGCTGTGCAGCCTCGATGCTGATGCCCTGGTCAAGCCACAGTGGCTGGTTGAGGAGCTGTCGCTGTTCAGACGCGAGCGCAGGCGTCAGGGGCAGATCGTGCTGACGGGGTTCAACGCGGTGCGCCACTCTGTGGTCGAGTGGCACAGGGCGTCCGATTTTGTCGTCAAGCGCTCTTTTGGCGGCATCAATATCCTGTTCGACAGCGCCCTCTACCGGGTGGCGGTGCGCCCCTGCCTCGTCATGCACTGGGACTACCTGCTGATGCCGGTGCTGCGTGCCCTCGACGTCCCCCTGCTCTGTTGCCGCCCGTCGCTGGTGCAGCACATCGGCAGGAGGGGCATGTTTTCGAGCCCGACCAGAGGGCACGACCAGGCGGCGGATTTCCTTTTTGCCCATCCCTGGCCCGCGGGCCTGCACCGCTTCTGGCTCAGAGGCCAGGACTACATGCTGAGACGCCTGGTTCTCGCCTGGAATTTCTATAAGTCCCTGGGGCAGAGGCCCGATAGATCGGCAGATTGAGCGGAGATGGCGGCAGTTGTTAAATATTTTTCGCCAATTTCCCCGGCGTGGGCGCACTTTAGCAGGAAAAATAGTTAAAATCTAGATTAGAAGTTCAGGCCTGAGTTTCTGGCTGGGAGATTCAGTATTCATCTGTCTGCTTTTCCAGTGCTTCACTCCTGCTCTGGGCAGGGCAGTTCTATCCCTCACAGATTACGAAACACTCATTGGAACGATTAAGGCACATCCCCAACGGTGCGAGGGTGCAGCACACTTTCAGCGATGCCGAGTACGACAGGCGCCAGTCGGCGTTGCGCTCCTATATGGCGCAGGAGTCGATCGATGCGGTCGTCTTCACCTCGATCCACAACATCAACTACTACAGCGATTTCCTCTACTGCGCCTTCGGCCGCCCCTACGGCCTGGTGGTGACTCAGGACAAGGCCACCTCCGTCAGCGCCAACATCGACGGCGGTCAGCCCTGGCGGCGCACCGTCGGCGACAATCTGGTCTACACCGACTGGCAGCGCGACAACTTTTTCCACGCCATTTCCCAACTGGCCCCCTCCAGAGGGCGTATCGGCCTGGAGTTCGATCATCTGTCGCTGGAACGCCATCAGAAGATGCGGGATGCCCTGCCGGAAGCGGATTTTGTCGATGTCTCCGTCGGCTGCATGAAGATGCGCATGGTCAAGTCCGCCGAGGAAATCAGCTTCATCACTCAGGGCGCCAATATCTGCGATGTCGGCGCCGCGGCCCTGGTGGAGGCTGTCGGCGAAAACGTTCCCGAGTACGAGGTGGCGCTGCACTCGACTCAGGCCATGGTGCGCGAAATCGCCAGGCGATTTCCCCACAGCGAACTGATGGACACCTGGACCTGGTTTCAATCGGGCATCAACACCGACGGCGCCCACAATCCGGTGACCAGCCGCACCATCCAGAAGGGCGATATTCTCAGCCTCAACTGCTTTTCCATGGCTTCAGGCTACTATGTGGCGCTGGAGCGCACGCTCTTTTACGACCACTGCGGCGACGCCTCCCTGCGCCTGTGGGAGATCAATGCGCGCGCCCATGAAGAGGGCATCAAACTGATCAGACCGGGGATGCGCTGCTGCGATATCGCCGGTGAAATCAACAAAATTTTTGAGGCCGAGGGGCTGTTGCAGAGCCGAACCTTCGGCTATGGCCACTCTTTTGGCGTACTTTCCCATTATTATGGTCGAGAGGCCCTGCTTGAACTGCGGGAGGATATCGACACCGTTCTCGAGCAGAACATGGTCATTTCCATGGAGCCCATGATCATGATTCCCGAGGGCCAGCCCGGCGCGGGCGGCTATCGAGAACACGACATTCTGGTGCTGACGGCCGACGGCGCCTACGACATCTCGGGCTTCCCCTACGGCCCCCATCACAACATCATCGATTGATTTTCGCTGTGGACAATACTCTCGTTTCATTCAGGAACGTCAACAAGAGCTACGACGGCAAGCTCCTGATCATCGACAACCTCAACCTTGACATCAACAAGGGAGAGTTTGTCTCCCTTCTGGGGCCTTCAGGCTCCGGCAAGACGACCTGCCTGATGATGCTCGCCGGCTTCGAGACCCTGACTTCGGGCGAGATCCTCATCGACGGCAACCCGATCAGCAGGATCCACCCGAGCAAGCGCAACATTGGCATGGTGTTTCAGAACTACGCGCTTTTCCCCCATATGACCGTCTATGAAAACCTGGCTTTTCCGCTGGAGATCCGCAAGTTGGCGAAAAGCGAGATCAAAAACCAGGTGGAGAAGATCCTGTCGATCGTTCGCCTCGAAGGCTTCGCCTTGCGCCGTATCTCCCAGCTCTCCGGCGGGCAGCAGCAGCGGGTGGCGGTGGCCCGGGCCATCACCTTCGAGCCTGAGATCGTGTTGATGGATGAGCCCCTCGGAGCCCTGGACAAGAATCTGCGCGAGGAGATGCAGTTTGAGATCAAGCATCTGCATGAAAAAATCGGCATCACCATCGTCTATGTGACCCATGATCAGAGTGAAGCCATTACCATGTCTGACAGGGTAGCCGTTTTCAACGACGGTGCCATCCAGCAGTACTCGACTCCGCCGGAACTCTATGAAAGACCTGCCAATGCCTTTGTCGCCAACTTCATCGGCGAAAACAACAATCTCCTCGGCGAGGTTGTCAGCCGCAGCGACAACAACTGCCGCATGAAAGTGCAGGGCACGGAAATCAGCGGCTACATCGACAAGGGTGCTCGGTTCAACGGCCAGGCCCTGATGTCGGTGCGGCCGGAAAAAGTGATCGTCAACCCCGACAAGAAGGACAAGTCCTTCAACCATGTGCAGGGTACGGTGACCGAAGCCATTTACATGGGCGATCACATTCGCATCTGTCTTAAAGTGCTTGATAACGAGGAATTCGTCATTAAAGTGCTGAATAACCAGGAAACCGTCCAATACAAAATTGGAGATGTGATTGACTTGGGTTGGAATTCACAACATTGTTGTGTTTTGGAGGCGGGCTGAGCTCGCTATTTTTTTCATTAACAGCAACCTACTAAAGGGAGTTTGACATGAGGTCCTTCAACAAAACGCTGGTTCTGCTGGCGAGTCTTTCACTGCCGACAGTTGCAGTCGCTCAGCAGGAGCTGACGATTGTTTCATGGGGCGGTGCCTACACCCAGAGCCAGAACGAGGCTTATCACAAGCCCTACACGGCGCTCTATGGCACAAGAATCAACAACGTCGACAAGGGTTCAGAAGGCCCTGCGGGCATTCGCGCCCAGGTCGCAGCCGGCCAGGTCACCTGGGATCTGGTGGACGCCATCGAATCGGATGCCGCCCGCCTCTGCGATGAGGGTTTGGTCGAAGAGATTGATTACGACCAGTTGCTGGCCCCGGGAATCGACGGTTCCAAGCCTTCCGATGACTTCCTCGGTGCCCTCGACGGCTGCTTTATTCCGACCATTGTGTACTCAACCCTGTTTGCGTACAACAAGGATGTGTTCGGCAACAAGGCGCCCAGGTCGATCCGCGATGTGTTCAATCTGAAGAAGTTCCCCGGCAAGCGCGCCCTGGAGAAGCGGCCCGACAACAACCTCGAGTGGGCTCTGATTGCCAGCGGGGTTCCGATCTCGAAGCTCTACGAGGTGCTGAGCACGCGCTACGGCGTTCTGTCGGCGTTCAAAAAGCTGGACACCATTAAAGATCAAGTGATCTGGTGGACGGCTGGCGCCCAGTCTCCGCAGCTTCTGGCCGACCGGGAAGTTTCCATCGCCACAGGCTTCAACGGCCGCTTCTTCAACGCCGTCGTCGTCGAGAAGCAGCCGATTGAAATCTTGTGGACAGGCCAGTCTGTCGAGCTCGACGGCTGGGTTGTGCCCAAGGGCAAGCTGACCGCCGAAGTCAAGCGTTATCTCTATTTCGCGACGGACTCCCAGCGCCTCGCCGACCAGGCCAAGTGGATCTCCTACGGTCCCATGCGCAAGTCTTCCGAGCCGCTGGTCAGCACCCATGCTGAAACGGGCATCGACATGGCTCCGCACATGCCGACGGCTGCCGCCAACATCAGAGACGCCTACTTCAAGAGCGCTCAGTTCTGGACGGACAACGGCGAAGCTTTGACGGAGCGGTTCAACGCCTGGCTCGCCAAGTAAGCCGAATTCAATTGAGATGCGGTGGCCTTCGGGCCGCCGCATCTCTTTTGATGTTGCAACTGCCAGACAGCAGGATTTATAGAACCATATCCAGCAACGTCCGCAGGCAGCACGGTTCCGGGCCACGCAGAACTCCCGGGGAAGAGCCTCGACATCGAGGCCTTGCAGGCGCGTTGCGGGAAATTTTAGTTGTGTACAAATTGATTGAACAGGCCAGCGGCCGTCTGCAACCGCCGTTTTTCCGGCATGCCTGAAACCTCGGCCCCCAGCCTCCCCAGCCTCGGCAAGCAGTTCCAGAGGGCCCAGAGAAGACTGCGCCTGAGGGCTTTTCTGTTGGTTCTGCCGCTGCTGTCCTTTATCGTCCTCGCCTTTGTTGTGCCCATAACGTTGATTCTGCTCAACTCGGTGCACAGCGACGCCATCAGCAAGAACCTGCCCCTGACCGTCGAAGCCCTGAAAAGCTGGGAAGACACCAGCGTAGCGCCCGACGAAGCCGCCTACGCGGCCATAGTGACGGATCTGATCAACAGCCGCAAAGACAAGAAAAACCGCACCGACGGCAAGATCGCCACCCGCGTGAACCGCGAAAAAGCCGGCATGCTCAGCATGATCAAGAAGACGGCGCGCCGCTCCAAACGCATCAAGCCGCCCTTTAAAGAGGCCCTGATCAAGGTCGACAAGCGCTGGGGCGAACCGGCGGTGTGGCAGATCATCAAGCGGGAGGGCTCTCCCTACACGGCCTCTTTCTACATAGCGGCGCTCGATCTGAGGTACAACGATGAGGGCGAGATCGTCAATCGCGACGAAGAGGTCTCCATCTATATCACGCTCTTCACGCGGACGCTCTGGATCAGTGCCCTGATCACCTTCCTCTGCATCCTCCTCGGTTTTCCGGTGGCCTATCTGCTGGCCACCATTCCCACCAGAATCGCCAATCTGCTGATGATTCTGGTGCTGTTGCCGTTCTGGACCTCGCTGCTGGTGAGGACCACCTCCTGGATCGTGCTGTTGCAGACCCACGGGCCGATCAACGATCTGCTCGTCTTTGCCGGCCTGTTCGACGATGAGGGGCGTGTCCGCATGATCTACAACATGATCGGCACCGTTATCGCCATGACGCACATTCTGCTGCCCTTCACGATTCTGCCGATCTACAGCGTCATGAAAAACATTCCGCCGAGCTACATGCGCGCGGCCATCTCCCTCGGCTCCAGCTGGTGGTATGCCTTTTGCCGCATCTATCTGCCGCTGACCCTGCCCGGCATCGGCGCCGGCGGGCTCCTGGTGTTCATCCTGGCGATCGGCTACTACATCACCCCGGCCCTGGTCGGCGGCAGTTCCGGGCAGCTGATCTCCAATCTGATCGCCCATCACATGAGCACATCGCTCAACTGGGGTCTGGCGGCCGCCCTCAGCGGCCTGCTGCTGGCTCTGGTCATGAGCTTCTACTGGCTTTACAACCGCCTGATCGGCATCGACAGGATTCGCTTCTAGAATCTGTTCTGAACCATGGTTACGGGCAAAAAGAGCTATCAATCGACCACGGAACTGCTGTCGCAGAAGCTGTTCTATGTGGTCTGCGGGCTGATTCTGCTGTTCCTGATCATGCCGATCCTTGTCATCATTCCGCTGTCGTTCAACGCCAGCCCCTACTTCACCTTCACGCCCGAGATGCTGGCCTTCGACCCCGAAGGCTATTCGCTGCGCTGGTACCAGGACCTCTTCGCCTCGAAAGACTGGATGCGTTCGATCCGCAACAGCTTCTTCATCGCCAGCTGCGCCACCCTCATCGCCACCACCCTCGGCACCACGGCGGCCCTGGGCCTGTCGCGCGCCTACATGCCCTACCGCACCCTGATCATGACGATCCTCATCTCGCCGCTGATCGTACCCATCATCATCTCGGCGGTCGGCATGTTCTTCTTCTTCGTCAAGCTGGGTCTGGCCAAAACCTACCTCGGCGTCATCCTGGCCCATGCCGTCGTCGGCACCCCCTTCGTCGTCATCACCGTCACCGCGACCCTGTCCGGCTTCGACTACAATCTGGTGCGCGCCGCCCAGAACCTGGGGGCCTCGGGCGTCGCCATCTTCTTCAGGATCATCGCCCCCATCGTCGCCCCGGGCATCATCTCGGGGGCGCTCTTCGCCTTTGTCGCCTCCTTTGACGAAGTGGTCATCATCCTCTTTGTCGGCGGCTATGACCAGAACACCGTAACGGTGCAGATGTGGTCCGGCCTGCGCGAGTATATCAGCCCGACCATCCTGTCGGTGGCGACTCTTTTTTTTCTGATCTCGATCGGCCTGCTGGTGTCCCTGGAGTTAATCCGCCGCCGCAACAACCGCCTGCGCGGCATCGTCGAGTAGCGCCTGCGGCTCCCTCTCTCCCGGGGGCGGAGCCATGATGCCGACCGCTGCCGACAACAGCAGAAACCTTCCCATGTCCGCCAGCTACACCAAGCACCTCGCCAACCCCCAGCAGAGCAATGCAGCCCTGGCCGAGGCCCTCGCCATTCTCGGCGGCGAGCAGCAGCACCGGCAGGACTGCGCCAGGGCTCAATCGATCATCGGCGCCTGGCCCGGCTACGAGCCGACGCCTCTGGTCAGCCTCGAAGACCTGGCCGGCGCGGCCGGGGTTAACAAGGTTCTCTACAAGGACGAATCGGGCCGCTTCGGCCTCGGTTCCTTCAAGGCTCTGGGCGGTTCCTATGCCGTTCAGCAACTGGCGCAGCAGCGCCGGGAGCCCCCTGATCGTCTGCACGGCTACGGACGGCAATCACGGCCGCTCCGTCGCCTGGGGGGCGCAGCTTCTGGGAGTCGAGTGCCACATCTTCATCCACGCCCATGTCAGCCAGGGCCGCGCCCACAGCATGGCGCGCTTCGACGCCCGCATCCACCGCATAGACGGCAACTACGACGCCTCGCTCGCCGCCTGCGCCGACATGGCCGAGGAGCGGGGCTGGCAGATCGTCTCCGACACTTCCTGGCCCGGCTACGAAGAGGTGCCGAAGCTGGTGATGGCGGGCTATTCGGTCATGGCCAGCGAGATCGTCGGGCAATTGGACGAGCGGCCGACGCATATTTTCATCCAGGCCGGTTGCGGCGGCCTGGCCGGCGCCATGATCGCCTGCTTCTGGCAACACTGGCGCGAGGCCATGCCGACCGTCGTCATCGTCGAATCCGACAAGTCGGACTCAGTCCTTCAAGGCCTCAGGGCCAATCGCATCGTCCTCGTCGATATCGTTGAGGAGACCCTCATGGCGGGGCTCTCCTGCGGTGAGATATCCCTTGTCGCCTGGCCCCTGCTGCAGAGAGGAGCCGCGCATGTGCTGACCATCGGCGATGAGGAGGTGGTCCCCATGATGCGCCGCCTGGCCGGGCCCGAAGCCGGCAGCCGCCCGCCGCTCGAGGCCGGAGAGTGCTCTGCCTCCGGCCTGATCGGGCTGCTGGCGATCGCCGGGGAGTCGGCCCTCGCCCGGCAGATCGGCATCGACGAGCACTCGGTCGTGCTGACATTCGGCACCGAGGGGGCGACGGACCCCGATTTCTACAACAGTGTTATTGACAGCTGGGAGGCCCTCCATCGAAACCTGCGAATACCAGTTGCTGTCGGAGGGCCATGAGCCCCAGCTGGGCCTGATCGTGCTCGAGACCGACATCACCATCGAGGACGAGTTCCGCTACTACTTTGAGGGGCAGAGACTCAGCCTGTTGGCCAACCGCATTCGCTGCGCGGTCACCATCACGCCCGAGACCCTCAGGGAGATGGAGGGTCATCTGGGGGAGACCGCCGCCATGTTTCCCGCCGGCACCGATTTTCAGGCCATCGGCTACGCCTGCACCTCAGGGGCTCTGCACATCGGCAGCGAGCGGGTGGCGCAACTCGTCAGGGAGCACTGCAGCTGCCGGCAGGTCACCGATCCCATGCAGGCTTCGATTCGCGCCCTGAGCCACATCGGCGCCGAAAAAATCGCCTACCTTGCCCCCTACAGTCGGGAGCTGTCCCAGAACATGATCGACGCCCTCGAGTGCAGTCACATTGAAATCCGGGCCGCGGCGACCTTCAATGAGGAGCAGGACCCCAGGGTCGGGCGCATAGACCCGGCCAGCATTCATCGGGCGGCTGTCAATCTCTGCAGGGGTCGGCACCTCGACGCTCTCTTCATCACCTGCACCAACATGAAATGCGCCCGCATGATCCCACAGATCGAGGCCGACGCCGGCCTTCCGGTGCTGTCCAGCAATCTGGTGCTGGCCTGGGATCTGGCGCGGCTGGCCGGCTGTACTTTGAACCCGCATGGGCGGGGCAGCCTGTATCGGTGACCGGGTCTCCCGCTCCACCGCCGCGACAGTTTGACGGCAGCGAATATCAGGCGCGGCTGGACGGGGTCCAGGCGCTCATGGCGCAGGCGCAGCTGGCGGCGATTCTGCTGACCACCGAGCACGACATCAACTACTTCACCGGCTTTTTCACGCCCTTCTGGCAGAGTCCGACCCGTCCCTGGTATGTGGTGTTGCCGGCAGTCGGCCGGCCGATCGCCGTAATTCCGGCCATCGGCGTCCCATGCATGGGCAGGGGCTGGGTCGAGGACATCCGCTCTTGGCCATCGCCTGACCCGACAGACGACGGCGTCTCGCTGCTGGTCGAGGCCCTGGCCGAGGCCCGCGCCCGCGGCCAGCAGTCGGGGCAGAACGGCATCGGCATCAGTCGCGGCAGAGAGACGCAGGTGCGCATGCCGCTCGATGACTACGAGCGGCTCTGCCCTGCCCTGGGGGAAGGGCGGGCCGGCTTTCGCTTTGCCGACGCCACGGCCATCCTGCGCCGGCTCCGCATGATTAAATCGCCGGCCGAGATCGCCAGGGTGCGCCATGTGGCCCGGTTGGTCTCGGGCGTCTACCAGCAGCTGTTCGAATTTGTTGAAGTCGGCATGGGCGACGATGATATCTTTCGCGCCTTCAAGCGGCGCTGCCTCGAAGCCGGCGTCGACGATGTCGCCTATCTGGTCGGCGCCGCCGGGCACCAGGGCTACGACGACATCATCTCGCCGCCGGCCGGCCGCAGGCTGCAGCGGGGCGATATCCTCATCCTCGACACCGGCTGCACCTTTGCCGGCTATTTCTGTGATTTTGACCGCAACTACGGCTTCGGCAACATCGACGATGCGGCCACAAGGGCCTACGGCACAGTCTGGCAGGCGACCGAGGCGGGGCTGGAAGCGGCAAAGCCGGGCAATAGATGCAGCGACCTGTTTTATGCCATGGATGCGGTCATGCAGAAGAACGGCGCCCAGGGGGAGGCGGTCGGGCGCTACGGCCACGGCCACGGCCTGCAGCTGACCGAGCCGCCCTCGCACGCCAGCTGGGACGACACCCGCCTCGAGGCGGGCATGGTGCTGACCCTCGAGCCCGGCATGGTCTATGCCCCCGGCAGGATCATGGTGCATGAAGAGAACATCGTCATCACCGAATCCGGCGCCTCCCTGCTGTCGCGGCGGGCGCCTCCCGAATTGCCGATCAGCGGCTGATTCGACGGCGCCTCCGCAACTGCCGGGACCGCGACATTCCCGAGGCGGGAGAGCCCGTCCTGTCCCTTTTCCGCCATCCACCCGACGATGGCGCCGGGCTCGCCCGGGGCGAAACACGGGCTTCCGCCCTTGTTATCTCCTCTGTATTTCATATAATTATGTTTTGATATTTCCCTTGGGAGGAAGGAATGCCCGACATTACCATTGAAATCGAAGAATCGACCTTCAAGCGGCTTCAAAAATCCGCAAGCGAACGTCTGTTTCCGCGCGCTCTGGCATTGAGAGTCTAAGGGCGTTCAGATGGTACGAGAACAACCGGGAAAGCCGAGATCCAGCGGCGGGAAAGTCACGGACCAAAGTGCCACGACCGGCTATGAGGCCGAGCTCTGGCGCATGGCCGACGCCCTGCGTGGTTCAATGGATGCGGCCGAGTACAAGCATGTCATCCTCGGTCTCATCTTCCTCAAGTACATTTCCGATGCCTTCGAGGAGCGCCATGCAGCGGTCCTTGACAAATATGGCGACGCCGTCGCCGAGGATCGTGATGAGTACACCGCTGACAACATCTTCTGGGTGCCGCCCGAGGCGCGCTGGGAGCAACTGAAGGCCTGGGCACGACAAGACACCATCGGTCAGACCGTAGACAACGCCATGTCTGCTGTCGAACGAGAAAATCCGGCGCTCAAGGGAGTGCTGCCCAAAGACTATGCTCGACCGATGCTCGACAAGCAGCGACTCGGTCAGCTTATCGACATGATCAGCAACATCCGGGTGGGCGATGGAGAGGCCCGGTCCAGGGATGTGCTCGGCCGTATTTACGAGTATTTTCTGTCGAACTTCGCCAGTGCCGAGGGCAGGAAGGGCGGCGAATTCTACACTCCGCGCTGCATCGTCAAGCTTCTGGTCGAGATGCTGGAACCCTATAAGGGCAGAGTCTATGACCCCTGCTGCGGCTCGGCCGGGATGTTCATCCAGTCGCTCGAATTCATCCGGGCCCACGCCACCGGCAACGGTAACGGCGGCAAGGCGCGCGGCGATATCTCGGTCTATGGGCAGGAGTCAAATCACACGACCTGGCGGCTCGCCAGGATGAACCTCGCCATCCGCGGTATCGACAGCCAGAAGATCGCTCACGGCGACAGCTTTCACAACGACCGCCACCCGGATCTCAGGGCCGACTTCATCCTCGCCAACCCGCCCTTCAATGTCTCGGACTGGGGCGGCGACCGGCTCACTGACGACCAGCGCTGGCAGTACGGAGTCCCGCCCCGGGGCAACGCCAACTTTGCCTGGGTGCAGCACATGGTCCATCACCTGGCGCCGCGGGGCACGGCCGGCTTCGTGTTCGCCAACGGCTCCATGTCGTCGAGTCAGTCGAACGAGGGGGAGATACGAAAGAATCTGCTCGAGGCGGGCCTGGTGGATTGCATGGTGGCGTTGCCGGGCCAGCTCTTCTATTCGACCCCGATCCCGGCCTGCCTGTGGTTCCTCGCCCGCGACCGCGGCGGCGGCCGGTTCCGCAACCGGGCGGGTGAGATACTCTTCATCGATGCCCGTGCGCTCGGTCGCATGGTCGACCGCACTCATCGCGATCTGACCGATGAAGACATCGCGCGCATTGCCGACAGCTACCACGCCTGGCGTGGCGGGGAGAGCGCCGGTGTTTACGCCGACGCGCCCGGTTTCTGCAGGAGCGTGGCGCTGGAAGAGGTTCGCAGGCACGGCCATGTGCTCACCCCGGGCCGTTATGTGGGCGCGGTGCCGCAGGAGGACGACGGCGAGCCGTTTGAGGAGAAGATGAAGCGCCTGGTCGCCCAACTGTGTGAGCAGCAGGCCGAAGTCGCGCGGCTGGACAAGGCCATCGAGGCAAACCTTAAAGCACTTGGGTTTTCGAACAGATGATCGACTACGACAAGTTTCTGCTTTCCCTGAAGCGCCTGGAGGAGCAGCACGACAACTATAAGCAGCAGGACCCTACACTTTCGAATTTGAATAGAGAGGCCATTGCTGAGTCAGTCATCCAGCGCTTTGAGACTTGTTACGACTGCATGTGTAAGGTGCTGATGCGATATATGATTGAGGGCTTGGGCCTCGCTGATACTCCAGGAGGTCCTAAACCCCTTTTTCGGCTGGCCCACGAGAACGATCTGTTCGCTTCGTCGCTGGGTCAGTGGCTGCAATATGTGGGTGCGCGTATTGACACGGCACACGATTACGATGGCCAGAAAGCGCAGGCCTGCCTGGAATTGATACCCGACTTCATCGACGACGCTATTGGTCTGTACCAGACGATGACTGGGAAAACATGGGAGTAGGGCGGGCCATCGACATCTCGATTGAGCAGCGCGAAACAATCCTGACGCTGCTGGAACGACATCTGCCGGGGACAGTTGCCTGGGTCTACGGTTCCCGCGCAAAGTGGACTTCACGGCCGCAATCCGATCTCGATTTGGTCGTATTTGCCGCACCCGAACAACGCTCCCAGGTTGCCGCCCTGCGGGACGCATTCGAGGAAAGCGACTTGCCGTTCCGCGTGGATCTGTTCGTGTGGGGCGAAGTGCCGAAATCGTTCCACGAGAAGATTGAGGCGGAGCACGTCGAACTGACTCCGAAGCCGACGGTAGTGGCCGACCGTCTCCACCTCCAGCCGAAGCACCGCCAAGTGCTGGAAGGGTTATTGCGGACGCATCTGTCCGGTGTCGAGGTCTGGGCCTACGGCAGCCGCGTGTCTGGGAAGAGTCACGCCGGCAGCGCTCTCGACTTGGTGCTACGTGGGCCGGGTCTGACAGAGATTGCGCTCGCTCAATTGGGAGACTTCGAGGAGGCGGTGCGGGACTCGACCATCCCCTTCCTGGTGGAAGTACGCGATTGGGCGCGGATTCCGCGGCAGTTCCAACGGGAGATTGAACGGGATCATCTGGTGCTGGTATCCAGCAAACTCGATTCACGCGCTACAACAGATGCCGCCACGGAACCACTGCGTAGCAGAAGAGATTGGAAGGCGCGAGAGATTGGCGACTGCGCACTGATGGTGCGCAATGTGGTGTCGCCACATGAGGTTGGTGAAATTCCCTATATTGGCCTTGAGCATATCGAAAGGAACGGCCTACGTCTGCTAGGTCATGGACTGGCTTCAGATGCGGTTAGTCTGAAAAAGCGATTTAGGAAGGGGGACATTCTGTTTGGAAAGCTAAGGCCTTATTTTCGGAAGGTAGTGCGGGTACCATTTGACGGTGTCTGTTCAACAGACATTTGGGTGCTGCGACCAGCGAAGGGCGTTAACGCGCTTTTTTTACTTTACTTGATGGCGTCTCAACCAGTGATCGACGAAGCGTCGCGGGGCTCGGAAGGCACCAAAATGCCTAGGGCACAATGGAGCTTCCTCTCTCGCATGTGTCGTTTTATCCCACCCCTGCAGGAACAATGCGCCATTGCCCACATCCTCGGGACGCTGGACGACAAGATCGAGTTGAACCGGCGCATGAACGAGACGCTGGAGGCGATGGTCCGCGCCCTGTTCAAGTCGTGGTTCGTCGATTTCGACCCCGTCCGCGCCAGGATGGAAGGCCGCGGTCCCGGCCTGCTACGACCCTTCGCCGACCTCTTCCCTGACCGCCTCGTCGACTCCGAAATCGGTGAGATACCTGAGGGGTGGGAGGTTTCAAGGATCGGTGATGAGGTCAAGGCCGTGGGGGGCGCGACCCCAAACACCCAAAACCCCATCTACTGGACCGATGGTACTCATAACTGGGCGACTCCGAAAGATTTGTCGAATCTGTCGTCGCCAGTCTTGCTGAAAACAAATAGAAAAATCACCGACGCCGGTGTAAAGAAAATTAGCTCTGGTCTTCTTCCAATCGGCACTGTCCTGCTGTCGTCGCGCGCCCCGATCGGCTATCTCGCGATCGCCGAGGTGCAAACTGCCGTCAACCAAGGCTTCATCGCCATGGTTTGCAAGAGGCGGCTCCCGAACATCTTTGTGCTGTTCTGGTGCTATGAGAATCTTGACTATATCAAGGGTAT
This sequence comes from Candidatus Porifericomitales bacterium, assembly GCA_965237735.1. Lineage (GTDB taxonomy): Bacteria > Pseudomonadota > Gammaproteobacteria > CBDEFV01 > CBDEFV01 > CBDEFV01. The sequence goes on along the minus strand of CBDEFV010000004.1, from coordinate 312,958 downwards.
TTCGGGAGGTTCGACCTTCGCAGAGATCAGCAAGAAGGTGTTCCGCCCTGTCCCTGTTGTCGTGCCGCCGGAACAGGTCAGCGCAGCCTATGAGAGCCTTGTCCGTCCGCTCTACAATCGAATCATCACGAACACGAAGGAATCCGCATCGCTCGCCCAGATTCGTGATTTCCTCCTCCCCAAGCTCATATCCGGCTACATCCGCCTTCGCGGCGCGGAAGAAGCAATCGAGGCAGTAACGTGAGTAGTCTTAGCGACATTGATAAACGCTACCTTGAAAAAATCCTAAACATGGGTGGCGGCTATGTCTTGGATTACAGTGACGCTACTTATGGTGAGTTTTTCAATCGTCACAAAATTGATATTCACGGAGAGAAATATTGGAAGTATGGAACCTCCAAAGCGAAGAAAATGCGAGCATTTTGGGACCAGGAACCTGATCCAATCGTCGGGAAGGTCCTGGCAGAGATGCTGGGTTCTTACGAGGCAAGCTGTGAATTGAGCGGCCAACAGATAAATACTCCCATATTGAATAGGGCTCGCGATATTGTCAATCGTTTCTTGGGAGAGAGTCCAGACGACAGACGAGCGGAGATTGAGAAAGCCTTTCTCCATAAGGAGTTCTCCATACCCAATATTCGGAAGCTTCCAATCGAACCAGCCGCCATTCCAATCATCGAAAAGCGACTGGAAGAGGCGCAAAAGGTCTTGGAGGCGGGTGCGTATCTGGCGAGCGTAATAATGTGTGGGAGTATTCTTGAGGCAGTGCTGTTGGGAAAGGCCCAACAGGAACCTCGTCTCTTCAATACTTCAAAGGTCAGTCCGAAGACGGAAGATGGAAAAGTTAAGCAGTTTCAGAAGTGGACGCTTAAAAATTTCATTGACGTGGCCAGCGACATCGGAATATTGAAGTTAGATGTGAAGGAATTTAGTCAGATCCTGAGGAACTTTCGAAACTATATACACCCTTATGCGCAGATGGTTTCTGGCTTTACGCTCGACGAACACACGGCCAAGGTTTGTTTTCAAGTTCTGAAGGCGGCGCTCGCCAGTGTGGCAGGCGAAAGATAGCGCTGTGAGTAATTTTTTCACCTCATTGATGAGCATGTAGCGGAGCTCCCGCTGTGACCAACTTTACCGAATCTGAAGTCGAGAACGCCGCACTCGACTGGCTCTCCGGTCTTGGTTGGAGTGTCGCCCACGGCCCCGACATCGCCCCGGCCGAGCCGGGTTCCGAGCGCGCCGACTATGGCACGGTCGTGCTGGAAGAACGTTTGCGCGGGGCACTGGATCGGCTGAATCCGGATCTGCCGGCGGAGGCGCTGGACGATGCCTTCCGCAAACTCATGCGGCCGGAAGGGGCGACGGTGGAAGCCCGCAACCGCGCTTTTCATTGCATGGTCGTGAATGGGGTCGCGGTGGAGCACCGCGCGGGCGATGGCCGCATCCGGGGTGCGCAGGTACGCATTCTGGACTTCGACGACCCGGCCGGCGATGACTGGCTTGCAGTCAATCAGGTCACAGTGATTGAGAACCAGCACGAACGGCGCCCGGACATCCTGTTGTTCGTCAATGGGTTGCCGCTCGGACTGATCGAACTCAAGAATCCGGCGGACGAAGAGGCGACGATCTGGACTGCCTGGCAGCAGCTCCAGACCTACAAAGCCGAGCTGCCGTCGCTGTTCGCCATGAACGCGGCTCTCTTGGTTTCGGACGGCGTCGAGGCGCGCATCGGCACCCTCACCGCCGGGCGAGAGTGGTTCAAGCCGTGGCGCACCATTGACGGCGAAGCCCTTGCCGACCCGCAGCTGCCCCAGTTGCAGGTGATGCTCGAAGGCGCCTGTACACCGGCACGGTTCCTCGCGCTCGTCCGCGACTTCATCGTCTTCGAGAACGACGGCAGCGGCGCGCTCGTCAAGAAGATGGCGGGCTATCACCAGTTTCATGCCGTCGGCACAGCTGTTCGTGAGACGCTGCGGGCGGCCGAGTTGCAACGGGAATCGAACCTTCGTGAGCAACAGGGACGCTACGAATCGGGCCTCAGGTCCGGTGGTGCTCCGGGCGACCGGCGCATCGGCGTCGTCTGGCACACCCAGGGCTCCGGCAAGAGCCTGACCATGGCCTTCTATGCCGGGTGCATCATCCGGGAGCCGGCGATGGCGAACCCGACTGTGGTGGTGCTGACCGACCGCAACGATCTCGACGATCAACTCTTCGGCACCTTTGCCCGTTGCCAGGATTTGCTGCGGCAACCGCCGGTCCAGGCCGAGAACCGGGCTGATCTGCGCGTCAGGCTCGCGGTCGAGGCGGGCGGGGTGGTGTTCACCACCATCCAGAAGTTTTTTCCCGAGGAGAGGGGCGACCGCCATCCGCTGTTGTCGAAGCGTTCTAATATCGTGGTGATTGCCGACGAAGCCCATCGCAGCCAGTACGACTTTATCGACGGCTTTGCGCGCCATATGCGGGACGCCCTGCCCAATGCTTCTTTCGTCGGTTTCACCGGTACCCCCATTGAGCATCAGGACGCCAGCACCCGCGCGGTGTTCGGCGACCACATCAGTATTTATGACATCCAGCGCGCAGTGGAAGACGGGGCGACAGTGCCAATCTACTATGAGAGCCGTCTCGCCAGGCTTGCACTGGACGAGGCGGAGCGGCCGAAGATCGACCCCAGCTTTGAGGAGGCGACTGAGGGCGAGGAGGCCGCGCGCAGGGAGCGCCTCAAGACCAAGTGGGCGCAACTGGAAGCCGTAGTCGGGACGGAGAAGCGCCTGGCGCTGGTCGCGGGCGACATCGTAACGCACTTTGAAGCGCGCCTCAAGGCCATGGACGGCAAGGCGATGATCGTCTGCATGAGTCGGCGTATCTGCGTCAGCCTCTACCGCGAGCTGATTCGCCTGCGCCCGGACTGGGAACAGGAGGATGACGACAAGGGGCGAATCAAGATCGTGATGACGGGCAGCGCCTCCGATCCGCCCGACTGGCAGCAGCACATCCGCAACAAGCCCCGACGCGAGGCGCTGGCGAAGCGGTTCCGCGATACGGACGATCCGTTCGGCATCGTGCTGGTGCGCGACATGTGGCTGACCGGCTTCGATGCGCCGAGCCTGCACAGCCTCTACGTCGACAAACCCATGCGAGGCCACGGGCTCATGCAGGCGATAGCCCGCGTCAACCGGGTGTTCCGCGACAAGCCGGGCGGTCTCGTCGTTGATTATCTGGGCCTTGCCCACGAACTCAAGCGCGCGCTCCTGACCTATACCGAGAGCGGTGGCACCGGGGAGGCCGCACTCGATCAGGAGGAAGCGGTCTCCGTCATGCTCGAGAAATACGAGGTCTGCTGCGGCCTGTTCCACGGCTTCGACTGGTCCGTCTGGGTCTCCGGGACCTCGACGGAGAGGCTGGCTCTGCTCCCCGCTGCGCAGGAGCAGATCCTGGCACAGGAGAACGGCAAGGAGCGCTGCGTGACGGCAGTGCAGGAGCTGTCCCGGGCTTTCGCGCTCGCCGTGCCACACGAGGAGGCAATCCGTATCCGGGACGACCTGTCCTTCTTTCAGCATGTGCGGTCGGTGCTGGCCAAGCGCGCGGCGGGCGAGGCGAGGACCGAAGAAGAGTTGGACCACGCCGTTCGCCAGCTTGTCTCGCGTGCGGTGGCGCCGGACGGAGTGATCGATATCTTCGCCGCCGCCGGTCTTGAGAAACCCGACATCTCGATCCTCTCGGAAGAGTTCCTGGCTGAGATGCGTGGTCTGCCCCAGCGCAACCTCGTTGTGGAGACCCTGCGGAAACTGCTGATGGGAGAACTCTCCGTACGCCGGCGCAAGAACGCGGTCCAAGCCCGGTCCTTTGCCGAGATGCTGGAGCGGACCATCCGCAAGTACCAAAACCGCACGGTCGCAGTCGCCCAGGTGATCGAAGAGTTGATTCAGCTCGCGCGGGACCTGCGAGAGGCCGACGCCCGCGGCGAGGAACTGGGGCTCACCGAAGACGAGATCGCCTTCTACGACGCTCTGGAAACGAGCGACAGCGCGGTAAGGGTGCTCGGAGATGAGACGCTGCGTGGCATCGCCCGCGAACTGTTCGAGACTGTGCGCCGCAACGTCACGATTGACTGGGCGTTGCGCGAAGACGTCCGCGCCGACCTCCGCCGACGGGTGAAGCACATCCTGCGCCGGCACGGCTACCCGCCCGACAAGCGGGAGAAGGCGGCCTTGACGGTGATCGAACAGGCGGAAGTGCTGTCCTCTGGCTGGACACAATGATTCTATATCTGCATCGGCCGATGATTATGCGGCTTTTCCCTGCTTCTCCCGGTGCCGCCGCTGGGACCTCATGCCGGTGGTCGATTTTCAGACCCAGACTATCGAGCTAATTCAGGAGGCGTTTCTCGCCCCCAAGGGCTTGGGTAACTGAGAGGTGCTGGGGGGAGGCGTTGACCTCCCCAGCTTGTGGGAGGAGCTTCGCCTCGAGCTTTGCTTCGCTTGGCCTGCGTGCGATGCCTGACGATTTCCGGCCAGCAGCGGCGCTGCGGATTTTCTTGAAAAACGGCAGATTGCACAGGGTCAGACGGCGGTCATCAGGGAGTGTCGGTCTGAATAGTTGCAGGCCTGGCACCGAGCGCTGGCGCCAGCCTCGGCGCGGGGCATTCAGCAGAATTTAACCGGCCTTCTTTCCTTCGGTCAGCGATCTGAGGCTGGCAAGCTGTCGGCCGTCCCTGTCGAAGTTGGCCGGACTCAGCCACTGCTGGTAGGCCTGCTTTGTCTTCGGCCACTCCTGGTCAATGATGGAGAACCAGGCAGAATCGCGGTTGCGCCCCTTGAGAACCATCATCTGGCGAAAAATGCCCTCAAAGGAGAAGCCCAGCCGCAGGGCCGCGCGCCTCGATCGTTCGTTGAGGGCGTCGCACTTCCACTCGTAGCGGCGGTAGCCGAGCTCATCGAAAACCCGCTCCATCATGAGGTACATGGCCTCCGTTGCCAGCGGGGTTCGCTGCATCAGGGGCGAGAAGTGGATGTGGCCGACCTCGATCGATCCTTGGTCGGGGGCGATGCGCAGGTAGCTGGCCATGCCGACGGCCTCCCCTGAGTCGGGATCGATGACGGCATGAAAGAGGGGGTCCTCGCCGAGTGCGCAGTCCCGCATCCAATCGAGGAATTCATTGAGAGAGGCAAAGGGGCCGTAGGGCAGGTAAGTCCAGTTGCCATTGTCCTCGCTGTGGCCAAAGGCCTGATAGAGGGCCTGGCCGTGCCTGTTCAGGTCGAGCGGCTCAAGCCGGCAACTCCTGCCCTGCATGGGCGTCGCCGGCGGGCGGGGGCACCCCTGCCAGTTGGGGACCGCCGCTCCAATCGGTTGTCCGAGCGAATTGATCCGTTGCGTCATGCGGGGGCCCCTGGCGGTGGGGGTGTCGGCGAAATCGAGGCGGAGGGGTGGCCGCTGCGGGAAGCTTGATGGCAGCCGCCCTGAGGAGGAGCCTCAGGGTTGGGGTTGGGATATGTGCTCGACTGCGACGCGCAACTCTTCGTCGCTGAGGATCGTTCCGGCTCTCGGCGGCATGGCGCCGCGGCCCTTGAGGGCACTTTGATAGAGGCCGTCGAGGCCTCGCTCGGCCAGGCGTTTGGCCCATTCGGCGGCATCGGTCAGCAGGGGGGCGCCGGCGAGGCCCGAGGCATGGCACAGGGCGCAGTTGTTCTGCACGATGGCGGCGGGGCCGGCGGCGGCCACCACTTTGGTCGCCTGGGCCGGTGCGCCTCGGTGCAACTGACTCATGCGGGCGATGCGAGCCGTGGCCTGTTCCACCTGAGCCTCACTGAGCTGCCGGGGTTGTTCGCCAATTTCAATGCTGGCGAAGATCAGAAAGAGGGTGAAGAGGAACATGAGCCCGACCAGCATAAAAATGTGGGCCAGGGTGCCATGGTCGGCTTTACTGAAGGCTCGGTGCATGAATCAGAAGAGGGGAGACAGTTTTGCGGCAGGCTGAAGCACACCATTTTGGCCCGTAGCGACAGGGGACATGCTTAATAGTTTAGCGGACATGACCTAGCTGGCCTGAGGGATGCGGATGGTTTTTTGGATCTGGACGCGGCCGCCGGCCCGGCCCTCGCCGATGCCGATGAAAAAGCGATCCTGTGAATAGACCCTGACCGGGCCCTGGTGCTCGTGCCGCCCGATCACGGGATAGACACGGCCCGAAGCCAGTTTGCCTGGATCGCGGGTGTCAACGATCACTTCGGGATGATCCTCGAGGGCCCTGTCCACCGGCAGCAGCAGCTCCTGTAGCAGGTCCTTTTCCTGAGCCTCGCGTACCTCGTCGAGACTGTACATGGGTTTGTCGCGGAAGGGGCGCACATAGGTGCGCCTCAGGCTCTCGACGCAGGCCCCGCAACCGAGCTTCTCGCCGAATTCATCGACCAGGGTGCGGACATAGGTTCCCTTCGAGCACAGCATGCTGAAGTGAACGAGATCGCCGTCCACGCCCTGGCAGGCGATTTCGTGAATGGTGACTTTTTTCGGGCTGCGCTCGACCTCGACACCGGAGCGGGCCAGTTTGTACAGCGGCTGGCCGCGGTATTTGGCGGCTGAAAACATGGGGGGGGTCTGGTCGTTTTCGCCGATGAAACCCTTCAGGGTCTGTTCGATTTCGCTGCGCTGCCCGTCTGTGACCTGCAGCCCGGCGATGGTCTGGCCCAGGCGGTCGCCTGTGTCCGTGCGTACGCCGAGTCGGGCCGTCACCTGATACTCCTTGTCGGAGGCGAGGAGGGTGCCGCACACCTTGGTGGCCGAGCCGAAGCACAGAGGCAGCATGCCGGTGGCCAGTGGATCGAGACTGCCGGTGTGGCCGGCTTTGCGCGCCTGGAAGAGGTGCCGCGCTTTTTGCAGGGCCGCGTTCGAGGTGATGCCCTCGGGCTTGTCGAGCAGGAGAATGCCGTTGACGTGTCTGCCCTTTTTGGCGAGGCTCATCTGCTGTCCCCGGCGCTCTTCGCCGACCGGATGGAGGCGAAAAGCTCGTCGATGTAACGCTCTTTTTCGAGCGATTCGTCATAGACGAAGTCGAGCCTGGGCATTTTCCGCAGGTGCAGGCGGGCGGAGAGGTCGCGTCTCAGCAGTCCGGAGTTTTCGCTGAGTGTGGCCAGGGTCTCTTCCCGTCTTTCCGCGCGGGCAGTGCGCACGAACACCCTGGCCACAGAGAGGCTCTCCTTGACTTCGATTCGGGTCAGGGTGAGGGTGTTGGGCAGGTCGGCATGCACCAGAAGCCTGCGCATGGATTCGCTCAGTTCCCTTTGCAGCAGGGGCTCCAGGCGCTTGGCGCGGGAGTAGGGCAGGGGTGAGGTTCTCATCGGCAGTTCAAGGCAATTCCTCGGTGACAGGGACGGGCGGGATTTCTTCGGGGGCTTGTCTGGGGCTTGTCTGGGGCTTGTCTGGGACTTGTCTGGGACTTGTCTGGGACTTGTCTGGGACTTGTCTGGGACTTGTCTGGGACTTGTCTGGGACTTGTCTGGGACTTGTCTGGGACTTGTCTGGGACTTGTCTGGGACTTGTCTGGGACTTGTCTGGGACTTGTCTGGGACTTGTCTGGGACTTGTCTGGGACTTGTCTGGGACTTGTCTGGGACTTGTCTGGGACTTGTCTGGGACTTGTCTGGGACTTGTCTGGGACTTGTCTGGGACTTGTCTGGGACTTGTCTGGGACTTGTCTGGGACTTGTCTGGGACTTGTCTGGGACTTGTCTGGGACTTGTCTGGGACGGTGTTTTCAGGCGCCCTATTTCGAGGCGGGCTGGTTGATGACCTCGAAGACTTCGATCTTGTCGCCGACCTGCACGTCCTTGTAGTTGCGCACCGCTATGCCGCACTCGCTGCCGGAGCGAACCTCGCGCACATCGTCCTTGAAGCGCCGCAGCGATTCGAGTGCGCCGGTGAAGATGACGACATCGTCGCGCAACACCCGGATCGACGAGTCCCGGCGAATCGAACCCTGGACCACCTGAGAGCCGGCGACGCTGCCGAAACGCGAGGACTGGAAGACCTGCTTGACTTCGGCGATGCCGATGATCTTTTCGACTTCCGGCGGCACGATCAGGTCCTGCACCAGGCCCTGAACGGCCTCGATCGCCTGGTAGATGAGGCTGTGGTAGATCACCTTGATGCCCTGGGCGTCGATGATGCGTCGGCTCTGGGCGTCGGTGCGCACATGGAAGCCGAGGATCATGGCCCTGGAGGCGACGGCCAACTGGGCGTCGGAGGCGGTGATGGCGCCGAGGCCGCGGAACAGGATACGCACCTCGACTTCGTCGTTCGACATGTTTTCCAATGACTGGTTCAGGGCTTCCAGGCTGCCGGCTACATCGGCCTTGACGATGAGATTGAGGACGGTCTTTTCCTCTTTGCCCCAGTTGGCGAAGAGCTGTTCGGCCTCGGCCTCGCGACTCGACGACTGCAGATTTTTCTGTTTCTTCTCGCGGCGCAGTTCGACCAGGGCCCGGGCGTCCTGCTCGCGCCTGCAGACAATCAGGGTGTCGCCGGCTTCCGGCGAATCGGCCAGGCCGAGCACGGACACGGGGGCGGAGGGGCCGGCGCTTTTCAGGGTGTCGCCCTTGTCGTCGAGCAGGCGACGGACGCGGCCGTAGCTGGAACCGCAGACGATGATGTCGTTGGCCTTGAGGGCGCCCTCGCGGATGATGGCCGAGACAAAGCGGCCGCGGCCCTTGTCGAGGTGGGATTCGATGACGGTGCCGCTGGCGCGGCCCGTGGCCGGTGCCTTGAGCTCCATGATCTCGGCCTGCAGCGAGATGGCTTCGAGCAGCTGGGGTATGCCGTCACCCGTCAGGGCGGAGACTTGCACAAAGATGCTGTGCCCGCCCCACTCCTCGGAGACCACCCCTTCGGCGGAGAGTTCGCTGCGCACTTTTTCCGGATCGGCATCGGGCAGATCCATGCGGTTGATGGCGACGATGATGGGGACCTTGGCCGAGTTGGCGTGTTGGATGGCCTCGAGAGTCTGCTGTTTGACGCCCTCGTCGGCGGCGACGACCAGCACGGCGATGTCGGTGCAGGAAGTCCCGCGCGCCCTCATCTGGGTGAAGGCCTCGTGGCCCGGGGTGTCGATGAAGGTGATGGAGCCGTGATCCGTGGCGGCCGAATAGGCCCCCATATGCTGGGTGATGTTGCCGGCCTCCTGGCTGGCGACCTGACTTTTGCGGATGTAGTCGAGCAGGGTGGTCTTGCCGTGGTCGACATGCCCCATGACCACGACCACCGGCGGGCGGGGATGGGATTCGCCGAGGTCGGCGTCCTTCTGTATCCGCTGCAGGAGCGCATTTTCGGGGTCGATGTTTTCGAGCAGGCGCACCCTGTGCCCCATCTCCTCGACGACAAAGGTAGCCACATCCTGCTCGAGGGGGGTGTCGGGGTCAGGGCTGAAACCGAGGCTCGACAGCTGGCCGGTAACGACCTGAGCCCTGACGGACAGGCGCTTCGCCAGTTCGCCGACGCTGATCTGGGGCGGCAATTCAATTTCGCGCGGCTTTTCCTGCTTGGGCTTGTGAAACCTGTGCTGGCTCTTCAGCGCCCGGGCAGCGGCGGCGGAAAGACTGGACTTGCCTGGTCCGCCCTGCTGCTGGACGGTCTCTCCGCTCAGGGCCAGTTCGCCGTCCCAGTTTTCCTGCGAGATCAGCTCGTCGTCGCGCATTTTTTGTCGGATGGCCGAGACGCGCAGGTTCGACTTGCCGCCGTGGCCTCCGTCTCCGCGGCCCTTTTTCCCTTTGCCGGGGGCCTTATCGGTCTCCACCCCGGCAGCGCTGCCCGGACTCGAGGTCACGCGCTTGGCGATGCCGGTAGAGGGGGCGGCGGCCTCTTTGTCGACTTGTTGGGACTGGGGCTCGGCGTTGGCGGGCACGGCCGCGGCTGGAGTCGATGAGGAGGCGGGAGAGCTGGCGGGAGGTGCGGCCTTTTCGAGGGCGGCGGCCGCCTGGGGGGCGGTCGCTTTGGCTTTGGCGGCGGTGGCGATCTTTTTTCTGGCGGGAGCCGCGGGTCCGACGAGCCGGGTGGGGGTGGATCCGCCCGCGTCGGGGGTGGTGCCGATGCTCTGCATTTCCTGCTGTCGACGGCGCCGCGCCAGTTCTTGGGCGCGCTCAAGCGAGGGCTGCTTTTCGGTCTCTGGCCGAACCTCTGAACTCCGGGGCTCGCCGCGCTTTCTCTGGCCGCGGATCTTGATCTGAATCGGTCGCTGCGCCCGTCCCTGAATCTTGTTGGCGGAGGCGGACAGAGGGCTATAGGAGTAGCGCTTGCCCTGGACCTGGCGCGAGTTTTTCGATTTTGCCAGGTGCAGCAGTTTGAGTTTTTCCTCTTCGCTGCTGAGCTTTTCCTGCGGATCGCGCTGAGGCAGGTTGGCCGCCTTCAGCATGGCTTCGGGCGACATCTTCATCCTGTTGGCCCACTCCTGAATGGTGAGCTCCCTGGTTTTTTCCATCACCAATTATGAGCCTTCGGCGACGGGCTCGGCGAGGGGCTCTTCAACGGCACTGGCGGCCTTCTCTGCCGCCTCGGCTGCCGCGGGCTCCCCGGCGACAGACTCCTGTTGTGCTGCGGCGATTTCTTCAGCGGCGGCGGCCGCTTCTTCGGCCTGGGAGTCCTTCATGGCGTCGATGATTTTTCGGGCTTCGAGAATCAGCTGGCCCCTCTGCTCTTCATCGAGCTGTGGCAGTTCGATGTCGAACACCGACTGATCGGCAAGGTCCGAGCAGCTCTGTACGCCCTGTTGCTTCAGGGCTTCGATGATGTCGTCATCGATGCCGGGAACGGCAGAGAGGCTGTTGGCATCCTGGTTCTCGTCGACGGCGGAACTCAGGAGCACATCCTGGGCGCGGGCGCGAAGGCGCTCGACCAGCTGGGCGCCGAACTCGCCGATCTGAAGCATCTCTTCCTGGGGGCTGTAGGCAATTTCTTCGAGCGACATGTAATCTTCGCGAATCAGGATGTCGGCGACCTTCGGCTCAATCTGCAACTGATCGATGAGCAGTTGGCGACTCTCTTCGCGGCGGCTGGCCTCCCTTTGCTGAGCGGTTTTCTCATCGATGATGTCGAGGTTCCAGCCGGTCAGCTGGCTGGCCAGAAGCACATTCTGGCCGTTGCGGCCGATGATCTGCGTCATGTACTCCTCGCGCACGACCACTTCCATGCTGTTGGCGGTCTCATCGACGGTGATGCCGATGATTTCGCTGTTCAGCGCATTGATGACGAACTTCAGAGGGTCCGGGTCCCACAGCAGCACATCGATGCGTTCGCCGGCGAGATCGTTGGAGATGGTTTGCACCCGCGAACCGCGCATGCCGACGCAGGCGCCGACGGGGTCGAAGTGGGGTTCATTGGTGAAGACGGCAACCTTGGAGCGCTGGCCCGGCTTGCGCACTATGGCCTTGATGTCGATGACATCCTGGCCGATCTCGGGAATCTCAAGGCGCAGCAACTCGTAGAGAAACTGCTCGGACGAGCGGCTCAGGATCAGCTGGGGCCCTTTTTCACGGTCGGCCACTTCCTCGAGCAGGGCGCGGGTGCGGTCGTTGGGGTGGAATATCTCGTGGGGGATCATCTTGCTCCGCGGCAGGAAGGCCTCGGTGCCCTCGAGATCGAGATAGGCCCCTTTGCGATCCGGGCGGCGGCGGATGATGCCGGAGACGATGGTGCCCACCTTCTCGCGGTATTTCTCATGGATGTGTTCGCGCTCGTACTCGCGCACCTTCTGCAGCACGACCTGCTTGGCCTTGTGGGCCGCTATGCGCCCGAGGTTCTCGACCTCGAGATCGTCCTCGAGGAATTCGCCCGCCTTGATGTCGGGGTTTTCCTCGCGGGCCGTGCTCAGGTAGATCTGCTTTTTCGGCTCGTTCTGCTCCTCGCCGTCCTCGATGACTTCCCAGGTCCGCCAGGCACGCATGGCGCCGCTCTCGCGGTCGAGGCTGACGCGGACGCACCAGTCCTTGTCGTGCTGGCGTTCGACGGCATTCGCCATGGCCGCTTCCAGGGATTGAAAAATCTCCTCGGGGTCAATGCGTTTTTCATTGGCGAGGGATTCGATGACGAGCAGAATATCTTTATTCACTTCTTTGTTGGGGTTTTTGTTGCAGCCGGCTTGCAATTTTTGGTCGCGGATGACTCGGGAAATTGACGAAGCATGGCCTCGATGTCGGGCTTGAGGGAGGCGACGCGTATGTTGGCGAGAGGGATCTGGTGACAGCCTTCGCCGTCTTCGATCAGCACCTGCCATTCGCTGACGCCCGAGATCAGGCCGGTGAAGCTGCGGTGCCCCTCGACCTCAATGTGGAGCGAGAGCTTGGCGCGCTCGCCGACAAAGCGCTCGAAGTCGCGCCCGCGGAAGAGCGGGCGATCGAGACCCGGGGAGGAGACTTCCAGGTGATAGCGTTGGGCGATCGGGTTCTCGGCTTCGAGCACGGCGCTCAGCTGTTCGCTGACGCGGCTGCAGTCGTCGAGATTGATGCCGTTCAGGTGGTCGATAAATACTTGCAATGTCAAGCCTTGGGAGGTTCGGCCGATGCGGGCACCGACAAATTCAATGTCGAAAACCGCAGTGGATTGCTCCAGCAGGTGCCAGAGTTCTGGTTCAACGGTGCGCATGGGTCTGAGGAGCCGGCGGTTATCGGGCTTGCCCTTGGGCGGTGGTCGCGGGGGCAGGATTTGAACCTGCGACCTTCGGGTTATGAGCCCGACGAGCTACCAGACTGCTCCACCCCGCAATCCTTATATTCTACACCTTTTCGACCAGTTTTTCGACACCATAAAGGCAACTGGAACGAAGGCAGATTGAAAACGGTACTTTATTTTATGCAGAAATTCGTCGAAAAAGCTTTGCTTTTGATTTTTCTGCCTTATAATAATCCTTTGCTTAAGCAGTATCTGTCATGTAATTTTCTTGAAAGCACCTTCAACCCCATGTCTCTAGACACGAACTTATCCTCTGCCGAGGTTATCGAAAAATTTCAACGCAATAAGGCCGACAGCGGCTCCCCGGAAGTCCAGATCGCACTTTTGACGCGGCGGATTCAAAAACTTTCTTCCAGCCACTTCGCAACCCATAAAAAAGACCATCACTCTCACCGTGGTCTTCTCAGAATGGTAAGCCAGCGCAGGAAACTGCTGGCATACTTGAAACGCACCAAAAACGCGCAATATCTGTCCCTGATCAAAGAACTTTCTTTGCGTCGTTGAGTCGCGGATTGATGCAACCCGGCCGAAAAAATCCGGCTCCACCGATTTTGGCACCGGCAACAAGGTTCCTCCTGAGTGAAGATTTTGCGCGCCCAAGCCTGTTTTTTTATTTTATTGGCTGAGGGAGTATCCACTCTCGGCGCAGATTTTGCGGAGGCAAAGTGATCAAAGTAACCCATAGTTTTAAGTACGGCCCGTTCGATTGTATTCTGGAGACGGGCGAAGTCGCCCGCCAGGCCAGTGCAGCTGTCATGGTCAAAGTGGCGGACACAGCAGTGCTGGTGACCGTCGTCGGCAATAAAAATGCCAATCCCGGCCAGGATTTCCTGCCCCTGACCGTCAACTATCAGGAGCGCACCTACGCCGCCGGCAAGATCCCGGGCGGGTTTTTCCGCCGCGAGGGGCGGCCCGGCGAAAACGAAATCCTCACCTGTCGCCTGATTGACCGGCCCATGCGCCCGCTCTTCCCGAAAAAGTTCCGCAACGAGGTTCAGGTCGTAGCTACCGTCATGTCCTCGGACCCGCAGGTCAATCCCGACATTCCCGCCCTGATCGGGGCCGCGGCTGCCATGAGCATTTCCGGCATCCCCTTCAACGGCCCTCTGGCGGCCGCCCGTGTCGGCCACATCAATGGCCGGAATGTACTGAACCCGACGCGTGATCAGATAACGGAGTCCGAGTTGGACCTGGTCGTTGCCGGCACGGCTGACGCCGTTCTCATGGTTGAATCCAAGGCCAGGGAGCTGCCCGAAGCCGACATGCTCAATGCCGTGGTTTTCGGCCATGAGCAGATGCAGACGGCGATTCGGGCGATTGAGGAATTTGCCCGCGAAGTCGGCGTGACTCCCTGGGACTGGCAGGAGCCCGAAGAAAACGCCGACCTCATGGCCAGGGTCAAGCAGCTGGCGGAAGCAGGGATCGCCAGCATCTACGACATCGCCGACAAGGGCGAGCGCCGCGAGAAGCTTGACGACCTGCGTGAAAAGGTCATGACAGAATTTCCCGTCGGGGAGGATCCGCTTCTGAAAAACGAGATCAAAGACCTCTTTGGCTCCATTGAGAAGAGGTTGGTGCGCGGCCGTATCCTCGCCGGCAAGCCCCGCATTGACGGGCGCGACAAGGACAGGGTGCGGCCCCTGCAGATGCGCGTCGGCCTGTTGCCGCGGGCCCATGGCTCTTCGCTCTTCACCCGCGGCGAGACCCAGGCCCTGGTGGTCAGCACCCTGGGCACCGAGCGCGATGCCCAGATCATCGATAGCATCGAAGCCGACAACCGCGCCTATTTCATGTTGCATTACAATTTCCCGCCCTACTGCGTCGGTGAAACCGGCTTCATGGGCTCACCGAAAAGGCGGGAGATCGGCCACGGGAATTTGGCCAAGAGTGCCCTGCGGGCGGTCATGCCACTGCTCGACGACTTCCCCTACTCCATTCGCCTGGTCTCGGAGGTCACCGAATCCAACGGTTCCAGTTCCATGGCGACGGTCTGCGGCTGCAGCCTTGCGCTCATGGATGCCGGCGTACCGATTTCGCGCGCCGTGGCCGGAGTCGCCATGGGCCTGATTCTGGAAGATAGCGACCATGCGGTTCTGACCGATATCCTCGGCGACGAGGACCATCTGGGCGACATGGATTTCAAGGTCGCCGGCACCTCCAAGGGGGTTACGGCCCTGCAGATGGATATCAAGATCACCGGCGTCAACCGCGAGATCATGGAGGCCGCACTCAAACAGGCGGCCGCCGGCCGTCTGCACATCCTGTCGCAGATGGATCAGGTCATCGACAGCCCCCGCGAAGAGCTGTCGCGGTACGCCCCGCGCTATATCACCATGAGCATTCCCCAGGACCGCATCGCCGCCGTTATCGGCAAGGGTGGAGCCGTAATCCGGTCGATCACCGAAGAGACGGGCGCCATCATCAACATCGCCGACGACGGCACCATCAAGATCGCTTCGACCGATATGGAAGCCGGCGAGATGGCCCGCGAGCGCATCAAGGAGATCACCATGGATGTCGAGGTCGGTTCCCTGTACAAAGGTGAGGTGCAGAGGGTCATGGATTTCGGCGCCCTCGTCAGCTTCCTCCCCGGGCGCAACGGCCTGGTGCATATCTCGCAGATCTCCAATCAGCGTGTCAACAGCGTCGCCGATGAACTCAAGGAGGGCCAGCATGTCCGTGTCAAGGTCATCGACATTGACAGTCAGGGGCGTGTGCGCCTGACCATGAGAGGCGTTGACCAGGGGCGGGACGCCGCCGAGGCCTAAAGAAGAGAGCCGCATGGCGGCGGTTGCAGAGGAGCGCGATCTCGCCTTCATGGATTGCGCACTGGAACTCGCCCGCGAGGCTGAGCTTGCAGGAGAAGTGCCCGTTGGCGCCGTGGTCGTGGTCGGTGAACGGATCCTGGGCCGGGGACACAACCAGCCGATCAGTTGTCATGACCCGTCGGCGCACGCCGAAATCGTTGCCCTGCGCGAGGCGGCTCGTGCATCGGGCAACTACAGACTCAGCGAGGCCACCCTCTACGTCACCATCGAACCCTGCGCCATGTGCGTTGGCGCTCTTATGCACGCCCGCGTCTCCCGTCTGGTCTACGGCGCCGACGAGCCCAGGACAGGGGCTGTGCAAAGTGTCTTTCGTCTGTTGAATGGCGCCGCGGCCGCTCCTGCCGTTGCCGTGACCTCCGGCGTACGCGCCGGCGAAAGCCGCGAGTTGCTGCGCTCATTTTTTGCCCGACAGCGCCAGCACGGTTCCTGCTAACTGCAGAGACTGCCTTATGGGAAATGGCCTCGCCGACCTGACGGCGCCCATCACAGACGAACTCAATGAAGTCAGGCAGTTCATGCTGAGCCGCTTCCCCAGCGGCTTCGAGTTCATTGATATAAAGGCTTCCTCGCTGCTGACTCATGTGGGCAAGATGCTGCGTCCGTCCGTCCTGCTGCTGGCCGCCCAGGTGCACGGCTACAGGGGAAGGGATCACCTGACCCTGGCGACGGCCATTGAGTTCATCCATACGGCTACACTCCTGCACGACGATGTGGTCGATGAGGCCTCCCGCCGCCGCGGCCGCAAGAGCGCCAATGCCCGCTGGGGCAGCAAGGAGGCGGTGCTGGTCGGCGACTTCCTCTACTCCCGCGCCTTCGAGCTCCTGGCAGAAGTGGGAAACCAGAGGATCATAGAGGCCCTGGCCGGTACGACGAACCTCATCGCCCAGGGCGAGCTCCTGCAGCTTGAGCCGCTGAACCTGATCGATGAGCCGGCGAAAAAGTATCTGGCTGTGATTGAAGCCAAGACTGCCGCCCTCTTTGCCGCCTGCGGTCGCCTGGCCGGCCTGGTCGGTGAGGCGGGTCCTGAGGAGATCGATGCCATGGAGGCTTACGGCCACCATCTCGGCATGGCCTTTCAGATGGCCGATGATGCGCTTGACTACGACGGCGACGCCAGCCAGACCGGCAAGGCTGTGGGAGAGGATTTTGTCAACGGCAAGCATACCCTGCCCCTGCTCATCGCCCTCGATCGTTGCAAACCTTCTGAGCGGAGGCGCTTCGAAGCCTTGGCGAGCAGCAGGAAACGCGAAGACCTGCCCCGGGTCCTCGATATCCTCCGCAGCACCAAAGCCCTGGACGGAGCCCGCGAGCAGGCAGCCGAAGCGTCCTCGACAGCCAGGAGACAGTTGGCCGGCTTCGCGCCCACGGCCAGTAGAGCGGCACTGGAAGCCCTGACGTTTTACGCCGTCGAGCGGATTTCCTAGACCGAAAAATAATCGGTTTCTCTCCCCGGGGTTGCCGCTGGTCGACGGCCGAGACCGGCGTTTTTTTATCCTCTATCCATCGAAAAATCGAGGCAGCTGCTCCCTGTCCGTTTAGTATGGGGTGCAGGCCTGGCACAAGCTCCAGAGCTCAAGGGCGTCTGTGCCGGGAACCGGGCAACTCTGTCCCTTTCCCGGCCGTCGCTTTGTTTCACCATTCTCCGGAGGTTGAACCATGTCCTTTCACGCCACCGCAGTCGATTTAAAAGCTTTGCGCAGGTACCGCCTCGAACGCGTCCGCGAACAGTTGCGACAGCGTTCCTGCGCCGGCGCGGTCTTTTATGATCCGGTCAATATCCGCTACGCCTGCGACTGCACCAACATGCAGCTGTGGGTTCTGCACAATGCGGCCCGCTACTGTTTCGTTGCCACCGAAGGGTCAGTGGTGCTGTTTGATTTTCACAACTGCGAGCATCTCTCGGCCGATCTGGAACTGATCGACGAGGCCAGGCCGTCGATCTCCTGGTTTTACTTCAGCGGCGGGCCCCGGAGCGAGGAGAGAGCCGGCAGGTGGGCCGCGGAGATCGCCGATCTGGTGAAGACTCACGGCGGCGGCGAAACCCGTCTCGCCATCGACAAGGTCGACCCTTTGGGTCTGCGCGCCCTGGAGCGCCTCGGCATGGTCTATGTCAACGGCCAGGAAGTGATTGAGCACGCGCGTTCGGTCAAGAATCAGGTCGAGATCGACGCCATGATGGAGTCGATCCGCGCCTGTGAGAAGGGCATGGCCAACATGCAGCGCCTTCTGGATCCCGGCATCAGCGAGAACGAACTCTGGGCCGAGCTGCACCGCACCAACATCGCCGAGGGCGGGGAGTGGATCGAAACGCGGCTGCTGACCTCGGGCTCGCGCACCAATCCCTGGTTTCAGGAGTGTTCCGACCGGAAAATCGACAACGGCGATCTCGTCTCTTTCGATACCGACATGGTCGGCCCCAACGGCTACTGCTGCGATATTTCCCGCAGCTGGCTGTGCGGCGACGGCAGGCCCACCGATCGCCAGCGGCGGCTCTATGCTGCAGCCGTCGAGCAGATCGACTACAACAGCAGTCTGTTGAAGCCGGGGCTAAGCTTCCGCGAACTGTCGGAAAAGGCCTGGCCGATCCCGGAGAAGCTCAGACCCAACCGCTACAGTTGCATCCTGCACGGCATCGGCCTGTGCGACGAGTACCCCCATCTGGCGCATTACGACGATTTTGAGACAGGCGGCTACGACGGCATGCTGCTGGACGGCATGATGGTCTGCGTCGAGAGCTACATCGGCGAGGTTGACGGCCATGACGGCATCAAGCTGGAAGAGCAGTACCTGATCACAGATCAGGGCGTCCGCAAGCTTTCATCCTATCCCCTGGAGGACAGCTGGCTCTGAAGCCTTCCCGCCGGAGGCCCTGCAAGCTGGCGGGAGCTCGGCTAGAAACGGACGTAAGCGCCGAAGATGAAGCCTTCGATCAGGGCTTTGGGCATGCTCCTCTGCGCTCTTCGCTCCTGCTCGTAGAAGCGCGCGTACTCCAGAAAGACGCCCAGATCCTCGGTCAGGTTCCATTCGAGGCCGGCGCCGTAAACGGGGGACAAGCCATTGAGTTCGGGCGGCGTCAGGGGTGGGCCCGTGTTCAAGCTGGATATGTTCTGGTTGAACTCGTTGTAGGATACGCCAAGATAGCCGTAGACGGCGGTGTTGTAGGGGAGGTTGAGTTTCTCTTTGGCCGAGATCGAGAGGCTGGTGTAGGTGTTGTCGACTTTGTTGCCGTCCTGGATATCCAGGCTCTTCTCCTGTGAACGGCTGAGGCCGAAAACGATCTCGCTGTGTTCGTTGAACTGGAGAGCGTAACGGAAATTGAAGAGGTTGAGCCCTTCCTTGAGCGAATAGGGCTGCGGCGTCGGCAGACCGTAGTCCTCGCGAACGTTGCCGGCTTCGGAGTAATCAGCCGGTGAAAAGCCGAAATAAAGGTTGCGCCGGACCTGCAGCACCTCGACCAGAGTCAGGAGTTGAGTGCCCGGCGCCGCTTTGACGTCGGGCCCGGCCAAGCCTCCAGTTCCGGGCTGCGGCAGGGCTACCGCCGGCTGTTGCGGCAGGGCTGTGGGAGGTTGCTGCAGAACAGGCGCCTGAAAAGGGCGCTGAGGCGCGGGGTAGTAGAGCGGCGCCTGGGGTGCCTGTGGGATCTGGGGCGGCGGCGGCGAAAGTGCTGGCGGCCCTTCAATCCCGAGTTGCTGGGGTGCAGGGGCGACCGGAAAGGGCGGTTGCTGAGCCTCGGCCACAGGCCAGGGGAAGGCGAAGAGCACAGCGGCCATGGCGGGCGCTCCCAGCAAGACAAATCGCCTGAAAAATGTATACACCTTACCTGAAGCAGGAAAAATCAATCGGGCACCGAACCCAGGGGCCAAAAGAGGCATTTTCTCTTTTGGTTACGGCAGTCGGAAAACTATAGCATACAATCTACTGAGCCCTAAATAAAGGGGGTATGGGGCAGTGTCCTGTTTATTTTTCCCGATTTAACGGAACAGGGTGCCGGCTTCAGAGAGTCGGTAAATCAATGTATTCGGGGCGCATCTGCAGCTCTATATCCGACAGTGAATTCCTGAATGAGGGGCGCTGGAAGATGCGGTCCGTGTACTTCTCGATCGGGCCCCGGACTTCCTTGGGCAACTCGATGTTGAGGCGCGGCAGACGCCACAGCAGGGGGCCCATGACCATGTCGGTCAGGGTCAATTCGTCGTTGAGGAAGAACTGACGCGAAGAAAACAGCGGGTGGGATTCGATCAGATATTTGCGCAGGGCCGCGCGACAGCGTGAGCGCTTGCGGTCGCCGGAGACTTCGATCTCCTTGACGAGGCGACACCACTCGGTCTGAATTCTGTATATGGCATGCCGGGTGATGGCCCGGGCCACAGGCTCAAAAGGCATGAGGGCGGGGTGGGGGTAGCGCTCGTCGAGGTACTCGACGATGACGCGGACATCGTAGAGAACGAGTTTCTGATCGATCAGGATGGGTATGTGATTCTGCAGCATCTGCTGGGGCTGTCCCTTTTCGTCGGAGAAGCCGCTGTGCTGCATGGGATCGAGCTCGCGGGTCTGCAGCGTCAGTTCTTTTTCGCTGGCGACAAAGCGTACCCAATGGCACAGGACATCTGCCGGATCAGAGATTAAAGTCAGCATTTGATTGATAGAGACAGGTTGGAGTTTGAACTAGCGAATATCTTTCCAGAACTCTTTTTTAACATACCACGCCAGTCCGGTGAAGAGGAAGATGAAAAGCAGCACCCAGATGCCGCTCTCAATGCGTCTGGAGCGGTTCGGTTCGGATAGATAGACCAGAAAATTGACCAAGTCGGCGACGAAAGCGTCGAACTCGTCCTCATTCAGGGAGCCTTCGACAATCTTGACAAAGCGGACAAATCGGGGGCTGGGATCTTTTGCCGTGGGGTTGGTGAATTCGGCCAGGTTGACTCCCTGAAGTTCCCACAGCACATGGGGCATGCCGACATTGGGGAACACTAGGTTGTTGGCGCCGCCTATGCCGCCGCGAGCGGGATCGGCATAGAAGCTGCGCAGATAGGTGTAGAGCCAGTCGGCCCCGCGCGAGCGGGCGATCACCGACAGATCGGCCGGCACATTGCCGAAGACCGAGCGGCTGTAGACATCGTCCATGGTGTTGTCCATGACGGAACCGACTTTCACCGGTATACCCTGATCATCCGTCGTCAGAATCAGGTTTTCGCGCACCTGCTTTTCGGTCAGGCCGAGATCGTTTGCCAGCAGTTGATAGCGCTGCAGGGCGGCACTGTGGCAGCCGAGGCAGTAATTGACGAAATTGCGCGCCCCCCGCTGCAGCGAAGCGAGGTCATCCCTGTCGATGGGAGCCTTGTCGAGGGGAATGACGCTCTCAGCGGCCAGGACGGCGGTCGGAGCCAGAGCAATCATCCAGAGCGAGCTGAGGAGGGCAGCGAGCCGCTTCATTTGCCGAGGGGTTTCATCCGCTGGGGCTCGGGGCGGCAGAGGGCGCTCTGCCAACGTCGCTCCATGAGGCCGACAATGAAGAGGCCGACAAAGAAGCCGTAGTAGCCGAGGGTGCAGATCGCGGAGATCAGGGCGTTTGTCGGCGAGGCCGGCTGCAGGCCGGCATAGGCGAGAATCAGGAAACAGGCGGTGAAGCCGACCAGCAGGATCCTGAAGAAGATCGAGCGGTAGCGGATGGAGCGCACCGGGCTGCGGTCGATCCAGGGCAGGAAGAACAGCAGCAGGATGGCCGTGGCCATGACCAGGGCGCCGCCAGTCTTGTCGGGGACGGCCCGCAGCATGGCGTAGAAGGGCGTGAAATACCAGACCGGCACGATGTGGTCCGGCGTGTTCAGCGGGTCGGCCGGTTCGAAATTGGTCTGTTCAAGGAAATAGCCGCCGAGCTCGGGGGCGTAGAAGACGACGGTGAAGAAGATCAGCAGGAAGACGCCGACGCCGAACAGGTCCTTGACCGTGTAGTAGGGGTGGAAGGGAATGCCGTCGAGCGGCTTGCCGTCCTCGTCTTTATGTTCCTTGATTTCGATGCCGTCGGGGTTGTTCGAGCCCACATGGCGCAGCGCCACCAGATGGAGCAGGACAAAGCCGAGAATCAGCAGCGGCAGCAGGATGACATGGAAGGCGAAGAAGCGGTTCAGGGTGGCGTCGGAGATGGTGTAGTCGCCGCGCAGCCAGACGGTCAGGCTGTCGCCGATGCCGAACGGAAGGATGCCGATCAGGGAGGTGATGACCTGGGCACCCCAGTACGACATCTGCCCCCAGGGCAGCAGGTAGCCCATGAAGGCTTCGGCCATGAGCAGGGCGTAGAGGATGACGCCGAATACCCACAGCATCTCGCGCGGTTTCTTATAGGAGCCGTAGAGCAGGGCGCGGAAGATGTGCAGGTAGACGACGATGAAGAAGAAGGAGGCGCCGGTCGAATGCATGTAGCGGATCAGCCAACCCCATTCGACTTCCCGCATGATGAACTCGACCGAGGCGAAGGCCTCGTCTGCGTCGGGTTTGTAATAGATCGTAAGGAAGATGCCGGTGGCGATCTGCATGACCAGCACCAGCATGGCCAGAGAGCCGAAGTAATACCAGAAATTGAAATTCTTCGGGGCGTAGTAATCGACCATGGTACTGCGCCAGAAAGCCGTTGCCGGCAGGCGCCGGTCAATCCAGTCCATGAAGGTTCCGCGTCCGCTGGGATCCATGTCGGCTTCAGGCGGGTTCAGTTTTGCCTTCGCCGATGACAACGATGGTGTCGGAGGCGAAGCGATGGGGAGGCACTTCGAGGTTCAACGGGGCCGGCACCCCTTTGTAGACACGGCCGGCCTCATCGAAAAGCGATCCGTGGCAGGGGCAGAGGAAGCCTCCTTTCCAGTCGGCGCCAATGTCGGGGGCACCGATGTCGGGCCTGTAGGTCGGCGAACAACTGAGGTGGGTGCACAATCCGACCAGAACAGCGTATTCGGGTTTGATCGAACGGTATTTATTGCGGGCGTATTCCGGCTGCTGCGCTTCCTGTGAATCGGGATCGAGCAGGTGGCCTTCATTCTTTTCGAGCCTCTGCAGGCTTTTCTGATCGCGGCGTAGAATCCACACTGGCTTGCCGCGCCACTCGTAGGTGACGATCTTCCCTTCTTTCAGCTCGGAGATGTCGGCCTCCACCGGGCCGCCCAAAGCCCTGGCCTTGATGCTGGGGCTCATGGAGCTCAGCAGCGGCCAGGCGAAAGCGCCGGCTCCGAGGCCACAGGCACCGCCGAGAGCGCAACCGAGGAAACGGCGTCGATCGCCGTTGGCTTCAGTTTGCTCGGTCACTGAATGGGCAGCGGGTTGGTCGGCGGTATCTGTTTTATTAACCATGAATTCTTCGGGGCTGCGGAAAAAAACGCTTGCTGGGGAAAACTTCCAGTTACAGGTGTGACGGACTTGAGTGGGATGGGGCCCGGTGCGGGAGAACGGCCACCAAGGCTCAATTCATTATAGCATGGGGCGGCAGAAATCGCTCCTGACCGTTGGCGATGGCGGTCTCTTCGCATCCGGCCCGGCCATGCTGTGAAGCCTGAGTTGGATGGGGTTGGGAGTCAGGGCCCGCCCTCTCGGTTTCGCTTCAGACTCGTCTCAATTTTCAATGAGATCGAAGCGGCCAAGCTCGCGGCGGGCCTCGTCGAGGCCGAGCGCATCGCCGCGCCGCCGGCGCGCTTCGTGGATGATGACCCAATTGCGATAGCGCAGCAGCGTGCTGTCGGCTGCGTTTTCGCCGCCGTTGGCCGACTTGAAGGCGTAGTCCTCGGCCCGCCCGTAATCTTCGATCAACAGCATGAGTTCGGCCAGTTTGCTCCACACCAGCGACTGCTCAGGCTCTTCCTTGAGCACCAGGCCGAAGAGGAACTCGGCCCTCACATAGTCCTCGTTCTCAAGGCTTCCAAGGCCTCGCAGCCAATAGCCTTCGGCCTTTCCAGTGGCAAAGGAAATGTCGAGGGCGGCATTGGGATCGATCCTGAGCGTCTCGGGCTCGTCTTCGACGACAGGCGTCGGCAGCAGACAGGAGGCCAGAGACAGGGCCGCTGCCAATACGAGCATCCCGCGCCTCCAGGACTGCCGGCGGAGAGAGCTCACTCCCATTCAATGGTCCCCGGGGGCTTGTCCGACAGGTCGTAAACGACGCGCGAGACCTCGGACAATTCGTTGGTGATGCGTCGCGCCGCCTGCGCCAGCAGTTCGGCTGGCAGGGGCGCGCAGCGGGCCGTCATGAAATCGTCGGTTACCACCGCCCGCAGGGCGATGACGGAACCGTAGCTGCGGTAATCCCCCGTTACGCCGACGGAGCGCACCGGCAGGAAGACGGCGAAGGCCTGGGAGACCCTGTCGTAATAATGGTGGCGGCGAAGTTCTTCGAGAAAAATGTCGTCGGCGCGGCGGAGAATGTCGAGGGTCTGGCGGTCGATGGGGCCGAGAACGCGCACGGCCAGGCCCGGGCCGGGAAAGGGGTGGCGCCCGATGAGCCCGGGCGGCAGGCCGAGGGCGAGGCCGAGTTTGCGCACTTCGTCTTTGAACAGGTCCTGCAGGGGATCGATGACTTTGAGCGGCATGTTCTCTGGCAGGCCGCCGACGTTGTGGTGTGATTTGATCAGGACCGAGGCTTCGCCGGCCGCGGCCGATTCGATGCGGTCGGGATAGATGGTGCCCTGGGCCAGCCACTGGATGTTGTCGAGCGATTTGGCTTCCCTGGCAAAGTGCTCGATGAAAACACGGCCGACGATCTTGCGCTTTTCTTCGGGCTCTGTCACCCCTTCGAGTTGCTGCAGAAAATCGTCGGCAGCGTCGATCAGCCGCACCTCGAGATTCAACGACTCCTTCATTTCGGCGATCAGGGTGCGCGATTCGTCGGTGCGCATGAGGCCGTTGTCGATGTGAACGGCGACGACCTGTCCCGGCAGGGCGCGTTCCAGCAGGGCTGCGGCCACCGCCGAGTCGACTCCCCCCGACAGCGCCAGCAGCACCCGCTCCGATCCGAGCTGTCGCCTGATCTGGGCGATGCTGTCCTCGATGATGTTCGCTGTTGTCCAGCGGGCCTCGAGGCCGCAGACATCGAGGGCAAAGCGCCGCAGGATGTCGCTCCCCTGATCGGTGTGGGCGACCTCGGGGTGAAATTGCAGGCCGTAGAGCCTGCGTTTTTCACAGGCCATGGCGGCGATCGGCGAGGTGCTGGAGCGTCCCGTGACGCTGAAGCCGGGCGGCAGTTCGGTGATTTGATCACCGTGACTCATCCAGGCTTCGAGTTTCGGCCGGGCAAGGTCGGAAAAGAGCTGGGAGCTCGAGTCCAGATCGACCTCAGTCGAGCCGAACTCGCGGTGATCGAGACTCTTGACGCGCCCGCCGAGAGCGGCGCCGAGGGCGTGCATGCCGTAGCAGATGCCGAGCACCGGGGTGCGGGTCTGCTCGATCAGATCGGCGACGAAATCCGAGTGCTCGGGGCCGACCGTAGCCGGGCCGCCGGAGAGGATGATGCCGGCCGGTTTTTCCTGCCGGCACTCGGCCAGCGTCCGGCCCGGAGTTGTCAACAGGCTGTGGATGCCGATCTCGCGCAACCGTCGGGCGATCAGCATGCTGTACTGGGAGCCGAAATCGACTACCAGAAGATTGCTGGCGGCCGGGTTGAGGCTGGGGGCGGGCACGGCGGCGAGGGCGTCCATCAGTATTCGGTGTAATAGTTGGGCGGTTCCTTGGCAATCTTCACATGATGGGCGTGGTTTTCCACCGAGCTCGCCGGCGAGTTGCGGATCATGCGGGCGCGCTCGCGCATCTCACTGAGATCGTGCGCTCCGCTGTACCCCATACTGGCCCTCAGACCGCCGAGCAGCTGGTGGATGATGGTGGCGATCGGCCCGCGGTAGGGCACACGCGCCTCCACGCCCTCCGGCACGAGCTTGTCGGCGTCGCCTTCGTCCTCCTGACTGTAGCGGTCGCGGCTGCCGCCCTCCATGGCGCCGAGCGAGCCCATGCCCCTGTAGTGCTTGTAGGTGCGTCCCTGGAAGATTTCGATCTTGCCCGGCGCCTCTTCGGTGCCGGCGAAGAGATTGCCGAGCATGACGGATTCGGCGCCGGCGGCTATGGCTTTGGCGATATCGCCCGAATAGCGGATGCCGCCGTCGGAAATGATGGGCACCCGCCCGTTGCCGAGGCCCTCGACGGCGTTGATGATGGCCGTCAGCTGGGGCACGCCGACGCCGGTGACGATACGGGTGGTGCAGATGGAGCCGGGCCCCATGCCGACCTTGACCGCATCGGCTCCCGCCTCGGCCATGGCTTTGGCCCCCTCGGGCGTGGCTACATTGCCGGCAATGACGTCAACTTCGGGAAACTGCCCCTTGGTCCAGCGAATCTGCTCAATCACATTGCGCGAGTGGCCGTGGGCGGAATCGATGGCGAGCACATCGGCCTCGGCCTCGACCAGGGCGGCGGCGCGCTTGCGCGCATCGGCGCCGACGCCGATCGCTGCCCCGACAATCAGCCGCTCCTGGCTGTCCTTGCAGGAGTTGGGGTAGTTGGTGCTCTTGTGGATGTCCTGCACCGTGATCAGGCCGGTCAGGCGGAAGTCTTCGTCGACGATCGGCAGCTTTTCGATGCGGTGCTTGTGCAGGAGGGCGATGACTTCTTCCTCTGAGGCCCCCTCCCTGACGGTCACGAGCCGCTCCTGCGGCGTCATGACGGTCTCCACCGCCGCCCTGGGCTGGATCTCGAAGCGCAGGTCGCGGCGTGAGACGATGCCGACCAGAGTCTCGCCCCTGAGCACCGGTAACCCTGAGATGCCCTGTTCTTCGGAGATTTTCAGTACTTCCTCGATGCGGGTCCCGGGACTGACCGTCAGGGGCGCGCGGATGATGCCCGAGCGGAATTTCTTCACCTTGCGCACCTCGTTTGCCTGGTTCTCGATGTTCATGTTGCGGTGGATCATGCCCACGCCGCCGGCCAGCGCCAGAGCGATCGCCAGACGGCTGGTGGTCACCGTGTCCATGGCGGCGGAGACCAGCGGGATCTTGAGCTCGACTCTGGAGGTCAGCCGCGTTCGGATGTCGACTGAGGCCGGCATGACATCCGAGTAGCGCGGCAGCAGCAGCACATCGTCAAAGGTCAGCCCGGTCTGCATGTCGTCGGCTCCAGGGGGCGCTGTGGGGGCGTCTCTGTTCATCGGCGGCTCAGTGCCCGAGTTCCCTGACGGCCGCCAGCACTTCGGCGGCGTGCCCCTCAGGCCTGACCCGGCGCCATTCGCGCCGCAGCACTCCCCGGCCGTCAACGAGAAAGGTGCTGCGGTCGATGCCGAGGTATGTGCGTCCGTACATGTTTTTCTCGACCCGCACATTGAAATAATTGCACAGCTCTGCTTCGGTGTCGGCCAGCAGGTCGAAGGGGAGATTGAACTTGGCGCGGAATCTGTCGTGGCTCTTGACGGGGTCGCCGGAGACGCCGAGAATCAGGGTGCCCTCAGCGTCGAATTCGCTGGCGGGGTCGCGGAACTCCTTGCTCTCGAGGGTGCAGCCGGGCGTGTCGTCGCGCGGGTAGAAGTAGAGCACGATGTTCCGGCCTCGATGCGCTTTGAGCTGGAAGGGTTGGTCCGCTGTCGAAGGGAGCTGGAAGTCGTCGACGGGCTGGCCGGTTTGCGGGGAGGGGGAGTTCATGTCTTGGGGCGCTTGCCGGGTCGGAGAAGGCGGGAGAAGCTCTGCGGGGACCAGGCGCTCAACCTGCGCCCCCGGTGGAGCGGACTCGGGGGGCGGCGCGGCACTGCAGCTCTCGCGGCAGCTTGAAGACGGTGTCCTCTTCGATGCCGTGGCTTTCGATAACGTCGGTGACGGGAAAGTCGCGCTTCAGCGCTTCGATGACTTCCTGCACCAGCAACTCCGGGGCCGAGGCCCCGGCGGTCAGGCCGATGACGTCATCATCGCCGAACCAGCCCCGCTGGAGCGCGCCGGCGCCGTCGATCAGATAGGACGGCAACTGATTGCGCTCGCCGATCTCGCGCAGGCGGTTGGAGTTGGAACTGTTGGCGGCCCCGACGACGAGGAGCGCATTGATCTGGCCGACGATCTTTTTCACTGCGTCCTGGCGGTTCTGGGTGGCGTAGCAGATGTCGCTGCGGCTCGGCAGGTGCAGCTTGGGGAAGCGGCGGCGCAGTTCGTCGACGATCTCGCGGGTGTCGTCGATCGACAGCGTGGTCTGGGCGACGACGCCGATTCTGTCGGGTTGTCTCGGGGCCAGGGCCTGGGCGTCGGCGACCGTGCCGATCAGGTGGATTTCGCCGCCCTGACTCGAATCGAAGCGGCCGAGGGTGCCCTCGACCTCGGGGTGCCCCTCGTGGCCGATCAGCACCACGTCGTAGCCATCGCGGGCGTAGCGCATGACTTCGAGGTGGACCTTGGTCACCAGAGGGCAGGTGGCGTCGAACACATGCAGCGGTCGCCGGCGCGACTCGCTTTCGATGGCTTCTGAAACTCCGTGGGCGCTCAGCACAACCAAGCTGTGATCGGGGACCTGGGAGATCTTTTCGACGAAGTGAACGCCGCGCCTCCTGAGGTTGTTGACCACATGGTGGTTGTGCACCAGTTCGTGACGCACATAGACCGGGGACTCCTCTCTCTCCAGCACCCTCTCCACAACCTGAAGCGCGCGCTCGACGCCGGCGCAGAAGCCGCGGGGATTGGCGAGCAGGATTTTCATTTAGGTATTCGCCTCCCGCGCCTGAGTGTCACTCTGCTGCCGCGATCCGGCGCTGTAGGGTTCGGCGGTAAAGACCCGGGACAGGTTCGCTTCGGCCAGGGGGGCGAAGGGCGCCGGGGCTGTCTTTGAGGCGGCCGCCCCAGGATTTTTGCCGGCTTCAGCGGCCCCGGTTGCCGACTGGGCCCCGGCTGCACCGGTCTCAGGGGGTGTGCTCTCCGCGGATGGCGTGGAGGGCTCAACGGCAGTCCGCGCCGAATCAGTGTCGCTCCGGACAGGGGCCCCTTTGCGCCCCTTGGCCGCGGATGCCTGATTCTGGGCCCCGGGTTTTTTCTCTATGACCGCCTGGGGCCCGGGCCCGGAAACCGCCGCCACGGCCTCGGCCAGCGTCTTTTTCTCTGGCCGGCTCGACGAAGAGGATGGAGCCTCGACGGCCTCTTTTCTGTCGCTCGGCCAATACCAGACCAGAATCATGAGGAGAACGCCGAAGGTCAGGGAGGCGTCGGCGATGTTGAAGGCGGGGAAGTGGTGGCCGGAGAGGTGGAAATCGATGAAATCGGTCACGCGATTGAACAGCAGTCGGTCGAGGCCGTTGCCGAGGGCGCCCCCGAGCATGAGGGACCAGCCGAGGCAGGGCAGGACGCGGTTTTCACGGTGAAGGAGGATGGCGAAGGCGAGGGCGGCAGCAATGCTGACGGCCAGCAGCAGGGTTGCCGTCTGGCCGCCGCTGAAAACGCCGAAGGCCGCGCCGCGGTTGTATGCCAAAGAGAAGTTGAGGAAGGGAAAGATTTCAACCGGGCCCTCGGAGAGACGGCCCTGGGCGACGATTTTGCTCAATTGATCGGCGCCGAAGACGGCCGTCGCCAAGAGCCAGTAGAGGCCGTGAAGCAGACGCTGCTGCCGCGGCTGAAACTGGAGCCGGGGCTGGCCCCGGGTTCGGCTCTTCGACTGAACCCGGGCTTGGGTTGCATCGGCTGCAACCGCTTTTTTGCCGCGACGGGCGGTCATGCGAACAACCGCTCGCCGTGCCCCTGAATGCAACGGGCACAGAGTTCCGGGTATTCCCTGTCGTCGCCGACATCGCCGCTGCGGTGCCAGCAACGGGAGCATTTCTCGGCCTGGCGCGGGCGCGTGACGAAGTAGAGCGTTTCACCGTTCAGGCCGGCTTTGACGGCTTCGGCCTCCTGGGGGCGCTCGCTGGCAGGGGCGACGCTCGCCCCCGAAACCAGCAGCAGGTAGTGGAGCTCGGCTTCGACGTCTTTCAGAACCGACAGCAGCGGGTCGGGGGCGTAGAGCTCGATTTCAGCGTCGAGCGAAGAGCCGATCTCCCCTCGCTGGCGCAGGGATTCGAGTTGGGGAGTCAGGGCGCGGCGGGCGCCCAGAAGCAACTGCCACTCGGTTTCCTCGGCCAGTTCGCCCTCGCTCTGGCCGAGAAGGGCCTCAATCTCCCGGGACCATTGATGCCAGATCGTGTTGAACACCGAGGGCTGTTGCCGCTTGGGCAGCTGCAGCCAGATCTCTTCAGCGGTGAAACTGAGAATCGGCGCCAGCCAGCGCGTCAGGGCCTCAAGCAGATGCAGCAGGGCGGTCTGGGCCGAACGCCGGCCGCGGCTCGCCGCCGGCATGGTGTAGAGCCGGTCTTTGATGACGTCGAGGTAGAGAGTGCCGAGATCGCCGACACAGAAGTTGACCAGTTCCTGGCACACCACATGCAGTTGGTGATCGGTGTAACAACGGCGCAGGCGCTGCTGCAGGCGGGCGGCGCGCAGCAGTACCCAGCGGTCGATGCGGGTCATGGCACTGTAGTCAACCGAATCCCCGGCCGGGTCGAAATCGTATAGGTTCGACAGCATGAAGCGGGCGCTGTTGCGCAGCTTGCGGTAGGAATCAGCCACGCGGGCGAGGATCTCCCCGGAAATCGACATCTCGCTGCGGTAGTCGGTGGCGGCGACCCAGAGCCGCAGCACGTCGGCGCCGAAGCGGTCGATGATGTCCTGAGGGGCGATGACATTGCCGACCGATTTCGACATTTTGCGCCCCTGCTCATCGACGGTGAAGCCGTGGGTCAGCACCTGTCTGTAGGGGGCGTGGCCGTTGACCGCAACCGAGGACAGCAGGGAGGAGTGAAACCAGCCGCGGTGCTGATCCGAGCCCTCGAGGTAGAGGTCGGCCGGGAAGTTCTGGCCGGACTGGCCGACCAGGGCAAAACTCCAGGTGTTGCCCGAGTCAAACCAGACATCGAGAATATCGGTCGCCCGTCTGTAGCGCTCGGCACCCTCCCCGAGGAATGCCCTGTCATCGAGGTTCCACCAGGCTTCTACGCCCTCCCGTTCGACCATGTCGGCGATCTTCTCAATCAGTTGGGGGCTGTCCGGGTGGGGTTCGCTGGTTTCTTCGTCGTAGTAAAGGGCCAGGGGCACGCCCCAGGTGCGCTGGCGCGACAGGCACCAGTCGGGGCGGTGGGCGATCATGTTGTGGATGCGCTCCTGCCCCCAGGAGGGCACCCAGGAGACCCGTTCAATCTCTTTGAGAGCTCGGTCGCGCAGGCCCTTTTTGTCCATGCTGATGAACCACTGGGGAGTGCATCTGTAGATCAGCGGCGTCTTGGTGCGCCAGCAGTGAGGGTAGCTGTGGGGGTGGTCTTCGCAGTGCAGCAACGCCCCGCCTGAGCTGAGCAGGGCGAGGATGGGGCTGTCGGCTTCAAATACCTGCAGGCCGGCGAAGTGCTCGATATGGTTGCGGAAGCGACCGTCGTCGTCGACCGGGTCCATGGGCTCAAGTCCCGGTTGGCCGTGGCAGGCCCAGAAGTCTTCGAGGCCGTGATCCGGCGAGCTGTGAACCAGTCCGGTACCGGCGTCGTCAGTCACATGCCGGGCGGCGACGATCACGGCGGTGCGGTCGTAGAACGGATGGCGCAGACTCAGGCCGGCCAGGTCGGAGCCGCGGATGCTGGCCAGGTTCCTGACCGCAGTTGCGTCATAGCGCCCAAGGGCGGACCCGGCGAGGTCGGCCGCCAGCAGCAGCCGACGTGTACGGCCCGCTATCGAGCACTCGACGAGGACGTAGTCGAAGTCGGGATGCACCGATACTGCCCGGTTCGACGGCAGGGTCCAGGGCGTCGTTGTCCAGATGACCGCCTCCCAGTCCAGCTCCCTGTCGATGTTCAGCCGCCTGTTCGCTTCATCGCGGCCCGCCGGATCGAGCGGAAAGGCGACATCGATCGCCTGGGAGGTGCGTTCGGCGTATTCCACCTCGGCTTCGGCCAGGGCCGAGCGGGCTCCCCAGCTCCACAGCACCGGCATGGCGCTGCGGTAGAGGTGGCCGGCGGCTACGACTCTGCCGAGGCATCGCAGAATCGAGGCCTCGGAGTGAAAGTCCATGGTTCGGTAGGGGTTGTCCCAGTCGCCAAAGATGCCGAGGCGCTTGAAGTCCTTGCGCTGGCGTTCGATCTGTGACTGGGCGTACTCGCGGCAGTGGGCGCGGAACTGGGCTGGGTCGCCGCCGCTGCCAAAGATCTGCTCGGCCCGGTGTTCGACCGGTAGACCGTGGCAGTCCCAGCCCGGCACATAGCAGGCGTCGAAGCCCTCGAGCTGGCGCGCTTTGACGACTATGTCCTTGAGGCACTTGTTGACTACGTGGCCGATGTGGATATCGCCGTTGGCGTAGGGCGGACCGTCGTGCAGGGTATAGAGAGGCCGCCCTCTGGACGAGGCGCGGATCGAGGCGAAGATATCCTGCTTTTGCCAGCGTTCAAGCATCTCCGGCTCGCGCTGGGGCAGGTGGGCCCGCATGGGCATGTCCGTGCAGGGCAAATTCAGTGTTTCGCGGTAGGGCTTCAAGCGAATCGGGGTGATAAGGACGGCGTTTCAGCCAAGGGCGGAGGGCGACGGAACAGCCAGAGGACAAAGGCGGTGCAAGCCTTGTCGAGCCTGAAACAGGCGAGGCCTTATCCCGATAATTCTACAGCATGAGCGGCCCCCTCGCCGCCCCTTGTCAACTCTGCCGCCGACAGAGCTCGTGGCAATCGGGCAACCCGGGCGGATCAGGCGCTGGCGGGCGCGGCGCCAGGTCGGGTCCCGCCTCCCAGGCGCCGCCGCAGTTCGAACAGGGCGACGGCCGTCGCCGCCGAGACATTGAGGTTGAAGCCCGGGCGCGCCATGGGAATCCGCGCCAGCAGATCGCAGTGGCGCCGCGTCAGCGGGCGGAGGCCGCGGTCTTCGGAACCGACGACGAGGACGACGGGGCCAGTCACACTGAGGCTGTAGAGGTCTTCTTCTCCGTCTTCGGCGAGGCCGACGACAAGGGCGTCCAGTTCTTGAGCGGCGGTCAGGCAGCGGGCGAAATTGGCGGCGCGGTACAGCGGCAGCACGGCCGAACCGCCGGCTGCTGCCTTGCGGGCCGCCGGAGACAGCGGTGCCCCGCGGGATCTGGGCGCGACAGCGGCGACGACGCCGGCTGCGGCCGCGACTCTCAGGCAGGCGCCGAGGTTGCGCGGATCCTGGACGCCGTCGACGGCGAGGGCGAGGTCGAGCGCTGTCGCCGCCTTCAGGGCCTCGCGCCATTCGCGCTCGCCGCCGACATTTTCGTGGCGGCACTCGGCGGCCACGCCCTGATGGGCCGAGGTGCGCACCCGGGCTTCGAACTCCCGGCGCGGCAGCTCTTTGATTTCAATGCCGGCGCGTTCGGCGGCGTCAACGAGGGAGCTCAGGCGGGGATTGCTGTGGCCGGCAATGAAAAAGAGCCTGGAGACGCGCGCCGGCTCGGCTTCGAGAAGGGAGGAGACGGCCTGGATGCCGGGCGTCAGCGACGGCGTCGGCTCTCTGGCCATTCAGGGGCCTTTAGAGAACGAGAGAGCGCAGGTATTCCCGGAAATCTTCGCCGACGTCTTTGCGTTTGAGGGACAGTTCCACCTGGGCCTGCAGATAGCCGAGGACATGGCCGCAATCGTAGCGGCGACTCTGTATTTTCAGGGCAGATACTGGAAAGCCGGCCTCGATCTGCCGCTCGATGGCATCGGTCAGTTGCAGCTCGTTGCCGCTGCCGACGGGTGTTTTCTGCAAGTGCTCGAAGATGTCCGGAGTCAGGATGTAGCGGCCGATCACGCCGAGCCGCGAAGGAGCATCGACCGGCGCAGGCTTTTCGACGATGGAGCGGATGGGCACCACCGAGCGGTCGCCGTTCATTTTGCCTTCGGGCTCGACGATGCCGTAGCGTGAAACCTGATCTTCGGCGACCTCCTCGACGGCGATGACCGAGCCGCCGTGTTCGCGGTGCACTTCGATCATGGCTTTGATCTCGCTCTGTTCCCTGGGTTCAAGCAGATCGTCGGCCAGAAAAACGGCGAAGGGTTCATTGCCGACGGCGGCCCTGGTTTGCATGACGGCGTCGCCGAGGCCGCGGGTTTCGCTCTGGCGCACAAAAAGACAGTGAATGTTTTTCGGCAACAAGCCATTAAGGCGCTCCAGCACCTGAGTTTTTCCACGTTGCTCAAGCTCCACTTCGAGCTCGTAGGCGCGGTCAAAGTAATCGGGGATGGATTTTTTATTGCGCCCGTAGATGAAGATCAGGGTGTCCAGGCCGGCTTCGACGGCTTCATCGACGACATATTGCGCCAAGGGTCGGTCGACGATGGGGATCATCTCTTTCGGCGTCGATTTGGTCGCCGGCAAAAACCTCGTGCCGAAGCCGGCCATGGGGAAGACGGCCTTCTTTATGATCGATTGTCGTGACATGGAGGGAAGGGGGTGAATGGGGCCGGGAGTTGTCTGTGGCGGATATTGTCGGGTGTGCGGTTATTATAGGACTGTTTGCCGCTTTTGTCGCCCCGCCGCCGGCATGCCGTGGCCAACTTTCGCCTGCGAGCCTCTATAGACCTGCCCCCCTCTTTACTTTGTTTCCCTTGTTCCTGCGGAGTTTTCCATGACCTACGTCGTCACCGAAAGTTGCATCAAATGCAAGTACACCGATTGTGTCGAGGTCTGCCCGGTCGACTGTTTTCACGAGGGTCCCAATTTTCTCGTGATCGACCCCGAGGAGTGCATCGATTGCTCGCTGTGCGAGCCGGAATGCCCCGTCAACGCCATCCTGCCGGAAGAGGATCTGTCCGGAGACCAGCAGGAGTTCATTGAGCTCAACGCCACCCTCGCCCAGTCCTGGCCGGTGATCAACCAGAAAAAGGATGCCCCGGCCGACGCCGATGAGTGGGCCGAGGTCGCCGACAAAAAAGAGTTGCTCGAGACCTGAGTTCGCCCTGGCCGGTTTTGCTGCGGCACTTTCACCCCGCTCTCCCATGGAGCCTGGGGCTTTCCGTCGATTCGCCCTGAAGGGTTCGAGCCTGAGGGCGGCAGGTACTGGCTGTGAGTAGCCCTTCTCCTCCTGGAGGAAGCAGGGTCAACCGCCTCGCTCAATCCCTGAGCCCCTATCTGTTGCAGCACGCAGCCAATCCGGTCGATTGGCGCCTCTGGGGCGAGGAGGCCCTCGCCAGGGCGCGGGCAGACGACAAGCCCATCCTGCTCTCCATCGGCTATTCGGCCTGCCACTGGTGCCATGTCATGGAGCATGAGAGCTTTTCCGACGAAGCCATCGCCGCCCAGATGAATCGGCTCTTCGTCAACATCAAGGTCGACCGCGAAGAGCGGCCTGACATCGACAGCGTCTATCAGTTGCTGCATAACCTCTTCAACCGCCGCCCGGGCGGCTGGCCGCTGACGGCCTTTCTCGAACCGCGCCGCCTGTCGCCGATTCACATCGGCACCTATTTCCCGCCGACGCCGAGCCGGGGTCTGCCGTCCTTCTCGACTGTCATGCAACGGGTAGCGGAAGCCTACCGCCTGCAGGCAGCCGACATCGAACGCCAGAGCGAGCAGTTCAGCCTGCAGTTGCAGGATCTGGTCACGCCCGAGGCCGACGACAGGACCGAGCCCCTGAGCGTCTCCCCGCTCGATCAGCTGCCGCAGGCCCTCGCCGGTTCTTTCGACCGCGAGCACGGCGGCTTCGGCGGCGCGCCCAAGTTTCCCCAGACCATGCTGCTCGATCGCGCCCTGCGCAACTGGTGGCGCCAGAGTTCGGCCGACCGGACGGAGGAGGCGGAGCAAAGCCTCGCCATCGCCGGCGAATCCCTCCTGGCCATGTCCCGCGGGGGCCTGCGCGATCACCTCGGCGGCGGTTTTTTTCGCTACACCGTCGACGGCGAGTGGTCGATCCCGCACTTTGAGAAGATGCTCTATGACAATGCCCTCCTGATGCCGCTGTACGCGGCCTTGGCGGCCATCCAACGGGAAAGGGGGCAGCAATCCCTGGCGGCCGAGGCCGCTGAAGCGGCGACTGCGGTCGCGTCTTGGGCGCTGGCGGAGATGCGCTGTGATGCCGGCGGTTTTTACTCGACCCTCGATGCCGACAGTGAAGGGCGCGAAGGCGCCTTCTACCTCTGGACCCGCGAGGGTGCAGAGGAGGCGCTCGGCGAGGAGTTGCCCCTGCTGGCGGCCGCCTATGGCCTTGAGGAGCCGGCCAATTTCGAGGGCCACGAATGGCACCTGCGGCGGCTTGTCGCCCCGGCAGAACTGGCGCGACGTTTCGCCGCCCCTGAGGAGGAGACGGAGACAGCCCTCGCCCGGGCCCGCTCCCGGCTTCTCGAGAAGCGCCGCCGCCGCCCGTCCCCTGCCCTTGACGACAAGGTACTGACTTCCTGGAATGGCCTGATGATCTCGGCCCTGGCGAGAAGCGGCAGGCTCCTGGAACGCAAAGACTACATAGAGGCCGCGGCGGCTGCAGTCGATTTTATCCGCGCCCGGCTGTATCGGGAGGGCGAGCTCAGGGCGGTCTGGCGCAGGAATACGGCCTGGCAGGGCGCCTTTCTCGCCGATTACGCCTATACGGTGGCGGCGATTTGCGAGCTCTTGCAGGCGTGCTGGAGCGCCGGGCATCTCGAGTTTGCCGAATTGCTGGCAAATGCGATGATCGAGCGCTTTGCCGATGAAAAAGGCGGATTTTTCATGACTTCGGCCTCTCAGGAAAAAGTCCTCTACCGGCCCTTCAACCTCGCCGACGAAGCCCTGCCCTCAGCCAATGCCCTGGCGGCCGGCGCCCTCAACCGGCTGGGGCTGCTGCTCGGCAACAACAGCTGGCTCGATGCGGCCGAGGCGGCGGCCAGGCGTGCGCGCAAGGCGTGCCTGCGCCACCCGCTCGAGCACAGCAGCATGCTCAATGTTCTCGAAGATCTGCTCGAATCTCATTATCTCGTGGTGGTGCGGGCCTCAGGGCCGCGACTCGAAGCAGTCAGGAGCCGCTGGGGGCGGATCTACCGGCCGAATCTGTCAGTTTTCTGCATTCCCGCCGAGGCTGAGCCGACCCAGCCTGCCCTCGCCGCCAAGGAGGCCAGGGGCGATTTCAGGGCCTGGCTCTGTGTTGACATGCACTGCCTGGCGCCGCTGGACAGCGAGGACGAGCTGGAGGCGGCCCTGGGCGAGGCCGTTCAGGCAGGAAAGGGGCCTCCGTCCTCTCCCTGACCGACCGCGGTTTCCCGGGAGGGAGCCGAGAAAATCTCGCGGCGCCCATCCGCTTCCAACACGCAGCCGCTGAGAGGGCCACCCCAGGCGCAGCCGCTGTCGAGGGCCAGCACCCGGCCGTGCACTCCCGCTCCGAGAGAGGCCCAGTGGCCGCAGATGATCTCGCAGTCCCGCTCGACCGCCTCCATCTCGAACCAGGGTCGCAACCCTGCCGGCTGATTGCCGGGCGCCTCCGAGCATTCCAGATCCAGGCCGCCGTCAGGTCGGCAGAAACGCATGCGTGTCAGGGCGTTGGTGATCATGCGCAGCCGGCCGCTCCCGGTCAGGGCCTCCTGCCAGCGGCCGGGCTCATTGCCGTAGAGCTCAGTCAGGTATTTCTGCCCCCGATCCCGCCGTAGCGCCTGTTCGATTTCTGTTGCCAGAGACAGGGCCCTGTCAGCGCTCCACTGGGGGTAGAGGCCGGCGTGCACCAGCAGGGGGCCTGTGCCCTCGCGGTGGGCCAGGGGCCGAAAACGCAGCCAGTCGAGCAGTTCTTCGCGGTCTTCGGCCTCGAGAATGTCGTCGAAGGAACCGGAGTCGCGGACGCCGGCGGCGACGGCGAGCAGGTGCAGGTCGTGATTGCCGAGAACGACGGCGGCGCCGTCCCCGAGGCTCCTGACAAAGCGCAGAACTCCGAGCGAATCGGGGCCGCGGTTGACGAGATCGCCGACAAACCAGAGTCGGTCGCGGCCTTTTCGCCAGCCGGTGCGATCGAGCAGTTGCAACAGGGCCTGCAGATGGCCGTGGACATCGCCGATGGCGATGAGGCGTGATGCTGTTGTCACTTTATATGGGGCGCTCTCTGCGGGTTGGCGATCGCCGGCGAGAGGCGCCCCGAAGCGGGCGGGAAAAGGGGGCTGGGGGGATGAGTCTGGCGGACCCGACCTCGGGCGGGCCGGTCAGGACAACTCCTCAGTGCAGAACCCGCGGCTGGGAGAGGATGAAGGAGGGAATGGGCACATCAAACTCGACGCCGGCATCGGTGCGCATGAGGTAACTGCCGACCATGGTGCCGAAAGAGGTTTCCAAAGTCGCCGAACTGGTGTAGAGATAACCTTCGCCGGGGCGCAGATAGGGTTTTTCGCCGACAACTCCCTCGCCGTTGATCTCAGTGGTCTTGCCGTTGTCGTCGGTGATCAGCCAGCGGCGCTGCAACAGCTTCGCCGCCACCTTGCCGGTGTTCTGGATCATGATGGTATAGGCGAAGCAGAAGCGCTTTTCTTCGGGCTCTGATTCTTCTTCAAGGTAGCGGGGCGAAACACTGACTTTGATTTGCTGTTCTGCTTCTTTTGTCATGGGATCTATAAAAACCTCTTTGATCGAGTCAGCGGAAATGGCGGCCGGTGCAGGCCTGAGGGTCTGCAACAGGAGAAAGGTACTGTTGCAGAAGCACCGTCCACACCATGATACAGGAATCGCTCATGGATTCCAAGCGGGGTTCGCCGAGACCCGGCAAAAGCGGCTGTCGCAGAACCCAACCTCATGGATATTATATGGGTTCTGTCGGCGTATTTTCAACTTTGGGGTTGCGCCTTGGCAAGCCTGTGTCCATCAGTGGGATACGCCTTGACCGTCGCGGGCGGAGGCTTTTATATGTGGGAATTATTACTTGCCTCTCCATGAAAGCGTTTCGGCTCATGCCAGTAGCACCCCACACATGAACCGCGATATTTATTGTCTCCCCTGATCTGCGCTTTCTTGAACCCAAGTAGCTGAGCGTTATACCGAATCCCTGTTTCTCTACATTTTTTGCAGTGTTGCCGTTTAGCATTATTAGCCGCTTTGGATAATGGTTGAAAGTCGTCTATGGTCTGCCTGCTGGTATCACTTAATCGCGGATCGTCCAGTCTGCCATCCTTGTGGTCGCATTCCGGGTCACTGGTACCAAGAACGACACAACGCATGGAGTGTATTTTTCGCCTAATCTGTGAATTGATCGATCTTTCTATTGGGCTTTTGTTTAAACCGTGCAGCTCAATGGAGACAATTCGGTTTTTCTCCATATGTTTTACAAGATTATATTTCCCGCATATGGAACTGTCGCGTCGGCACCAGCTGCCTCCATTGCCGAACTTCAAAGTCTCATACTTTCCCGTGAACTCTGATACATCAACCCGGCGTGAAAACCCATCACGGTCAGGCTGTGCTAACTCCAAGAAAAGGTCAGCCTTGCTGGGTTTCCTTTTCAAGGCGTTCCCACGCAATTTCAATGTATTTCTTATGGGTGTCGCACCCTGTAAACCTCCTGCCTGTTCTCGCAGCGGCGATGCCGGTCGTTCCGCTGCCAACAAACGGATCAACCACCAATTGCCCTTCGTTACTGTGCTTCTTAATCAGTTCAATCATCAAATCCACCGGCTTTTGTGTAGGATGATATCGCTTCCCGTTGTTAGGAATGGGGTAGCGATATATGCCTCTGTCATATTTACCATGAAAGACTGGCTTACCACCCTTCACGCCCAGCACCGCAACCTCTCTGCTGTTGGTTAGATAATTACGCTTGCTGTTAAGGGGGACGGGGTTTGTCTTTTCCCAAGTTATAAGTCTTAACTGCTTAAACCCTGCCTTAATCATGGCATTTGCCAGGAAATTGAACTTCCAAACATCATAAAACACAATTGCCGTGCCGCTGGATTTCAAGATACGAAACATCGCGGTGGCAAGTTTATCCAGGTCAATCTCGGCTTTATCCCATTTGCCGAACTCCATACTCACGGCAAATCGCTCAACGCTATTCTTACCAACGCTGGAGAAGCCTGTTTTACGGCTAATCGCATAGGGGGGATCGGTAAGCACGAGGTCGGCACTGGCATCCTTCATGTCTTTAAGGAATGTGCAAAAGTCTGCTTCCTTAAAAGAGCAGTCAAAGGCAGACAGCAAATCGCCCGGGATGCCCTTGTCTGAGCTGTTAAATACCACTGGGACTTTGGCGGCCATCAGAGCGTCAATTGCCTGTATGCAGTTCGCTGGTTGATTGCTTTAGCAAGCGGGCTATCAAGAGACAGTGCTTCCTCCAGTCGTAACCCCACCGTTGGGCAGTGCTTTAGCATCGTCAACACAGTTCCCGTGCCGCTGGTGTGTGCATACCCTTGACAAACTCCTTGGTGTCTTGGTCAAATGCGGTGTGCTGATGGGCACACTACTATAGGTGGATTGCCATTTGTGTAGACTGAACCCGGACGGATCTACGGCTTAATCATACCATAGAAGTTTGGCTTTGTCAGTAATTGTCAAAAGATATTGCTATTCACTCGCCGTCCTGCTCAGGTGTACTGACCACAGAATACTTGACAACCGCACCACGGCCAGCATACCGTTTTTTAATTCGAGTGTTTGTTACTTTCCGTTATTTTTTCTGCGCTGTTTTTTGTCGTTGAGCGGCTTTTGCCTGTTTGAGCAGCGGAGCCTCGGCTTTCGTCGGTTTCCGTCTGATTTTTATTGAGCCGCTTTTCCAGCAAGGCGACGCGTTCCTCCAGCTCCCTGCAGTGGCGTGCAACATCCTTGGCGGCCTTGGCGAGGGGTGCGGCTGGCCGGTCGGGCTCCTCGGCGTAGGCGCTGAAAGGCCTTTTGGTTCCGTCTTCGTCGGTGATGTGGAGGATGTGGCCGGGGATGCCGACGACGGTTGCCCCCGGCGGCACCTCTTTGGTGACGACGGCGTTGGAGCCGATGCGGGCGTTTTTACCGACGGTGAAGGAGCCGATGATCTTTGCCCCGGCGCCGACGATGACGCCGCTTTCGAGCGTCGGGTGGCGTTTGACTTTCTCCCAGCTGATGCCGCCGAGGGTTACGCCCTGATAGAGGGTGACGTCGTCGGCGAGGATGCTGGTCTCGCCGATAACGATGCCGGTGCCGTGGTCGATGAACAGCCGTCGGCCGATCTGGGCCCCGGGATGGATGTCGATGGCGGTGATCGTTTGCACCAGATAGGCGATGAAGCGGGCGAGCCAGCGCAGCTTCCAGCCCCAGAGGCGGTGCGTCAGACGATAGACCCAGATGGCGTGGAGCCCGGGAAAGCAGGTGATAATTTCAAAGGCATTGCGCGAGGACGGGTCTCTCTCCAAAAAGCAGCAAATGTCTTCTCTCAGGGTTTGAAACATCAAAGTTCAGTCGGGGATTGGGAGACGGGGGGAGAATGCGCAGACTGAGGGAATCTCCCCCTTGAACTGATTATATCACAGGGATTGGGAGACGGGGGAGAA
Organism: Candidatus Porifericomitales bacterium; assembly: GCA_965237735.1. Classification (GTDB taxonomy): domain Bacteria; phylum Pseudomonadota; class Gammaproteobacteria; order CBDEFV01; family CBDEFV01; genus CBDEFV01. Next base: position 271,989 of record CBDEFV010000004.1, on the reverse strand, counting down.
TGCGCAGACTGAGGGGTACTGCTTTGAAATTATAGAAGCTGGCTGGCTGCTTAACTGCCTGAACCTTTTAAAATAACAGCTTCGGGAGAGCCGGGAAGGCTGAAAACTCGGCGGAATCCGCCCTTGAGGGCGGGCGCGCCCAAATCCATATTAAATCATCCGCACCCAGCTGAGGTTGGAACAGATGCCAGAAGTCTTCTTGCAGGTATTGACGATTGTCTTTCCGATTTTTTTCATCGTCGGTTTGGGCGCCCTGCTGACTGCGCGCAAGCCGATCGACGTCGCGGCGATCAACCATGTCAATCTCAATGTCTTCATTCCGGCGCTGATTTTTCACGCCTTCGTCGGCCGCGGCTTTGTCGTCGAGGACTACGCCTGGCTGGCTCTGGCCGCGGCGGCCTGCGTTTTCCTGTGGGGTCTGCTGAGCCTGATCGCCAGCCGCGCCCTGTCGATCAACCCGCGTGTGGGCGCCCTGACGATCATGTTCCCCAACACCGGCAATATGGGCGTGCCCTTGATTGTCTTTGCCTTTGGCGAAGAGGCCCTGCCGGCGGCGGTCGTGCTGCTCGTGGTCAACAATTTCCTTCACTTTTCCGTCGGCATCCGCATCCTGCGGCCGGGGGTCAAGTGGTGGGGCATCGTCGCCAACCCCATGATCATCGCCGCTGTCGCCGGCCTCGTCTTCAATCTCAGTGGCTGGCAGCTGCCCCTGCCCCTGGCGCGGCTGCTGGAGATGCTGGCCAACGTATCCATCCCGCTCATGTTGCTGAGCCTGGGCCTGCGCCTGCGCATGATCGAGCGCGAGCACATGAAAACAAGCATCCTGCTGGCCCTGGTGCGGCCCCTGATCGGCCTCGCCGCCGCCGGCCTCGTGATCTGGCTGGTGCCGCTCGCCAATCCGCTGCTACCCAAGCTGCTTCTTATCTATGGTGTCCTGCCGCCGGCAGTCATGAACTACATGCTGGCCGAGCGCTACAACATCGAGCCGCATCAGGTGGCGTCGGTCGTCTTCACCGGCAATCTCTCGGCCGTCATCGTCGTGCCCCTGGCATTGATTTTTCTGTTGTCCTGAGCCGCCGGCGGCCGGGCAGACCGGCGTCGGCGATGGAGTAAACAAGAGGGAGTCAGTTGCTGTCAGAAGGCAGAAATAAATACTAATCTGCGCCTCAAGCCGCCGGCAGCCCCGAACTACATGCTGGCCGGGCGCTACAACATCGAGCCGCATCAGGTGGCGTCGGTCGTCTTCACCGGCAATCTCCCGGCCGTCATCGTCGTGCCCCTGGCATTGATTTTTCTGTTGTCCTGAGCCGCCGGCGGCCGGGCAGACCGGCGTCGGCGATGGAGTAAACAAGAGGGAGTCAGTTGCTGTCAGAAGGCAGAAATAAATACTAATCTGCGCCTCAAGCCGCCGGCAGCCCCGAACTACATGCTGGCCGGGCGCTACAACATCGAGCCGCATCAGGTGGCGTCGGTCGTCTTCAGCGGCAATCTCCCGGCCGTCATCGTCGTGCCTCTGGCATTGATTTTTCTGTTGTCCTGAGCCGCCGGCGGCCGGGCAGACCGGCGTCGGCGATGGAGTAAACAAGAAGGAGTCAGCTGCTGTCAGAAGGCAGAAATAAATACTAATCTGCGCCTCAAGCCGCCGGCAGCCCCGAACTACATGCTGGCCGGGCGCTACAACATCGAGCCGCATCAGGTGGCGTCGGTCGTCTTCAGCGGCAATCTCCCGGCCGTCATCGTCGTGCCTCTGGCATTGATTTTTCTGTTGTCCTGAGCCGCCGGCGGCCGGGCAGACCGGCATCGGTGATGGAGTAAACAAGAAGGAGTCAGCTGCTGTCAGAAGGCAGAAATAAATACTAATCTGCGCCTCAAGCCGCCGGCAGCCCCGAACTACATGCTGGCCGGGCGCTACAACATCGAGCCGCATCAGGTGGCGTCGGTCGTCTTCAGCGGCAATCTCCCGGCCGTCATCGTCGTGCCTCTGGCATTGATTTTTCTGTTGTCCTGAGCCGCCGGCGGCCGGGCAGACCGGCATCGGTGATGGAGTAAACAAGAAGGAGTCAGCTGCTGTCAGAAGGCAGAAATAAATACTAATCTGCGTCTCAAGCCGCCGGCAGCCCCGAACTGCGTGCTGGCCGGGCGCTACAACACCGAGCCGCATCAGGTGGCGTCGGTTGTCTTCAGCGGCAATCTCCCGGCCGTCATCGTCGTGCCCCTGGCATTGATTTTTCTGTTGCCCTGAGCCGCCGGCGGCTGGGCAGATCGGTGCCGGCGACGGAGTAAACAAAAAGGATTCAATTTCTGTCAGAAGGCAGAAATAAATACGAATCTGCGCCTTAATGCGGAGAATTTATTAAATTTGAGACCTATTGCCGCTCGGGAATTTTTTAAATACCGATCATGGCGGCATGAAAAGATTGCCCCCCAATTTCATCGTCCGCTCGCTGCCGCTGCTCGCTGCGGTCTTTACTCTCCTGGCCTGGTCCGTCCCGGTTCCGCCGGCCGGCGCCGAGGGTCGGGCGCACCTTCGGCACAGCGATGGCGATGTCGGCGGGGCCCGGCTCTTCACTTCTTTAAGTGAGCGGCGGGCGCTTGATGCGCTTCAGCCGCCGCCGCCGGCGGCGGCCGCTCCTACCCGAGTCGGCGAGCGGTCATTGCAGATTCAGCCGCAGCAGGAGACCGTCGGCGAAGACCCCCCTGGCCCGCTGCTGTTGCCTGTGGAGGCCGCGGTGCCTGCCGGAGGAACGCCCCTGCCAGTCCCGGTCGCTGAAAACAGGGGCCTCAGAGCCGGGGCTCATGTCGAGGCCATGCATTTCGACGCCCTGATCTCGCGGCGCGGCTGGACGCGCCTGTGGGTCAACGGACAGCGGGTGGAGCAGGGGGAGGCCCTGCCGAACGGCCTTGAGTGGACCGCGCTCGGGGGCTTGGCCGCCCGCTTCCACGATCGCAGCGGCCGCTCCTTTGATCTGCTGCCGGGCCAAGAGCTGGCGCCTGCGGAGGGAGGGAAGCAGTGAACCGGCAGCGATGCCGCCGGCGCCGTCAGCAGGGTTTTGTCATCCTGCTGCTGCTCGCCGTCTTCGCCGCCTTCGGCCTGCCGCCGCTGCTCAGCTCCCTGAGTTCCTGGGTTGCCCGGCGCAGTCAGTCGTCCTCGATCGAACTCGGCGAGGCCAGGGATGCCCTGATCGCCTTTGCCGTCAGTTACGCCGACAACTACGAGCCCGGCAGCGCCGGCCCGGGCCACCTGCCCTGCCCCGACCGAAACTATGTCGGCGAAGACGGCGAGTTCGACCGCTTCGCCAGCCCTGACTCCTGCCGCCTCGGCACCATCGGCCGCCTGCCGCGCAAGTACCGCAGCCCCGTCAGGGGCAAGACCATGGTCATCCATGACCGCGCCGATCATGTGGACCGCCGCTTCTGGTATGCGGTGTCCCATGCCTTCCGCAACAACCCCTCCTCAACCAGGGTCAACAGTGGCACGGGCGGCACTCTCAGGGTCGGTGGGATCGACGACGTAACTGCGGTCATCATTGACCCGGGGCCGCCGCTGCTCCACCAGGGGAGCCGCCCGAGCAACAGGGTCGAAGACTATCTGGAGGGCGAGAATGCCGATGGCGACGAGGATTTCGTGTTGGCCCCGGCAGGCGGCAACGATCGCCTGATCTACATCCGCGCCGCCGAACTCATGGAACCGGTCGAGCGGCGTGTGCTGGCGCTGGCTGCCGCTGCCCTGGCCGAGGCGCCGGGAGGAGCGCCCTACGCTGCGCCCCTGGCGGATGACCGGCGGCGCTGTCGCTCCGGTCTTCTGGCGGGAGCCCCGCCGCGGTATGCCGGTAACTGCCCGCGAGCCCCGGCCCTCTCTGCTCCACCCTGTGGAGAGTTGGTTCATGAAGACGGCGGGGAGCTGCATGCGCCGGTCGAATCGGGTGAAGAGATCTTTCCGCCCTGGCTCGTGCGCAACGGTTGGCTCGATTTTCTCTACTACCAGGTGGCGGAAAGCTGCGCCCTGCGGATGAACTGCCGGGCAATGCAGGTGCGGCAGGGTGGCTCCGCAATCCAGGCCAGCGGCCTGGTGGCGCTGGTCGGTCGCGGCGGCGGGTCGGCGGCATCACCGCTGCGCACGGAGGAGAGGCTGGCTTCCTCGGTGCGGGCCTATCTGCATGAAGAAGGCGGCTGTGTCTGGAGCGGCCCCTACCTGGCCGCGGTCGCTGGAGGCGGCTCATGAACGGCGGCCAGAGGGGTTTTCTGCTGATCGAGGTCGCCGTCGCCCTCTTCATCCTCGGCATCCTCGGACTGCGCCTGATCGCGCCTCTGCCGACCTTCATCGAGGAGCAGAAGCGGCAGCAGACCGGCGATCTGATGCGGCTGACGATCGATGCGCTCTACGGCTTCTACCTGAATCGACGCCGTTTTCCCTGCCCCGCCTCGGCCGACTCGGCCGGTCGGGAGGAGTTGGCGGCGGGGGCGGTGCCCGAGGACGGCGGCCTCTGCTTCTCGCGCCACGGCCTGGTGCCGGCCTCCACTCTGGGTCTGGCCGGCGCCCGCGACGGCGGCCGGCGCCTGATCGACGCCTGGGGCAATCCGATTCGCTACAGCGTCTCCGATTACGACGGCGACGGCGACGGCCCCGACTTCACCACCGCCGGAGGGCTCGATTCCATTTCCTGGTCGCAGCTTGCGGCTGAACTGGTGGTCTGCGAGGCGCCGTCGGACAGGGAAGAGAACTGCCAGAGGCGGGCCGAAGTCCTGGCCGACCAGACGCCGGTAGTGCTGCTCTCCCTGGGCGCTGGGGGCTGGCACGATCCCTCTGAGGCCGAAGTTGAAAACGCCGGCGAAAGCCGGCTCGGACCCTATTCCATGCCGGGGGACAGTGTCTTTGTCGCCGGCCCCCAGATACTGTCGGGGCCCGAGCGCTTCGACGATCTGGTTTTCTGGATCTCTGAAAATCTCTTCATCAGCCGCCTGACTCGGGCCGGGTTCCTCCCCTGAACCTGAGTCAATTCATTTTCAACCACCCTCACAGGAGACTCTATCCATGAAAACCTCAGCCAGCGAAAACTCTCTCCCCCTTCCCGCCAGACCGCCGAGACGGCAGATCGGCTTCACCTTTATCGAAATCGCCGTGGTGCTGACCGTCATCGGCCTGATTCTCGGCGGCATATTAAAGGGCCGGGAGCTGATCGACAACGCCCGGGTGCGGGCGCTGGAAAATGACATCGAGGGCTTTCGCGTGTCCTGGCTCTCTTTTTATGAGCGCTACCGCGCCTACCCGGGCGATTTCGCGCGCGCCTCGGTCATCATCGCTCCCGACACGGTCGACGGCGATGGCGACGGCCGCATCGAAGACAGCGGCGACAGCAGCGAAGTGGCGGCTGTCTGGCAACACCTGGCGGGCTCAGGATTTCTCCAGGGCCCCTTCGACGGGGCCGACACCCGCTCCGCCGATCTCGCCTGCGCCAACGGCGAGGAAACCTGCCCGACCAATCCCTATGGCGGGTTTTACAAGATTGCCTTCGGCAACCGCAGCGACGATGAAGATGCCCCCAATCGCCACGAGCTGATCACGGGCGGCCTGATTCCTGCGCGCATTCTCGCCCTGCTCGATCTGCGGCTCGACGACGGCGACCCCGAAAAAGGCGATCTGCGCGCCCACAGCGCCAGCTCCTCGGTCTGTGTCGCCGACGGCAAGTGGAATCTCATCGACGAGGTCGAGGATTGCGCCGCCGTCCTGCGCAACTTCTGAGCCCTTGGGTTAAAATATTCTACGCATCGCCTCGGATGACTCCTCGCCGGGATGGCGGAACAGGTAGACGCGCCGGGCTCAAAATCCGGTTCTGGCAACAGAGTGAGAGTTCGATTCTCTCTCCCGGCACCAAAGGGCTCTCCTCATGGGGAGGGCTGCTTCACGGCCTTTGGCCGGAGGCTGGGCAGACCGCGTCCGCACTTTATCTATGAATACCGTACAAATTTCTCAGGAACCTGGCAATCAGGGCTCTGGTGTGGAGTTCCTGAAGCCTGCCTCCGGCGCAGGCCATGAGCCCGCGGGCGGAGAGGCCGTGACAACAACGCTGACAGGAGTATCTGAATGAGCATGCAATCGGAGGAACGGAACACAATGCTGCCGGATGATGTAGGTACAAAAGTATCGGAAATCCCGGTTGCCCTGAGCACCCGTTTCCTGGAACATTTCAGTGAGCAGCTTTATTCATCGCCGCAGAAGGCGTTTGAAGAACTGATTTCGAATGGCTGGGATGCCGGCGCCAATATCGTAGATGTCAGGATAGCTCCAGATTTGGAAGACTCTGGAGCGACCCTGGCTGTGTTTGACAACGGTGTTTCGATGGATGAAGCCGGACTCCGCCAGCTCTGGCATATCGCATTCTCTCCGAAACAGGATCGTTCATCTGAATACGGCCGGCCGCTTATTGGCAAGTTTGGCATCGGAAAGCTGGCTACATATGTACTTGCTGGACAACTTACTCACATATGTAAGGCGAAAGATGGAGTCATACGTTGCGTAACGATGGATTATCGTGAGATTGACCGCCAGAAAGGCGCAGATTCTGATCGCTTGATAAATGATTTGAAATTGGACGTATTTGAACTTGGTGAATCTGAATTGGCTCAGATTCTGGGAACGGTATATGGCGGTGATGAGTTTCTTGGTTTGATAAAAGATGGTCACCCTCAGGGCAACACCCCGGGTGAGGAAAAGGCAGAAGGTGGAAATCCTGCTGCCATGGATGAGTTTGGGGGTGAACTTGCCAGCTTGGACCGTCCTGAAGATGAAACTTGGACGCTGGTTGTGCTGTCGCACCTTAAGCAGACCGGAAAGACTTTGAAACTTGGCATTCTACGCAGGATGTTGGCGGCAGCGCTTCCGTTTGGGACGGAGATATCAATCTTTGTAAATGGAGACAAGCTGATATCACCCAAAGTGAAGGCCGCCCCGGTAGAAGAGTGGGTTATCGGGCCAGACCTCGGGATTGATTCAATTGAACTGGACGAGAAGGGCGATTGGCCGGAAGACGACGCCGGGGATGCCGAAAAGAAAAGCCAAACTGATGAGGATAAATCAGCGAGTCTTACAAAAATACCCGTTTGTTACGGGACGGCTCCATGTCCACATGCCGACATTGAGGGAATTGGACGTATTACAGGTACCGCGAAACTGTTTGAGGAGAAGATCAGCGGCGGGAAGAGCGAGGACCGCGGTGCCTCGAATGGATTTCGCGTCAATGTTCTGGGACGTATAGTCAATCAGGACCCGAGTTTTGGCGAGGAAAACCTCAACCATGCGGCCTGGGCCCGGTTTCGCATGGCAGTCCGGGCAGACGGCCTCAATAAGTTTCTTACGACGAACCGGGAGCAGTTTAAGGAATGTCGCGAGATAAGGATATTCAGGGCATTCCTGAGGAAGGTGTTCAACAGGGCACGAACGGTTCACGATAGTGATGACAGGGTGATAATGCATGATGGAGGCGACGAACTTGTCAAGTCCCTCGGAATAATTTCGCTGAATCCTCTGCGAAACGTCGTCCGGGAGGCGCTCCGGACAGGGCCGGTTCTGCCGGATATGTTTGACGAGACCGGTATTGCTGATCCTGAGGAAAAGCGAAAATCCTGGCGCGAAAGCACAGCCAAAAACATCAGGAGTGCACTGGATCAAGTCAGATACGAGGAACTTCCCGACAAAGCCTTCGTCAAATTCAGAATTAGGGACAATTCCATAGTGGTGAACAAAGGCCACCCCTTCGTCATGGAGCATTCGGGCAGCAAGGCAGAAAAGGAACTGGTGCGAACAGTGGCGATGATCGATCTGCTGGCTGATGTTTATGCACTCGATATCGGCATTGGGCCAGGCCTGCTAAGTGATGTCCGTAATTACAGGGACCGTCTTATGTGCTTTCGCGCATTGCAACGCCGTGAGTCAGGAATCCATATTGCCAGGTTGTTACAATGCGCACGGCATGACAGCGAAAGCAGCAGAAAAATGGAGATACTGGTTTCCGATGCGCTGCGCTATCTGGGCTTCGATGTATCGGATTTGGCAGGGAAGGGCGAACCGGATGGTATTGCGAGAGCATGTCCGTTGCCCGCCATGACTGACCCAACCGAAGCTGATCCACGACCTCTCAAGTACAGCTTTTCGTTTGATGCCAAGACATCAAAGCATCCCAGGGTGAAGACGGGAAATATCTCTCTGGATGCGGCGGTGGAGCACCGAAAGAAGCATGATGCCGACTATTCGTTGGTAGTAGCGCCTGAATTCAGTGAGGGGGCTCTGGTCACGCGGTGCGAGCAACAGAAAGTTACCCCGATGCGGGCGCAGGACCTGGGGAAACTGCTGGAATACACGGCCAGGTATGGTGCCATTGCATTCCAAAAGTTTAGGAAGGCGTTCGAGCATTTTGACCCATGCCAGGTGTCCGAGTGGGTAAGCCAGCTTGAAGAGGAGATGCGGACCAGCCGGGTATTTACAATTGACGTGTTTATTGAAGCCTTGAAAGAACTGAGGGGAAAAGTGCCGGATACCCTCTCGGCATCGCTGATCGCGTACACCTGCCGTGAAAGTTTGGGTGCTGTGAGTGTCCAGGACAAAGATGTCATCGCATTGGTAACAGGACTTCAAATCATAGTGCCGCATCTGGTAAAGCTGAGCAGCAACGACAAGGTGATTGTTAACGCGAGTCCGTCCAGCGTTGCAAATGCGATAAGAACCCAGCTTGATAAGCTTCAGCCTGATGAAACAGATGTTTAGCGTCAAAAGCGAGGCGGCGGCCCGGCGATGAAACAGATCCATCCTTTTCCAGCGCGCATGGCGCCCGACCTGGCCCTGGAGAGGCTTGGGTGCATTGGTGGGCGCAGTCGGGTATTGGATCCAATGGCCGGATCGGGCGTTGTACTCAGGCAGGCTATGGAGCTCGGCCATGAGGCGATTGGTTTCGATCTGGATCCGCTCGCCGTTCTCATGGCGCGTGTCTGGACGACGCCCGTTTCAGACGAGAGCGTAGAGAGGTGGGCAGCCTATGTGATGGATGAGGCCAGAACTGTAGACCCTGGCGCAGTGAAATTGGATTGGATCGATGGGGACGAGGAGACGAAATCCTTTATGGCGTACTGGTTCGAGGAACCGCAGCGATCTGATCTGAGGAGAATAGCCTTTGCATTGCATAAGCTCGCCTGTGAGGGTGGCGACGAAGGCGCGGCCGATCTCAATCTGCTGCGGTTGGCGCTGAGCCGGATTATTGTAACGAAAGAGCCCTGTGCATCCCTTGCCCGCGACACCTCTCACAGCCGACCCCATAAGGTCCGTCAAGCATCAGGCTTTGAAGTGTTCCCGGCATTTGAGAGATCCATAGGTTTTCTTCGCCGGCACCTGGCAGGCCATCCTTTTCAAGGGGCCGCAGACATTGAATTGGGTGACGCCCGTAGATTGGACAATATCGGGAATGGAACCATTGATGTCGTCATGACTTCGCCGCCATACCTCAATGCGATAGATTATCTGCGCGGTCACCGACTGGCCTTGGTCTGGCTGGGGTACGGCGTCGGCGAACTGCGGAAAATCCGATCCAACAGCATTGGAGCCGAACGCGGACCAGATAAAGGAAGCCTTGGGCATCTCTACTCAGGCATAAGGGCGGCGATGGTAGACTGCGAACTGTTGTCGCTCCGCCATCGCCGGATGATTGAGCGTTATGCGGAAGATATTTATCGGATGGTATCGGAGATCGCTCGAGTTCTCACCCCAAGAGGAGTCGCCACCTTTGTTATCGGGAATAGTTGCCTGAAAGGGACCTTTGTGAAAAATGCGGCAGGCGTCGCCGAGGCGGCGAGAATGGTTGGCCTGAAGGCGACGGAGTCGTCCGGGCGAACACTGCCGAAAAACAGGCGCTACCTGCCCTTCACAGTGGAGGGGAAGCTGGCGGGGAGAATGAGTACGGAAACGATCTGCAGCTTTGTCCGATAACTGACTGAAATTCAGAAGAAGTCTGGTATTGCCGGACGATCGGCTACTTTGCCCGGGGCCTCAGGGAATGCTCAGGTTTTTCCGACCCGCACAGTCGGGCATGGCTCACAAGGTGATTCGACAGAGGAAAAGACAGCTTTTTCCGACATCCTTGTCCGGCAGACAGGGAAATCACAAGAACAGCCAGAGGCTTGCGGTGGATGGAGCGCGCCGGCTTGCTGTTTGAGCGCTTGTAGAAGAAGGTTTATCCTTCCTGCTTTTACTTTCGATTCTTGACTTAAGCAGTCCTTTGGTGTTAGTGTGGAGATAAGCGCAGAAAAGGGATGGGTCTTCGGCCCATCGCGGGGGGCCGAAGGGCCTCAACTGTGCCTGCCGCTTCCGTTGTAGTAGGTGGCTTTGTACTTCCTGTTCTTATAGATACGTATACGAGGCGTTTTTCAAGATGCGTTACCACCACCACCACCCCCTGAAAATCTTAATGGCGGCCGCCCTTGCAATTCCGCTCAGCTTTTCTGTTACGGCCTTTGCCCAGGGAGGATTGCCGGGCTATGAGGTCGGTGAAAGAGCAAAGATATCTGGCCTGCGTCGAGTCAAACAGAGACTCGTGGCGCCGCCCTTTCTGCCGCGGCACGATCAGGTCGCCCGGGGAAGAGCCAAGATTATCGAGGTCACCCTGGAAGTAGTGGAAAAGGAGATGGAGATTGCGCCCGGTGTGTTCGTCCAGGCCCTGACCTTTAATGGGACCAATCCAGGTCCAATTATCGTTGCTCACGTCGGCGATTACGTTGAACTGACGCTGAAAAACTCCAGCTCCAACACCATGCCGCACAACATTGACTTTCACGCGTCCACCGGTGCATTGGGCGGCGGTTCGCTCACCAATGTCGCACCGGGCCAGCAAGTGAAATTGCGCTGGAAAGCCACCAAAGCAGGGACATTTATTTACCACTGCGCGCCGGGCGGCGTCATGATTCCCTACCATGTCGTGGCCGGGATGAACGGTGCTGTCATGGTGCTGCCGCGATCCGGTCTCAAGGACGAGAAGGGCAGAGCCGTGCGCTATGACCGCGCTTACTACATCGGCGAGCAGGATTTTTACATCCCGAAAGATGCCAGAGGCAATTTCAAGCGTTACCCGAACCCCAGCGCCGCCCTGGCCGATAGCCTGGAAGCCATGAAAACGCTGATTCCCACCCACATCACGTTTAACGGCAAGGTTGGCGCGCTCACTGGCGAAAACGCGATGACAGCCTCTGTCGGCGAAACCGTCCTGTTTATCCATTCCCAGGCCAATCGGGATTCACGCGTTCATCTTATCGGCGGGCATGGCAATCTGGTCTGGCACGGGGGGTCCTTTAACGACACCCCCATGACCAATCGGGAGACCTGGCCAGTGTTCGGCGGCGAGGCGGCCGCGGCCCTGTACACCTTTCGTCAACCCGGCACCTACGTCTATCTCAACCACAACCTGATTGAAGCCATCCTCCTCGGAGCCGCCAGTCACGTTGTCGTCGATGGCAAGTGGAACAACGACCTCATGGAGCAGGTCGCTGCGCCTCAGCCGATTCGGTAAGCCCTGGTCTTAATTCTGCCGCAACGAACGATAGCCCGACGGCAGAATCTGCACTGCGGGCAGGCCGATCGCGCCTGTCCGCGGCTTCTGTTTACGGCTCAGCCGAGTCTTTGAAATTCCTGTCTCGACAGGGAGCCGGCCGCATTCCTCAGGCGGTTCGAGAAACAGCGGCCCCTTCAGGGGCGCGATAAGCCCTTGGAAACGGAAGAGCTGGAGGCGAAGACAAAAGCAGGCGGGGGCTGTCGGCGGCTGCCGACAGCTTCAATTCCCTCTGCCGTCCTGATTCTTCTCCTGCTCGGCCAGGATGCGGTTGGCCTCGCGGAAGCAGGTGACGGCTGCCGGCACGCCGCAATAGACCGACACCACATGAATCAGGGCGCGCAACTGATCGCGGCTGACGCCGTTGCGGATGGCGCCGCGAAAGTGCAGCGACCACTCGGCCGTGCGGCCGAGTGCGGCGAGGATGCCGAGGTTGATCAGGGAGCGGGTTTTGGCGTCGATGCTTTCATCGCCCCAGGCGAAGCCCCAGCAGTATTGCGTCACCATTTCCTGGAAGGGGCGGTTGAAGTCGTCGGCAGCTTCCAGCGACCGTTCGACATATTCCGCTCCCAGGGTTGATCGGCGCTGTTCGAGGCCTTTTTCAAACAGTTCCTTGTCCATCTTCAGTCTCCTGTCGGTGAGGAATTAATTGGGGCTCGCGTCGAGGCGCGGGCGCAGGTGGTCGGGGTCCCAGGCGGCCTGGGCCAGCACCCGGGCGCGGCGGCTGCGGCCGAGAACGAGTACGGAAAGCTCGCTGCCGGGGGCGGCCCACTGGGGCTCGAGATAGGCAAAAGCCAGGCTCTTGCCGACGCTGTGGCCAAAGGCCGCTGAAGAGATCGAGCCGACGAGTTTCCAGCCTTGGGAGTCCTGGATCCAGATCGTTTCATGACCCACCGGATCGGCCTCGAGGATTTCTTCGGCATCGACTTCGGCGTTGATCTTGTCGGCGCGGGCATCCGAGGCATGCGGCTCGTCGATCTCGATATAGGCCAACAGCCACTTGCTGGCGGGTTCGAGGGTCGCCTGCCGACCCTGGAATTCGTGGGCGCCGACGAAGCGGTTGAGGCCGGCCTCCATCATGGTCACTTCGGGAGTCAGCTCGGCGCCGGCGGGGTAGGCTTTTTCCATGCGCAGCGAATTCAGGGCCGCCGAGCCCACGTGGACGAGGCCCTGGGATTCTCCGGCCTCGACGAGGGCGCGATAGACGGCTTCCATGTGGGCGTTGTCCATGTGCAGTTCCCAGCCGAGGTCTCCGGAGTAGGAGACGCGGATGGCGCGGACGGGCGCGCCGGCGACTTCAATCTCGCGGCTCGACAGCCAGGGGAAGGAGGCGTTGTCGAGCGGCGCCGCCGTGCATTGGCCGAGGATGGCCCGCGATGCCGGGCCGGAGAGGACCAGTACGCCGAGTTCCTGCGTCAGGTTGAGGACTTCGACTTCCTCCCCGTCCTGGATCCGTCCGCGCAGCCAGTCGATGAGGGCGGCCTCGCGCACAGCGGTGTAGACGAGGTAGAAACGGTCCTCGGCCAGCTTCAGCAGACTCGTCTCCTCCTCGATGCGCCCGCCCTCGGTCATGAAGTAGGCGAGCGAGAGGGCGCCCTGGCGCCGCGGCATACGGTTGGCCTGAAGCCGTTCGAGGAAGGCGGCGGCGTCGCGGCCGCGAACTTCGATCTTGGAAAAAGAGCTGAGATCGACGAGGCCGGCGGTCTCGCGCAGGCCCCGCACCTCGGCCGCGACCATGTCGAACAGCGGCGAGCGTCTGAAGCTGTGGATGTGCTCGCGCTCCATGCCATCGGGGGCGAACCACTGGGGCCGCTCCCAGCCGTAGACGTTTTCATGGACGGCCCCGCGCTCTTTGAGGATGTCATAGAGGGGCGAGAGCCGCGAGTGGGACGGCCGACAGGCGGGTCGGTCGCGGTTCGGGTAAGGCACCTCGTGGCGCAACTGGTAGTCTTCCCTGCCCTTGCCAGTGCAGTATTCGCTGTCGATGCGGGCGCCGAAGCGGCGCCAGTCAAAGTCACGCAGGGAGATGTCGGCAGCGCCGTAGGTCATCCACTGGGCCAGGTATTTGCCGGCGCCGGGTCCCCAGGAGATGCCGATCTGGGCGCCGCAGCACATCCACAGGCCCGGCAGGCCCGAGGGCCCCAGCATGAGGTTGCCGTCCGGCGGGTGGGTGATGGCGCCGTGGACGACGCGGCGGATGCCGCGCTCGCTGAGCACCGGCACGCATTCAAGGGCTCCCTGCAGCCAGGGCATGACGCGATCGTAATCGGGTTCGAACAGTTCACTGTCGGCCTCCCAGGGAGTGCCCTGGTCCCAGATGGTCTTGGGATTGAGCTTTTCGTAGATGCCGATCAGCCCCGATTTCTGCTCCATGCGTATGTAGCCCGACACCCGGTTGTCGTCGCGCACCACGGGCAGTTCCCTGGCGAGGTCGGCGAATTCCGGCACCGGGTCGGTGACGAAATAGTGGTGCAGCAGATTGGCCATGGGAATATCGATGCCGACCCAGCGGCCGATCTGAGGGGCGTAGGTGCCGCCGGCATTGACGACGATGTCGCAGCGTACCGCTCCCTTCTCGGTGTCGACCCGCCACTCGCCGGAGGCCGTGCGCTCCATGCCGGTGGCGCGGTTCTGCCGGACGATGCGGACGCCGCGGGAGCGGGCGCCCCGGGCCATGGCGAAGGCGACGCCAGCCGGGTCCACATGGCCGTCGTCCGGGGTGTGCAGGGCCGCGATCACGCCCTCGGTGTTGTAGAACGGATGGACCCGCTTGATCTCCCTGGGGCTGATGATCTCCATATTGGCGCCGGAGCCGAGGCCGATCGAGAGGGTGTAGCGCAGCCAGTCGAGCTGCTCGGAGTTGTAGGCCATGCGCAGGCTGCCGCAACCGTGCCAGGTGCAGGACTGGCCGGTCTCCTCTTCGAGTTGCGGGTAGAGGCTGGTGGCGTAGCGCGCCATGTAGGCGATGCCGTAGTGGCTGACCGAGTGGGTGACAAGGCCGGCTGCATGCCAGGTCGAGCCCGAAGTCAGCTCGCCTTTTTCGAGCAGCAGGATATCCTTCCAGCCCTCCTTCGACAGGTGATAGGCGAGGGAGCATCCCATGACGCCGCCGCCGATGATGACCACCTGGGTCTGGTCCGGCATGGGCATGGCCTGGGTCTCGCCGGGCATGGCGCTGGCTTGGTTCGACGGGGTTTTGTTCGCTGAATCTGTCTGTTGTGCTCTGGTCATGACGGCAGAATTGAAGGAAGTGGATCTGTGGTGGATAGGGGGCGAGCAAAGGATCGCCCGAGCGGATGCTCATTCAACTGCCCATAGTATAATAGGCCTCTGTTGTCGCGGCCCCGGCACCAGGGAAGCGGAAGCCCCCGGCTCCGGGCACAGAGCTGGCTTTCCCTGTCTTGGCATGCTGCCCAGCCGGCTGTAGCTGCCTTTTGCTTTATTATAAAATGAGCAATAGTTCACTACTTTCCGCCCTGACCCGATCATCCCCATGAACGACACAGCCTGTGAGCCCCATCCTGTTCTGGACGGTACGATCTTCGGGCGCCTCTGGTCGTCCTCTACGAAGGAAGTGGCCGGTTGCGGGCTTTTACAATATCTGCCAGAATCACGGCCATTTGCTGGCCGTCAGTCAGGGCCTGCCCAAACTCGGAACGTCGGCCGGTCGATCGTCGATTCGACTGAATGCTCGATATCGGAGGCGAATCATGGCGCCGCTTGAAAAGAAAGTGAAACGAAGCATTGAGACCTACGATCATCCCCGCGAGGAGCGCCTGAATAACCCCCCCGTAGGCTTGGTCACGCCGGAAACCGATCTGGACGGCGGGCGCAAGGCCTACAGCCATGACCCTCATCTCGACCCTCAGCTTTCCTGGTCCGGCAAGGCAGAGCACAGCTCCTTCGAGGTGCCGACGGTCTCCCTGCATGTTCACGAACGCATCGACCCGCGTACCATCGTCGAGGCAGTGCGCAAGCAGAAGGGCAAGGATCCGCAGCAGCAGTCGCTGTTCGCCAAGCCGAAGGAGAATCCGCCTCTCCGGCAGGCGATCGAATTTTACAAACATCGGCACAACTGGAGCAACCGCCTGCTCGCCGGCGACAGCCTGCTGGTCATGAACAGTCTGCTCGAGAAGGAGGGTCTTGGCGGGCAAGTGCAGACCGTCTATATGGATCCGCCCTACGGCATTCGCTACGGCTCCAACTTTCAGCCCTTTGTCAACCAGAGACAGGTCGTTGACGGCAAGGCCGAGGACCTGACCAGCGAACCAGAGCAGATCCGCGCCTTCCGCGATACTTGGGAACTCGGCATCCACTCTTACCTGGCCTATCTGCGTGACCGCCTGCTGCTGGCGCGCGAGCTCCTGAGCGAGACAGGAAGCTGCTTTGTGCAGATCGGCGACGAAAACGTACACAGGGCGGGCCTGGTCATGGACGAAGTCTTCGGCGCTGGAAACCGGATGGCGACCATCTCCTACGCCACCACCAGCGGGAGTTCGGCGACGGCATTGCCGGAAGTGGCAGACTACATGCTGTGGTACGCCAAAGACCGCAGGCAGGCAAAGTATCGGCAGTTGTACGAGCCGCTGACACGGGCGGAGGTGATTGACTACTTTAATTGGGATGTCATGGTGGAACTTCCCGGCGGACAATGCCACAAACCAACCCCGGACGAGTGCTTTGACCCAGACAATAACCTTCCGAACGGTGCGCGCATCTACCGTCGCAGGCCACTCGATTCGCAAGGCGTCTCCACCACCGGTCGCTCCGAACCCTACAAATACGATGGCCGCATCTTTCGTTGCGGACTCAACCGGCACTGGTCGATCTCTGAAGAGGGAATGGACCGGTTGGCCGAGCTGGGGCGACTGGAGGCATTGGAGGGACAGTCTTCCCTGATGTGGAAAAACTACGAAGGAGAAGTGCCCGGCCGACGCATCAACAACATCTGGGCGACGCAGATGCCAGCCGTCAACAAGCGTTATGTTGTACAGACGGCAACAAAGGTTGTCCAACGTGCCGTCCTGATGACTACGGACCCCGGCGACCTGGTGTTCGACCCCACCTGCGGTTCCGGCACCACGGCCGAGGTTGCCGAGCAGTGGGGACGGCGCTGGATCAGCTGCGACACCTCCCGCGTGGCCGTCGCCCTCGCGCGCCAGCGGCTCATGACGGCGAGCTACGACTATTACGAACTGGCTCATCCCGACGAAGGCGTCGGTTCTGGCTTCTGCTACCGCAGCGTTGACGCTGCTTCTGCCCGGACTCTGGGTTACGACGAGCCGCCCAAAAAAACCCTGCTCTACGATCAGCCTCGTATTGACCGCGCCAAGGCCCGAGTTACCGGGCCCTTCACGGTCGAAGCCGTGCCGGCGCCAGTGGTCAGACCCGTTGACGACATTGAAGAGCCTGAGCCCCTGCCGGCGGACGCCTCAGTGGCGCGCATGGGGCCGACTGCGCGCCAGGGCGACTGGCGTGACGAACTGCTGCAGACCGGCATTCGCGGCAGGGACGGACAGCGTCTCTCCTTCGCCCGGCTGGAACCGCTGCCGGGCATGCGCTGGCTTCACGCCGAGGGCGAGACAAGACCCGGCGATGTCGACGGCGCCCGCGAACCCCCTTCCGGCAGCGACGCCGCCCGTGTTGTCGTCTCGTTCGGACAGGACTACGCGCCGCTTGAGCAGCGCCAGGTTGCGCTCGCCGTCGAGGAGGCGCAACTCCTTGTCCCACAGCCGAAGATCATTGTCTTCGCCGCCTTCCAGTTCGATTCCGAGGCGTCGAAGGACATCGATGAGACCAATTGGCCCGGTGTCGCTCTGCTCAAGGCGCAGATGAACGCCGATCTGTTGACCGAGGATCTCAAAAGGGCGCGCACGGGCAACGAGAGCTTCTGGCTGATGGGCCATCCCGACATAGCGATTGAACGCATCGCCGATGGCGGAGACAAAGGAAAATTCCGTGCCTTGGTCCGGGGCTTCGACTACTACAACACCAGAACGGGCGACTTGGAATCCGGAGGCGCAGAGAAGATCGCGCTCTGGATGCTCGACCCGGACTACGACGGCCGCAGCCTGTTCCCGCGCCAGGTATTCTTCCCCATGGCGGGAGCCGGGGACGGTTGGACAAAACTCGCCCGCAACCTCAACGCCGGGATCGATACGGACCTGATTGAGGCCTATAGAGGGACTCTCTCCCTGCCCTTTGAGGCAGGTGAGCACGGGCGGGCGGCAGTCAAGATCGTCGATGACCGGGGCATCGAGAGCCTGAAAATTCTGGGGGTGGCGTGATGGCCAGGGCAGATTTACTTGTCAGCCTGATAAAGGCGACCAGTAAAGGGGATCAAGTCGCTGCTTCTCGGGCCGTAGACAGCATAATCGCCGAGGAGCGTGAGAATAAGCACCACGTCCTCGCTGACCGCCTCGCTTCTATTGTGCGCGAAAACGGTGCAACGATTCACAGACCAGGTCGGGTCCTGGACAATGGCGTCGAGCATCTGCTCTATCATCGGCGACCTGAACAACGATTGTCCAACATAATTCTAAGTCCAAACAATCAGGCGACGATTAAACAGTTGGTCGAGGAGTATCACAGGGCTGAGCTCCTGAAGAGTTATGGTCTTACCCCGCGCAATCGACTCATGTTCATTGGGCCTCCTGGCAACGGGAAAACAACCTTGGCGGAGGTCTTGGCAAGCGAGTTGATGGTGCCATTGCTGATTGTTCGCTATGAGGGTTTAATCGGCAGTTTTCTGGGGGAGACGGCTGCAAGGTTGAAGAAGATTTTTGATCATGCCCGCCAGCAGAAGTGTGTTCTTTTCTTTGATGAATTCGATGTCGTCGGCAAGGAGCGCGGGGACCTGCATGAGACGGGAGAAATAAAGCGCGTGGTCAGTTCCCTGCTGCTCCACATCGATGCCCTCCCCAGTTACACGGTGGTGGTGGTGGCCAGCAACCACGCGCAACTGCTGGACTCCGCGGTATGGCGCCGTTTTCAGGTTCGCCTCGAGATGCCTCGCCCAACCAAAGCTCAGCTTATGGACTTTATTCGGGACTATGAGAAACAAACATCACTCCGGTTCGGTTTAGTTCCAAGGACAATTACCGAAAAAGTTGGCTTCGATTCTTTTTCCGCGGTCGAAGATTTTTGTCGGGATGTTTATCGGCAGGCTGTTCTCAACAGACAACAGGACGATGCCAGAAAAATAACCGAGAACAAAATTCTGCAGTGGCGTGAGCAGTTGAAGTTAACATTCCGGGCATCCGCGACCAAAGATGCCTGACCGACCAGTCCTCATTCTCCCGAAGCCGGAACCAGCGAGTAGGCACAAACGCAGGTCCGTCTTTCCTGGACGGCCGCCACCCAATGATATTTCGCAGGCGGGAAGAATAGAGCGGCAGTTCAGGCAAGTTAGTGCTGCCTGTGTATCCGATGGCGAGGGAGATGTGGAACGGGTTCTCGTCATGGAAACGTCCAGCCAAATTGAAGGATTTAAAAATGCCGTTGAACGGGTCGAGGGACTGGAATGGCTGGCTGAATTCGATGTAGACGATATCGAGCTGCACGACCTTTACGATGAGGAGGCAGGGAAGAAAATTAAAGGAGGGCGATTCTATCTTCTATCCAGTAACCGACAGGCAACAGAAGAATTATATAATCTGTGGCAGAAGAGCAGGCGGGGGAATCTTGAACGTGGGCTTGGGAAATTTGAGAAAGTTTTCAAATACATTATCACGCTGCGGCGATGGGATCTGAGAGACAGGTTGAGAGACACGGGTATTTTGAAAAAATGGAGGGGGGATTGGGAAATCAAGAAAGGTACCCAGTCCAGGGTCGACTTTGAAATTGAAATGCATTATTGGCAAAATGAAACAAAACGTAATGATAAATTTCAGAAAATCAAACAAGAAATAGAAGACATGGGAGGCCAGGTGGGTATACCCATCTGTATGAAAGACATTGCTTTTCATGCGCTGAAAGCAAGCATGCCTGTTGCCGGTATTGAAAAGATTGTGAAACATGACTGGGAAAGGGTTGAATCAACTGGTGATTTCTCCGCGATCTTCCACAGCGAACCCATCAAGTATTTTCGACCCATCGGGCAGCAGATCAAGGCCGAAGCAGAGCCGCCGGAGCAGCCATTGGACAGGAGACCGGCGCCTCCCAACGACAAGCCTCCAGGGTTGGCGCTTCTGGACGGTGCTCCCCTGCTTCGGCACAGGCTGCTTGACGGCCGCATTGTTTTCAATGATCCGGACTCTTATATGGACTCCTATGAACCTTTGCAACAGAAACATGGTACTTCCATGGCATCGCTGATATGTCACGGCGATTTAAGTCGGCCAGAAAATGAAATTAAGCCCCTCCCTCGACGTATCTATGCCCGTCCCATTATGAGACCACCGCGCACTGGCTTCGGGCCTGAGGAGATCCCTGCAGACCGCTTTCCGGAAGACATTGTCGAAAGGTCGGTCACGGAGATGTTCGAAGGCCAGAGTCCCGAAGCCCTGGGTGTCCGGGTGATTAATCTCTCACTTGGCAATATGGATCAGCACTATCTCCATGAGATGTCGCCCTGGGCCAGGCTCTTGGATTGGCTGTCCTTTAAATACAAAGTGCTGTTCATTGTCAGTGCCGGGAACTTCGACGACTGCATCCGACTGGCTGATCCCTGCGGTGAATCAGAGGTTAACCTGCAACTCTCATTGGCAGAAGATCGGGGAATCAGAGAACGGTTTATAAGAGGAATAGACAAGAAGCAGAGTAATCACCGCCTGCTTTCGCCTGCCGAATCCATGAACGCCCTCACTGTAGGAGCACTGCAGCAAGACTTTTCAGGTCAACTGCCTGAGAATACTCGTGGTTTTGATCCGATCGATAATATGGATCTGCCCTCTGCTTACAGTCGCATCGGACCGGGCTACCGAAGTGCGATCAAACCCGAGATTTTTGCTCAGGGAGGCAGACTCCTCTACGATCGAAAACCGGAGGATGAAAACCTTCTGGAACCAGTGCGCAGTAGTTTGCCTCCAGGTATTCGGGCGGCCTATCCGCACCTTGGGCCAGAACGGCTTGAAAACACAGCTTTCCGGGAAGGAACAAGCAATGCCGCCGCTATTGCCAGCCACGGCGCCGGTCACATTTTCGAGATGCTGGACGAACTTCGCGAAGGGGGTGCAGCTGATATCCTGTTGGCAGAATACGATGCGGTGCTGATTAAAACCTTGCTCGTTCACAGCACTTCGTGGGGCGAGAATCGCAGAGCCTATGAACATCTGAAGAAGCCCATAAACAATCGAACATTTAAGCGATACCTTTCCAGGTATCTTGGCTATGGAAATATTGACGTCGAAAGAGTTTTGCAATGCACCCGGATCAGGGCTACGGCGGTCGGCTGCGGCAAAGCACAAGAGAAAGAAAAGCACCGATTCTCCTTCCCATTGCCGGAGGATGCCTCCATTAGTAATCATTTGCGGTTGACTGTCACCTTGGCGTGGTTTTCCCCGATTAACCCTTTCCATGCGGGAATGCGTCGGGCAAAGCTGTTTTTCGAAGTGTCTGGTTGGGAAAGGCAGGAATGTGATTGGCAACAAGTTCGTAAAGGGACTGTCCAGCATGAAATCTTCCAGATCCGGAAGAACAATTTTCCCGGAGATAATCTGGAGATTTCTGTTGAGTGTGCCGCCGATGCAGGCAGTCTGGATGATGAGATTCCGTATGGTCTGGCGATTACTCTGGAGGCGGCTGATGAAGACAGAATTGATCTTGACCTTTACCAAATTGTCAGAGAAAGAATCAGACCACCGATCAGGGTATCGGGAGACTAACGTTCAAGGCCAGCATAAGCCACTGAATTGAAGCTTGATTTCCCTGTTTGAAGCACTTGTGCCGCCTGATTCCGACCCTCCTTCTGAGAATTGATAATGCCGCAGACAAGTATCGACCGCCTGATCGTTAACTCTCCCTATGAGGAGCCGGCGAGACATTGGCGCTACGATCGGGAGAGGCGCCTGTTCGACCTCCGGATGGGCCGCCGGCCAGCCGGCTACGTGGTGGCGTCGGGCGCTTCCCAGGCATTCGACGATCCTGGCGTCTTCGTCGAGATTCCCTTGGTCAACCGGATTCGAAAGCGTGTCAGTGACTGGCGTGCCGCTGGCTATCCCGGCGTCACAGGGGTCACGAAGCGCCTGTTGGAGTATTGGAAGGATCCCGAGGAGTTTGATGCCCGGCGCTTCTTCTTCTGTCAGATTGAAGCGGCGGAAACGCTCATCTGGCTTACAGAAGCGCCGGCGACCGACCGGGTCGGACTGGATATTCCGTCCGACGGCGGCGCGTTCAGCCGGCTGTGTGCGAAGATGGCGACCGGTTCCGGCAAGACCGTCGTCATGGCCATGATCATCGCCTGGCATGTGCTGAACAAGATCGCCAACCCGCGTGATTCCCGCTTCGCCAGCAACGTCCTCGTCATTGCCCCCGGCCTCACCGTGAAGAACCGCTTGGCCGTATTGATGCCGTCTCATGCAGACAACTACTATGAGGCTTTTCGGGTCGTGCCCCCGGCCCTGTTCGACAGGCTGCACCGAGGCAGGGTGGTGATCCGCAACTGGCACACGCTCAACTGGGAGACGGATGAGAAGATCGCCGGCAGGCGCAGCGTGGACAAGCGTGGGGCCAGGAGCGACGAAGCCTGGATCCGCGACCTGCTCGGGGACATGGCGAGAGCGCGGAACCTTCTCGTCATCAACGATGAGGCGCATCACGCGTGGCGCATTCCAGCCGCGACCAGAGTCAGGAGCCTCGCCAAGGGTGCCATTGAGGAAGCGACTAAATGGATCGGCGGGCTGGATCGAATCCACCGGATTCGCGGCGTCCTCGCCTGTTACGATTTTTCTGCCACGCCATTTGTGTCTTCCGGCAAGCTGAACTCTGAGGAAGCGCTGTTCGACTGGATTGTCAGTGATTTCGGCTTGAACGACGCCATCGAGTCCGGCCTCGTCAAGACGCCGCGGATTGTGATTCGCGACGACGCCGTGCCCGATGCCAAGACCTACAGGTCCCGCCTCTACCACATCTACAACGATCCCGAGGTCAAAGATGACCTGAACCGGCCGGCCGAATCAGAGGAGCCGCTACCGGATCTGGTGATGAACGGCTACTACCTGCTCGGATACGACTGGCGCGAGACCGCCAGCGACTGGACGGAACGGGGAAGCGCCACCCCACCGGTGATGATCACCGTCGCCAATCGCACCGAAACGGCTGCCCGAATCAAGCATGCGTTCGACCGCAAGCGGATTCGCATCAATGAACTCTGTGACCCGCAACGAACCCTTCACATCGACTCGAAGGTGCTCGACAAGGCTGAAGCTGCCGAAGAGCCGATCGCTGAAATCGCCTCTGGAGGAAGTGAGGACAGTGCCGGCAGAGGGAGCGCTCCCAAGCTGACGAAAAAGCAGCAGGCCGAGCGACTGCGCCTGCAGGTGGATACGGTGGGGCGTCCCGGATACGCGGGCGGGCAGATACAGAACGTGATCTCCGTCGGCATGTTGTCCGAGGGTTGGGACGCGAAAACCGTCACTCACATCATGGGCCTCCGCGCCTTCACGAGTCAACTCCTCTGCGAACAGGTGGTAGGACGCGGCCTGCGCCGCACATCCTACGAGGTGAACCCGGAGACACATCTGTTTGAGCCGGAATATGTCAACATCTTTGGCGTACCCTTCACCTTTTTGCCTCACGAGGTTCGGGAGGACGGTCCGCCGCCGCCGCCGCCACCCAAAACCGCTATTGAGCCAGTGGCGGACAAGGCGGCTTTCGAGATTTCGTGGCCCAATGTTGTTCGCATTGATCACTGCTACCACCCGCGTCTGTCGCTCGACTTGGAAAAGGTCGAATCCTTGGAGCTCGACGCTGTCCAGACCGCCTGGATCGCAGAGCTTGCCCCCCTAGTCGACGGCAAGCCGGACGTGACGAAGATCGATTCCATAGACCTGGAGAAGCTGGCGCACGAGTTCCGTACCCAGCGTATCGTCTTCGAGACCGCGCGGGACCTGTACGATCAGATTCAGGCGGACTGGCCCGGTGACCGGACCTTTCTGCTGGCGCAACTGGTCCGGCTTGTCGAGCAGTTCATCCACTCGGACAGAATCAGCATCAGGCCCGCGCTGTTCGGCAAAGACGATCTCAAGCGCCGCCTCATCGTCACCCTCAGCATGACCAGAGTAGTTCAGCACATCTGGGAAGCAATCCGCCACGAGAACACCGAGAGGCTGGAACCGGTGTTCGACCGGGACCGACCGATCCGCGCCACTGGCGACATGCGCACCTGGTACACGGGCAAACCGTGTCAATACACGGCGCGCAGCCACATCAATTTTGTGTCCTTCGACAGCACATGGGAAGCGACCGAGGCCTGCGCCCTTGACCGGTCTCCCGAAGTGGCCGCCTGGGTGAAGAACGATCATCTCGGTTTCGAGGTGCTCTACGTCCATCGTGGCGTGGTGCGGAAATACCGCCCGGACTTCCTCATTCGACTAAGGTCGGGCGACATGCTGGTTCTGGAGGTCAAGGGTCAAAAAAGCGACCAGGATCGGGCCAAGCGCCTGTTCCTTGATCAGTGGGTCAAGGCTGTCAGTGCGCATGGCGGTTTCGGCCGCTGGTCCTCGGATGTATCCGAGACTCCCGGAGACATCGAGGACATCCTTGCGCGGCATGTCTGCATGGCCAACACCTGAACTAGATTGACGCGGTAATTCAAGCTTTGTGCCGCCGGTGTGCGAAAAGAGCGGGAGGCGCTTCCCTTCGGCGACGGGTATGTCCGCGCCGCCTTTCATCCGGGACGGATGCCGCTTCTTTCAGGCTCGCCGCTTGTGCCCGCCGGGGCCCTGTTCGGTTTTGCAGATTTGATTCAGTTCAGGGTTTGCCGGTTCCTGGTTTTATGCTGTAAAATAAGCAGCTATCCATCACCACTCTGCCAAGCAGACCCATCCATTACTATCCTGCCCGTGGTCATCCCTATGAAATCTCCAGTTTGTGAACCCGGGCGCGCCCTGCCAGCCGCTTACTACACGGACAGCGCGGTCTTTGAACGCGCCTGCAGTGAAATTTTCCTGCACAGTTGGCAGGTGGCCGGCCATGTCTCCCAGTTGCCGGAAGTCGGCGATTACCTGACCCTGACGATCATCGATCAGGACCTCTTCGTCCTGCGCGGCCGGGACGGCCAGTTGCGGGCTTTTTACAATGTCTGCCAGCACCGCGGCCATCAGCTGGTCAGCGGCGAGGGCCGCATGGAACGCCTGATCTGCCCTTACCACGCCTGGCGCTACGACTTCGACGGTGCCCTCCTGGCGGCCCCGCACAGCAAAAAGGTGCCGGGGTTTGACTGCGCCCAGGTCCGCCTGAGCGAGATCCGCCTCGAAATCATGGCCGGCTTTGTCTTCGTCAACCTCGACGAAAAGGCCCCGACGCTGGCCGAGAGCTACCCTGGAGTCGAAGAGGCCATCGACAGCCTCTGCCCCGATGCCGCCGAGCGGCGTCTGCTGATCGAATACGATTGCGACGAAGAGTGCAACTGGATGGT
This sequence comes from Candidatus Porifericomitales bacterium, assembly GCA_965237735.1. Taxonomy (GTDB): domain Bacteria; phylum Pseudomonadota; class Gammaproteobacteria; order CBDEFV01; family CBDEFV01; genus CBDEFV01. The sequence continues at coordinate 246,831 of CBDEFV010000004.1, read as the reverse complement.
GGCGATTGAAAACTACAACGAGTGCTACCACTGCTGCAACGTCCACAAGGATTTCGTCAAGGGCATCGTCGATGCCCCCAACTACAGCATCCGCGTCCTGGGGCCGGGCCGCTGCCTCCACCACCGCTCCCTGCCCGCCAAAGCCGAGAGCGCCTGGTACGAGACCTCCGGGGAGTACGGTTCCTTTTTCCTCTGGCCGGTCACGAGTCTGCAGTTCTACCCCGGCGGCCTGGTCAACTCCTACAGCTGGCGGCCGCTGACGGTTGACAGCAGCCGCATCCGCCGACGCTGGTTCAGCGACCGCCACGGCGATGACGACAAGGTGCGCAGGGTCGCCGAACTCGACCGTCAGACCACCTTTGAGGAAGACCTCAACCTCATCCGCAATGTCCAGCGCGGCCTCAACAGCAAGGGCTACCGCCCCGGGCCGCTGGTGCTGGATCCGGCGGAGGGCGTCAACAGCGAGCACAGCGTCGCCGCCCTGCACGGCTGGTTTCTCGACTCCCTGGGCGCAACCCCCCCGTAGTTCCGGCCGTCTGACTGATGAGTGCAGCCGGCAGTCAGACGCTGCCCGAGCGCATGAGGGCCTTTGTCCTGGTTGGACATGGCGGTCCCGATCAACTCCAGTGGCATGAAGACTGGCCAGTTCCGCTCCCCGGCCCCCGGGAAGCCCTGATTGAAGTCGCGGCCTGCGGCCTCAACAACACCGACATCAACACCCGTACCGGCTGGTATTCACCCAGCGTCACGGGCGCCACCGTCGCCGCCGTCGCCGAAGATGCGGCCACCGACAGTAACAGCAGCGGCGCCTGGGGCGATTCGCCCCTGCAATTTCCCCGCATCCAGGGGGCCGATGTCTGCGGCACGGTCGTCGCCGTCGGCTCCGAGGCGCCCCGGAGTCTGGTGGGCAAAAGGGTGTTGATCGACACCTGGCTGCGCGACTGGAGCGACCCGACCAATCGGCAGAAATACGGCTATTTCGGTTCCGAGTGCGACGGCGGCTTTGCCGATTACTGCACCGTCGATGCGCGCCAGGTTCACGCGATCAGCAGCCGTTTCAGCGACGCCGAACTCGCCACCTTCGCCACCTCCTCGATCACAGCCGAAAACATGTTGCAGCGGGCGGCTGTGACAGAGGGCGATACGGTCCTGATTACCGGGGCCTCGGGTGGGGTGGGAACGGCCCTGATCCAGCTGGCGCGCCGCCGCGGAGCCCGCATCGTCGCCCAGTGTTCTGCCGCCAAGGCCGGGCAGGTGCGCTCTCTGGGGGCGGAAACCGTGCTGCCGCGGCAAGTGGAGCATCTGCCGGCCGCCCTGGAGGCGGCGCTCGGGCGGCCTCAGGTCGATGTCGTTGCCGATGTAGTCGGCGGCCCCGCCTGGCCAAGGCTGATCGAGGCATTGGTGCGGGGCGGCCGCTACACCTGCTCGGGGGCGATCGCCGGACCCATGGTCGATTTTGATCTGCGGACCTTCTACCTCAATGATCTGACCTTCACCGGAGCGACCGCCGCCCTGCCGGGCCTCTTCGAGCAACTCGTCGGCTGTATCGAGCGCGGGGAGATGCAGCCGCAACTCGCCGCCACCTACCCCCTGAGGGACCTGCACCGCGCTCAGGAGGATTTCCTCGCCAAAGCCCACACCGGCAATCTGGTTGTAACCCACAGCGAAGACGCCGGCAGGCGGCCATGAAGCGGACCCGGGGTCACATCAGCCGCATCTCCATCCATGCCGTCGACCTGCCGCTGATCCGCCCCTACAGCCTTTCGGGCGGGCGCCTTAAGTTTGAGCGCCTCGACTCGACGCTGGTCAGAATCGAAACAGGCGATGGCCGGGTCGGCTGGGGCGAGGGTTGTCCCTGGGGCCACACCTATCTGCCGGCGCATGGCGAGGGCATAAGGGCGGCGGCGACCCTGCTGGCGCCGGTCCTGCTCGGCCAGCGGCCCGAGCAGCTCGATATCATCAACCGCCTCATGGATCGCGTCCTGCCGGGCCACCTCTATGCCAAGGCCCCGTTCGATATGGCCTGCTGGGATCTAACGGCGCAGATGGCCGGCCGGCCGCTCGGCGACCTGCTCGGCGGCCTGGAGCAGGAGGCTGTCCCGATTGCCTCGAGCCTGTCGACGGGCGACCCCGACTCCATGATCGATGAATTCAACAGATACAGGGCGTGCGGCTATTTTGTCCACTCGGCCAAGATCGGCGCCCAGGTAGCTGAGGACATTGAGCGGGTGCGCCGGCTTGAGGCCCACCGCACGGCGGATGAGACCATCATCTTCGACGTCAACCGCGCCTGGACACCGGCTCAGGCCCTGCAGGTCATGAACGCCGTGCCCGAAGTTACGGCCGTCTTCGAGCAGCCTTGCGAGACCCTCGAGCAGTGCGCTCAGGTGCGGACGCGGACGCGCCAACCGATTTCGATCGACGAGCGACTCGAGACGGTGGCGCATCTGAACTCTGTCGTCGAGGGGGGCATTGCCGAAGTCGTCAACATCAAGGTCGGCCGCGTCGGCGGCCTGACGAAGGCGCGACTGCTGCGCGATCTGGCGGCGGCGAGCGGCCTGCGCATGCTGATTCATGGACACAGGCGGTTCGGTGCTTGCCGACACCGCCGCCTTCCACCTGGCACAATCGGCGCCGCCGGAGCTCTGCATCGGCGGCTGGCTGTGTCAGGAGCTGCTCAGCGTCGATCTGGCCCCGGGTCAGGGGGCGCGCAATGAGAAGGGGCGGGCGCCGGTGCCGCCTCTTGCCGGACTCGGGGTCGTACCCGACAAGGCCCTGCTGGGAAAACCGGTACAATCTTATCGCTGACTTTTTGAGGGAACTCTTTAAAATGGCAACTGTAGAGAGACAGACGAACGAACTGACAGGCACCGCTCTTCTGGCGCGCGCCGAGGAGCTCACGCCCTCGGCCGGCGTCGGAGCCTACGCCCTGCCGGAAGATCTGCGCTTTGTTTTTGCCGAAGGGCAGGGCGCGCGTCTGCGCGATGTTGACGGCCGCGAGTACGTCGATTATGTCGGCGGCGCCGGGGCCTTGATTCTCGGGCACTCGCACCCGGCTCTGGTCGAGGCGGTCAAACGCCGCAGCGAGAGCGGCATGCACGTCTTCGGCGTCCTTAACGACAGCGCCATCGCCCTCGCCGAGCGACTGGTCGCGGCCATCCCCAGCGCCGAAAAGATCATCTATGCCACGACCGGCTCGGAGGCCACGGCCTTTGCCTTCCGCCTTGCCCGCTCCGCCACCGGCCGCGAACAGATCCTCAAGTTTGAGGGGGCCTATCACGGCAACCACGACTACGCCCTGGTTTCGACCTTTCCCAGGGTTCAGGCCTCCTACCCCCGGGGCGCGGCCGACGGCAACGGCCAGCCGCAGGCCGTGTCCGCCAGCATGCTGGTGGCGCCCTATAACGATATGGAGACAACCGCCAGCATCTTCAGGCAGCACGGCTCCAGCATCGCCGCCGTCATCGTCGAACCGGTGCAGCGAATCATCGCCGCCGATCCGCTCTTTCTCCAGCAGTTGCGGCAGCTGTGTACGGAGCACGGCGCCCTGCTGATTTTCGACGAGGTCGTCACCGGCTTTCGCATCGCTTATGGCGGGGCCCAGACCCAGCATTCGGTCATGCCTGATCTGTCCACCTTCGGCAAGATCGTCGGCGGTGGCGGTCCCCTGGCCGTCGTCGCCGGCCGCGCCGACATCATCGATCTCGGCGACCCGCGCCGCCGCGGTCAGAATCGCTCCATCTATCTCAACGGCACCCTTCACGGCAGCCCCATAGCGGCGGCTGCCACCCTGGCCGCGCTCGACGAGCTGTCCAGGCCCGGGTTTTATGAGGAACTGGAGTCTTACACCCGGAGATTCTGTGACGGGTGCAACAGAGTCCTGGTGGATCGGGGAGTGTCGGCCCTCGCCTGCTCAGTCGGTTCCCTGTGGCAGATTCTCTTTATGAAAGAACCGCCGCGCAGTTACGCCGATATAATGGCGGGGGACACCGCCGCCATGCAAGCCCTCGACCGCGAGTTGCTGCGCCGCAACCAGTATGTGCTGCCGGGCATGCGCCGCTTCATCTCGAAGGCCCATGGGCAGCGCGAGCTCGACGAATTTCTGCAGGCGCTGGACGATTCCTGTCGGGCACTTTGAGCCCGGGGACGGCCAACTGAGTTGACTGCCCTCAGCCGCCCCCGGCGCCAGCGCCCACATCGGCCCGGCCCCAACCCTGACCGCGGCTCCCGCTCCCTGATGGCACGGAGGACCCCGCCATGTCTCCCTCGCCTTTCGAATTTGCGCTTTTTATCGTCGTCGCCCTGGCGGTGTCGACGGCGACGCACATCTATGTACTGGGTCGACTCTTCGCCATCTGCGGCCGGCCTCTGAGGCGGCGCGGCTTTGCCGCTATCGTCGTCTATGTGCTGATCTACGCCGGCGTCCGCACGGCAAACGAGGCCCTTCATGTCGAGGAGGTCCGCGCCCTCGCCCAGACGATTAATTACATCACCGGCTGGGTGTTGTTGGGTCTGGCTGTGGTTCTCGGCCACGACCTCCTGTGGGTGCCGCTGAGGTTCCTGTCGCTCTCCAGCCGTCGGGTTGCCGCCGCCGCAGTGGTTTACGGGCGCTGGAGCCGGAGGATTGGCCTCGCCATGGTAGCCCTGATCTCGCTGTCTGTGCTCTGGGGCATCGGCAATTTCATGCGCCCGATCGCCGTCGATGAAATCCGCATCTGCTCGCCGAAGATCGACCGCGAGTACAAGCTGATTCATTTCAGCGACCTGCAATTTGGCAGTGTCGGTCCCGAGCATGTAGTCAGGGCGCGGCAGCTGATCGACAAACTCCTGGGCGAGCACCGCATCGATCTGGCGCTCAACACCGGCGATCACATCGACACCTCCAACTATGTCCGCGACGACCTCAGCCCGCTGGGCCATTTCCCTTTCGTCAGCTTCTTTTCCCTCGGCAATCACGAGTTCTACCACGGCACCGACCGCATCATCTCCATGCTGCAGGGTTTCGGCACCGAGGTGCTGCGCGGCGGCAATCGGCGCTACGGCCAGCTCAACATCATCGGTATCGACGACAGCCAGAATCCGCAGCAGGTGGCCGAGGTACTGACAGAAAACAGCGAATTGGTGCGGCCGGACAGCTTCAACATCCTCATGTACCATCGCCCGCGCGGTGTGCTCGACGCCAGAGAGCTCGGCATCGATCTGATGCTCGCCGGCCACACTCATGGCGGCCAGCTGTTCCCCTACACCCTGCTGGTCTGGTCGCTGTTCGGTTTTCCCCAGGGGGTCACCCGCCTCGGCGACTTTGTCCTTCATGTCACCGATGGCCTCGGCCTCTGGGGGCCGCGGGTGCGCCTCGGCAGCCGCAACGAACTGGCGCTGATCAGCCTCTGCCCCGAGCTGAGCTCTCCATGACGGATGCGGCCGCGGCCGTGCCGCTGATCACTGTCGAACAGGTCAGCCATGCCATTGACGGCCGCTGGATTCTGCGCGACCTCAACCTGCAGATCAATCAGCGGCGTGTCGGCATCATCGGCCTCAATGGCTCGGGCAAGAGCAGCTTTGCCCGGCTGCTGAACGGTCTGATCGAGCCGACCGAGGGCCGGGTCGAGATCGATGGAGTCAGCGCCAGTTCGCCCTCGGTCTGCCGTCAGGTCGGCTTTCTCTTTCAGAATCCCGACAACCAGATTCTCTTCCCCACCGTCATTGAGGACCTGCGCTTCGGCCTGGAGAACCTGAAACTGCCGGCGCCCGAGATCGACAAGCGCATAGAGGAGATCGCCCGCCGCTTCGATCTCGTCGAGTTGCTGTCACGGCCGGTCACCGGCCTCAGCGGCGGCGAGAAACAGCGGCTGGCACTGGCCTCGGTTCTGATTATGCAGCCGCGGACGCTGGTGTTTGACGAACCGGCGACCTACCTCGACCACCTCCATAAGAAGAGGCTGTGGCAGTGCCTCGAATCGCTCGATCAGCAGATTATAATAATCACGCACGATCTTGAGGATCTGTCGAACTTTGACCGCATCCTCGTTTTCGCCGGCGGTCGCCTCGTCTTCGACGGCGAGCCGCGACCTGCGATTGATTTCTATCTCGCTTCCCTCGACTGAGCAAGCCTTTGTGTCCGCACCCATGCCTCAAGCCCGACTTCTGCCCGGCGCCGCCATCCGGGTCTGTCCGTGGGGGTCACACTGATGTTGCCGCTCGCCGTTAAACCCTCGCCGCTGGCGGCTGTGCCGGCAGCCGTCAAGTTTGTCGCCCTGGCGCTTTACGCCACGGCCCTTTTCGCCGTCGAAACTCCAGGGGTCATGGGGGTAGCTGCGGCGGCGGGGCTGCTGCTGTGCCTGCTGGCGGCTGTCGATCTCCGGGTCTGGATGCGGAGGCTGTGGCCGCTGTGGCTCATGCTGGCGCTGCTCTTTGCCGCTCAGGTCTATCTGTCGGGATTGGGCGCAGCAGCAGTGCTGGTGCTGCGCATCCTCGCTCTCATGGCAGCGGGCATAGCCGTGTCGGCTTCGACTGCTTTTTCGGCTGTGGTCGCCTTCTTCACCACCTTGTTGTCGCCGCTGCGCATTTTCGGCGTCAACAGCGACCGCCTGGCTCTGTCCATGTCACTGTCGCTTCGTTTCATCGCCATCACCGCCGACATCTGGAGCGGGCTGGGCGAGGCCTCCCGGGCACGCGGCCGCGCCAATCGCGGCGTTTTTTTGATTGTGCCCCTGATCTGTCACGCCCTCGACAGCGCAACCAGGGTGGCCGAAGCGGTCAGTGCCCGCGGCTACAGTCTGCGCTCTGAAGCCTGATACAGGCAGGAGGAGCATGCGCATGAAAGACGCACAACCCGCTCCCGCCCAGGCCGCGCCTCTGGTCGGTCTGGTCATGGGAAGTTCCAGCGACTGGGCCACCATGCAGGCCTCCGCCCGCATTCTCGAACAGTTCGAGGTGCCCTGCGAGAAGCTGGTGGTCTCGGCCCACCGCACACCCGAGCGGCTCTATCAGTACGCCCGTGAAGCCGAGGGCCGCGGCCTGCGAGCGATCATCGCCGGCGCCGGCGGAGCCGCACACCTGCCGGGCATGCTGGCGGCCATGACGATCGTTCCCGTCCTCGGCGTGCCCGTCGCCAGCAAACACCTGCGGGGACAGGATTCGCTGCTGTCAATCGTGCAGATGCCGCGGGGGGTGCCGGTTGCAACCTTTGCCATCGGCGAGGCCGGCGCCGCCAATGCGGCCCTGTTCGCCGTCGCCCTGCTGGCAGCCGAGGATTCCAATTTCGCCGAGCGTTTGCGGGCTTTTCGCGAAGAGGCGGCCGCAGCGGCCGCGAACAGCGAGCTCCCGCCCAGGAACTGATGTCCCTGGCCTCCCTGCCTCCGGGCACGGCCCTGGGCGTTCTCGGCGGGGGCCAGCTCGGCCGCATGTTCGTTCAGGCCGCCAGCCGCATGGGCTATCTGACGGTTGTCTTTGATCCCGATGACCAGAGCCCCGCCGGTCAGGTGGCGACCCACCATCTGGCCGAGAATTACCTCGATCCAGCGGCCATAGAGCGTTTCATCGGCCTGGTCGATGCAGCCACGGTCGAGTTTGAGAATATACCCCGGCAGACCCTGCATGAGATCGAGGCGCGCATCCCCCTCTGGCCTTCCGCGCAAACGATTGCCACCGTGGCGAACCGCATCCGTGAAAAAGAGTTTCTGAGTAGCCACGGCCTGCCCTGTGTCGGTTTTCAGGCACTGAGGTCGGCCGCCGATTTCGAGCAGATTTCGCCGACCGGTTGCCGCTGGCTGCTGAAGACGGCGAGCCTCGGCTACGACGGCAAGGGCCAGTTCATGGCCTCGAGTCTCGACGAGCTCGGGCAGGGCTGGCGCGAGCTGGGCTCGCCCGAATGCATTATCGAGGACTTTGTCGAACTGGAGGCGGAACTGTCGGTCATCGCCGTCCGCAGCCAGGACGGAGCGACCGCCTGCTTTGCTGCGGCCGCCAATGTCCACCGCCACGGCATCCTCGATTACAGCCTGGCGCCGGCCCCCCTGCCGCAGCCTCTGCTGGACCGCGCCCGCGAACTGGCGGAGGCCGTGCTCACGGCCCTCGATTACCGCGGCGTTCTGGGGCTGGAACTCTTTGTCGTCGGCGGTGAGCTGCTGATTAACGAGATCGCCCCGCGGCCGCACAACAGTGGCCACCACACCCTCGACGCTGCGGTCAGCAGTCAGTTCGAGCAGCAGGTGCGGGTGGTCGCCGGCCAGCCGCTGGCCGATTGCCGCCTGTTGAGCCCGGCCCTCATGGTGAACCTCATCGGCCTCGACCTGCAGGCGCCCGGCATCGACTGGCGCCCCTTCATGGCCGAGGGGCGGGCGCGGTTGCACCTCTACGGCAAGCGCGAGGCGCGGCCGGGCCGCAAGATGGGGCACTTCAACCTGCTGTGCGAGAATCCGCGGGCCGAGTTGGCTGCGGCCCTCGATCTGAGGCGCGCCCTCTTTCCAGAGGGCTAGCAGCCGGCTTGCTGTCGGGGTTTTTATCAGTGGCCGGCATGAAAAACGTCCCCGGCCTGCAGGCGGTGGCCTCCGCCAAGGCAGTTTGCATTACCATTGTCGGCTACACCATTCGAATCCAAGCGCTCTGACTTTTCTGGTCTGCGCTTTTCAGACACCCAACCTGCAGAAGGAGATTGCAAGATGACGACTGAAGCGAAAAAACCCATTTCTTCTATCCTTGATCTGACCCTGATCGCTCTTTTTGCAGCCATCATGGCCCTGCTCGGCCTTGTGCCCAGATTTGACCTGCCGTTTTTACCGGTGCCCATTACGGGGCAGTCGCTCGGCCCCATGCTCGCCGGCCTGATCCTCGGCGCCCGCCGCGGCTTCCTCTCCATGTTGCTCTTTGTCGCCCTGGTGGCCGCAGGCCTGCCGCTGCTGGCCGGGTTTCGCGGCGGGCTCGGCGTCTTTGCCGGACCGACGGCGGGCTTTGTCATCGGTTTCCCCATCGCCGCCTGGGTTGTCGGCACTGTCCAGCAACGGCTGCCGTCGCCGTTCTCGTTTCGCTCGTCCTGGGTCGCCTGTCTCCTCGGCGGCATCGTCGCTCTCTATGTCCTCGGCGTGCCCTGGCTGGCTCTGGTCGCAGGTCTGCCGCTGACAAAGGCCGCCGGCCTGACCCTGGTCTTTGTGCCCGGGGATGTGCTCAAGGCTGCTCTGGCTGCGTACATCGCCGCCGGCGTGAAGAGATCCGGCATCCTCGAGAAAATTCGCTGAGATGCGGGCGCTTCTGGTCGATCTGATCAGGGGCGGCTCCGCCAGGAGAACTTGATAAAGGCCCCTGGCGCCCTATCGGCCCCGAATACGGGTGGGCCAGCCTCCGTTCCGGCAGTTGAAAGTCGTTTTTCGCGCCGGTCTTGAATGTCCGGCGTCAAAACCACCCCTGCCGCGCATTCAGGCAGCCTTCCATAAAGTCGTTTGCGTTATTATTGGCTTTACTGGCGCTTTGACTTCGTGGTCTGCGCTTTTCACATTCACGTCTTTTAATAGGAGGAGATTGAAAGATGACAACTGAAGACAAGAAAACAAAGCTCTCGACTGAAAAGCAGAGCGTTCTTGACCGGCGGCAGTTTGTCGCCAAAGTCGGCGGCGTAGCCTTGGCTGGCGCGGGCCTTGCAGCCTGCGGCAGCGAGCAGGGCTCGGGGCAGTCCTCGGGTGCGGCGGTCGTAAAAAAGGTTCAGGAATTGAAAATGGTCACATCCTGGCCGAAGAACTTCCCCGGCCTCGGCACGGCTGCCCGCCGTTTCGGAGAGCGCCTGGAGGCCGCATCCGGCGGCCGTTTCAAGGTCACGCTCTACGGCGGCGGCGAACTGGTACACCCCCTGAAGTGCCACGATGCCCTTCAGGAAGGCACCGCCGACCTCTATCACTCGGCCGACTACTACTACAAGGGGAAGAGCCTGGCCTACGCCTTCTTCACGGCGGTGCCCTTCGGCTTCCGCCCCGACGAGATGGATGCCTGGCTCCATCACGGCGGCGGCCAGGAGCTGTGGGATGAAGTAGGCGCCCAGTTCGGCATCAAGCATCTGGCCTGCAGCAACACCGGTTGCCAGATGGGCGGCTGGTTCCGCAAGCCGATCCGCCGCATCAGCGACATCCGCGGCCTGAAAATGCGCATCCCCGGCATGGGCGGAGACGTCATCAACGAGCTTGGCGGCAGTGCTGTCACCCTCGGCGGCGCCGAAATCATGCCGGCCCTGACCTCGGGCAACATCGACGCCAGCGAGTGGGTCGGCCCCTGGAATGACCTGGCCTTCGGCTTCTACAAAGCGGCCAAATACTACCACTGGCCTGGATTCCACGAGCCCGGCAGCACTCTCAGTTGCGGCGTCCGCAAGAGCCTGTGGGATGGCCTGAGCGCTGACGACAAGGCCCTGTTTGAGCATTGCGCCCTGGCCGAGAACAACTACGGCCTGGCCGAGTTCAACGCCCGCAACGGCGAGGCCCTGCAGACCCTGCTCAATGATCACGGCGTCAAGCTGGTCGAGTTCCCCAACTCTGTTTACCGTGAGTTCGGCCGCGCGTCCCGCGACGTGCTGAGCAATGCCGGTACTTCCGGCGACGCCATCACCCGCAGGGTTTACGACAGCTTCATCAAGTTCCGCAAGGATCAGGTGGGCTGGTCGCGCCTGTCCGATCAGGGCTACATGAACAAGCGCGACGTCTTTCCTTTCTAGGAAGGCTCACCTGGTTCATGAGGGGCGGCGCCTGGCGCCGCCCCGTCCCCGGTCGATGGCGACCGCTTCCGTCGCGCCGGGTCGGCAACTGGAGGGGTGCATGACCTCCTGTTGCCCGCCCGGTGCTGTGGAAGACCTCCAATAAATTGACGGAACAGGAGTTGGGGTTGCCGGCAGCCGGACGGCGGCTATGGGCACATAGAGCCAGCCCGGCAAAGGGCCGGGTCGGGCTCCATTCCGTCCCCGGCCCAATGCTGCAAACCCACAACGCAGATACACCCGCAACGAACAGGCATTAAACAAGAATGGGCTTCTTTGATCACTGGTTAAGTTGGATGCCTGGAGTGGCTGTCCCTCTGGCCTGGCTGGCCCTGGCCGCCTCGCTGGCGGCGCTTGTAGTGGTGGTGGCCCTGCCGCTGCTGTTTCTCCTCCGCACTGAGCCGCAGTTCCTGCGCGCCTGGCTGAAAGAGCGGCAGGCCCCCGGCCTCGGTTGGTCCGTGCGGATTTCCAACATCTGCGACGCCATCAACATCGTCTCTGGCCAACTGGTGTCCTGGCTGGTGCTGGTGCTTTTGCTGGAGCAGCTCCTGATCGTGATTCTGCGCTATGTGTTTTCCTGGGGATCGATCGAGATGCAGGAGTCGATATGGTACATGCACGCCATCTCCTTCATGATCGGGCTCGGCTACACCCTTATGCACGACGGCCATGTGCGCGTCGACTTCCTCTACAACAATCAGCCGAAGCGGCGCCAGGCGCAGATCAACGCGCTCGGCGTGGTCCTTTTCCTGCTGCCGCTGTGCATAGCTACCTGGTGGCTCTCCTGGGATTATGTGGTCCACTCCTGGGAGGTGAGGGAGAGTTCGACCGAGGGCAGTGGCCTGCCCTGGCTCTATCTCTTCAAGACCCTGATCCTGCTGGCCGACGTCTTTTTGGCGCTCCAGGCTGTTTCACTGCTACTGCGCTCCCTGATTGAGATCATGGATCCCGAAAGCCGCGCCGCGCCCGAACACGCGGCCTCCCACGGGGCCTAGACTGTGGGGGCTCTGTTTATGGAAGCAGGCGGCTCCCCGATCGTCGCCCTGAAAAGACGGCCTTTGTCTGCCGGGTCCAACGCCACAGGGGTCTAGTCCGTGGAAGCCGCTTTCGCCATCCTGCTTTTCGTTGCCATCTGCTGCAGTCTGCTGGCAGGTTTCCCGGTGGCCTTCACCCTCGCCGGGGTGTCGCTGATATTTGCCTTCCTGGGAGCGATCTTCGGCATTTTCGATGTCGATTTCCTGTCGGCGTTCCCGCAGCGGGTCTTCGCCATCATGAAGAACGAAGTTCTGATTGCGGTTCCGCTCTTCGTCCTCATGGGCATCATTCTTGAGCGTTCGAAAATCGCCGAGGAACTGATCGAGAACATGGGACGGCTGTTCGGTTCCGTGCGCGGCGGCCTCGCTTTTTCCGTCAGCATGGTCGGAGCCCTCATGGCGGCCTCGACCGGCATTGTCGGCGCCACGGTCGTCACCATGGGGCTGCTGTCGCTGCCGGCCATGCTGCGCCACAAATACAGCCACTCCTTTTCCTGCGGCACGATCTGCGCCGCCGGCACCCTCGGCCAGGTGATCCCGCCGTCGATCGTCCTGGTGCTGCTCGGCGATCAGCTGTCGAGCTCCTATCAGAAGGCGCAGTACGATCTGGGTAATTTCGCGCCCGACACGGTTTCGGTCAACGACCTCTTCGCCGGCGCCCTGATTCCAGGATTGGCCCTGGTTGGCCTCTACATGCTCTATCAGGCCTGGATTGCCTGGCGCCACCCCGAGCGGGCCCCGGCCCTGGTTGACGCCGAAGAGATCAATGTCCAGCGCCTGCTGAGATCGCTCTTTCCCCCCATCATGTTGATTGTGGCCGTGCTCGGCTCGATTCTCGGCGGCCTGGCCACGCCGACTGAAGCCGCCTCTGTCGGCGCCATAGGCGCACTCCTGCTCGCCGGCCACCGCGCCGCTCCCCGGCGGGCCGCGACCATCTGGCTGGCGGGGTTCTGCTTCGTCGGATTGCTGGTATTGAGTTCCCAGTTCGATCTGCGCATCCAGAGGCGCGAGATCGCCGCTGACGAACAGTGGGCCATAGCCGCCGCCCTGATCCTGTCTCTGGGGCTCATGTGGGGCGTAGCTACTGCCATGATCCGCACCTACAGCCGCGGTGAAAAAGGTGATTCGGTGCTGATCGATTCGCTGCGCCGCACCCTCATGATCACGGCCATGGTGTTCGGTGTCCTCATCGGAGCCTCCATGTTCTCCCTGGTTTTCCGCGGCTTCGGCGGCGACGGGATGATCGCCGACTTTCTCCAGAGCCTGCCCGGCGGCACGGTGGCGGTGCTGCTGGTTGTCATGGTGACCATGGTGCTGCTCGGCTTTGTCCTCGATTTCATCGAGATCATCTATATAGTGGTGCCGATAGTCGCGCCTGTGCTGCTGCAGATGGAAGTGGCCCCGGGCATCTTGATGAGTCCGGTGTGGCTCGGCGTCATGATGGCCGTCAACCTCCAGACTTCCTTTCTGACTCCGCCCTTCGGCTTCTCGCTGTTCTATCTGCGCGGCGTGGCCCCGGCAGAGGTGCGCACCGTCGATATCTACAGGGGCGTCGTCCCCTTTGTCGCCATTCAATTGTTGATGCTGGTCATCCTCTGGTTCTTCCCTGCGCTCAGCACCTGGCTTCCCGCAGCCATCTTCTGACAGCGGGGCGCGGCCGGTTCGAAAAATCTTGACAGACGATTTAGCCGCGATCCGCCTGGCCGTCGTCGGCGCCGGCTATGTCGGCTGGCCTCTGATCGAGGCGTTCTGCTGCCACTTTCCGGTGCTCGGCTACGACATAGACAAGAGCCGCATCGCCGCCCTCAGGGGGGAGTTCGACCCCGAGGCCCCCGGGGCGCCGCAGCTGACCTCTGATCCCGAGGCCCTGCGCGGTTTCAATGTCTATATAGTCACCGTGCCCACGCCCATAGAAAAATGGAATGTCCCCGACCTCGGGCCGGTAAAGGAAGCCATGAAAACCGTGGGTCGGGTGCTGGACAGAGGAGCCCTGGTCATCCTCGAATCGACGGTCTGGCCCGGCGTCACCCAGGAGATATGCGCGCCTCTGCTCGCTGAGGCCTCGGGCCTCGAGTACAACCGCGATTTTCATATGGGTTACAGCCCTGAGCGCATCGACCCGGGCAACAGCGAGCGCGGCCTCAGCGACATTGTAAAACTCACTTCCGGGTCTACGCCGGAGATCGCGCAGCGAGTTGATCGCCTCTATCAGTTGGTGGTCGAGGCGGGCACCCATGCCGCCTCCTCAATCGAGGTAGCCGAGGCCTCGAAGCTGGTGGAAAATGTGCAGCGCGATCTCAACATCGCCTTTGTCAATGAATGCGCCGTCATGTTCAAGTCCATGGGCATTTCCAGCCGCGAGGTGCTGGCGGCGGCCAATACCAAATGGAATTTCCTCCCTTTCACGCCAGGCTTTGTCGGGGGCCACTGTATTTCAGTCGATCCCTGGTATCTCTATCACCGCGCCAACGATGCCGGCTATCGCTCCCAACTGATCTTCGCCGCCCGCAGTCGCAACGACGGCATGCCGGCTGTGGTGGCCGCCGACCTCGTGCGCCTCATGGCCGCTGCCAATCTCCCTGTTGCCGGTTCGCGGGCGCTGATTCTCGGCATCGCCTTCAAGGCCGACTGTACCGATGTCCGCAACAGCGGTTCTGAGCCGCTGGCGCGCGAACTCAGGCGCCTGGGCATGGAGGCTGACATCCACGACCCCCTGGCCGATGCCGCCGAGGTGCGCCTTGAGTTCGACCTTGATCTCTGCCCGGAGCCTCGGCGCGGCGCCTATGAAGTGGTGGTGCTGGCGGTTCCTCACCGCAACTTTCTCGAGCTCGGCGCCGACGGCTTGCGCGCTTGGGGCAAGCGGCGACACCTGCTCTACGATGTCCGTCACGCCCTGCCTCAGGGTGCCGCCGACGGCGAAATCTAGCGGCCCGGCAGCACCGCAGAGATGGCCACGGCCATCCCGTATTAAGAAAAAACGGAGGCAAACCCCCCACATGAGTCAGAAAATGTGGATAATGTATCAGTTGAGTGCACTTGTTCCGATACCTGCGCTCGATCTGTTTGAACGGTTGCCATAAACAGAGGCGGCTGTCAACAAGCAATTCTCTCAAAGGCATCCAAATCTTTAATAAGGAGGTTATCCATAATGAATTTTGCCAAAACTCTCGCTGTCTCCACAGTTGCTGCCAGTACCTTTCTGGCGTTTGGGGCCCAGGCGGACACCCTGTCTGATGTTCAGAAGAAAAGATATGTCCAATGCGGTGTTGCCGGCCAGCTCCCGGGCTTCTCCGCCCCTGACTCCAGAGGGCAGATGGCCGGCATCGACGTCGATGTCTGTCGCGCTGTCGCCGCTGCCACCATTGGCCGCGCCGCTGCAGTCCGCTACACTCCGCTGACCGCCAAGGAGCGTTTCACGGCCCTGTCTTCGGGTGAGATCGACATGCTGTCGCGTAACACCACCTGGACCCTGACCCGTGACTCTTCTCTCGGCATTAATTTTGCCGGCGTCAACTACTACGATGGCCAGGGCTTCCTCGTCAGCAAAAACCTCGGCGTCAACTCCGCCAAAGAGCTTGACGGAGCCGACATCTGCATCCAGGCCGGAACCACTACGGAGCTGAATCTGGCTGACTTCTTCCGTACCAACAACATGAAGTATCGCGCCATTACCTACGACACTTCGGTGCAGACGAAAGAAGGCTTCGAATCCGGTCGCTGCGACGTTCTGACCTCGGATCAGTCGCAGTTGGCGGCCATCCGCATCCAGCTGGCCAAACCCGACAGCGCCGTGGTGCTGCCGGACGTGATCTCGAAAGAGCCTCTCGGTCCCGTTGTCCGCCAGGGCGACGACAAGTGGTTCAACATTGTCAAGTGGTCGCTGAACTGCATGATCAATGCCGAGGAGTACGGTGTCAGCAGTGGCAACATCCGCCAGATGCGTCAGAGCACGGACGCCAACGTCCGCCGCATGCTCGGCATTGAAGGCCAGACCGGTCAGGATCTCGGCCTCAGCAGCCGCTGGTGCTACAACGTCATCGCCCAGGTCGGCAACTACAAGGAGATCTACGATCGCAACGTCGGTCCCGCCTCCCGCCTGGCCCTTCCCCGCGGCGTCAACGCCCTGTGGAATGACGGCGGCATCCTCTATGCCCCGCCGATCCGCTGAGCGGTTGATTATCCTATAGGCTCAAAGGCCCGCTGGCACCCTGACAGGGGTGCTGGCGGGCCGAGTCTTCATTAACACCCAACTACACCATCTTTTTGTTTCGCACCTAAGCGAACAGCAGCTCCAGGCGAAATACACACAGAAAAGTGGCGAAAAGAGTTGCATGGCACCGCGACCCGCGAGTGCGGGCGGTAGTCTACCAGATCCTCATTATTGCGACCCTGGCTTTCGTCGGCTACTGGATCTGGAACAACACCCTGGCCAACATGGAGGCGCGCGGCATCCGCGCCGGTTTTGATTTTCTCGACAGCGAGGCGGGCTTCCCCATCCTCTACTCCCCCTTCCTTGAGTACAACCCGGCTCAGGACACCTATTTCAAAACCTTCCTCATCGGTCTATACAACACCATCCTCGTCAGTGTCCTCGGCATAGTGCTGGCCACGGTCATCGGCCTGGTTGTCGGCCTCTCACGCCTGTCGAAGAACTGGCTCCTGAGCAGTCTGGCCGGCGTATACGTTGAGGTCTTCCGCAACATTCCGCTGCTGTTGCAGATCATGTTCTGGTATTTTGTCGTTCTGGTGTCCAATCTGCCGCCAGTGCGTCAGAGTCTTGCCGTGGGCGAGTCGATCTTCATCAATAAAAAAGGGTTCTACATTCCCAGGCCGATTCTCGGCGAGGGCTCCGATCCGGTCCTCATGGGGGTACTGGCCGTGGTGCTGTTCTACTTCGTCTTCCGCTACCTGGCCAAGGGCTATCAGGACCGAACCGGCATCGCCCTGCCTGTGTTCTGGAGTTCGGTCGTACTCATGGCGGTGGTGTGCATCGCTACCTACTACATTTCGGGCCAGTCGATCACGCTCGATTTCCCTCAGCCCGGCAAATTCCGTTTCCGCGGCGGCCTGGTGCTGATTCCGGAGCTGGCCGCGCTCTGTTTCGCCCTCTCGATTTACACCGGCGCTTTCATCGCCGAGCAGATTCGCGCAGGCATCCAGGCCGTCCCCCGCGGTCAGACCGAGGCGGCGCGTTCGGTCGGCCTCAGCGAAGGGCGGATCCTGCGTTTTATCGTCCTGCCGCAGGCATTGCGCGTCATCATCCCGCCGACGACGAGTCAGTACCTGAATCTGACGAAGAACTCCTCTCTGGCAGCCGCCATCGGCTACCCCGATCTGGTGGCGCTCTTTGCCGGCACGGCCCTCAATCAGATTGGTCGGGCGGTCGAAATCATCGGCATGACCATGGCGGTTTATCTGCTGCTGAGCCTCAGCATCTCGGCCCTGATGAACTGGTACAACCACCACGTCGCCATCGTCGAGCGCTAGGACGGAGGATGATTTCATGAGTCAACAGAGCACTGCAGCCGCGCCCCTGACGAGGAGAATGATCGGCTTCGGCGCCTCGGTTCATTCGCATCTGCTGTCGTCGCCGTTCAATATCTTCCTCACCCTGTTCGGCCTGTGGATCCTCTACCTCCTCGTGCCGCCCATGGTCGATTGGCTGCTGAACTCCGACTGGCGGGGCAGCGTCAGCGCCGACTGCGACAGCGGCGGCCTCTGCGGCGTCTTCCTGCGTCAGCGGCTCAATCTGATTCTCTACGGCTTCTATCCGTCCGAGGAAATCTGGCGGCCCAACCTCGCCGCCGCCATCTTCGTGGCGCTCTTCGTCTTCCTCTTTCCGCGCTTTGTGCCGGTGCGCGTCAAGCTCGTCATCGGCGCCCTGCTGCTGACGGTCTACCCCGTGATCGCCTACGGCCTGATTCACGGCGCCCTCTTTGGCGTCGAGTTCTTTGGCACCACCATCGCTGAAGATGGCTTTGAGGTGTCGCGGGCGGTCGAGACCGAGCGCTGGGGCGGGCTCATGCTGACCCTGATTCTCGCCAGCTTCGGCATCGTCCTGTGCTTTCCCCTCGGCATCATCCTCGCCCTTGGCCGACGCTCGACGACCATGCCGGCCGCGCGCCTGCTCTCAATTGTCTTCATCGAGTTCTGGCGCGGCGTACCCCTGATCACGGTGCTCTTTATGGCGTCGGTCATGCTGCCGTTGTTCTTCCCCGAAGACACCCAGTTTGAGAAGCTGTCACGGGCCCTGATCGGCATCACCATGTTCCAGGCGGCCTACATGGCCGAGGTGATTCGCGGCGGCCTGCAGGCGATTCCCAAGGGGCAGTACGAGGCGGCGGACGCCATCGGCCTCAACTATTGGAAAAAAACGGTGCTGATCATCCTGCCCCAGGCGCTTAAAATCGTCATCCCGGGCATTGTCAACACCTTCATCACCCTGTTCAAGGACACGAGTCTGGTGTCGATCATCGGCATGTGGGATCTGCTGAACGCGGCCTACGGTTCGACCCGTGACCCCGAATGGCTGCCCTACGCCCTCGAAGCCTTTGCTTTTGCCGCCCTGGTCTACTGGATCTTCTGTTACAGCATGTCGCGCTACAGCCGCTCCATCGAACACAGGCTGGCAGCCTCGGATCTTCGCTGATTCCGGACTGCGCCGGGAATATAGACGAATCACACTCTGGAGGAGATTTCATGATGGCAGTTGAAGCCAAAGCCGCATCCCAGGAAGGCGGACCCATAATCCGGATAGAGAACATGAACAAATGGTACGGCCAGTTTCATGTGCTCAAGAACATCAACCTCGAAGTCGGGCAGGGCGAAAAGGTCGTCATCTGCGGGCCCTCGGGCTCGGGCAAATCGACCGTGATCCGCTGCATCAATCGCCTCGAGGAACACCAGGAAGGCAGGATCATCGTTGACGGAATCGAGCTGACACATGACGTCAAGGACATCGAGAAGATCCGCAGCGAGGTCGGCATGGTGTTTCAGCAGTTCAACCTCTTCCCCCATCTGACGATCCTCGACAACCTCACCCTGGGGCCCATCTGGGTGCGCAAGATGTCGCGCAGGGACGCAGTCGGGATCGCCACCAAATACCTTGAGCGGGTCAAGATTCCCGAGCAGATGCACAAGTATCCCAATCAGCTCTCCGGCGGCCAGCAGCAGCGCGTGGCCATCGCCCGCTCGCTCTGCATGAACCCGCGCATCATGCTGTTCGATGAGCCGACTTCGGCCCTGGACCCAGAGATGATCAAGGAGGTGCTCGACGTCATGATCGAACTGGCAGAAGAGGGCATGACCATGCTCTGCGTCACCCACGAGATGAACTTTGCCCGCACCGTCGCCGACTGTGTCATCTTCATGGACGAGGGCGAAATCATCGAACGCCGCCCCCCCGAGGAGTTCTTCAATAGTCCCGAATCGAATCGGACGAAGAAGTTCCTCGATCAGATCATCAGCCACTGATCGCAGAAGTTCCTTTCGGGAACTGCGCATCAGGGGGTTGCGGTCTGAGGCGGCGAAAGCCCTGAAGCCGCGCCCCGCCGCAGGCAGTCGAAGCACAGGTCCGCAGGGTGCGGGCAGGCCAGGGGGGATTCGTATCAGAGAGCCCGGTCTGATGCCCTTGAGTCAGCAGGTTAATTTAAAGTCTGCCGGCTCTTCTGAACCCGGAAGGGAGCAAGCGCAATTTCAGGATCAGCCTGGAACAGTCGGGATCAGCCTGAGTGGTATGCGCTTTCTCAGCTTGGCTGTGCGACGCCTGCGGCCTGATCCAGTGCAGCCTCCAGCCGCTCTTTGATCGCCAGAGCGGTCTGCCTCGGTTGCCCGGGGTCCGCACCGTCCAGCCATTCGAGATCGGCGCGGCCGCGGAGCCAGGTGAGCTGGCGTTTGGCCAGCTGCAGGGTCGCCTGGATGGCCTGCTGCTCGGCCGTTGCCAGATCACACTCGCCCTCGAGATAGCTCCACAGTTGTCGGTAGCCGACTGCCCGCATGGAGGGCAGATCGGGGCTCAACTGCAGGCGTTGGCGCAGCCCGCGGAGCTCGTCGACAAGTCCGAGCTTCATCATGGCGGCGAACCGCTGGGCGATGCGCTCCTTTAGTGTCGCATGATGGCGCGGCGGCAGGGCGAAGCGGAAAGTCCGGTCGCCGCTCGCCCGCGCTGGCCTGTGGCGCCAACTGCCGGGTGCCCTGCCGGTCAGATCGATGATCTCAAGGGCGCGTTGAATCCGTTGGCGGTCGTTGGAGTGGATGCGTTCCGCCGCCGCCGCGTCTTTTTGCCGCAACTCCTCGTGCAGGGCTGGCCAGCCCAGGGTCCGGGCGCGTCGATCAATAGCGGCGCGGACGGCTTCCTGAGCCGGCGGCAGGTCGTCGAGCCGCCCCTCCAGGCTGGAAAAATACAGCATGGTGCCGCCGATGAGCACCGGCAGCAGCCCGCGTTCCCGTGCCGCCCCGATCTCTCGACGGGCATCGACGACAAAACGCCCGGCGGAATAAGGATCGTCGGCCTCGACGATGTCGATCAGAGCATGGGGCCACCGCTTCAGGGTTCTGCAGTCGGGTTTGGCCGTGCCGATGTCGAGGCCGCGATAGACCAGGGCAGAATCGACACTGATCAGCCGGCAGGGCAGCAACTGGGCGAGCTCGAGGCCGACCTCGGTTTTGCCGCTCGCGGTCGCGCCCGTAATCCAGATCGTTATAGGCAGCCCGGTCATCGAAAGAGGGGAGAGGGCGATCAGCGCCCACGCATGAAAAGGCCGTCGAGGTCCCGGGTCGTCAGGGCCGCCCAGGTGGGCCGCCCGTGGTTGCACTGGTTGGCGCGCTCGGTGCGCTCGAGGGTGCGCAGCAGTTCGTTCATCTGGCGCTGGTCGAGAAAGTCGCCGGAGCGGGCGGCGCTGTGGCATGCAAAGGTCGACAATGTCCTGTGGACCTGCTGTTGCAGATGCTCGCTGTCCCCCCACTCCTCGGCCTCGGCGAGGATTTCCTGCAACAGTTGCGGGTGGTCGATGCACCTGAGGGCGCTGGGATGTGCCAGCACCTCGATTCGTGTGGGGCCGCTCCGCTCGAGATCAAGGCCCAGGTCGCGCAGCCGCGGAATGAGTTCGGTCAGGGTGGCGGCCTCGTCTTCGGAGATATCGACGATCTCGGACACCAACAGCTGCTGGCGCCTGACCCTGGCGGCACTGTGCTGGTTTTTCAGGTCCTCATAGACGATGCGCTCGTGGGCCGCGTGCATGTCGACGACGATGAGCCCCGCACGGTTCTGCGCGACGATGAAGGTCCTGTCGATCTGGGCCAGGGCGCGGCCGAGCGGGCGGTCAAAAGAATCTTCCTCATCGGCCGGCGCCTCTTTGGCATCCGCGATTCGCAGGCCGCCGTCGGCGGCCAGAGTGCGCAGGTAGTCGCGGCTGGTTCCGCCCGGGGCCGGCGCCGGCGAGCGCAGGTTCATTCGCGCCCGTCCAGCGGCCCGGCTGGCGGCGTCATAGGCCGGGCCCGGTTCGGCGACAGGGGTCGGGCGAGATCCCGCCTCCGGGGCTGGCGGTTCCATGCCCAGCCGCTCTTTGGCGGCGACATGGGGCTCGGTGCCGGCGTCGGGGCGTGTAGCCCTGGCCAAGGTGGTTCTGATGGCCTGGACGATGAAGCCCTGAACTCCCCGGCTGTCGCGGAAACGCACCTCCTGCTTGGCCGGGTGGACATTGACGTCGACAGCGCCCGGGTCGATTTCAAGGTAGAGCGCGTAGGGCGGGTGGCGGTTTGCCCCGTGGAGGGTGTCGCTGTAGCCGCGGGAAATCGCCGCCATGAGGAGGCGGTCGCGCACGCTGCGGCCATTGACGAATAGATATTGCCGGTCCCCGCGGGTGCGGGCGAAAGTCGGCTGGCTCAGCCAGCCGCTGAGTCTCAGGCTCAGGCTCTGCTCATCGATGTCAATGGCGTTGGCGATGAAATCGCTGCCGAGGGCATCCTCAATCCTTTTCAACGGGTTGTCGACGGCCTGCTGGCGCCTGTATACCTCGGTGCCGTTGTTGCTGAAGGAGAAGGCGACATCAAAGCGCGACAGGGCCAGGCGGTCGAGGAGGCTGCGGATCTGTCTGGTCTCGGTGGCTTCGGAACCGAGAAATTTGCGCCGACCGGGTACGGTGAAGAAAAGCTCGCGCACCTCGACGGTGGTGCCGCGGCCATGGGCCACCGGCTCGGCGGCGTCGATCTGGCCGCCGTCGGCCGAGACTCTGAGGCCGTGCTCGCCGTCTTCTGTTTTTGACGACAACAGCACCCGTGCGATCGAGGCGATCGAAGCCAGGGCCTCACCGCGGAATCCGAGGGTGCTGAGACATTCGAGATCTTGTATCTGCCCGATCTTGCTCGTCGCATGGGTGGCAAAAGCGGCGGGCAAGTCCTCGCCGCTGAGGCCCTGACCGTCGTCGCGCACCCGGATCAGGCGGATGCCGCCCTGCTCAATGTCCACCTGAATATTGTGCGCGTCCGCATCGAGACTGTTTTCGATCAGCTCCTTGACGACCGAGGCCGGCCGCTCAATCACTTCGCCGGCGGCGATCTGATCGATGACATGGGGGGGCAGCTTGGTGATCGGCATGGGAAAAGGCTTGAAAGTAGGGATGGCGCCCCTTGAACCCGCAGGGCGGGGTGGAGCGGGATCATGCTAAATTGTAATTGCAAAGACCGGACAGGGTTGCGGCCCTCAGCGGCTTGGGCGGGAAAGTCCTGCGCCGGAAGCGAGCCGCGGAAAGCCGCCATGCCGGCGGCAACCTGGCCGCTGTTGTCGCCGTTGCCGCTGCCTTTAACACCCCTGATTCGCGCCGAAATGGCTTTTTTCGCCGCTATTCGCGCCCTATTTTGCCCTTAAAGGCTGTAAATATGGTAGTATTTATCTGTCGGCGCACTGCGCCCTTTTATATTTTGCTGTTTTTTCTCGACTCGTCAATCCTTAAGACACCGAGAAAGGCATTGAGAAAGTTTTTAACGAAGATGCTGGGGGAGGCCCCGAGGCCAAGCACGTAGAGATACCTGGCCAGCGCACCCCCAGCTTCTGTCCTGTAGTTCCATCCTGTTTTCGGGCCGGTCGGCCCGGAGTGGACAAGAAATCGACAAGCAAGTCTCTCTTAGATTCATGGAGCATTCAAAATCGGCTTCCCGCCGCGCCAACAAGTCCGTCGAGTACATGGAGGCCATGGGCGTACCTGTATGGGTGCGCCGCAAACGCTCGGGCTCGGGGCCGGCCAGCCTCAACGGCGTTCCGTCGTCCGCCGCCGCCGATGGCGTCAATCTCAAGGCGCCGCGGTTGGCAGATCTCTCTGCTGTGAACTTCCCTGCCGTCCTCGGGCGCATGAAGCTGGCGCCGGCACCGGCCAGTGGCCAGTGCGCGGCCATAGGCGGCGGCCACAGCGGCCTCATGGTGCTGGCGGAGCTCGACGAGGCCAACGGCAAGGGAGAGGCGGAGCTCTATGAGGGCAAGGCGGGACGCTTGCTCAGCAAGATGTTGAACAGCATCAACATTCAGAGGATCGAGACTTTTTTTGGCTGTCTGACCCATGAGATGGCCGGCACGGCGGGCGAGGAAGGCACAGTTGCCGCTGAGATTGAACGTCTCAGCCCGCGGGCGCTGTTGCTCATGATCCATCCGCGTAAATCGGGGGCTTCCCTCGCCGAACTGCGCCAGGGCGCTCCCAACGGATTGAATGGGGCCGCTGTCTTTGCCAGCCTCCACCCCGCCTGGCTGTTGCGTCATCAAGGCGACAAGCGCCTCGCCTGGGAAGACCTCAAGGCCGTGCGCAAACTGTTGCAGAGCAGCCGGGGTGCCTGATTCCGGCGCTGCCGGAGCCGGCAGGGAAGCGGTTTTCCCCTATGCCGCCCTGGTCGGGTTGCAAAAGCTTAAGCGCGCCCTCCTGCTGGTCGCCGTCGACCCGCAGATCGGCGGCCTCCTCATCGAAGGGCCGCGAGGCACGGCCAAATCGACGGCCGCCCGCAGTCTGGCCTCTCTGATCGACGGCTCTTTCTGCGAACTGCCGCTCGGGGCCTCCAGCGACAACATCACAGGCGCCCTCGACGTGGCCGGAGCCCTGTCGGATTCGGAGGTGCGCTTTCAGCCCGGGATTCTGGCTCATGCCGACGGCGGACTGCTCTACATCGATGAAGTGAACCTCCTCGCCGACGACCTCGTCGATCTGCTGCTCGATGCCGCTGCCAGCGGCTTCAACCGGGTGGAACGCGACGGCTTTTCTCGCAGCCACCGATCGCGTTTTCTACTGATTGGCAGTATGAACCCGCAGGAGGGCAGCCTGAGACCGCAGTTGCTCGATCGCTTTGGCCTGTCGGTCGATGCCGGCGAGGATCTCAGCGATGAAGATCGGTCCCGGATCATGCTGCGCCACCTGGAATTCACCGAGGATCCAGTCGCCTTTATCAAACTCTGGCAAGAGGGGAACCAGGAGGTCGGCGAGCGCCTGCGCCGGGCGCGTGAGCAATTGCCCAGGCTGCGGCCCTCGGGAAAGATGCTGACCCACATCGCCAGGCTCAGCCGCGAGGCCGGCGTCGAAGGCGTGCGCGCCGATTTTGCCGTCCTCCGCGCGGCTCGGGCCAAAGCGGCCCTCGCCGGCGACACCGAGCTGTCGTTGCGCCACATTGATGCCGTAGCCGACATGGCCCTGCGCCACCGCCGCCGCCAGTCCCCACCAGCCTCGCCGCCGAAGTCGCACTCGCAGGCCCGGGCTGAGGATTTTCGCCCGCCCCGGGAGGCGACGCCGCCCGAGGACAAAGGCGGCAACGGCGCCGGCAGGGACAACGCTTCCGAGGGAGTCGACGGCAGAGAGCGGCTCGGGCCAGTGCAGGCTGCCGTTGAGATGCTGGTACATCCAACGGTCGGCGGCGAAAAAAAAAACGCTGGGGCCAGTACCGATCCCCAAGGGGTAAAGCGGCGCTCCGAACCCGCCCTGTCGATTGGCCGCATACTCTAGTCCGCCTCGCCCAGGGCCGTAGCGGCAAGGACGCCCTGGTGCTGTCGCCGCCGCCTCTGGCTGCGGGGCTGGATATTCTCGTATTTGACGCCTCTGCCTCCATGTTTGCCTACGGTGCCATGGCCCGCGCCACCTCGGCCGCCCTCGGCTGGGCGCGCGCCAGCCGCCTGCGCCGCCGGCGCCTCGCCGTCATTAAATGCATGCAGGCCGAAGCTCGCCTGATTTTGCGCCCGGGGCCGGCGGTGCGCTCTGAATCGCTGTTTTCCCGCCCCTGGCAGGCAGGCGGCGGCACCCGGTTGCGGCTGGGTCTGGCGGCGGCGAACAACCTGCTGCAGGACATGGACGGAAGCGATGAAGACAACCGCATAGTGCTGATCACCGACGGCCGCACCCGCGAGAGTCTGGCCGATATGAAGCCGGCGGCCGATCTGGTGCTCGTCGATGCCGAGAGCGGTCCGGTCCGCCTCGGCGGCAGCGAGCGGCTCGCCGCCGAGTTGTGCTCGCCCATGGTTCCTCTGGCGGATTTTGTCCGCCAGCCGGCTTTTTATTGAGCGCCTCTTCAGCGATGTCCCTCACTCATCTGGATGAAAGCGGGCGCGCCCGCATGGTTGACGTCTCGGCCAAGGACAGCACCCGTCGCCGCGCCCGGGCAGGGGGAGAAATTCTCATGGCCCGCGAAACCCTGAACCTGATCCGCCAGCACGGCCACAAAAAGGGCGATGTGCTGGCGGTTGCCCGCATAGCCGGCATCCTGGCGGCGAAAAAGGTCGCCGACCTGATTCCCCTGTGCCACCCCATCGCCCTGACTTTGGTGGAAGTCGACTTTGACTTGCTCAACGGCGACGGCGCTGAGCCCGCCCGGGTACACTGCACTGCCGAAGTGTTGACGGTCGGCCCCACCGGCGTCGAAATCGAGGCCCTGCAGGCAGTGCAGAGCGCACTGCTGTGCATCTATGACATGTGCAAGGCGACTGACCGTGGCATGTCCATGCAGGGCATACGACTCCTGGCCAAAGAGGGCGGTCGTTCGGGAAGCTACAGGGCGCCCGATCTTTGAAAACCATCCGCTCACAGGCGCGGCCCTGAGACGGGCTGGCGGGAGTCGAGGCGCCGGGGGCAGTGGCGGAGTGCTCCTCCGTGTCCCGGAGGCGCATTCCTCAGGTACCCAGGCTCAAGGATTCATGGCCACCGAATTTGGTAGATTCATTGAAGTTAGGGCATTTGCCTGTTTCACGCCCGATTTTTTAATAAAACTTCTACGAAAAAACAGGGCGAAAACTTGACTATTGAGAGTTAATCTGTGATAATTCTGTAGATTGGCGCCACGAAAAGGTGGCGGCTCCATTGACCATCGTCAATTCCCGACCATCGTCAGTTCAATTCCTCCCTTCGCCCCTGAGAAACCGGGGTGGCGGTTCGTTTTTCTTTTTTTCATGGCCACAGTCAACCAACTTGTTCGCAAAGGCCGCGCCACCCGCGTCTACAAGGACAAGGTGCCCGCTCTCGCGCTCTGCCCGCAGCGGCGGGGCGTCTGCACCCGCGTCTACACCACGACGCCGAAAAAGCCCAACTCGGCTCTGCGCAAGGTCGCCCGCGTACGCTTGACGACGGGCTACGAGGTAGCGGCCTACATTGGCGGCGAAGGCCATAATCTCAATGAGCACAGTGTCGTGCTGGTGCGCGGTGGCAGGGTCAAGGATCTGCCGGGCGTACGCTATCACGTGGTCCGCGGCAACCGCGACTGTTCCGGCGTCGAAGCCCGCCGCCAGGGACGCTCCAAGTACGGCGCCAAAAGGCGCGCCGGCTAGAGGGCGGGGAGGGCACTGACAGATGCGCCGCAGACGCGAAATCAAGCGACACCAGATCGCCCCCGACACCCGTTACAGCAGCGTAGAGCTGTCGCGCTTCATCAACCTTTTGATGTACAGCGGCAAAAAGGGCGTCGCCGAGCGCATTGTTTACGCTGCCCTCGAAGAGGCCGCGGCCCGGGCCAGCAAGCCGAGCATCGAGATTTTCACCCAGGCAGTGGAAAACATCAAGCCGACCGTCGAGGTGCGCTCGCGTCGCGTCGGCGGCGCCACCTATCAGGTGCCGGTGGAAGTTCGCCCCGAGCGGGCCCGCACCCTGGCCATGAGGTGGCTGTTGGAAGCCGCCCGCAAGCGCAGCGAAAAGACCATGCAGCGCCGGCTCGCCGGCGAGCTGTTCGAGGCCTGCGAAGAGCGCGGCACTGCATTCAAGAAGCGCGAGGACATCCACCGCATGGCCGAGGCCAACCGCGCTTTCGCACACTACCGCTGGTAACGGCGGTGCCAATTCAACCGAATACTCCTGATGGCGCGTAAAACCCCTCTCGAACGATACCGCAACATCGGCATCATGGCCCACATTGATGCCGGCAAGACGACCACGACCGAACGCGTGCTCTACTACACCGGCGTATCGCACAAGATCGGCGAGGTCCACGACGGAGCCGCCGTCATGGACTGGATGGAGCAGGAGCAGGAGCGCGGCATAACCATCACCTCGGCCGCGACCACCTGTTTCTGGAGCGGCATGAACAAGCAGTTTCCCGAGCACCGCATCAACATTATCGACACTCCCGGGCACGTCGACTTCACCATAGAAGTGGAGCGGTCGCTGCGGGTGCTCGACGGCGCTGTCGCCGTTTTCTGCGCCGTCGCCGGCGTTGAGCCCCAGTCCGAGACGGTCTGGCGTCAGGCCGATCGCTACGGGGTTCCTCGCATCGCCTTCGTCAACAAGATGGACCGCATGGGCGCCGATTTCGACAATGTCGTCACCCAGGTGCGCGAACGCCTGGGGGCCAACCCGGTTGCGCTGAATATGCCCATCGGTAGCGAGGCTGATTTTGTCGGCGTGGTCGACCTGGTCAGAATGAAGGCGATTCGCTGGCTTGAAGACGGTCTGGGCAGCAAGTTCGAGGAGTGCGACATCCCCGCCGAACTTCTCGATAGCTGCGAGGAGCAGCACGAGGAAATCGTCGAGATCGCCGCCGAGGGCGAGGACGGCCTGCTGGAAAAATACTTTGCCGACGGCGATCTCAACGAGGAAGAAATTGTCAAGGGTCTGCGCATACGCACCATCAGGGGGGAGATCGTCCCCGTGCTCTGCGGCACCGCCTTTAAGAACAAGGGGGTCCAGACCCTGCTCGATGCCTGCCTCCTGTATCTGCCGTCTCCTGCCGATGTGCCCGACATTGAGGGGCTGAGCCAAGACAAGGAATCCGACAAGCGCATCACCCGCAAGGCCGATGACGGCGAGCCCTTTTCCGCTCTGGCGTTCAAGATAGCGACCGACCCCTTTGTCGGCACCCTGACCTTCTTCCGCGTCTACTCCGGCACGGTCGGTTCGGGTGACAGCGTCTACAACCCGATCGCGCGCAAGCGCGAGCGTCTCGGCCGCATCCTGCAGATGCACTCGAACCAGCGCAATGAAATCAAGGAGGTGCGTGCCGGAGACATCGCCGCCGCTGTCGGCCTCAAGGATGTTTCCACCGGCGACACCCTGTGCGCCCAGGACAAAGTGGTCGTGCTCGAGCGCATGAGCTTCCCCGAGCCAGTGATCTCAGTTGCCATCGAGCCGGCGACCAAAGCCGATCAGGAGAAACTCAGCGTCTCGCTGGGCAAGCTGCAGCAGGAGGATCCGTCCTTTGCCGTCGCCGTCAATCACGAGACTTCCCAGACAATCATCTCCGGCATGGGCGAGCTTCACCTCGACATCCTCGTCGACCGCATGCGCCGCGAATTCGGCGTCGGCGCCAAAGTCGGCCGTCCCCAGGTAGCCTACCGCGAGACCCTGCGCGAGACCGTCAAGTGCGAGGGCAAGTACATTCGCCAGACCGGCGGCCGCGGCCAGTACGGCCATGTCTGGCTCAGGATCGAGCCGCTCAAGCGCGGCGGGGGCTACGAGTTCGTCAACAAGATCGTCGGCGGCGTCATTCCCAAGGAGTACATCCCGGCTGTCGACAAAGGTATTCAATCGCAGATGAAATCTGGCGTTTACGCGGGCTATCCGGTGGTCGATGTGCGGGTGACCCTGTTCGACGGCTCCTTTCACGATGTCGACTCAAGCGAAATCGCCTTCACCATGGCCGGTTCCCTCGGCTTCCGCGAAGGCGCGCGCCAGGCCGGCGCCTATCTGCTCGAGCCCGTCATGAAAGTCGAGGTCGTGTCTCCCGAGCAGAACATGGGCGATGTCGTCGGTGATCTCAACCGCCGACGCGGCGCCATCCAGGGGATGGAAGACGGTCGCGGCAGCAAGATCATACGCGCCTTCGTGCCCTTGGCGGAGATGTTTGGCTACGCCACGGATCTGCGCTCGGCGACCCAGGGACGCGCCACCTATTCGATGGAATTTTCCTCCTACGAGGAAGTGCCACGAAATGTCGCCGAAGCCACAGTCAAAAAAGCTTCCTGAAACCCCAACCGCAACCCTTGAACTGACCAGGAAAGAACCAGATGTCGAAAGAGAAATTTGAACGCAACAAGCCGCACGTCAACATCGGCACGATCGGTCATGTCGACCACGGCAAGACGACGCTGACGGCGGCGCTGACGAAGGTGCAGTCGCTGGCGTTCGGCGGCGAGGCCAAGGCCTACGACCAGATCGACAACGCGCCCGAGGAGAAGGCGCGTGGGATCACGATAGCGACGGCGCATGTGGAGTACGAGAGCGAGGCGCGGCACTACGCGCATGTCGACTGTCCGGGGCACGCCGACTACATCAAGAACATGATTACGGGAGCGGCCCAGATGGACGGAGCCGTGCTGGTGGTGTCGGCGGCCGACGGCCCCATGCCGCAGACGCGGGAGCACATTCTGCTGGCCCGTCAGGTGGGGGTGCCGCACATCGTGGTCTATCTGAACAAGGCGGACATGGTGGACGACGCCGAGCTCATTGAGCTGGTGGAGATGGAGGTGCGGGAGCTGCTGGACAAGTACGAGTTTCCGGGCGACGACACCCCGGTGATCGTGGGTTCGGCGCTGAAGGCCTTGGAAGGGGATGACTCCGAGGTGGGTCTGGGCTCGATCAAGAAGCTGGTGGAGGCGCTGGACAGCTTTATCCCGGTGCCGGAGAGGCCGGTGGATCAGCCCTTCCTGATGCCGGTGGAGGACGTCTTCTCGATATCGGGTCGCGGCACGGTGGTGACGGGCCGGGTGGAGCAGGGCGTGGTCAAGGTCGGCGGGGAAGTGGAGATTGTCGGCATCAAGGACACGGAGAAGACGACGGTCACGGGAGTGGAGATGTTCCGCAAGCTGTTGGACGAGGGGCGCGCCGGCGACAATGTCGGAGTGCTGCTGCGGGGGGTCAAGCGGGAGGAAGTGGAGCGCGGCCAGGTGCTGTGCGCCCCGGGCTCGCTGAGGCCGCACACGGGGTTCGACGCCGAGGTCTATGTGCTGTCGAAGGATGAAGGGGGGCGGCACACGCCGTTTTTCAAGGGCTACAGGCCGCAGTTCTACTTTCGCACGACGGATGTGACGGGCTCGATCGACTGGCCGGAGGCCGCCGGCGTGGAGATGGTCATGCCGGGCGACAACATCAAGATGAAGGTCGAGCTGATCGCGCCCATCGCCATGAAGGAGGGCCTGCGCTTCGCCATCCGCGAGGGCGGCCGCACCGTCGGCGCCGGCGTCGTCAGCAATATCCTCAAGTGATCGGCGCCCGCAATTGATTGAATTGAAGACAGGCGAGCGCAACCGTGGCTGAGAAACAAAGGATACGCATCCAGTTGAAGGGCTTTGACCACAGGCTCCTCGACAATTCGGTGTGGGAGATTCTCGAGGCGGCCAAGCGGACGGGAGCCATCATCCACGGGCCCATTCCGCTGCCGACGCGGCACAGCCGTTTCACGGTGCTGACCTCGCCGCATGTCAACAAGGACGCCCGCGATCAGTACGAGCTCCGCACCCACAAGCGGGTGCTGGAGATCGCCGAGCCGACCGAAAAGACCATGGACGCTCTGACCCGGCTGGATCTGGCCGCGGGCGTCGACGTCAAAATCACCCGTTAGGGCAGGGCCATGGCACTCGGATTAATAGGCACCAAGAGGGGTATGAGCCGGCTCTTCACAGCAGACGGGCGCTCCGTGCCGGTGACTTTGGTTGAAATCACGCCCCACAGGGTCGTGGCGCTGAAAACCGCCGAACGCGACGGCTACCGCGCCTGCCAGGTGACCTGGGGTCAGAAGCGTGCCAGCCGCCTGAACCGGAGCGAGGCCGGCCTGTTCGCCAAGGTCCATGTCGAGCCCGGCGAAGGGCTCTACGAGTTCCGCCTCAACGAGGGAGAGAGCGAAGAGTTACAGGTCGGCGCCGAGTTTGACGAGGACATGTTCGCCGACATCGATCGGGTCGATGTGCGCGGCCTGACCATCGGCAAAGGCTTTGCCGGTGTCGTCAAACGCCACAACTTCCACATGCAGGATGCCAGTCACGGCAACTCCCTGTCGCACCGGGCGCCGGGCTCGATCGGCCAGAACCAGACGCCGGGCCGGGTGTTCAAGGGCAAGAAAATGGCTGGCCATATGGGCGATGTCTACCGCACGACCCAGAATCTCAAGCTCGTCCGCGAGCAGAGCATGCCGGGCTATCTGCTCATCAAGGGCGCTGTCCCCGGCGCCAGGGGCAGTCGGGTGCGTATTCTGCCTTCAATCAAGAGCCGTCCGGACAAACAGTCGGGAGGCAACTAATGGAACTTTCAGTCCTCGGAGACAAGAAGAAGATGCAGGTTGCGGATGAAATCTTCGCCGCCGACTACCGCCAGGCGCTGGTGCATCAGATCGTAACCGCCTACCGCGCCGGCGGGCGCTCGGGATCCAAGGCGCAGAAAACGCGTTCTGACTGCCGTGGCGGCGGCCGGAAGATGTATCGCCAGAAGGGCACCGGCCGCGCTCGCGCCGGTTCCCGCAGCAGCCCGATCCGCCGCGGTGGAGGCGTGACCTTTGCCGCCCGCCCGCGCTCGTTCAGGCAGAAGGTCAACCGCAAGATGTATCGCGGTGCCATGGCGTCAATCCTGTCAGAGCTGCTGCGCTCGGAGCGTCTGGTGGTCGTCGCCGATCTGAAGACGGATGGCCCCAGGGTCGCCGATCTCCGCGCCCGCTTCCAGCACTACGCCATCCCCGCCGAGGGGCTTTTGGTACCGAGCGAGGCCAGCTCCGATCTCGAGCGCGCATCAAACAATGTCGTCGATGTCGAAGTCTTGCCGGTGCGACGGCTCAATCCTGTAGCCCTGCTGCGCAGTCGGCGCGTCGTCATGGAAGCCGCCTCAATTCGCTTTCTCGAACAGTGGCTGTCATGATTCGCATCGAACGCCTCTACAACCTTATCGAGAAACCTCTGATCACCGAAAAGAGCGTTTCCGCCGCCAGCGGCCAGAGGCGCCACAGCTTTCGCGTCGCTACGGACGCGACCAAAAAGGAGATTGCCGCCGCCGTCGCCAAGCTGTTCTCAGTCGAGGTCGAGTCGGTCAGTGTCATCTCGGTCAAGGGCAAAAGGAAAAATTCCCGCGGCATCTCCGGGTGTCGCAAGAACTGGAAAAAAGCCGTGGTCAAATTGGCCCCCGGCAGCGACATCGACTTTGCCGGTAGCGCCTGATGCCGTTGCAGAGAATGAAGCCCACCTCGCCAGGACGCCGCTTTGTCGTTCGCGTCCTCGACGAGAGTCTGTCGAAAAAGGGCCCGCACAGGCCTTTGGTCAAAGGGCGTTCGGCGACGGGTGGCCGCGGCGCCGGTGGCCGCATCAGTGTGCGCCACAAGGGTGGCGGGCACAAACGCCGCTATCGCCAGATCGATTTCCGCCGCGAAAAATACGGCATCCCCGCTCGGGTCGAGAGCCTGCAGTACGATCCGTTTCGCTCGGCCCATCTCGCGCTGCTGCTCTACGCCGATGGCGAACGCCGCTATATCCTGGCGACCCAGGGCATGACCGTCGGAACTTCGGTGGTCTCGTCGCGTGATCAAGTCAAGGTACGCCCGGGCAGCGCCTTCCCCCTGAGCCTGATTCCCGTCGGCACCCAGGTCTGCTGTGTCGAAATGAAGCCGGGCAAAGGCGCCCAACTGGCCCGCAGCGCCGGGGCGACAGTGCGCCTGATTTCGGTCGAGGGGCGCGTCGCCACCCTGAGATTGACTTCCGGCGAGATGCGCACGGTGCCGGCTGACTGCATGGCCACCATTGGCCAGGTCGGCAACCTCGACCACTCCCTGGCCAAGCTGGGCAAGGCCGGAGCCAGCCGCTGGCGCGGCATCCGCCCGACGGTACGCGGCGTCGCCATGAATCCGGTCGACCACCCGCACGGCGGCGGCGAGGGCCGCTCCTCGGGCGGCCGCCACCCCTCGACTCCGTCGGGCAAGCCGACCAAAGGCTACCGTACGCGCAACAATCCGCGAACAGATCCCTTCATCGTCCGCCGCCGCTACAAAAAATAGGAAGCTGAACGCCCATGCCCAGATCTCTGAAAAAAGGTCCTTTCGTCGACTCCCATCTGCTGGCCAAAGTCAATGACGCCAGAGCCAGCAACAGCAAGCGGCCCATCAAAACCTGGTCGCGCCGGTCAACGGTGATTCCGGAGATGGTCGGCTTGACGATCGCCATCCACAACGGCCACAAGCACTTGCCGATTTACGTCAGCGAGAGCATGGTCGGCCACAAGCTCGGCGAGTTCGCCGCCACCCGCACCTTTCGCGTCCACTCGGGCGATCGCAAGACCAAGTAGCCATGGCTGTTGTGTCGAAAATGAGAAATGTCCGCATGTCAGCCCGCAAGGCCCGCCTTGTGGCCGACAACATCCGCGGACTCGACATCTCGGAGGCTCTGTTCAATTTGGCCCACAGCCGCAAGAAGGCTGCCGCTCTCTTCCGCAAACTGCTGCTGACAGCGGCGAGCGACGCCGACAACAACTTCGGCCTCGATATTGAGGAGTTGAAGATTTCGGTCGTCACCGTTAACGAGGGCGCCACCTTGAAACGCTGGAAGCCCCGCGCCCGCGGCCGCGCCGATCGCATGCTCAAGCCCAGCTGCCATCTGGGCATCGAACTCGACTCCAGGGAGGATTCCTGAGATGGGACAGAAAACCAACCCCATAGGCCTGCGCCTCGGCATCTCGGTCGACTGGAACTCCATCTGGTACAGCGACAAGGGGCGCTACGCCGAATACCTCATGCAGGACTACAAAATCCGCGAGTACCTGCGCAAGGAACTGGCCAACGCCTCGGTCAGCAAGATCCGCATCAGCCGTCCCACCGGGCATCTGGTCGTCGACATCCATACGGCGCGTCCTGGTATCGTCATCGGCAAGAAGGGCGAGGACATCAACCGCCTGAGAAACGAGGTAGCCAGGCGCATGGGCATTTCAATGGACACGGTCCGCGTCAATGTGGTCGAGATCCGCAACCCCGATCTCGATGCCCAGCTCGTCGCCGTCAACATCGCCAGCCAGATCGAAGGCCGGGTCATGTTCAGGCGCGCCATGAAACGGGCTGTTGCCAACACCATGAAGTTCAATGCCCGGGGAGTCAAAATTCGCGTCTCCGGCCGCCTCAACGGAGCCGAAATTGCGCGCTGTGAGTGGTATCATGATGGCAGCGTCCCCCTGCACACTTTTCGTGCCGTAATCGACTACGGTTTTGCTCAGGCCTTCACTCCCAGCGGCGTTTTGGGAGTCAAGGTATGGATCTGCAGCAAAACCGAGGTCTTTGATTTTGGCCAGAAGGGTGAAAGCGCGGCCGCCAAAGCCGAAAAGGGCGCGGAGGGCTCAGAGGAGGCCATAGCCGCTGAGGCCTCCGAAGCGGAGGGCCCGACGACAGATTCAGAGGGTGCGCAGACGGCTTCAGACAAAGAGGTCTCAGACGCGGCGGCGGCGGATGCTTCGCCGCGGATTGAAGCTGAGCCCAAAATCGAATCAACTGAGGATGGATCTTCGGAGTCTGCCGTTGCAGATGCCGCCGAGAATTCTTCCAGCACTTCCTGAGGAGAGCGTAAATCATGGCTTTCATGCAGCCCAAGCGAAGAAAGTTCGCCAAGCAGCACAAAGGGCGCAATCGCGGTTCGGCGCAGGCGGGCAACCGCGTGGCGTTCGGCGAGTACGGCCTGAAAAGCCTGAGCCATGTTCGCCTTACGGCCAATCAGATCGAGGCTGGCCGCCGTGCCATCAACCGCCACATCAAACGCGGTGGACGTCTGTGGATTCGTGTTTTTCCCGATCTGCCGGTGACGAAAAAGCCGATTGAGGTGCGCATGGGCAAAGGCAAGGGCAACGTCGAATACTGGGCGGCCCGCATCAAGCCCGGTCACATCATCTACGAACTGGAAGGGGTTCCCGAGGCCCTGGCCCGCTCCGCCATGCGGCGGGCGGCGGCCAAGTTGCCGGCCCGCACCAGCTTCCAGCAGCGGAGTCTGATCTGATGGCTTCGGTCGCAGAGTTGCGCGCCATGGACGCAAAGGAACTGAAGCACGAGCTCGAGGACCTGCTGTCCGAGCAGTTCAAGCTGCGCATGCAGATGGGCTCGGGCCAGGAGGTCCGCCCCCATTTCTTTCGTCGCGTCCGCGGCGACATCGCCCGCGTCCACTCTATTATCGGCGAGCGCGAGTGCGGTGTAGCCGTGTCCAGCGAAGCCGTGGCCCCGGCCAAAAAGAGCCGCGCCGAGCGCGAGGCAGAGGCAGCAGCGGCCCCGGCGGTCGACCTCTTGGCGGCTCCTCAGGATGAAGCCGCGGCTGCTGAACCTGATACAGTTACAGTTGCTGCGGAAAAACCCGCTGCAGCTGCCAGGGCAGCCCCTGCAAAGGGCAAGAAGAAGGCGAACAAAGCCCAAAAGGATGTGAAAGATGAGTGATTCCACCCAGGTTAAAGCCATTCAGGCCGAAGTCGCAGCTGAGGCGGACGCAGCCAGGCCGCCGCGCTCGATCACCGGTCGGGTGGTCAGCAACAGCCGCGACAGGACCATCGCCGTCCTCGTCGAGCGGCGGGTCAAGCACCCCCTGTACGGCAAAGTGGCGCGGCGCAGCCGCAAGTTTCACGCTCACGATCAGGACAACCAGTGCGCTGTCGGTGACTGGGTCAAAATCGAGCAGAGTCGCCCGATCTCCAAAACCAAATCCTGGCGCCTCGTCGAGGTGCTGGAAAAAGCCGCGAGCGCATCATGATCCAGACCCAAACCATGTTGAACGTCGCCGACAACAGCGGTGCCCGCAAGCTCCAGTGTATCCGCGTTCTCGGCGGTTCGAAGCGGCGCTACGCCCACATCGGCGACATCATCAAGGTCAGCATCAAGGAGTCGATCCCGCGCTCGCGCGTCAAAAAAGGCGAAGTCTTCAACGCCCTGGTCGTTCGCACCACGGCCGGCGTCCGCCGGCCCGACGGTTCGCTGATCCGTTTTGACGGCAATGCCGCCGTGTTGCTCAACGCCCAGAACGAGCCCATCGGCACCCGCATCTTTGGTCCCGTTACCCGAGAGTTGCGTGCCAGGGACTTCATGCGCATTGTCTCCCTGGCTCCCGAAGTCATCTGAGGTGGTCGGCAGAGGTTTCTGATGAAAAGACTCAAACAGGGCGACGAGGTGGTTGTCACTGCCGGCAAGGACAAAGGGCTCCGTGGAACCATCAACCAGATGCGCGGGGACGGTCGCCTGATCGTCGAGGGCGTCAATATGATCACCCGCCATGTCAAACCCAATCCGCAGAAGAATGTCCAGGGCGGCAGGGTTCAGCAGCCGGCCCCGATTCATGGGTCCAACGTCATGCTGTACAACCCGGCCAAGGGTGCGGCCGACCGTGTCTCCTTCAAGGTGCTCGAAGACGGTCGCAAGGTGCGGGTGTTCAAGTCCGACGGCGAAGTCGTGATCGACAACCCCAGCCGCAGCCGGAGCTGATCATGTCCGCACTGAAAGAACGCTACCACAAGGAGATCCGCGGGCGCATGCTGAAAGAACATGGGTACCTCAACAGCATGGCCGTGCCCCGGATGCAGAAGATCGTCCTCAACATGGGCGTGGGCCAGGCCTCACGCGAGAAGAAGGTGCTTGATACCGCGGTCAGTGAGTTGCGCCTGATCTCCGGGCAACAGCCGATCGTGACCAAGGCGCGCAAGTCAGTGGCGGGCTTCAAGATCCGCGAAGGCTGGCCCATTGGTTGCAAGGTGACCCTGAGGGGTGTGCGCATGTACGACTTTCTCGAGCGCCTGATCGACGTCGTCATTCCGAGGATCCGTGATTTTCGCGGTTTCCGTCCCGACGCCTTTGACGGCCGTGGCAACTATTCGATCGGCATTGCCGAGCAGTTGATTTTCCCCGAGATCAGTTACGACAACCTCGAGGGTACGCGCGGCCTCGACATCACTTTCTGTACCAGCGCCCGCAGCGACGAGGAAGCGCGGAATCTGCTGCGGTCATTCAAATTTCCCCTGAGGGCCAGCTAAGATGGCAAAGAAATGCATGATCGAGCGCGAACTCAAGCGCCAGTTGTTGGTTGAAAAGCATCGCGCCAAGCGCGATGCCTTGAAAAAGCGCATCAAGGATTCGACGATCTCTTACGAAGAGCGACTGCAGGCGGTCTCCGACCTGCAGAAACTGCCGCGCGACTCCTCGCCGGTGAGAAGACGCAATCGCTGCATGCTGACGGGGCGTCCGCGCGGCTACTACCGCAAATTCGGCCTCGGCCGCAACAAGCTTCGGGAAATGGCCATGAACGGCGAGATTCCCGGCATCGTCAAAGCCAGCTGGTAATTGCCATGAGTATGCAGGATCCAATTGCCGACATGCTGACGCGCATCCGCAACGCCCTCAAGGCACGCAAGCTTTCGGTCACCATGCCCTCCTCCAGGCTCAAGGTCGCCATCGCCCGGACGCTCAAGGAAGAGGGGTATGTCCGAGACTTTTCCGAGATCGAAGAGAAGGGGTTGGCTGCGCTCAGCATCGAGTTCCGCTACTACGAGGGCTATCCCGTCATCGAATCTCTCAGGCGCGTCAGCCGTCCGGGATTGCGCATCTACAGTCCGAGCAAGAAGTTGCCCCGCGTTTTCGGCGGCCTCGGTATCGCCATCGTCTCGACCCCGGCAGGAGTCATGACCGGCCACCGCGCCCGCGCCCGCGGTCTCGGCGGTGAAATCCTCTGCACTGTTCAATAGATCGCCATGTCACGCATCAGTCGTCAACCCATCCCCACCCGCGGCCTCCGCGTCAGCCTCGAAGGGCAGAGCGTCATCGCCGAGACGGCCAAGGGCAGACGCGAGTTCTGTGTCCACCCCGACGTCGGCATTGAGCGGGTCGATGACAACAACCTGGCGGTCAGCGAGCGCGCTGAGGGCTCCCAGGCCCTGGCCGGCACCATGCGCTCTCTGGTCAACAATTTTCTCATCGGTCTCGATCAGGGGTTCAGCAAGCGCCTGGTATTGCGCGGCGTCGGTTTTCGCGCCCAGCTCAAAGGGCGCGAACTCGATCTGTCGCTCAACTACTCGCACCCTGTGAACTACAGTATTCCCGAAGATGTGCAGGTGGAAGTGCCGACGCCGACGGAAATTGTCATTAAGGGCGAAGACAAACAGCGTGTCGGCCAGGTCGCAGCCATCATCCGCCGCTTTCGCGAGCCCGATGCCTACAAGGGCAAGGGCGTGAGCTATCAGGATGAAGTCCTGACTCTGAAAGAAGGCAAGAAGAAGAAGGCTTAAGAGATGAAATTAAACAGGAACAAGAGAGACCAACGTCTGAGGCGCGCCAAGGCCCTGCGCTTCCGCATCAGCCGCCAGAAAAAAGTGCGTCTGGTCGTGCACCGCTCCCTGAGCCACATTTACGCCAGCCTGATCGCCCTTGAGGGCGACCGCGTCCTCACCGGAGTCTCGACCGTCCAGGCCGACATCCGCAGGAGTTTGGCGCAAAAAGGCACCGGCAACAAAAATGCCGCCGCCGTCGTCGGCGCCGCCATCGCCGAGCGGGCGAAAAAACTGGGGATTTCCCAAGTGGTGTTCGACCGCTCCGGTTATCCGTATCACGGCCGTGTTCGCGCCCTTGCCGAAGCGGCGCGCGAGCAGGGCCTGCAGTTCTAGAGCTTGATCATGACAGAAAAACAGGGTTCCCGGGTAGCTCAGACCGCCACCGACGAGATCGAAAAGCTCGTCGAAGTCCGGCGGGTCTCCAAGGTGGTCAAGGGTGGCCGGAAAATCGGCTTTGCCGCCATCACCGTTGTCGGTGACGGCAAGGGCAAGGTCGGCTATGGCTACGGCAAGGCGCGGGAGGCGCCGCTCGCCATCAGCAAGTCCCTGCATACGGCGCGCAAAAACATGGCGTCCGTGTCCCTGCGCAACTCCGACAATCGTCGCAACATCCTGCGCTATGCCCTGAATGGTCGTCAATGCGCCTCCCGTGTATTCATGAAGCCTGGCGCCGAGGGCACGGGCATCATCGCTGGCGGCGCCATGCGCGCTGTCTTTGAAGCCGCTGGCGTACAGGACGTGGTGGCCAAAGTCATCGGTTCGCCCAATCCGCTCAATGTGGTTCAGGCGACGATCAAAGCCCTGCACGGCATGCAGAGTCCCGGACGCATCGCCAACAAGCGCGGCCTGTCAGTCAAGCGTATTTTCGGCATCGACGAAGAAGCCGAAGAAAAGGCCGCGGTGAGCAAAGACAACGCTGCTGCTGCCGCGCCGGCCGAAGCGGCGCCTTCGCGCCCGCAGCCGATCATGCCTGATCCGGCAAGGGCCGCGGAAAAAGAGCGCAAAGCCGCTCTCATCAAGAGCAAGGTCGCCGCCGCCGCCAGGGCCGAGGCCGCCAAAAAAGCCGAGGCCGCCACCAGGGAACAGGCAGAAGCCGCTGCCGGGGAGGCTCCTGAAGCGGCTGCCGCCGATGTTGCCGAAAACTCGCCTGCCGCCGCCGAGCCGGCGGCTGAAGAGAGCGCTGTCGAGTCGGCGGCTGAAGAGAGTGCTGCCGAGCCCGCGGCTGAGGAGAGCACTGTCGAGTCGGTGGCTGAAGAGAGCGCTGCCGAGCCGGTGGCTGAGGAGAGTTCTGCCGCATCTGCTGCCGAGGCCGAGCCGGCTGCCGTTGCAGAGGCCAAAGCTGACGAAGCCGTCGCTGAAGCCGCGGCACCGGCCGAAGAAGCGGCTGAATCCGGCGATGCCGCCCCTGCGGAGGACGACAAGTGAACGCGGCCAGAGACAAAAAAACGGCCAGGGGCCGTATCCGCGTACGTTTGGTGCGGAGCCTGGCGGGCCGGCGCGAGAAGCAGCGCCAGTGTGTTCGCGGTCTCGGTCTGAGGCGCCTGCATCACCAGGTTGAAGTTGAGGACAGCCCGCAGAACCGCGGCCTGATCAATGCCGTCTCTTTCATGCTCGAAGTCGAAGAGGTCAACTGATGCGACTCAATGAACTCAAGTCTTCGGGTCGTTCGACCGCCAAACGCGTCGGCCGCGGCATCGGCAGCGGCTTCGGCAAGACTTGCGGGCGCGGCCACAAGGGCCAGAAATCGCGCTCCGGCGGCTTTCACAAAGTCGGTTTTGAAGGCGGGCAGATGCCTTTGTACAGACGTCTTCCCCATTTCGGCTTCTCTTCGCACCTCGCCCGCGAAACGGCCGAGGTGCGGCTGCCGGAACTGGCTCTGGTGGACGGGCCCGTCAATGTCGAAAGCCTGATCTCCGCCGGTGTCGTGGCGCGCAACATCAGACGGGTGCGGATCATCCTCTCGGGTGAGTTGAAAAAAGCCGTCAAGGTATCGGGTCCGAGCCACCGCATCGCCGTCACCAAAGGGGCGGCCAAGGCTATTGCCGACGCCGGAGGAGAGCTCGACCTCGTCGAGCAGCAACTGCCTGCCCGACCGGTCAAGCGCAGGGAGAACAAAGTTCGCCTGAAGAAGGCCGAACTCGCCAAGGGCGCCCGCAGGCGCAAGACCGAGCTCCTCGCCCAGTCGGCCAGCGAGAAAAAACCCGCCGCCAAAGCGACGGCCAAGGCGGCATCCCCTGCCCGGGCCAGGACTGCGGCCAAAAAGGTCCCCGCCAAGACTTCGGCGGAAAAAGCCGCGGGCAAGGCTGCCACGGCCAAGGTTGCCGTCAGGGCGAAGAAAACCGCCGGCAAGGCCGGCGGCGGAGAGAAGTAACCCATGGCTTTTGCCGCCGCCCTGGCTCAACAGCAAGCGGCCCGCGAAGGCGGTGCCAACTACAGCGAGATCCGCCGTCGCCTGCTGTTTGTGCTCTTTGCTTTTTTCATTTTCCGCTTCGGCTCCTACATCACCATCCCCGGCGTCAATCCCCAGGCCATGGTCGAGTTGTTCGAGCAGCAGCGCGGCGGCATCCTCGACATGTTCAACATGTTCGGCGGCGGCGCCCTGAGCCGCATGTCGATCTTCGCCCTCGGCGTTATGCCCTACATCTCGGCCTCCATCATCGTCCAGCTCCTGAGCCACGTAGTCCCCACCATGGAGCAGTGGCGCAAGGAGGGGGAGCAGGGTCGCCGCCGCATCACCCGTTACACCCGCTATCTGGCTCTGGTTTTCGCCACTTTTCAGGGGGCCGGGGCCTGCCTGGCACTGCAGGGCCAGGCCGTGGACGGCAACCTGCTGTACTATACCGGCGCCTCCTTCGTCGTCACCGGCACCCTGACTCTGGTCACCGGCACCATGTTCCTCATGTGGCTCGGCGAGCAGATCACCGAGCGTGGCATCGGCAATGGCATTTCGCTGCTGATCTTCGCCGGCATCGTCGCCGGCCTGCCGGGAGCCATAGGCGGCACCATCGAATTGGCCCGTATCGGCGAGATTCCGACCCTGGCGCTGATCTTCCTCTGCTTTCTGGTCGTCGCCGTCACCGTCTTCGTCGTCTTTATCGAGCGCGGTCAGAGGCGCATCCCGATCAACTACGCCCGCCGCCAGCAGGGGGGCCGCCAGGCCGTCGCCCAATCGAGCCACCTGCCGCTGAAGCTGAACATGGCCGGCGTCATCCCCCCCATCTTCGCCAGCAGCATCATCCTGTTCCCGACCACCTTTCTCAACTTTGCCAGCGATGTCAGTCTTTTCGGCTGGCTGGAGGAGGCCCTGGGCGTTCTGCGACCGGGGCAGCCGCTCTATGTCATCTGCTATGCCGCGGCCATCATCTTCTTCTGCTTTTTCTACACGGCCATTGTCTTCAATGCCAAAGAGACGGCCGACAACCTCAAACGCTCCGGCGCCTTCATCCCCGGCTTTCGCCCGGGCGCCCAGACAGCCACCCACATCGACGGCGTGCTGACGCGCCTGACGGTGGCCGGCTCCATTTACATCACCATGGTCTGCCTGCTGCCGGAATTCCTGATTCTGTTCTGGCAGGTGCCCTTCTACTTTGGCGGCACCTCGCTGCTGATCATCGTGGTCGTCACCATGGACTTCTTCACCCAACTGCAGTCCTACACCTTGAACTACCGCTACCAGTCCCTGATGCGCAAAGCCCATCTGCAGGGCTACCGCAGGTAAGATCCCCGAGGAATCGACAATGAAAGTATCCGCTTCAGTCAAGAAAATCTGCCGCAACTGCAAAGTGATTCGGCGCAAAGGCCGCGTCTGCATCATCTGCAGCAATCCCCGCCACAAGCAGCGGCAGGGTTAGGTCATGGTTCAGCGCAACAGGAGGCGATAAATGGCTCGTATCGCCGGCGTTAATCTGCCTGAAAAAAAGCATTTATGGATCGCGCTCACCTCGATCTACGGCATTGGCCGTCGCAGCGGGCTGAAAATCTGCGAGGCCGCGAAAATCGAAGCGAGCCGGACGATCTCCAATCTCAGCGAAGCCGAGCTCGACCTGGTCCGCGCCCAAGTCGCCCAATACACGGTCGAAGGCGATCTGCGCCGCGTCAAAGCCCTGAGCCTCAAACGCCTCAGTGACTTTGGTACCTACCGCGGCATGCGCCTGCGCCGTCACCTGCCGGTGCGCGGGCAGCGCACCCGCACCAACGCGCGCACAAGGAAAGGCCCTCGTCGCCCCATCAAACGCTAGAGAGGAGCTTGCACACTATGGCAAAGATAAGAAAAGGCGGAAGCGGAGGCAAGAAGGCCAAGCGTCAGGTGACTGATGGCTACGCCCACGTCCAGGCGACCTTCAACAACACCATCATTACGATCACCGATCGCCAGGGCAATGTCCTGGCATGGTCGAGCGCGGGCAGCTCCGGCTTCAAGGGGCCGCGCAAGAGCACGGCCTATGCTGCCTCCATCGCTGCCGGCGAAAGCGGCAAGAATGCGGTCGAGATGGGCATGCGCGAACTCGATGTCAAGATCCGCGGGCCCGGGCCCGGGCGCGAAGCCGCCGTCAGCGCCCTGCACGCCAAGGGATTGCGCATTCTCAGCATCCGCGACGTCACGCCTATCCCCCACAACGGATGCCGCCCTTCGAAGCGGCGCCGCGTCTAAGCGTTCAGGAGCACGATCATGGCTAGATACTTAGGTCCCCGTTGCAAGTTGAGTCGCCGCGAAGGCGCCGATCTCGATCTGCTATCGGGCATTCGCCCGGCCTCGCAGAAATACCGTGAGGGCAAGGTGCCGGGAATGCGCGAGAATGCCCGCCCCCGCATATCCGACTTCGCCCGCCAGTTGCGGGAAAAACAGAAGTTGCGCCGCACTTACGGCGTGCTCGAGCGGCAGTTTTTCAACTACTATCGCGAGGCCGCGCGCAGCCAGTCCCAGACCGGCGAGACGCTGTTGCAATTCCTTGAACGGCGCCTCGACAACGTGGTCTACCGCATAGGAGTGGCCGTCACCCGGGCCGAGGCGCGCCAGCTCGTGTCGCACAAGGCGGTGCTGGTTAACGGCAGGACAGTCAACATCCCGTCCTATCGTCTCAGAATCGGCGATGTCGTCACTCTGCGAGAGAAATCCCGCAACCAGAATCGCATTGTGGGGGCGATCGAGGTTGCCAGGCAGAAGGAAGCGCTTACGGAAGCATGGCTTGAGGTCGATCACGACAAGCGCCAGGGCACGCTCAAGGCCTATCCGCGCCGCGCCGACTTCCCCACCAGCAT
Source organism: Candidatus Porifericomitales bacterium (assembly GCA_965237735.1). Taxonomy (GTDB): domain Bacteria; phylum Pseudomonadota; class Gammaproteobacteria; order CBDEFV01; family CBDEFV01; genus CBDEFV01. The sequence continues at coordinate 203,125 of CBDEFV010000004.1, read as the reverse complement.
TAATGAGACGCTCGTCGTCGAATTGTATTCAAAGTAAGAGGATCTTTATTTATGTTCGATATACCGGATTTGAAGCCACAGGTCATTAAAGTCGAGGAGCTGGAACCGCAGCATTCGCGTATTGTCATGGGTCCGTTCGAGCGGGGCTTTGGTCACACTTTGGGCAATGTACTGAGGCGCATCCTGTTGTCGTCCATGCCCGGCGCCGCCATCGTCTCTGCCGAGATCAGCGGCATTGTTCACGAATACGAGAGCCTCGACGGCGTTCATGAAGATGTGCTCGATATCCTGCTGAACCTGAAAGGGGTCAGCATCTGCCTGCACAACCGCAGCGAGACCACCCTGCGCCTGCAAAAAGAGGGCGAGGGGCCGGTCTACGCCAGCGACATCACGCTCAACGCCGACACCGAGATCGTCAATCCCAACCATCTGATCTGCCATCTCAGCGAGGGTGCCAGGATCGACATGCATCTGACCGTCAATTCAGGCCGCGGCTATGTACCCGCGGACCGCAAGGCCGTCAGCGGCATCGTCGGGGTTCTGCCGATCGATGCCTCCTTCTCGCCCCTGCGGCGTGTCGCCTACAAGGTCGACGATACCCGTGTCCAGGGCCGCACCGACCTCGACCGCCTGACGATTGATCTCGAGACCGACGGCACCATTCAGCCTGTGCAGGCCCTGCGCGAAGCCGTGCGTATTCTCCACTCCTACACCTCCATCTTCGCCGGCGTCGACAGCGAACAGGGCGATTTCGTCCTCGACGTCCGACCGCAGGAGGTCGACCCCATGCTGGTCGAGCATGTGGATCGCCTCGGCCTGACGACGCGTTCGTCCAACAGTCTCAAGGCCATGAACATCTTCTACATTGGCGATCTGGTGCAGCGCAACGAAAGCGAGCTGATGAAAACGCCGAACATCGGCCGCAAGTCCCTCAATGAAATCAAGGACTCTCTGGCCGACCGCAACCTGTCCCTGGGAATGACGGTCCATTCCTGGGTGCGCGAGCAGTTGGCGCGCAAAGAGAAGGCCTGATTCCGGAGCCAATCACAAGCGAGCAGCAGCAGATGAGACACTTGAAAGGAGGCCGCAAACTGGGCCGCACCGCCGACGCACGCCAGACTCTGATGCGCTCGCTGGCCATTGCCATGCTCAAGCACGAGCAGATTCGCACGACCCTGCCCAAGGCCAGGGAACTGCGCCGTTTTGTCGAGCCCTTCGTCACCCGTGCCCGCACGGACAGCGTCGCCAACCGCCGCCTGATCTTCTCGCGCCTGCGCGACCAGGAGGTCGTCGATATGCTGTTCCGCGTCTATGGCCCGCGCTATCGCCACCGTCCCGGGGGCTACACCCGGGTTGTCAAGATCGGTTTCCGCAATGGCGACAGCGCGCCCATGGCCCTGATCCAGTTCGTTGATCAGGACGATGCCATCGACGCCACCTCCAGGCCGGTTGTCGTTGAGGCTGAGAGCAGGCAACCGGCCCCGGGCGGGGAAAAGGCTGCGACCGAGGCTGCCGCCGCCATCGGCGAAGGTGTTGAGGCGGAGGCCGAGACCGCTGCCGACGAAGCTGCTGAGACAGAGGCTGTAGAGGTTGAGAGCCCCGCCGCCCAGGCTGACGAGAGCGAGGCTGTCGAAGCCGAATCTGCTCAGGCAGAAGCTGCGGAGGCCGAAATTGCGGAGGCTGAGGCCCAGGCCGCTGGGACCGAGACCCCTGAGGCCGAAGCCAGTCTCCCTGAAACTGCTGAAACGGAAGCTTCGGCGGAAGCCACCGGGGCAGAAGCGGTGGCAGCAGAGCCTGCCGCTGGCGCAGCCGGAGAAGAATCGGCCACTGCCGAAGAGGAGGGCGACAGGGCCGCCGGCAAAAAGAAGGCCATGTCGGCCATAGAGGCCAAAGGGGTAAAGGACGGCGCTCTCGATAAAAATGATCCGCTGATGTCTGCCATGTACAGCGACAATACTGATTCTGGCGAGGACTCCCAGGCCGAATCAGCAGCAGAGACCGCGGCTTCGGACGCCGACGGCAAGCCATCGGACAAAGATCGGCAAAAATGATATCCGGGATCGCTGTGGCGGCCTCGGCAGGGGGCCTGCAGTTTTGGAGCCCAAATCTCTGAAGGCTGTCACTGGCAGCGCAGCCAGGGACCTGACTCCCGCAGGAAGGGATCATATCCGCCGCCGCATCGATGAGGATGTCGCGGCCGGCAAAAATGGCGGCCGCGTCATCACCCGCTTTCCGCCGGAGCCCAACGGCTATCTGCACATCGGCCACGCCAAGGCGATCTGCCTTAATTTTGGTATCGCCGAGGAGTATCAGGGCATCTGCCGCCTGAGATTCGACGACACCAATCCAGAAAAGGCCGACGACGACATGGCGCAGGCCATAGAGCGGGACCTGCGCTGGCTTGGCTACAGCTGGGAGGGCGAGGTGCGCCACGCGTCCGACTACTTTGATTTCCTCTGTGATTGTGCCCTCAGCCTGATCAAGGCGGGCAGGGCCTATGTCGACAGTTCCGACGCCGACGCCATCCGCAGCGAGCGCGGCACCCTGACGGAGCCCGGGCGCAGCAGCCGCTACCGCAACCGCGATGCCGGCGAAAACCTCGAGTTGTTTTGCTCCATGTGCGAGGGGCGGTTTCCCGCGGGTTCGCAGGTCCTGCGCGCCCGCATCGACATGGCGTCGCCCAATCTCAACATGCGCGATCCAGTGCTCTACCGCATTGTCGACAGCGCCCATGCGCGCACAGGGAAAAAAAGGCACATCTATCCGACCTACGATTTCGCCCACGGCCTGTCTGATGCCTTTGAGGGGGTGACCCACTCTCTCTGCACCCTCGAGTTTGAAGATCACAGGCCTCTCTATGACTGGTTGCTGGAGGCGGTGGCCACAGCCAACCGGCCGCAGCAGATCGAATACGCCCGCCTCGCCCTCGAACACACCGCTCTCAGCAAGCGCTCGCTGGCAAAATTGGTCGACGGCGGCTACGTCGACGGCTGGGACGATCCGCGCCTGCCGACCCTCTCCGGTCTGCGCCGTCGCGGCTATACGGCCGCGGCCATCCGCGATTTCTGCTCGCGTCTCGGCATTACCCGCAAGGTCTCTCTGATTCAGATGTCGCTGCTGGAGGAGTGCCTGCGGCTCGATCTCGATCCCCGGGTCGAGCGCCGGCTCGCCGTCCTCGACCCGGTCAGGCTCGTTCTGACCAACTGGCCCGACGACCAGGGGCAGAGTCTCAGCCTCAAGCTGCCGAATCACCCCCAGGATTGCGGCATGGGCCAGCGGCAGGTCATTTTTTCGCCGCAGCTCTATATCGAGCGCGAAGACTTCAGTCTCGAGCCTCCGCCCGGCTTCAAGCGTCTGGTGCTGGGGGGGAAAGTGCGCCTGCGCGGCGCCTATGTGATCCGCGCCCTCGACGTCAAGCGCGGCCCCGACGGCGAGATCGCGGAGATCCACTGCGAATGCGACTGGCGCACCCTCGGCCGGAAACCGGAGGGGCGCAGGGTCAAGGGCGTGATTCATTGGGTTTCCGCCGAGGGCGAGCCATTCGAGGCCCGCCTTTACGACCGCCTGCTGCTTGTCGCTCAGGTGCCGGAAGACCTGATTGCCGGGTTCAACCCCGATTCGTTGAAGATCTTCCCCAACGCCCGCATGGAGGCGTCCTTGACCCCGAGCCAGTCTCTTCAGGCCGAAGACGACGAAACCAGAACCCTCTTTCAGTTCGAGCGCCTCGGCTACTTCTGCCTCGATCGCGACAGCCGCAGCGGCGAGCCCCTGCCCGACAGCCGGGGGCTGCCGGTGTTTAATCGGGCGGTGACGCTGCGCGACAGCTGGAGTCAGGGGCGAAAAAACGGCTGACAATGGGACAGACTCCGCGCTCATCCCAGGCGGGCAAACGGAGATCGCCTCTTACCAGATTGCTGCTCTCGGCCTTGCTGCTGGCGACCATGGCAGGCCTTGCCGCCCTCGGTTTCTGGCAGCTCGAGCGGGCAGACAGCAAGGAACGCCTGCTGCAACAGCGCAATGCCGCGAGCGCCCTCGCCCCGGCAACGCTTGATCTCGGGGCTCTGCGCCGCCTTGAGGCCGCCGCTGATCGCTACAGGCGCATCCAGCTGCAGGGCCGCTTTGACGGGGAACGCCAATTCCTGCTCGACAACAGGCGCAGGAGCGGCGTCCTCGGCTATTACATCCTCACGCCTCTGGCGCTCGGCAACAATACATTCATGCTGGTCGCCCGCGGCTTTATCGCCGCCGACATCAACCGCATCCCCCCCGACATCTCCCTGTCCCCCGAGGTTCCGACCCTGAGGTCGGCCGGCGACCTGACCGTCTCCGGCAGCATTGATTTTCCCTCCCGCGGCCTCGTTCTAGGCCCTCTGGCGGAACCGCGCGAAGAGCCCTGGCCGGCCGTTATCCAAGCCTTTGATGCCGAGGAAATCAGCCGCCTGCTGAGGGCCGAGGTGCTGCCGGCAGTGCTCTACGCCGAGGGCGGCGGCTCCTGGAACCGCGACCCGGTGGCCCCGGCCGTCCAAGGCGGGGTCTGGCGCCACCGCGGCTACGCCTTTCAGTGGTTTGCCCTGGCCCTGGTTTTGCTGGTGCTGCTGGTCTTCTATAATAGGAGAAATCGGCGCACGCGCCCATCCAGGGGCTGACCCCGGGGCGAGGCTTTGTCCGGGCTCCAGGGTCGGCTGGCTGAGCCCGTCCCTGTCACGCTCCTCCTTGTTTTTCTCCCCCCTGTCTTTTGTCTGGTCGTCGCTGTCGCCATGATTGCCCCTGAGGCCACTCAAGCCCGCAGGAACAGGATCAGGCTGTTGCTGCTTGTCGCTGTTTTTGTCGCTCCGGTGCTGCTGGCGATGGGCTCATACCTCTTTATCGAGCCGAGTCGCTTTCGCGGCGTTGAACACGGCCAGTTGATTGAGCCGCCGCAGCAGATCGCTGATCTGGTTGCGGGCCAAGGCCCCAGCCGTCTGATGGCGAGCCTGCCTGCCGGAGTCTGGGTCATGCTCTATCCGTCTTTTTCCCGCTGCGACAGCAGCTGCCTGGGGGCGCTCTACAGCCTGCGGCAGATTAAGAGCGCCCTCGGCGAAAGATCCCTGAGAGTCAAAGCCATGCTGCTCGCAGCCGCCAAGGATCCTGCCATAGCGACAGCTTCCGTCAGGGACAGCGGTCTGGTAATCGCCGCTCTGCCGGCGGATGAACTGGCCCGGTGGCAGGCCCTGCTGGAGCCTTACTACAGCAGGGGAGAGGCCCTCATGATCGACCCCCTCGGCAATCTGTTCATGCGGGTGTCGTCTTTTGACGAAGGCCTGCTCAAGGATTTGAAACGGCTGCTGCGCTACTCGCGCATCGGCTGAGCTGTCCTCAATGAACCTCAGGGCTCTTTTCCAGCTGTCGCTGCTGTGCGCTGTCCTCAGTCTGGCGGTCAGCGGCCTCGGCAGTTATGTGCGCCTGTCCAACGCCGGGCTCAGTTGCCCCGACTGGCCGCTGTGCTACGGCACCCTGTCGGTTCCCCTGAGTTCCGGGGAAATCAAACTCGCCAACCGCCAGTGGCCCGACCGCCCAGTCGATCCGAACCGCGCCTGGAAAGAGGTGGGGCACCGCTACCTCGCCGGCATCCTCGGCCTGCTCGTGCTGGCGCTGGCGACCCTGACCCTTTTTGCCCGCCGTCGCGGTCTCGACGGCGGTCGTATCGCCTATGTCCTGGCGGTGCTGGTTGTGCTTCAGGTGCTGCTCGGCATGCTGACCGTGGTGTGGAAGGTGGCGCCCCTGATCGTCGTCGCCCACCTCTACGGCGGCTTTGCCCTGACGGCCCTGGCGGCCCTCAATGCAGTGCGCCTGCGGCCGCCCGGGGTGCCGGGGGTTGAGAAGGCGCTGTTTTTTCCAGTGGCTCTGGCGCTGTTGTTGGTCATTGTGCAGATCGGCCTGGGCGGCTGGGTTTCCACTCATTACTCGGCCTTTGTCTGCGTTGGTTTCCCCACCTGCCGCGGCCAGTGGTGGCCCGAGGCCAACTTTGCCGAGGGATTTTCCCCCTGGTTCGACGTCGGCCGCGACTACGAGGGCGGAGTGCTGTCGCTGGCGGGCCGCACCGCCATCCACCAGACACACAGAATATTTGCCTTCGTCTGTTTTGCCGCCCTGATATGGCTGTGGTTGCGGCTGCTTCGCCTCAGGCTCGTCCGCTCCAGTGTGCTGGTGCTCGGTCTGCTGCTGGCGCAGCTGATTCTCGGCATCGTCAACGCCGTTGAGGCCGCGCCCCTGTGGGCGGCGGTGCCCCACAACACGGTGGCGGCTCTGTTGCTGCTGGTGCTGCTTTTGCTGCTTGAGCGCGCCCGCCTGGCCGCCTCAGGCCCGCCCGCCCAGCCCTGATTGCGGCCGTGCCTTCCCGCTGGAGCGATTACTGGCAGCTGTGCAAGCCGCGGGTCGTAGCCCTGCTGAGCTTCACCGCCCTGATCGGCATGCTGCTGGCAGCCCCCGTCCTGCCGCCGCTGGTGCCCGTTGTCGCCGGTCTTGTCGGCATCACCCTCATGGCGGCCTCGGCGGCAGCCCTGAATCAGGTTTTTGATCGGCGCATCGACGCCATCATGGCCCGCACCCGGCGGCGGCCCCTGCCCGACGGTCGCATAGGCACGGTTGAGGGACTGGCATTCGCCGCCGCGATCGGTACTGTCGGCCTGGTTCTGCTGTGGTTTGCCGTCAACCCCCTGACAGCGATCCTGACCCTGGCAACTCTGGTCGGCTATTCGCTGATCTATACCTGCTACCTCAAATGGAAAACGCCACAGAACATCGTCATTGGCGGGGCTTCGGGGGCTTTTCCGCCGGTGCTGGGCTGGGCGGCGGTGACGGGCGAGGTCTCGGCCGAGGCCATGTTGCTGTTCCTCATCGTTTTCCTGTGGACGCCGCCGCATTTCTGGGCCCTCGCCATCTACCGCCTCGAGGACTACAGAAGCGCCAGCGTTCCTGTCCTGCCTGTCACCCATGGCCACGAACTGACGCGGCTGCATATCCTGCTCTACACCATCCTGCTGGTTGTCATCAGCCTCTTTCCCTATCTGATCGGCATGTCGGGTCTGCTCTATCTGGGCGGGGCCCTGGTGTTCGGCGCCCTCTACCTCGCCCATGCCTGGCGCCTGTTGCGGGGCAGGCGCAGCGAGCAGCCCATGCGGGCCTTCCGCTTTTCGATCAACTATCTTCTGGGCCTCTTTTCCGTCATGCTCATCGACCACTACCTGCAGTTATTCCTTTGAAAAGCTACAGTTCCCGGCCCGCGGGCCGGGGTAAAGCACCGGCCTCCAGCTCCGGTCTCCAGCCGCTGGTGACTGTTTTGGCAAAAGGCTGTTAAAATAAACGCTTATGCTTGCATTTCCCGATTTCTGTTTCGTTCACATCCCCAAAACAGGGGGCACTTTCATCGCAGAATGCCTGACGGAGCTGTTCTGGCGGCGGCGCTTCGAGTTCTGCCCGGTTATCAGCGCGATCAAGTGGGAGTATTCTTTTCTGTCGGCGCTCAGGATCAAGTCCGACTTGCCTTGCCACGACAGGTTTCACAGAATTTGGCGTATGGCTGACGGCGTCTGTGCTTACAGGAAGCGCTTTCGCCAGCCCGAGTTCTATGTGACCAACTTCCCGCATGCCATGGTCTGCGAGCTCTGGCGCCAGATTGAGCCGCGCCGTGTGCTGGCCTCGATGCGCTCTCCCCTGTCCTACTACAGTTCGCTGTTTCATTACGGTCGCAAACTGGGCAAGGTCAATGTCGATTTTTCCGAGTTTTTCGCAAGCTGCGATCTCCGTGTGAAGATCAACTGGTGCTGCCTCTACCAGTATGTCAACAGCGACAGGCTGGCAGTAGACGGGTGGATGAATGCTAAAAAGAAAATGCTTATCAACGCCGGTCTGGAGGACACTTGGAATCAGGAGCCCAGCGCCGGGATCCTTGCCCGCCTCCATGACTGCTACCCCGACACCCCCGAGTTCCGCCACCCGATCGGGCTGATGACCTTTGTCCTGATCTCCTGTCTCTTCAAGGACCCGGTGTCTGTCCTGTCGCGGGAGCCGGAAGACTTCAACCGCTTTTTCGCCAGCGGCAAATGGCGCCAGCAGTTGCCGCCGATCGATTTTCTTAATCTCGACAACATCAACCGCGAGCTCTATGACTACCTCGAGCAGCGCGGCTACCGCCCCTTCCGGAGCATGCTCAAAAAGGTGCGCAGCAATACCTCGACCGGGGAGTCTTTCGACCCGTCTTCGCTGTTCGGCCCGGCCGAGCGGCGGCTGCTGAACGAGCGCGACTGGATTATGCGGCTCTGGTTCCCGCAGTACTTTGATGGGACCGCTGCCGGTGAAGTCTCCTCCGCCGACGCCTCTGCCCGTCTGAGGACAGCCGATGCCTGACCCCTGGATTCGCCTGCGGGGAGCCCGCACCCACAACCTGAAAAACATTGATCTCGACTTGCCGGCCGGCAAGTTGATCGCGCTGACCGGCTTGTCCGGCTCGGGCAAGTCGTCGCTGGCATTCGACACCATCTTCGCCGAGGGCCAGCGGCGCTACGTCGAATCGCTGTCGGCCTACGCCCGCCAGTTCCTGACCCTGACCGACAAGCCGGACATCGACACCATTGAGGGCCTGGCCCCGGCGATTTCGATCGACCAGAAGACTTCGTCGCACAACCCGCGTTCGACCGTCGGCACCGTCACCGAGATCAACGACTACCTGCGGCTGCTCTTCGCCCGACTCGGGCGCCCCCGATGCCCCGACCACGGCCTCGATCTCGACGCCATGACGATCTCCCAGATGGTTGACGATGTGCTCAAAACCTCAGAGGGCAAGAGGGTCATGGTGCTGTCGCCCCTGGTGCGGGAGCGCAAGGGCGAGTATCAGCAGCTGTTTGACGGCCTGCGCAGCAAGGGGTTTGTCCGCATGCGCATCAACGGCGAACTGCTGAACCTCGATGAAGTGCCCGAGCTCAAGCGCCAGCAGCGCCACACCGTCGAGGTCGTGATCGACCGCCTGCGGGTGTCCGAGGAGCAGCGCAAGAGACTCGCCGATTCGCTGGAGACGGCGTTGTCGCTCAATGAGGGCCTGGTACTGCTCGCCTCCATGGACGGCGAGTTCGCCGACAGGCTCTATTCGGCCAAGTTCGCCTGCCCCGAGTGCGGCTATGCGCTGACCGCCATGGAACCGCGCCTGTTTTCATTCAACAGCCCCATGGGCGCCTGCCCCGGCTGTGACGGCCTGGGGATGCGCGATTACTTTGACGAAAACAATGTCATCGATGCCAAACTGAGCCTGGCTGAAGGAGCTGTCGGCGGTTGGAACGCCGAGAGTCACTACTATTTCTCGCTCATGAGATCGCTGGCGCGGCACTATAATTTTTCGCTCGACACGCCTTTTGCCGATCTGTCGCCGGAGATCCGCAATGTCATCCTCAACGGCAGCGGCGGCGAGAAAATCAGGATCGACTACCGTTTTGGCCGCCGCTCCTCCTCCTCGCGGCGCGTCTTCCCCGGCGTGCTCGCCATGCTGCAACAGCAGTGGAATGAAACCCAGTCGAACGAGCGGCGCGAGCGCCTCGGCCGCTTCGTCAGCACCCAGAAATGCCCCGAGTGCAACGGCGCCAGGCTCAACCGCGAGGCGCGCCATGTCTTTGTCGCCGGCCGCACCCTGGCGGAGATGCTCGACCTGCCGATCGACGAAGCCCTGGAGTTCTTCAGCGATCTGGAGTTCTCCGGCCAGCACCGCGAAATCGGCGAGCGCATCCTGCGCGAGGTGCGCAGTCGGTTGCAATTCCTCAATAATGTCGGCCTCAGCTACCTCAATCTGGCCCGAGGCGCCCACACCCTGTCCGGCGGCGAGTCCCAGCGCATCCGCCTCGCCAGCCAGATCGGGTCGGGGCTGGTGGGGGTGCTCTATGTCCTCGACGAGCCGACCATCGGCCTGCACCAGCGCGACAACCAGCGGTTGCTCAGCACCCTCAAGCACCTGCGCGAGCTGGGCAACACCGTCATCGTCGTCGAGCACGACGAGGAGACCATCCGCGCCGCCGACCACCTCGTCGACATCGGCCCCAGGGCCGGCCGCGACGGCGGCCATGTCGTGGCCGAAGGCGATGCGCAGGCGATCATGAGACAGAAGAATTCCCTGACCGGCCAGTATCTGTCGGGGGCACGCTCGATTGAGCGCCCCGGCGCCCGCAAGCGGCCCGATGGCAATAGCATTCGCATCACAGGGGCGAGTGGCAACAACCTGCGGGAACTCGATGTTGAGATTCCATCCGGCCTCTTCACCTGTGTCACCGGAGTCTCGGGCTCGGGCAAATCGACCCTGGTCAAGGCCACGCTCTACAATTGCCTGGCCAGGGGCGCCGGCGGCATCAGGCCGGCGCCGTACCGCTCCATTGAGGGCATTGAGCTCTTCGACAAGGTCATCGACATCAACCAGAGCCCGATCGGGCGCACGCCGCGCTCGAATCCGGCCACCTACACCGGCCTCTTCTCGCCGGTGCGCGAACTCTTTGCCTCGACCCGCGAGGCCCGCATCCGCAACTACCGCGTCGGCCGCTTCAGCTTCAATGTCCGCGGCGGCCGCTGCGAGGCCTGTCAGGGTGACGGCCTGGTCAAGGTCGAGATGCACTTCCTGCCGGATATCTACGTGCCCTGCGACCAGTGTCGCGGCATGCGCTACAACCGCGAGACCCTGGAAGTTCAGTACAAGGGCAGAAACATCCACGAGATCCTGTCCATGTCGGTCGCCGAAGCCCTGGAGTTCTTCGATGCCCACCCCCACATCAGGCGCAAACTTGAAACCCTCAACGATGTCGGCCTGTCCTACATCAGCCTCGGCCAGAACGCCACCACCCTGTCCGGAGGCGAGGCCCAACGCATCAAGCTGTCACGCGAGCTGTCGCGGCGCGACACCGGCCGCACCCTCTACATCCTCGACGAGCCCACGACCGGGCTGCATTTCCACGACATCGCCCAGCTGCTGAAAGTGCTGTTCCGCCTGCGCGACTGCGGCAACACCATCATCGTCATCGAACACAATCTCGATGTCATCAAAACGGCTGACTGGGTCATCGACCTCGGCCCCGAAGGCGGCAGCCGCGGCGGCTGTCTGGTGGCGTCGGGCCCGCCCGAGATCGTCGCGGCCAACAAGGAATCTTTCACTGGCAGATTTCTCGCCCCCTACTTCGACGACCGCAAGGCGGCGAGCTGATTTTCAGGATGTGCAGCAGAGGCGCATGTCTGGCTGCGGAAAACGAACGAAGCCCCAGCGGGCGCCTCTGCCCGATTCGCCTCGATCAGGAGCTGAAAAAGTCTGTAAGAATAGGCTTTCCGAGCCGGAAGTCGCGGCGAAAACGAGCAGCTTTTCACAATTTTAAGTGAATTCTGTCGCTTTTAGTCATATATTTGTCGTTTAATGAGCATCAACATGCAGTCTCTCAGGGACATGAAGCTCTATAATCCTTTTGTTTTTTTACAGCGTACGCAAGGACATTTTGATGCCTCCGCTACCTGAAGCTCTGGCTAATCCACCTGTTTTTTATAAACCACCATTTTGAGGCCCAGCATCCAATGAGTGATAAACCCCAACAGTCCCTGGCAGGCGACGACCAAGAGATTGATCTGAGCTCTCTTCCCGACGAAGAGCTGATTCCACAGATACACGAGGATCTCTACGACGGCCTGCGCGACGAGATTGAAGAGGGCACACGGATTCTGCTCGACCGCGGCTGGCAGCCGAAGAAGGTCTTGGATGAGGCTTTGGTCGAAGGCATGCGCATCGTCGGCATCGACTTCCGCGACGGCATTCTTTTTGTGCCCGAGGTGCTGATGTCGGCCAATGCCATGAAAGGCGGCATGGAAATCCTTCGCCCCCTGCTGGCCGAGACCGGTGCCGAGCAGGTCGGCAAGGTCGTCATCGGCACCGTCAAGGGCGACATCCACGACATCGGCAAAAATCTCGTCGCCATGATGCTTGAAGGCGCCGGCTTTGAAGTCATCGATATCGGCATCAACAACCCCGTTGAGAACTATCTCGAAGCCCTGGAGCAGCACAAACCCGACATTCTCGGCATGTCGGCCCTCCTGACCACCACCATGCCCTACATGAAGGTTGTCATCGACACCCTCAAGGAGAAGGGCATGCGCGAAGAATACATAGTGCTGGTCGGCGGCGCCCCCCTGAATGAAGAGTTCGGCCGCGAAGTGGGCGCCGATGCCTATTGCCGCGATGCCGGCGAAGCCGTGGAGACGGCGTCGCGCCTGGTGAATGAGAGAAGAAAGGCCGCCTGAGAAGAGGGTGCTTCGGTCTGTGTCCATACGAGTTCATCATTAATTCACCCCGCCCCCGGCAATCTCCCATGGATACCCCCCGCCCCCAAGGTATCTTGTTGATTGCCTGCGGCGCCTTGGCGCACGAGTTCATGGCGCTGAAAAAGGCCAATGGCTGGCAGGATTTCGACATCATCTGCCTGCCTGCTGAGCTGCACAACCGGCCCCGGGAAATTCCCGCGGCGGTCCGATCCCAGATCTGGCGCCGCCGCGGCGACTACGAGCGCATCTTCGTCGGCTACGGTGACTGCGGCACGGGTGGCTTGCTCGACAAGGTCCTGCGCGAAGAAGGGGTGGAACGCCTGCCCGGCGCCCACTGCTATCAGTTCTTCGCCGGCGACAGGACTTTTGCCGAACTGGCCGATGCCGAGCCGGGAACCCTCTACCTCACCGATTTTCTGGCCCAGCGCTTCGACGACCTGATATACAGGCTCCTGGGCCTCGATCGCCACCCAGAGTTGCGCCCTGTCTATTTTGCCAACTACAGGCGGGTCCTCTACCTGGCGCAGACGGAAAATGCCCGGCTGCAGCAAAAGGCCCGTGCCGCCGCTGATCGCCTGGACTTGAAATACGAATACCGACTCTGCGGTTACGGCGATTTTGCCAGGACGCTGCAGTTCTGGCATAAAAAGGCAGCCGCCCATGGCAGGGCCTCTCCGCCGCCGCGCCTCGGAGTCGGGTCGTGAGTGTCCGCTTCACCGTCGTTTACTGGCGCGACATCCCGGCTCATATCGTCGGAAAAAAAGGGCGGGAACGACTCAAGGTGCCCCTCAGCGAGCGGTTTCTCCACGCCATCGACAGGGCCGCCATGCGCGCCGGTCGCGGCAGCTCCAACGATTATCTGGCCGATTGGCGGCGCGAGCATAAAGATTGTGACGGTGACCTGCAACAGGCCATGGAGGCCGAGGCCGCGCGCCTTGAAGCGGCCTTCACCGAAGAGGAGTTGAAGCTGCTGGTCAAGGCCAAGGGTCTGCAAGAGTCCACGACCTGACTGCTTTTCATGACTGCACCCCCCCGAGACCGCGACGCTGCTGAGGACACAGGACAAGAAGATTCCGTTTCCGGCTGGTTCAAGCCGCTGCGCCGCGGTCCCTTCCGCGCCCTCTTCACGGTCCAGTTTTTCGGCGCCTTTAACGACAGCCTGTTCCGCAGCCTGTTGGTGACCATGATCGCCTTCAGTTCCATTGAGCTCAGTGTGCTGCAGCCGGCCGTAGCCGTGACCCTGGCGCCGGCGCTCTTCACCCTGCCTTTCGTACTGTTTTCAGTGCTGGCTGGCGAGATTGCCGACAAGTACGACAAGGCCCGTCTGGTGCAGATATACAAGGCCGCCGAGCTGGTGATCATGGGGTTCGCCCTGATCGGCCTGTTGCAGCAGGATGGCGAGTTCCTGCTGGGGGTGCTCTTTTTCATGGGCCTGCAATCGGCCTTTTTCGGCCCGGTTAAATACGGCTTCCTGCCGCAGATGCTGCCGCGCCCTGAACTGCTCTCGGCCAACGCCCTCTTCAGCGCCCTGACCTTTGTCGCCATCATTACAGGGGTCTACAGCGGCATCCTCGCCGCTGAACTGGAGTTGCTCCGGGCAGCCCTGATCCTTGTGGCCGTAGCCATCTGCGGCCTCGCCGCCGCCTTCCTGATCGCGCCCCAGGCGCCCGCGGCGCCGGGGCTGCGGCCCAACCTCAACCTCGTCGCCGGCATAGGCAGGATGCTCTCCTCGGCCCTGCGGGAGAGGCGGGTGCGCCACTGTATCTTCGCCATCTCCTGGTTCTGGGTGGCAGGGGCCCTGTTGCTGTCGCAGTTGCCGCTTATCGCCCGCCTCAGCCTCGGCGGCGATGAGGGCCTCTATATGTTCCTGCTGACGGTCGTCTGCATCGGCGTTGCTCTGGGCTGCATGTTGATGAGCCGCCTTCTCCGCGGCGAGCTCTCATCGCGCTACGCTCCCTGGGCCTGTGCCCTCATGTGTCTGTTCCTGTTCGACTTAGCCATGACTCTGTCGGGTTCTCTGCCCCAGGGCCTCGCGCCCGGGGCTCTCGCGGGTACTTTTGTCGGCATGCGGCTGATCCTCGATCTGTTAGTGCTCTCCCTGGCAGCTGGAGCCTATGTCATCCCTTACTATCCCCTGCTGCAGACCGCCATCGAAAAAAACACCTGCTCGCGTATCATTTCCGTCAACAATGTCGTCAACTCCCTGTCGATGACTGTGGCCGCGGTTTTCGCCGGCATCCTGCTGCAGTTCGGCGGCGGTATTGGCCTCATCTTCCTCTGTCTGGCCGCTGCCACCCTCCTGGTGGTGTTTTATGCCATGCGCCCGCCGGCGGACCTGGCCGCCGCCCCGGTGGCCCTGAAATTCGCCCGCCACCCCTGATTCAGTCCCCCGACCGATCAGGTTCCCACGGATCGCGACCTCCCCACCTTTCATCACACCTTTTCTTCCGACGAGACTCCATGTTTAGAACAGTTATCAGCTCTGCTACCCGCGAACACATCATCGGGCCCGACCAGCCCTTCACCATAATCGGGGAGCGCATCAATCCCACGGGCCGCAAGCTGCTCAGCGAGGAGATGCGAAGAGGCAACTTCAGCCGCGTCGAATCCGACGCTCTCGCCCAGGTCGCCGCCGGCGCCCATGCCCTCGACGTCAACGCCGGCATTCCGCTGGCCGATGAGCCGGCCCTGTTGAAGCGCGCCGTGCAGCTGGTGCAATCCCTGACCAATGTACCCCTGTCGATTGACTCCTCAATCGTCGCCGCCCTTGAGGCGGGCCTCTCCGTCTATCAGGGCAAAGCCCTGGTCAACTCGGTCACGGGCGAAGAGGAGCGCCTTGAGCAGGTGTTGCCGCTGGTGAAAAAGCACGGGGCTGCCGTTGTCGCCATCTCCAACGATGAGAGCGGCATCTCCGAAGATCCGGATGAGCGCTTCAGGGTTGCCAAAAAGATCGTCGAGCGCGCCGCCGACCACGGCATTCCCAACACAGACGTCCTGATCGATCCTCTGGTCATGCCCATCGGCGCCATGACCAACGCCGGCCTGCAGGTCATGAGCATCGTCCGTCGGGTGCGCGAAGAACTCGGCTGCAACACCACCTGCGGCGCCTCCAACGTCAGCTTCGGCCTGCCGAATCGCAGCGGCATTAACCGCGCCTTTCTGTCCATGGCCATCGCCTCCGGCATGACCTCGGCCATCACCAACCCGATTCACCCGGAGATCATGGAGACGGTGTTCGGCACCGATGTCATGCGCGGCCTTGACCCCGCCTGCACCAACTGGATCCGCCGCTACCGAGAGCCTGCCAGGGAAGTGGAAGCCGGCGTCGAAGGTGTCCGGGTCCGTCGCACCAGCCGCCGCCGGGCAGCATCCGGAGGCTGAGCCCGACCTTCCCGCAAGCGCCCGCAAAACTTCAGAACGGCAGGACTCTGATGGCCTCGAGAATTGACCAGACCCTTTCGCTATGAGCATGGGCGGCTCCTGCCTGTGCGCCGGCGTTCGCTTCAGCGTTTACGGTCCCCTGCGGCAGATCATCGAGTGCTACTGCGGCCAGTGCCGCCGTTGGAGCGGCAATCTCGTCGCCGCCACTGCTGCCGCCGCCGATCAGATGACCATTGACAGCGACAGGGATGGCGACAGCGATCTTCTCCGCTGGTACCGCTCATCCGAGCAGGCTGAACGCGGCTTCTGCCGCCATTGCGGTTCTTCTATGTTCTGGCGCAGGGATGGCAGCGACAGCATCTCGATCATGGCGGGCTCCCTCAAGGACGACGCCAATCTGTCGATCACGAAGCGCATCTACCAAGAGCAGCGGCCCAACTGGCATGGGGATCCTCTGGTAAATCCCGCAGCGGCCGATGCCGATGCCGAACCGGTCAGTGTATCTGTCAGTGGCGGTTGCCTCTGCAGGGCCGTGCGTTATCATGTCCGCGAGCTGCCGCCTCTGACCCTGTGTCACTGCAGCCAATGCCTGTGCTGGAGCGGCCACTATCTGCCGGCTTCGGCGATTCCCCCTGGCCAGATCAGGATCACGCAGAAAAAGGTGGGCGTTGAACCTCTCTGCTGGTACGCCTCTTCGGGCAGGGCCGAGCGCGGCTTCTGCCGCCTCTGCGGGTCCTCGCTCTTCTGGCGCGAAAAAGACGGCGACTCCATCGAGGTCGCCGCAGGCACCTTCGACCGCATCCCGGCAGATCTCGCCGTCGGCAAACACCTGTATCTCGACGACAAACCGTCCTGGTATTGACTGTGCCCGGCCGCTCCCCAGCCAAAGTCAGCGCCCACCAGAGCCGGGCCCTGCCCCTGGTGATCTTCACCCCCAGCGGCAAGCGCGGGCGCTTTGCCGCCGGTATAACGGTGCTGAAGGCGGCGCGTGAGCTCGGAGTCGATCTCGATTCCATCTGCGGCGGCCGGGCTCTCTGTGGCCGCTGCCAGGTCGAGTGCTCGAGCGGCGACTTCCCCAAATGGGGCCTCCGCTCCTCCGAGGAGCACCTGTCGCCCTTCAGCCAGGCCGAGCGCGATTACAACAAGAGGCGCGGCAACCTCGCCCCGGGCTGCCGCCTCGGCTGCCAGACGAAGATCCTCGACAATGTTGTCATCGACGTGCCGCCCTCCAGCCAGATCCACCGTCAACTGGTGCGCAAGGAGCTCGAAGTCGGGAAGATCGACCTCAACCCCTCGGTCACCCTGCACTATGTCGAGGTGGTCGAGCCCGATATGCACAACCCTGCCAGCGACCTCCAGCGCCTGCGCGCGGCCCTGGTCGCCAGCTGGGGTCTGGGCCAGCTCGAGTTCGGCCCTGACCTGCTGGCCAGCCTGCAGCAGGCGTTGCGCCAGGAGAACTGGAAGGTGACCGTCGCCGTCCACGAAGAGCGCCGCCTGGTCGCTGTCTGGCCGGGTTTCTGCGATCAGGTCTACGGCGTCGCTTTCGACATCGGTTCGACCACCATAGCGGCGCATCTCTGTTCCCTGGTGGACGGCAGTATCCTCGCCAGCGAGGGCAGGATGAACCCGCAAATCCGCTTCGGCGAAGATCTGATGAGCCGCGTCTCCTATTCGATGATGAATCCGGGCGGCGCCAAGGCCATGACCGATGCCGTGCGCCAGGGCATACGTGAGTTGATCGAACGCCTGAGCGAAGCCGCCGGCATCGACAGCAGCCACATCCTGGAAGTGACGGTCGCCGGCAACCCCATCATGCACCACCTCGCCCTCGGCATCGACCCGGTCGAGCTCGGCGGCGCCCCCTTTGCGCTCGCTGCCGACGAGGCCATGAGCCTGCCCGCCGCTCCGCTCAATTTCGGTCTCAGCCCGGGTGCCCGCGCCTTCATCTTTCCCTGCATCGCCGGCCATGTCGGCGCCGACATGGCCGCGGTCCTGCTGGCCGAGCAGCCGCAGAAGCAGAGCCGGCTGACCCTGATCGTCGACATAGGCACCAATGCCGAACTGGTGCTCGGCAACCGCCGGGGCCTGATCGCCTGCTCGAGCCCGACCGGCCCCGCTTTCGAGGGGGCCCAGATCAGTTGCGGCCAACGCGCCGCCAAGGGAGCGATTGAACGCGTCCGCATCGACCGCGAGACCCTGGAGCCGAAGGTGCGCATCATCGGCTGCGAGCTCTGGTCCGACGAAGAGGGCTTTGACAGAGAGGCCAAGCCTTTGGGCGGAGTCACTGGCGTCTGCGGCTCCGGCATCATCGAACTGATCGCCGAACTCTTTCTCGCGGGCGTCATTCGCGCCGACGGCACCCTGGACGGCAGCCTCGCCAGCAGGACTCCGCGCATCATCGAGGAGGGCCGCACGGCCTCCTATCTCATCAGCGAAGGCCCGCCCAGGCTGGTTCTGACACAGAATGACGTGCGTCAGATCCAGCTGGCCAAGGCCGCCCTCTACGCCGGCGCACGGCTGCTCATGGACCGCCTTGGCATCGACCGCCTCGACCGCATCCGCCTCGCCGGTGCCTTTGGCAGCCACATCGATGTGCGCTACGCCATGGTGCTCGGCATGATTCCCGACTGCAAACTCGAGGAGGTGCGTTCCATCGGCAACGCCGCCGGCAGCGGTTCCTACATTGCCCTGCTGGACCGCGATGCCCGCCAGCAGGTCGCCGCTCTGGCGCGCTCGGTGACCAAGATCGAAACCGCCATCGAGCCCTCCTTCCAAAAGCATTTTGTCGAAGCCATGGGTTTGCCGCACGCGACCCATGCCTTCCCCTGCCTCGCCCGCGAAGTCGATTTGCCGACCCCTGCGCCGATCCCCGCCCAGGCTGGGGGCGGCAGGCGGCGAAGGTCTTCGCTGCGGCGTACTGCCGCGGGGTCCTGAAGCCGTTCGCCGCCCGATAATTTTTTTACTTTTCAACTACAAGCCAGGAGCTTTCTTTTATGAGCCAGCCCTCAGACATCCTCATCGCCCGCCAGACCAAGCTGGCCCCGATCAGCGAAATCGCCGACAGTATTGGTCTTGACGGACGCCACCTGCTGTGCTACGGCGAAGACAAAGCAAAAATATCCCTCCAGGCCATGGAGGAGTTGAAGGACAAAAAAGAGGGCAAGCTGATTCTTGTCGCCGGCATCACGCCGACGCCGGCCGGTGAGGGCAAGACCACGACCACGGTCGGTCTCGGCGACGCCCTCAGACGCATTGGCAAATCTTCCGCCATCTGCCTGCGCGAACCCTCCCTCGGGCCCTGTTTCGGCGTCAAGGGCGGGGCAGCCGGCGGCGGCTATGCCCAGGTCGTGCCCATGGAGGACATCAACCTTCACTTCACCGGTGATATTCACGCCATCGGTATGGCTCACAACCTGCTGTCGGCCATGCTCGACAACCACATCTATTGGGGCAACGAGCTCGGCATCGATAGCCGCCGCGTCATCTGGCGCCGTGTCGTCGATATGAACGACCGTGCCCTGCGTTCTCTCATCAACGGCCTCGGCGGTCCGACCAACGGCTTCCCGCGGGCCGACGGCTTCGATTTGACCGTCGCCTCCGAAGTCATGGCCATCCTCTGTCTGTCTCAGAGCCTGGCCGATCTGCGCGAACGCCTCGGCAACATCCTCGTCGCCCGCACCCGCAGCAAGCGCGAGGTCTACGCCCGCGACCTCAAGGCCCACGGTCCCATGGCGGTGCTGCTGCGCGACGCCCTGTCCCCCAACCTCGTCCAGACGCTGGAACAGACCCCGGCCATCGTGCACGGCGGCCCCTTCGCCAACATCGCCCACGGCTGCAACTCGGCCCTCGCCACCCGCCTGGGGCTGAAGCTGGCCGACTACGTAGTCACCGAGGCCGGCTTCGGCGCCGATCTCGGGGCCGAGAAGTTTTTCGATATCAAGTGCCGCAAGACGGGTCTCAAGCCGGACTGCGCCGTCATTGTCGCCACTCTCAGGGCGGTCAAGATGCACGGCGGCGTGGCTCTGGCCGATGTTGGCAAGGCCAATGTGGAAGCCGTGCAGAAGGGCTTTGACAACGTCTGGCGCCATGTGGAGAACACGCGCAAGTTCGGCCTGCCGGTGGTCGTGGCGCTGAATCGATTCTCCAGCGACACCGACGAAGAGTTGAAGGTCTTCAGCGACCGCCTGCAGGAGATCGGCATCGACGGCGTCGTCTGCCGGCACTGGGAGCACGGCGGCGCCGGGGCCGAAGAGCTGGCGCACAAGGTTCTGGAGGTTATGGAGAGGCAGCCGTCTGAATTCAAGTGCCTCTATCCCGACGACATGCCGTTGTGGGACAAGATCGAGACGGTCGCCCGCGAGATCTACCGCGCCGAAAAGATCATTGCCGACAAAAAGGTGCGAGACGAGATTGCGCTCTTCCAGGACAGCGGCCGTGGCAACCTGCCGGTCTGCATCGCCAAGACGCCGCTGAGTTTCACCACTGACCCCGGCATCAAAGGCATCCCCTCAGATCATGTGGTGCCGGTCCGTGAAGTGCGGCTGTCTAACGGGGCCGGCTTCCTGCTCGCGATCTGCGGCGACATCTCGATCATGCCGGGCCTGCCCCGCGTCCCTGCGGCCGAAGCCATCGATATCGACGAGAGCGGCCTCGTCGAGGGGCTTTTTTGACAGGCTAGCGGCAGCCAGGGCGGCCGCCGAAGGCGCCGGGCGCCTGCAGCCGTCAGAGCTGCTGAGCTTTTATCCCCGCCAGAGAAGGGGCGGCTGGATACCGCCCTTCTGCCGTCCAGGGCTCTGCTCATGCTTGCCGGGAGCCTGGTTGGTAGTGGGGAAAATGCTGCTCGATCCAAGCGCGAATCGGATTGAGCGGCGCCGTATCCAGAGCCCTGCCGAAGAGGCGGACGACGCGTTCCATATGGGCCAGATAGTTGATTTTGCCGTCGCGCTCGGCCAGACGCGTGAAGATGCCGAGCACCTTGGCGTGGCGTTGGGCAGCGAGAAACTGAAACCAGAGCTGGAATTCGCCGCGATCGCCGGCCCGGCCATTCCTCGACTCATGATAGAGCTCGATCATGGTCTGGACAAGGTCGGCATCAAGGTCGCGGCGGGCATCCTCGACCAGCGACATGAGATCGTAGGCCGGATGGCCGAGGGCCGCGTCCTGAAAGTCGAGCAGGCCGCAGACAGCAGGCCCTGGACGCTGAGGCAGGCGGACCAGGTTGTCGCAGTGATAGTCGCGCAGAACCAGAGTCGCCGCCGGCGGCGGCAGGGCTTCGAAGGCCTGACGCCAGGCCCGGGTCCATTGCTGGCGGGCCGGTTCCGGCAACCCTTGTCGCCGGAGGCGTGGATAATACCAGTCGATGAAGAGATCCGCCTCCTCCATGAGCAGGGAGAAGCCGTAGGCGGGTAGCTTCGGGGCTCTGATATCGCCCCTGGCAGCAAAGCTGTCATGGAGGTGGGTGAGGGCGAGGACGGCTTCGCGGTAGAGGGTCTCTTCGCAGAAATTCTCGGCCAGAAGGCGGCTGTAGGTGCTGTTGCCAAAGTCTTCAATCAGCGCCCAGGGCCGGCCTTCGGCCTCGGCATAGATCCTCGGAGCGGACAGCCCCAGGAAGAGCAGGTGCCGGGCTACGGAGATGAAACCTGGCAGCGAGCCTTCGGGTTCGGGCACATCCTGCATCAGCAGCATGGGCGGGGAAGCGCCGGCGATGCGGTGGTAGGCGCGAGGGGAGGCATCGCCGGGCAGGGTCTCGAAGCGGTAGTCGCGCCGCTCTCCTGTCGATGCCGAACAGAGATATTCGAGGGCGAAGGAGAGGGCCCCGGAATCAGGCATGGGCGTCAGAGCCTGGAGGCGGCGCCCTGAGACAGCGCCGTCTTTTGGGCGCGGGCGGCGAGTTCGGCGATGGCGGCGTCTGGCAGGCGCAACTCGGCCTCGAGCAGCTTGCGCGTGTAGTCCGATTGCGGGCGGTTGCAAACCTGCTCGACTTCGCCATTTTCAACGATCCTGCCGGCATTCATGACCAGGACTCTGTTGCTGATGTGGCGCACCAGATTGATGTCGTGGGTGATGATCAGCATGCTCAGGCTGTGGCGCGCGCGCAGATCCAGCAGTAGATTGAGGATTTCGGCCTGCACCAGTATGTCGAGCGAGGCCGTGATCTCATCGCAGATCAGAAATTCCGGGGAGAGGCAGAGGGCGCGGGCGATGGCCGCCCGCTGCCGCTGGCCGCCCGAGAGCTGTGCCGGATAGCAGTCGAGAAAGCGTTCTTCCAGTTGCACCTGGCCGAAGCTCTGGCGGGCGCGTTCAAGTCTTTCCTCGCGCGAGGAACCGATGCCGTGGCAGGCCATGAGTTCAATCATGGCGGTCGCCGGAGTCAGACGGGGATTGAGCGAGGTGGTGCTGTCCTGAAAGACGAGCTGGAGGCGGCGGCGCAGCTTTTTCAGTTCAGGGCCCCGAGCCCTGTTCAGGGGGGTTCCGTCGAACAGGATCTCGCCCTGTTGCGGCTTGAGCAGACGGGCGAGCACGAGGCCGAGGCTGGTCTTGCCGCTGCCGGATTCGCCGACGAGGGCGGTGATGCCGCCGCGCTCGACGGCGATGTCGACGTCGTCAACCGATTTGACCCAGCCGACGACACGCCTGAAGACGCCGCGCAGGATGGGGTAGTGCATCTTCAGTCCGCGGGCTTCGAGCAGCGGCGCCGTGCTCTCTCCGGCCGATGCTTTTGTGGAACTGTCTTTTGGCGCTCTTTTGCTGCGGCTTGCCGCAGCGGGCTTTTCATGGCTGCCCAGGCGCTGCCGCACTTCTGGCAGGGCCTCCAGCAGGGCGGCCGTGTAGGGATGCTCAAAGGTCGTGAAGAGGCGGTCGGCCTCGCCCTGCTCGACGATCAGGCCGTTCCGCATGACGGCGACGCGGTCGGCGACGCAGTCGATGACGCTGAAGCTGTGAGTGATCAGCAGCAGCCCCATGCCCTCCTCGTCAACGAGCGAGCGCAGCAGCAGCAGAATATCTTTTTGCACCGAGGGGTCGAGGGCGGTCGTCGGCTCGTCGGCGATCATGAAGCGCGGCCGACGGGCGAGCGCGAGGGCAATCATGGCGCGCTGCTGTTGACCGCCGGAGAGGGCGTGGGGGAAGCGCTCGAAAACCAGATCCGGCTCGAGACGCACCCGCTCCAGGGCCTCGCGTGCCCGCTGCAAGGCGGTATCGTCAGTACAACCACTGTATACCAGACTTTCGACGATCTGTTCGCCGATCGTCAACACAGGGTTGAGTGAGCCGCCGGCCTCCTGGAAAACGACCCCGAAATGGCGTGCCTGCATCTTTCTTAGGGCACGGGCGCTCAGGGATGGCAGGGAGTGCATGCCCCCTTCTTCCATCAACAGGATTTCGCTTTCGGGCGCGACTTCGAGATTCGGCGGCAGCAGCCCGAGGAGGGCCATGGCCGTCAGGCTTTTGCCGCTGCCGGACTGGCCGACGATGCCGAGGACGCTGCCGCCGGAGAGGCGCAGGTCAAGGCCGCGTACGATGTCCTCTCCGCCGGCGTTGGAGCGGTGGCGGATGACGAGGTTCTTCACCTCGAGGCAGGGGCGCTCAGGGGTCGGGTTCAAGGCGTGAATCCCGAAGAAGAGGGGTTGAGGGCATCGCGCAGGGCGTCGGCCAGGAGGTTGTAGGCCAGGACGGTGAGGAAGATGGCGCCGCCCGGGAAGAGGGCCATCCACCAGTTGAAGCGGGACGAATGGGTTGCCTGGCTCAGCAGCTCTCCCCAGGAGGGTTCATCGACGACGCCGAGGCCGAGGAAGCTTAACACGCTTTCAGCGAGGATGGCGTTGGCCATGCCGAAGCTGGCGGCGACGAGTATGGGGTTGATGCCGTTGGGCAGCATGTGGCGGAAGAGTACGGACCTGAGCGGCAGGCCGCCGGCGAGCGCGGCCCGGACAAAGCCGAGGGATCTCAGGCGCAGGAATTCGGCGCGTGTGTAACGGGCGTAGCCGGACCAGGAGGTCAGCCCGATGATGGCCATCATGATGTAGAGGTTGCGGTCGAAAAAGGCGACAAAAGTCAGCAGCAAAAAGAGGGTGGGGATGGCCTCGAAAATCTCGACCAGACGCATGCCGAGGATGTCGGCAATGCCGGCGAAATAACCCATGAGGCCGCCGATCAGGCAGCCGATGAAGAGGGCGATCAGAGTCGCCACCACGCCGATGCCGAGGGCGACGCGGCTGGCGTGGATCAGGCGGCTGGCGACATCGGCGCCGTTCTGGTCGGTGCCGAGCCAATGGACGATTTCCGTACCGGCGAGCGGCGGCCGCAGGGGAGCCTGATCGCTGTCGCGTCTGTAGTCGCGCGGCGACAGGGGGATGGGGGCGTTCAGCACCCATTGGTAGTCGGCGCGATTTTCGCGGTGCTGCTCGTGCACTACCAGGATGGGCGGCGAAGCGAAGCTGACGGCGGCAATGATGGCCGCCAGCGAGCCGCTGACCGCCGTTGTCAGGCGGACGGCAAGCGGTCGCCGCCGCCTGAAGAAAAGGGCGGCGGGGGCGATGATGGCAATGGCCAGCAGCGAAAAGTCGGTCGCTGTGAAGTGGGCCAGGGCCGGGCTCGTCAGCTTGCCGTCCTGCAGCAGCAGCAGGGGGTGGCTGTTGGCAAGCAGGGGCGCGAAGACGGCGAGCAGGGCGAGGAGGACGATCCAGACAAGGCCGATCCTGGCCCCGGTACGCCCGAGGGTGCGCTGTGCGACCTGAAGCCAGAAGGACGGGCTGGGGTTCCTGTTCACGGAAAATCGAGCGGGACTGCCTCGGGATCGCGCGCTCTGGGGTAGCCGGGTTCGCCTCGGGTCAATCCTTGGCCGGCGGGGTCTCGCTGGCGCAGCGCCGGCGTTCGAGCTCAGCCAGCAACTCCTGCGGATCAATGTCGTTGTGGGCCATCAGAACCAGGGAGTGGAACCACAGATCAGCCAGCTCGGAGACGAGTCGCTCCCTGGTCTCGCCGCCTCTCTGCGCCAGCGCGACCTCAAGGGCCTCCTCGCAGATTTTACGGCTGATGGCCTCGCCGCCCTTTTTCATGAGACCGCCGCTGTAGCCGTCCCCGCTCTGTCGCCGCTGGCGCAGGATCTCGGCCAGTTCGATGAGGATGTCTCTGGAGCCGGTCATGCCTTGATCTCCTCCGCGCTCTTTCCTTTCTTCCGCAGGGCCTTGCTCTGGTGGCGGGCATCAATGGCCGGGGAAGGAGCGAAGACGAAAGAGCGCGCCAGCAGGTAGTTGAAGGCGAAGCCGACGCCGATGCCGATAAAGAAAGCCTTGTTGTAGCTGTAGGTGAAATAGGGGACATTGAGCGTCAGCAGGCTGTAGGTGCCGACATTGGCGATGAAGCCGACGAAGGAGGTGGCGCCGAAGTAGGTCCACTGCAGCAGGGGGTTTTGCCGCGGCGAAGCGGTGAAGGTGATAAAGCGATTCAGCATCCAGTTGCTGCTGACGGCGACGGCAAAGGACAGCGCCCGGGCTTTGATGTGATCGATGCCGCCGGCCTGTTGGGCGAGGAAATAGACAAGGTAGTCGACGCCGATGCCGATGGAGCCGACGGCGGCGAACATGACCATCTCGGCGATGTAGTGCAGGCGAAAGCAGTAGAGCAGGTAGAGGTGGCGGAAGGAATCGAACTGCACCCGCAGCGACAGCTTGCTCTTGCCATGGGTGCGGTCGGCGAAGTCGATGGGGATTTCGCGCAGGCGCTTTCCGTGGAGACGGCCCTTGACCAGAATCTCCAGGCCGATCTTGTAGCCGCGCGGATGCAACAGGTCGAACGGCGGCAGATCGCGGCGGCGCAGGGCGAAAAAGCCTGAGAGGGGATCCTGAATGCGGCCGAGGGCGAGGCTACGGCAGGCGAGGGTGGCCAATTTTGAAAAGATCAGCCGGCGGAGTTGCCAGCGGTCGTCGATACTCGAGTTCTCGAGATAGCGCGAACCGAGGCAGAAGTCGGCCTCGTCCCTGATCAGAGGGTCGATCAGATGCGGCAGGGACGAAGGCGGGTGCGACAGGTCGGCATCCATGACCGCGAGGATGTCGCCGGTAGCCTGGCGGAAGCCGGCAACTACGGCCTGAGCCAGATCGCGCTTGCCGGTGCGCACCAGGACATCGACGGGAAAACCTCGGGCGACCAAGCTGCGGACGATCTCGACCGAGCCGTCGGCGGAGTTGTCGTCGACCAGCAGGATTTCATAGCTGTAACCCTGCAGGTGTTCGGCGATCGAGGTGACAAGCCTCTCGATGTTGTCCGCTTCCCTGTAGGTCGGGATGATCAGCGAGACTTTTCTGCCGCCGGTCTCTCGGGCAGCGGCCTTAGCGGGCATGGGCCGGGGTCGCGGGGCCGACTGGGCGGCGGCGGCGACTCATGAAAAGAGCGGGGCCAGACATGTGCGGGCCTATTGCCGGCTGCCGCCGGCTTCAAATTTCAGCGAGGCCGAGTTGATGCAATAGCGCAGCCCCGTCGGCGGCGGACCGTCGCTGAAGACATGGCCGAGGTGGGCCTCACAGCGGTTGCAGTGGACTTCGGTGCGGCGCATGAAAAAACTGCTGTCGTCGCTCTCGCCGACAGAGTCCCCATCGATCGGCTGGTAAAAACTGGGCCAGCCGGTGCCGGAGTCGAACTTGCTGGCGGAATCGAACAGGGGTGTGCCGCAGCAGATGCAGTTATAGCGACCCCTGTCCTTGTGGTCGTGATATTCGCCGCTGAAGGCCGGTTCGGTGCCATGGCGCCGGGTCACGCGGTACTGTTCCGGCGTCAACACCTGCCGCCAGTGGCTGTCATCCATGGCCCGGGCCCCGGAGTCGGGAGTCTGGGGGGCCTTTTTGCCTGAGCGGAAGAGTGCCATGGCGCGCGTTCAGTGGCCCGTCGCCGAGATGCGCACCGAGCAGTATTTGAATTCGGGGATTTTGCCGAAGGGGTCCAATGCCTGGTTGGTCAGGAGGTTGGCGGCGGCCTCGGTGTAGCAGAAGGGAATGAAGATCTCGCCGCGCCTCTGGGCCGTCGCCGAGTGGGCCTTGGCCTTGATGTGACCGCGGCGGGATTCGACGCGGATTTCGGCGCCGTTGACGAGCCCTAGCTGCGCCATGTCATTGGGGTGGATATCGACCTGAGGCACGGGCTCAAGGGCCTCCAGAACGCTGGCGCGACGGGTCATGGAACCGGTGTGCCAGTGTTCGAGGCGGCGGCCGGTGATCAGCACATAGGGGTAGTCGCCGTCGGGTTTTTCATCGGCATCGACGATCTGTGTCGGCACGAGGCGGCCGCGGCCGCCGGCGATGGGAAAGTCTTTCCTGAAAACGACTGGCTGACCCGGATCTTCGCTGTCGGCGCAGGGGTAAGTCACGGAGTCCTCAAGCTCCAGCCGCTGCCAGCTGATGCCGGCGATGCTCGGCATGACCGAGCGCGCCTCTTCATAGACCTCGGCGGCGCCGCTGTAATTCCATGGCAGGCCGAGGCGGCGGCCAAGCTCTTGGATGATGTCGAGATCCTGGCGCGCCTCGCCCGGCAGCGGCAGGGCCCTGCGGCCGAGTTGCACCCGGCGGTCGGTATTGGTCACAGTGCCCTCTTTTTCCGGCCAGGCCGAGGCCGGCAGCACCACATCGGCGTAGGCGGCGGTCTCGGTCAGGAAGAGATCCTGCACCACCAGATGCTCGAGCTTTTCAAGGGCCTTGCGCGTGTGGTTGAGGTTGGGATCGGACATGGCGGGATTTTCGCCGAGGATGTACAGGCCGCGGATCTGGCCGTCGAGCACCGCCTCCATGATCTCGACCACGGTCAGGCCGGGTTCGGGGTCGAGGGCGGCGTTCCAGACGCGCTCCAGCAGGGTGCGGGCGTCCTCGTCTCCGACGGGTCTGTAGTCGGGGAAGACCATGGGGATGAGCCCCATATCGGAGGCGCCCTGAACATTGTTCTGCCCCCGCAGCGGGTGGAGACCGCAGCCCGGGCGGCCGATCTGGCCGGTGATCAGCGACAGCGCGATCAGGCAACGGGCGTTGTCGGTGCCGTGCACATGCTGGGAGATGCCCATGCCCCAGAGGATCATGGATGCCTTGGAAGTGGCGTAGAGGCGGGCGATTTCGCGGATGCGCCCGGCTTCCACATCGCAGATTTCCGCCATGTCTTCGGGCGCGAATCCGGCCAGGTTGGCTTTGAAGGCTTCGTAATTCTCGGTGCGCTCGGCGATGAAGGCCTCGTCGGTCAGGCCCTCTTCGACGATGGTGTGCAACATGGCGTTGAGCAGGGCGACATCGCTGTCGGGGCGGAACTGCAGATAATGGGTGGCGTAGCGTGCCAGGCCGTTCCTGCGCGGGTCGAGCACGATCAGTTTGGCCCCTTTGCGCGTGGCATTCTTGATGAAGGTGGCGGCGACCGGGTGGTTCTCGGTCGGATTGGCGCCGATGACGAAGATGACATCGGCCTTGGCGACGTCCTCCACCTGATTGGAGACGGCACCCGAGCCGATGCCTTCCATGAGGGCCGCAACCGAGGAGGCGTGGCACAGGCGGGTGCAGTGATCGACATTGTTGCTGCCGAAACCGGTGCGCACGAGTTTCTGGAAGAGATAGGCCTCCTCGTTGGTGCACTTGGCCGAACCGAAGCCGGCGAGGGCCCGCCCGCCATGGCGTTCGCGCAGGTCGACAAGCCCCCGGGCGGCAAACTCCAGTGCCTCTTCCCAGCTGGCTTCACGAAACATTTTCAGGGGATTGGCCGGATCGAAGTGGCTGTTCATGCCTTTGGCGACGCCCTCTTTGCGGATCAGGGGCTTTTTCAGCCGCTGGGCGTGGTGGACGTAGTCGAAGCCGTAGCGCCCCTTGACACAGAGGCGCGAATGGTTGGAGGGCCCGTCGCGGCCCTCGACGGCCATGATGCGGTCGTCCTTGATCTGATAGCGCAGCAGGCAGCCGACGCCGCAATAGGGACAGACCGAATCGACCTCGCGGTCCGGCGTTTCAAGATAGGCCCCGTTGGCCGGCGCCAGGGCACCGGTCGGACAGGCCTGGACACATTCGCCGCAGCCGACGCAGGAGCTGTCTCCCATGGGATCTTCGAGGTCGAAGACGATGGCCGCATGATGGCCGCGGTGGGCAAAGCCGATGACATCGTTGCCCTGCTCCTCGCGACAGGCGCGGACGCAGCGTGTGCATTGGATGCAGGCATTGAGGTTGACGGCGATGGCCGGGTGCGAAAGATCGGCGGCCAGGGGCGGGCGGTGCGACAGGCGGTTGCTCTCGCCGACGCCGAGCCTTGTCGCCCAGTTGAGAAGCTCGGAGTTGCGGTGTAGCAGGGTCGAACCGGCATCGGCCATGAGCATCTCCAGCACCATGCGCTGCGAGTGCCGCGCACGCTCGCTGGTGCTCTTGACTTTCATGCCTTTTTGCGGCT
Source organism: Candidatus Porifericomitales bacterium (assembly GCA_965237735.1). Lineage (GTDB taxonomy): Bacteria > Pseudomonadota > Gammaproteobacteria > CBDEFV01 > CBDEFV01 > CBDEFV01. The sequence goes on along the minus strand of CBDEFV010000004.1, from coordinate 174,040 downwards.
GGCGGCAACAGGAGGGCGCGAGCACCCGCTCGCCGTCGACCTCCACCATGCAGGCGCGGCAGTTGCCGTCGGCCCGCATGCCGTCTTTGTAGCACAGATGGGGGATCTCCACGCCATGTCGCCTGGCGGCCTGAAGGATGGTCTCGTCGGGGCGGGCGGAGACGGGGGCGCCATCGAGTTCAAAATCAATGCCTGTCTTGCTCATTGGCCTTTGCCTGCAGAAGTGATTTCACGGGGGAAATAGCGCACCACCGAGCGCATGGGGTTGGCCGCGGCCTGACCGAGGCCGCAGATGGAGGCGTCTTCCATGACCCGGGCCAGATCCTCGAGCTTGTACAGATTCCATGTCTTCTCCTTCATCAACTCCTCGGATTTGATGGTGCCGGTGCGGCAGGGCGTGCACTGGCCGCAGGACTCTTCGGCGAAAAACCGCATGGCGTCGGAGGCTGCCTCGCGGGCGCTGTCCTGATCGGACAGGACAATGATGGCTGCCGAGCCGATAAAGCAGCCGTGTTCCTGGAGGGTATCGAAATCGAGCGGAGCGTCGCCGAGGCTGGCCGGCAGGATACCGCCCGAAGCCCCGCCCGGAAAGTAGCCGTAAAACTTGTGGCCCTCGGCCATGCCGCCGCAGTATTCGTCGATCAGTTCGCATACGCTGATGCCGGCCGGCGCCTGGTAGACTCCGGGCCTGGCGACGCGGCCACTGACAGAGAAAGACCTCAATCCCTTGCGCCCGCGGCGGCCCTGGCCGGCGAACCAGGCTCCGCCGCGCTCGACGATGTCGCGCACCCAGAAGAGCGTCTCGCAGTTGTGTTCCAGGGTCGGTCGGCCAAAGAGCCCGACTTGGGCGACATAGGGCGGCCGCAGGCGCGGCATGCCCCTCTTGCCTTCGAGGGATTCGATCATGGCCGATTCTTCGCCGCAGATATAGGCCCCGGCGCCGCGTCTCAGATGGATCTCCGGCAGCGGACCCGGGTCGGCGGCGATCAGGGCATCGATTTCCTCGCGCAGCAGCTGGATCAGCTCCGGGTATTCGTCGCGCACGTAGATATAGCAGGACGGAGCCTCGACCGCCCAGGCGGCGATCAGCATGCCTTCGAGGAAGCGGTGCGGATCGCGCTCCAGCCAATAGCGATCCTTGAATGTACCGGGCTCGCCTTCGTCGGCGTTGACGGCCACCAGCCGCGGCTTGGGCTGGTCCCTCAGCACCTGCCATTTGCGGGCCACGGGGAAGCCGGCCCCGCCGAGGCCGCGCAGATTGGCGGTTTCGAGTTCCCCGATCAGGTTTTCAAGCGATTGCTCGCCGCCGACACAGGCGGCCCACAGCCGGTAGCCGCCGTCCCCGCGGTAGGCCTGGAGGCGCACCGGCGCGACCGTGTCGCTGTCGATGCCGTCGCGGCCGCGGCCGCTCTCGATCAGCGACCACAGGGAGCCGGCGTCGGCGCGATGCACATGTCTGCCCTCGACGACGGCCACGGGGGCCCCGTCGCAACGGCCGACACAGGGCACCCGCTGCAGGCGGAAATCCTTGTTGTGGCTGTCTTCGAGCCGCTCCTCAAGTTTGTCGGCGATGGCGCTGCCGCCCGCCATGCGGCAACTGATGGAGTCGCAGACGCGGATGATCCGCGGCGGCGGCCGGGCTTCGCCCTCGGCGACAAAGGTGAAGTGGTGGTAGAAAGTCGCCACCTCATAGACTTCGGTCGTCGCCAGCTTCATGTACTCGGCCAGGGCCACCAGCAGGGCCGCAGGAAGACAGCCGTGGCGGTCGTTTATGCGATGCAGGTATTCCAGTAGCAGATCGCGCTGCAGCGGCATGTCGCCGATCAACTCAGCCAGTTCCTGTCGAGCCTCCGGGGTTGCCTGATGGCCGCGCAGGTGCAGATGGATTTTCTTTTTCACGGGAAAAGCAGCAGGAATCGACGGGAAGCTTGGGGGACTGCAGGGTCAGCGGAATGGCGCCTGAAGAACGACGTCTGGACGAGAGGGGGAGGCAACCCGGCCCCAATCATTCTAACAGCCATTCTAACAGCACAGGCAGGCGCCTTTTATGTTAACGGCTCAGTTTGGACCGCGGCGGTGCCGGCAGCCGGCGCCTGGGGTGCGCTGGCCGGCGCTCTGGCTGATGTTTTCAGGGTCCGCGCCACCCGCCAGACAAAGAGCAACACGGCGATGCCGAGATAGACGGCGGCCTCGGTGCGGTCGACTTTGGCCAGCCAGGTGAGGTGCAGCAACGCCAGCACGGTGGCGATGTAGACCCAGCGGTGGAGGCTGGTCCAGCGCTTGCGCAGCCATTTCATGGAGGCGTTGTTGGAGGTGACGGCGAGGATGACCAGCAGCGCGAAGGCGGTGAAGCCTGCGGTGATGAAGGGGCGCTCGATCAGGTCTTCGAGGACGGCGGCGAAGTCGAGGGAGCGGTCGAGCAGGACATAGACGCAGACATGCAGAAATGCATAGAAAAAGCAGAAAAGCCCGAGCATGCGTCTGAGCAACAGGGGCCCGACCTGATTGATCATCTGCCGCAAAGGCGACATGGCGAGAGTGATGAGCAGCATCCGCAGGGCCCATTGGCCGGTCTCATGCAACAGGGCCTCAATCGGGTCGGGACCGATGCTGCCGGTCAGCAGCTGGGTGCCGACGGCAGCGCAGGGAAGCAGGCAGAGGGTGAAAACAACGGGCTTGAGCCAGATGGGGATTCTTCTTGCGGGCCTGTTCATCAAGGCAGGGAATCGAGTTTGGCGGGGATTGGGCTGGTGAAAATTCAGAGCGGCAGCATGGTGCCGAGGTCGTCGCCGACGCGGACTGGTGCCTGGGGGCGTACCCAGTCGTGCAACTGGGCCGCTCCGGCGGCAAAGAGCAGCACCACGGTCGAGCCGATCTCGAAGCAGCCGATCTCGCTGCCACGGGCAAAGTCGCGATCGGCCGCGCCGCCGTCGAGGTCGTGGTTGTGCTCGGGCCACTGCACCCTGATGCCCGATACATTCAGGGCCCCGACAAAGACGAGTGCCCAGGGGCTGCCCGGGCCCTGAAAAACCGCCGCCAGGCGGCAGTTGCGGACAAAGAGGCGCGGTATGGTGGTGAGAGCCCGACTGTCGACGCTGTGGCGATCTCCGGCTATGCGCCGGGACGAGGACAGCTTGCCGTTCAGTGGGGCATGGACGCGATGGTAGTTGTTGGGAGCGAGGTAGATCGACAGGTATTTGCCGTTTTCAAAGGGCTTGGCCGCCTCGGCGCTGTCGAGCAGTTCGGCGATGCCGTAATCCCGGCCCTTGATCGACGGCACCCTGGCTTCCCTGATGTCGCCGCAGGCCGAAATCGAGCCGTCGGCCGGCGACGCCAAGGCTTCGGGGCGCGACGGCTGGGGGCGGATTCCGCATTTCAGCGGCCGGCAGAAAAAATCGGTGAAGCTGGCATAGGCCCGGGGATCGGCCGACTCGGCTTCCCCCATGTCGATGCCGTAGTGGCGGATGAACCAGCGGATGACCGGCTGTGCCAGGGGGGTGCGACAGGCGGCGGCCCGGCCGATCGACCAGCCGAGGGCTGTGCGCAGGGAGCGGCCCCAGGAACTGTAGAGGGGCACCTCAGAATTTGCCGCGGGCAGCGCTCGCCCGCCGCCGGTCGAGGACGTCGGTGCCGGCGGGAGGCTGAAACCGGAAGTAGCTGGCCGGCAGCGCCTTGTTGCGCTCAATACGGTTGAATGCAAAGACGATTTTCTGCTCCAGTTCATCGATGAGCCGCACCTGTCGCAGACGGCCGCGGGTGAAATCGATCCGCACCAGTTTAAAGGGGATTTCGACATCGGCAGCCAGCGTTTTTTTCGGCCTCAGCTCGATGGCGGTGCGGCCGCCCTGGGTTCTTTCCGGTACTTTTTCAAGGATGTCAAAACGACTCAACAGCCGGCTGCTGCGGCCGGTAAGCAGGCTTGCGAGCAGATTGAACGAGCCCTCCTGATCGCGCACATCGACCTGCTTGAGGTCGTGGTCGTAGAGCCAGACGCTGTCGCCGTCACCGATGATCTGGTGGCGGTAGGGCCGGCGGTAGTCCCAGTGAAAGAGGCCGGGCTGCTTGAGGTAGAAGCGGCCCGAGGAGCGCTCGCGCATCAGGCCGCGCCCGTCGTAGGTGGTCTGGTTGAAGGCGGCGCTCCAGGTTTTGAGGTCGGTCGTGAATTTTTTCAGATCGGCCAGGCCGTCGGCCTGGGCGGGAGTCGCCAGAGTCAGGGCGACCAGGGTCAGAACGGCGGGGACCGGGGTGCAGCGCTCAAATAAGAAGGACCGGGGCATGCTGGATCGGCGACGGGGCTCGGGGGTTTAGGCCTGGCAGGGCATTTTCACTTCAGGCCTCACAAGTATAGAGGCGGGGGCGGCGAAAACAGCGCCAAAAAAAGCCCGCCAAGCTGGCATAACGGCAAGGTTCAGACGGGCGGCGGCTCGTCTTCGCGCGAGGGCACCAGCACCTCGCGGGTGCCGCGCGCCGACAGTTCGCTGATGAGGCCGGCCTTTTCCATGGCCTCCAGCAGCCGGGCCGAGCGGTTGTAGCCGATTTTCAGCTGCCGCTGGATGTAGGAGATCGAGGGCTTGCGCGACTTCATGACGATGGCGACGGCACTGTCGTACATGGGGTCGGCCTCGGAGTCGTCGGGGTCGGAAAAATCGCCGAAGGAAGCAGCCTCGCCGCTGTCGCCGCCGGGCATGAGCTGCTCTTCATAGTCGGCCTCGGCCTGGTCTTTGACGAAATTGACGACATTGACGACCTCCTGGTCCTCGACGAGGGCGCCGTGAACCCGATACGGCACGGAGACCCCGGGAGGCAGATAGAGCATGTCGCCGCGGCCGAGGAGCTGCTCGGCCCCGCCCTGATCGAGAATGGTGCGGGAATCGACCCGGGCTGACACCTGAAAGGCGATGCGCGAGGGCACATTGGCCTTGATGATGCCGGTGATGACATCGACGGAGGGCCGCTGCGTCGCCAGAATCAGATGGATACCGGCGGCGCGGGCCTTCTGCGCGAGGCGGGTGATGAGTTCCTCGACTTTCTTGCCGACAACCATCATCATGTCGGCGAACTCGTCGATGACGACGACGAGGTAGGGCAGGGTTTTCATCTCCTTGTCGCCGGGCTCGGCGCCGGGGGCGAGAGCCGGTTCCATGAGGGGCTCGCCGCGTTCACGGGCCTCAATCACCTTCTGGTTGAGGCCGTCGAGATTGCGCACCTTGAAGGCCGCCATGATGCGGTTGCGCCGCTCCATCTCGGCTACGCCCCAGCGCAGCGCCTTCTGGGCGTCGTTCATGTCGGTCACCACGGGCGTCAGCAGGTGGGGAATGCCATCGTAGACGCTGAGTTCCAGCATTTTCGGATCGATCATGATCAGGCGCAGCCGGCCCGGCTGATTGCGGCAGATCAGGCTGAGAATCATGGAGTTGATCGCCACCGATTTGCCCGAACCCGTGGCGCCTGCCGCCAGCAGGTGCGGCATGCCGGCGAGGTCGGCGAAGACGGGCTGGCCGCCGATGTCGCGGCCTAGGGCCAGGGTCAGGGGAGGGGCCTCGTCGTTGAAGCCCTCGTGCTTGATGAGGTCGCCGAAGCGGACGATGCGCCTTTTGCGGTTGGGAATCTCGAGGCCCACCGTGGTCTTGCCGGGAATCACTTCAACCACCCGCACCGCCGCCACCGACAGGGCCCTGGCGATGTCCTTGCTGAGGCCGACGATCTTGCTCGCCTTCAGCCCGGGCGCCAGTTGCAGTTCGAAGCGGGTGATGACCGGGCCCGGGTGGACTTCGACCACTTCGACCTTGATGCTGAATTCAGTCAGCACCGTCTCCAGGGCGCGCGACATGCGATCGAGCCTCTCGTGGTCGATCTCGCCGGCTTCGTCGGCGCCCTGCAGCAACAGCTCAATGCTGGGAAGGGCGATGGCGCCTTCGTCCCTGTCGGCATTGGCGCCCGACTGGAGCTCTTCTGCCGTCGTCCCGGCGTTCTCTGACTCCCCCTCTTCAATACTCTTTTCAGGGCCCTCGGCCGCTGCAGCAGGGTCGCCCGTCCCCGCGGCGGCCTGAGCGGCCCCGGCCGCGGCGGCAGCTGGGGCGGGATCTTCAGTGGCGCCGGCGGGGTCATGGACGGATTGGGCCTCCTTGACCGGCATTTCTGCCGGCGCCTCTGGATCCACTCCTTTCAGCATGCGGCCCAGGGATGAGATCAGGGAATTGGTCAGCCTCAGGCCTGCGCGGGGCGCGCGAATGAAGAGGCAGTGACAAGACCAGATCAGGGCGCCGCCCAGGGAATCGAGCAGGCGCGCCCAGGAAATCCCGAGATAGGCCAGCAGGGAGACGATGGACAGCGCCATCAGAATCAGCGTCGAGCCGATCGAACCCAGCGCCAGGGAGGCCAGATTGCCCAGATGATGGCCGACCACGCCGCCGCTGTCGAAGTTTTCCGGCAGCCGCGGCAGGAGTCTGCCGATCAGGCCAGCTTCGCCGAATTTCTGCGGCGGAACTATGAGCGACACCACGCCGGTGGCCGAGAACACGGCGACGACGAAAAGCGAAAAACTGGCGGCGAAGGAGGCGATGTTGCCCAGTTGTTTGGGGAAGTGGCCGCGGAACAGCACCAGAGACAGCCAGATGATGAGAATCGGCAGCACCAGACTGGTGTAGCCGAACAGGAAGAACGCCAGATCGGCGGCCAGGGCGCCGACGCGGCCGCCGAGGTTGCTGACCGCTACCTGAGTACCGGCATAGCGGGTCCAGCCCGGGTCGAGGTGGTTGTATGTCGCCAGCGACAGGGCGAAGTAGCAGGCGAGGACGATCAGCAGGACGGCCAGGCCTTCGCTCAGGGTTCGCAGGGTGGGGGCGCCGAAAAGCGTCCGCGGCGGGGCGGGCTCTTTTTCTGCGGCGGTTTCACTGCGGAGCCGATTCAGCACGGGCGGCCCCTGCTGCGTCACCGGCGGCTGTTTTTCGCGCGCCCTTTTCTCCAGCTCAGACCAGAAATCCTCGCTGGCCTTGTCTTCGAGCCCCCCGGCCCAATCCCCGGTGCTATCGCTCTCCGTCGATTTGGCCTCGCGCCTGCCGAGCGAACTCGACGAAGAGGCGAGATGTTTGCGCAAATCGAAAGGCTTTTTTGCCGCGACCTTTTTCTTCTGGCGGGAGGAGTTGGCAGAGGGTGGCATGGACCCGGTTGGTGGAGTGCCGACCGGCCGCTTCAGCCGCGGCCTCCAGCCGCCGCTCTCGGCGCTTCAGCAGAGGCGGGGCTTGAGGGGTCGGGCGTACGGCCGTCGAGCTGCGACAGATCGCGCACCGCTCCCTTGGATGCCGAGGTGGTCAGGGCGGCGTAGGCCAGCAGCGCCTGGCTCACCGCCCGTTTGCGGTTCCCGGGTTTCCAGGGCTGGGCGCCGGCCTCCATGGCGGCCCGCCGCCGGCGCAGTTCGGCGGCGCTGATATCGAGTTCGATCGACCGCTTGGGCACATCTATGACGATGGCGTCGCCCTCCCTGATCAGGGCGATGGCGCCGCCTTCGCCGGCCTCCGGCGACATGTGGCCGACCGACAGCCCCGAAGTGCCACCGGAAAAACGTCCGTCGGTGATCAGTGCGCACTTGCGCCCCCAGGCCCTTGGACTTGAGGTAGCTGGTGGGGTAGAGCATCTCCTGCATGCCGGGGCCGCCTTTGGGGCCTTCATAGCGGATGACGACGACATCGCCGGGCTCGATGCGGTCGCCGAGGATGGCCTCGACGGCCTCTTCCTGGCTCTCGAAAATGCGGGCCGGGCCGCGAAAATGCAGCAATTCTTCGGGTACGCCGGCGGTCTTGACGACGCAGCCCTCCTCGGCCAGATTGCCGTGCAGAACGGCCAGGCCGCCATCTGGGCTGTAGGCGTTTTCGACGCTGCGGATGCAGCCCCGGGCGCGGTCGCTGTCGGGCTCATCGTAGCGGCAGTCTTGGGAGAACGCCTGCTGGGAGGGGATGCCGGCGGGGCCGGCGGAGTAAAACCTGATGACTTCGGCAGAGGGGTTGCCGGCCAGATCCCACTGGCGGATGGCGTCGCCGATGGTCGGGGCATGGACGCAGCCGCTGTCGCGCTCGATCATGCCGCCGCGGTCGAGCTCGGCCAGAATGCCCATGACTCCGCCGGCGCGGTGGACATCCTCCATGTGATACTGGGGCGTCGCCGGTGCGACCTTGCACAGGTGGGGCACGCGCCGGGAGAGTTCATCGATGTGGTGCAGCGTGAAATGGATTTCGCCCTCGCGCGCCGCAGCCAGCAGGTGGAGGATGGTGTTGGTCGAACCGCCCATGGCGATGTCGAGCGACATGGCGTTGGCGAAGCCTTGGCGGCTGGCGATGGAGCGGGGCAGAACCGATTCGTCGTCGTCGTGGTAGTAGCGTTTGGCCAGTTCGACAATGGTGCGACCAGCCTGCAGGAACAACTCCCTGCGGTCGGCGTGGGTCGCCAGCAGGCTGCCGTTGCCGGGCAGGGCGAGCCCCAGGGCTTCGGCCAGGCAGTTCATGGAGTTGGCCGTGAACATGCCGGAACAGGAACCGCAGGTGGGACAGGCTGAGCGCTCGATTTCGAGCACTTCGGCATCGTCGTTGTCAGGGTTGGCAGCTCCCACCATGGCGTCGACCAGGTCGAGGTGAATCACCTTGCCCTTGAGCGTGGTCTTGCCGGCTTCCATGGGGCCGCCGGAGACAAAGACGGTGGGGATGTTGAGGCGCAGGGCGGCATTGAGCATGCCGGGGGTGATCTTGTCGCAGTTGGAGATGCACACCAGAGCGTCGGCGCAGTGGGCGTTGACCATGTATTCGACGGAATCGGTGATGAGTTCGCGCGACGGCAGGCTGTAAAGCATGCCGCCATGGCCCATGGCGATGCCGTCGTCAACGGCGATGGTGTTGAACTCGCGGGCGACGCCGCCAGCCTTGTAGATCTCGTTGGCGGCGAGATCGCCGAGATTTTTCAGGTGGACATGGCCGGGGACGAACTGGGTGTAGGAATTGGCGATGGCGATTATCGGTTTGGCGAAATCGTCATCGGTCATGCCGGTAGCCCTCCACAGGGCGCGGGCTCCGGCCATGTTGCGGCCTTGAGTGCTGGTATGTGATCGGTAAGTGGGCATGGGGGACGGGCCTCGGGCCGGGAAATGGAAAGATTCGGAGAGGGAGGGCTATGCCTTCATTTTAACCTTGAGTGCAACACTTTCAACCACCGGCACTCGACTCGGCCCTTTTTCGCAGGCAACCGGAGTGCCGCCGCCGCCGGGCAGGGCGCTCAACCGCCGATGTGCGACATCTCGACGCGGGGGCTCAGGATCGCGGGGGTTGCGGGGGCGCGAAAGCGAATTTCGGAATAACGGTCCTGCCGCTGCCGCCAGAGGGCGGCGATGTGATCGGCGAGTTGTTCCACTGAAGGCCGGGGCCTGCTGCGGACCAGGGCCTTGAGATCGGTGCCCCTGCAGGCGAAGAGGCAGGAGTAGAAGTTGCCGGCGGCCGACAGGCGGGCGCGGTGGCAGTCGCCGCAGAAGGGTTGGCTGATGGAGCGGATCAGGCCGACTTCGCCGCCGCCGTCGCGGTAGCGATAGCGGTTGGCCACTTCGCCGCGGTAGTTCGGATCCAGGGGTTCGAGCGGCATCTCAGCCTGGATAAGGCGGAGAATTTCATCGCCGTCTACGACCTGTTCCTGCCGCCAGCCATTGGTGCTGCCGACATCCATGAATTCGATGAAGCGGAGGACGGCGCCGCTGCCGTGGAAGTGGCGGGCCATGGGGAGAATCTCGCTGTCGTTGAGCCCGCGCCGCACCACCATGTTGACTTTGACGGCGGGAAAGTGGGCAAAGCAGTGATCAATGCCTTTGAGTACGCGAGAGAGGGGAATGGCGGTGTCGGCGACGCGGGGCAAAGACCTCCTGACTGATGGCGTCCAGGCTGAGATTGATGCGGGCGAGGCCGGCATGCTGCAGCGAGCGGGCGTGTTCGGCCGTAAGCAGGGAGGCGTTGGTCGTCAGACTCAGATCCTTGATGCCGTCGATGGCCGCCAGGCGCTCGATCAGTTGCTCGATGTCCCTGCGCAGCAGAGGTTCGCCGCCGGTCAGCCGCAGTTTGACCACCCCGAGGGAGGCAAAGGCGCGGGCGAGAAGTTCAATTTCCTCAAACATCAGGATTTCTGAGCGCGGCAGGAAATTGTGATGCTGAAACTGCTCGCGCGGCATGCAATAGAGGCAGCGGAAGTTGCAGCGGTCGGTCACCGAGATGCGCAGGTCGCGTAGCGGCCGGTTCAGGCGATCACGCGGTCCTCCGGCTGAGACCGGAGAATGTCCGCTGTGGAAATCTGCTGCCATCAGCCGCCGCCTCACTGCAGGGCCAGGCGCAGCGCTGGAAAAATCCTGTCGTTCGGCCTCGTTCACGGATTCGAAAGAAAAAACAATCGGCCGTCACCGGCAGCTCCAGGAGGGCGATACGGCGTGAGTACTGGGGCTCAAGCTTCATGTGGATGCGTCCGCCGCCGACTTCAATGGCGATGCAGCTGCCGTCGATGCGGTGTCTGAAGCGCTCAAGGGCACTGGGAAGATAGCGGAACAGTTCTTCATGGGTGAAACCAAACTCGATGCGTTCGCCCGGACTCGTCTGCGCCTGCCGGTATTCGCCGCTACTTACCGAGGCGCGCCTCATCCACCGGCCACCGGTGGCCAGGATCGCCACGGCGTCGCCTTCGCTGAGCTCCTTTTGCCTCGTTCGGTCGGGGCCACATAGATGCCGTTGAGCAGGACCAGATGGGCCTGTTGCGGAGTTAACTGATAGACGTCGACGGCATCCGTTGACACAGGCGGCCCCGTTCAGTTCGACTTCGATGTGTTGGCGACAGCTGTAGGGGGTAAGTAGCTTTGCAGGGGGCCAAAGAGCTTCAGCTGTATCTTCATCCGGGGGGGCAGATCGTCGAGCGCAGGTAGGCCTGGGTGAAATCGAGCGGGTTTTGCATGAGGACGGCTTTTTCGCGACCCAGCCGCACCCGGCTCTGAATCAGTCCGCGCAGCATGCCGATGTGCTCTGTCATGCCGACGGCGATGGCGCCGATCAGCATATCGTCCTCAAAGACGAGACTGAGGTACCGTCTGCGCTCCCTGTCGAGCAACTCGACACGGTCGCTGTCCGGGTTCCCCTGCCAGAGGCCAAAGGAGGCCGAGATCAGCCCCATGGTGTTGAGGATGTTCATGTATCAGGCTGCCCTTGTACCGGGAGCTGTGTGGCCGCGCCATGTTGTGGGCGGCGATGAGGCCGTGGTCGGCGGCGGTCGGCTGGATGGCATGGACAGAGTACTCGCCGGTGGAGAAGTCCCGCCCCTGAGCGACGTCGCCGGCGGCGTAGATACCGGAGACCGAGGTTTCGAGGCAGTCGGTGACGAGCACGCCCAGGTCGGTGTCGATGCCGGCCTGCTGTGCCAGCTCGCAGTTCGGCTGTACGCCGGTTGCCTGGATGACGGCCTGGGCCTGAATGTCATCGCCGCCGGCGAGGTGGACCCTGACCCCCTTGCCGTCTCCTTCTATGGCGGAGACTTCGGTCGACCATGCAAAGGTGGAAAAGATGCAGAGCCCGGAGGAGTCGACAGCGGCCGTCACATCCTGGAAGGCCTTGACGAGGGCGGGCTTGCCTTCGCTCGAGAGGGGATCGGTCTTCTCCGGCAGGCCGAGGATTTCCGACGCCACCGTGTAGCCTCGCAGGTGGCAGGCACCGCGGTTGGAGGTCGCGTAGCTCAGGCCCATGCCCTGAATGCCGCGGGGGTCGTAGGCGGGAAACTCCTGCCCCTTGACGGTCATGGAGAGCTCGGGGCGGCCGTATTTCTCGCACAGCCGCCTGGAGCCGAGGCCAATATCGCGCCCGATGCCCTCGCCCTTGACGGTGAGCTCGGCCACTTTGCAAAGGGCCTCGGCCGAGCCGAAGCGCAACTCGATGCCGTCGGTCTCCCTGGTGGTCAGGGCGCCGTCCTCAAACATCTCCATGGCGGCGGCGATGGTGGCCCCGAGGGAGATCGGATCCATGCCGTCCTCGTTGCACAGGAAGTTGATATAAGTCAGGGCCTCGAGGTCGGAGACGCCGGTGTCGGTGCCGAGGGCCCAGGCGCTCTCGTATTCAAGGCCGCCTGAGTTGCCCCAGTACTCGGGTTTGTTCTGCACGCTGAAGTGCGTCTCGTCGATCTTGGAGATGCGGCCGCAGGCGATGGTGCAGCCGAAGCAGCCGGCGTTGGTCGTCAGGTTGGGGCGGCCGTCGCTCTCGCGCTTTTCGCCCATGGCTTCGGCACCGATCTTGTGGGCCCCCTCGAACTGGGTCTCGCGCATGTTGCGCGTCGGCAGGGCGCCGGACTCGTTGATGACGTTCATGAGCACCTGGGTGCCGAATGCCGGCAGACCCTGGCCGGTCACCGCGCTCTTTTTCAGCACTTCCTTGCCGGCGCTGACGGCCTGCATGAAGGCTTTGGGGTCCTTGATGTTGCCGACGCCACGAGTGCCGCGGACGGCGACCGCCTTGAGATTCTTCGAGGCCATGACCGAGCCGACGCCGGAGCGGCCCGCGGCCCGGTGGAGGTCGTTGACAATGGCCGAAAACAGGCAGCCGTTCTCGGCGGCACGGCCGACGCAGGCGATGCGCAACTGCGGGTCCTGGTGTCTCCTGTGGAGTTCCTCATCGACGTGCCACACAGACTGGCCCCAGAGATCGTCGGCCGGCAGCAGCTCAGCCTGCTCGTTCTCAATATGGAGGTAGACCGGGCTTGCAGAGGCGCCGGAGATGAAGATCATGTCCCAGCCGGCGCTCTTGAGTTCGGCGCCGAAAAATCCGCCGGAGTTTGAGCAGGCGATGGCATTGGTCAGCGGGCTCTTGGTGATGACCGAATAGCGCCCGCCGGTCGACGCCATGGTGCCGGTCAGGGGGCCGGTGGCGAAAATCAGCGGGTTGCTCGGCCCCAGGGGGTCGCATTGGGGATCGGTCTCTTCAACGAGGTAGCGCGTTGCCAGACCGCGTTGGCCGAGATAGAGGCGGGCCCACTCCATGTTGAGCGGCTCGCTGGTGATCTTCTGATGTGTCAGATCGACACGCAGGATTTTTCGTGTCCAGGACATGGTGTGTTCCTCGCGTTGCGGTTGGTTTCAGACGTTGGGTGCGTTGTCAGTCGCTCCGGCCCAGGTGCGCATGCGCTCAAGGCCGGTGGCATTGGCGTCTATGTAGGTGATGGCTTCGGTCGGGCAGGCTTTGGCGCACTCGGGGTCGCCGCCGCAGAGGTCGCATTTGACGACCTTGCCGCTGTCGGAATCGTAGTTGACCGTGCCGAACGGACAGGCGATGGTACAGACCTTGCAGCCGACGCAGATGTCGCTGTGCACTTCCTTGGCGCCGGTCTCGCGGTTCATGGTGATCGCATCGACCGGGCACGCCTTCAGACACCAGGCCTCGTCGCATTGGGTGCAGGTGTAGGGGACGAAACGTCCCTCCTTGTGGAAGGTGAAAACCTTGATATAGGACTTGGCCGGGTTGAACACCCCTACATTGTCGTAGGAGCAGGCCATCTCGCACTGCAGACAACCAGTGCATTTATTGGCATCTATGTGTAGCGACTTCAACATCAAAAAATCCCCCTGCCGGTGCGGCTTTACAAAATGAGTAGTACCCTTCGAGTATAAAACCTTTGCCGGAGAAATTTCAATTTCGCTGCAACCGGGGAGAGAAATATTCTTGAAATCCCAATGAGTGCGGTTTTCACGCGATTTTTCTGTTAGTGCGGTGCGCAAAACAAGAGGGCCGCCGCTCAGGCCGGCGGCCCGACCTCGACCCGTCTGGCCGGGAATCGGGGTGCGGACGGCGGGACTCGAACCCGCAAGCCTTTTCAGGCGGCAGATTTTAAGTCTGCTGAGTTTACCTGTTCCTCCACGTCCGCGTCTCGGTTACCTCAAGCAGAGAGTCGCGTCTGCAGAGTCGCCCGAAGAAGTCGCTGACCATCCAGGTCCCATCGACAGAGAAAGGCTGAGCCCGGAATCGAACCGAGGTACACGGCTTTGCAGGCCGCTGCATAACCACTCTGCCACTCAGCCGCGTGAAAAAGCGTGAAGACCTGCCCCAGCAGCCGGAACGGCCAAATCTGTGCGGGGGGGGGGGGGGGGGGCGTAAAAAGAATGGAGCGGGAAACGAGATTCGAACTCGCGACCTCAACCTTGGCAAGGTTGCGCTCTGCCAGCTGAGCTATTCCCGCCTCTGCGTTTATTGTATCGCCTCGCGCTGCCATTGGCAATAATCAATGCCATTAAAAGCCCCTGCAGACGCTGAGGCGTTACTGCCAGGGAATTATAAATTCAAGGGCGCCTGCAAGGCTCTTCAGCATCAGGATAATGCCTGGAGATCATGCCCGGGCCTGGAATTACGGGACCCCCTGGCGCCGCGCTTAACTGGGAAAAACCGCCAGGTGTTTGGGTTGCAGGCGAATGCCGATGCGCTCGCCGAGGGCGTGGTTGTAGTGGCTGGGGGCGACGCAGAGCAGGCGGTGGCGGTCGCTGACTTCGAGGGTGTACTGGTGTTCGGAACCGCGGAAGGCCTTGGCGACGACGGTGGCGTTGGGCTCGATTTCGGGGTCGTGGACGATGTCGTCGGGCCGCACCAGCAGGTCGACGGCGGTTCCCGCCGCCAGTGGCTGGGACAGTTCGCCGGAAAGCACGCCCATGCCGGTCTCGACGCTGCATTCGTCGCGCACCCTGCCGGCCAGAAAGACCCCGGCGCCGATGAAGTCGGCGACAAAGCGCGACGCCGGTTTGTGGTAGAGGTTGTAGCCCTGATCCCACTGGTGCAGGCGGCCGTCGGCGAGTACGCCGATGCAGTCGGCGAAGGCAAAGGCCTCGAACTGGTCGTGGGTCACGAGCAGGGCCGTGATCCGGTCTTCGAGCAGCAGGGAGCGCACCTGGGTGGCGATGAGTTCGCGCTGATCGCTGTCGAGGCCGTCGAAGGGCTCGTCGAGCAGCAGCAGGCGCGGTTTGGGCGCGAGGGAGCGGGCGAGGGCGATGCGCTGGCGCTGGCCGCCGGACAGCTGGTGCGGATAGCGCTGTTCCAGGCCGACGAGATCGACGGTTCTGAGCAGCTCCTCGACGCGGCGCCTGCGCGCGGCCGCCGTCAGCGAGCGGATGCCGAAGGCGATGTTTTCGCCGACCGAGAGGTGGGGGAAGAGGGCGAGGTCCTGAAATACCATGCCGATGCCGCGCTCTTCCGGCGGCGTGCCGCCCCTTGGGGTTGCGGCTACCGCGCCGTCGATCAGCAGTTCGCCGCCGGCGATCTCGTCGAGGCCGGCGATAGCGCGCAGGATGCGGGTCTTGCCGGCGCCGCTGGGGCCGAGCATGCAACCGATCTCGCCGACTTTGAGGGAGAACGACAGCGTGCGGGCCACCAGATGAGAGCCGACGCGGATATCGACATCCCTGAGCTCAAGGCGCTGGGAGACGGTCGCCGCCCTGGCTTCGGCCGCACTCACGACGGGCCGGCGCCCGGGCGCCGGCCCGGGTGCGGGTCGAGAGCGGAGCCGGAAGGGTCGGGTCGGACTGAGAGGGAGGCGCGGGCGCAGGGCGATGTCATGCGGGGGAGAGGTCGGCGAATCTGGAACCAACATATTACTATATAGCCGCGCGGCCGCATTCCGTCCCGGGCACAGTCCGGCAGCAGCCTGCCTCGCCCCGTCGGCTTTGTGCTAGACTTGATTTTTTACAGTCCCTCACCACAGGAGAACAGCTTATGGGCGCACTCGACCTCCCCGCCGGCGTTACACTGCCCGCGGGCATTCCCGCCGGCGGCGAAAACATCCTGACCGCAGACGCCTGCGCCTTCGTCGCTGAACTGGCGCGCAATTTCAGCCCCAGGGTCGCGCGTCTGCTCGACGACCGCCAGGAGTATCAGCAACGGCTCAATGCCGGCGAAAAGCCCGGCTTCCTGCGCGAAACCGAGGAGATTCGCCAGTCCGACTGGCAGGTAGCCGGGATTCCCCAGGACCTGCTCGACCGCCGCGTCGAAATCACCGGGCCGACCGACCGCAAGATGGTGATTAATGCCCTTAATTCTGGAGCCAATGTATTCATGGCCGATTTCGAGGACGCCCTTGCGCCCACCTGGGACAACCTCATCGACGGCCAGCGGAATCTGGCCGACGCCAATGCCGGCAGCATCTCGTGGAAGGCGCCGGACGGCCGTGAATACAGCCTCGGCGAAAAGCCGGCAACGCTCTTTGTGCGCCCCCGCGGCTGGCATCTGTACGATCGCCATGTCCTGGTGGACGGCCGGCGCATTCCCGGGGCCCTGCTCGATTTTGGCCTCTACCTCTATCACAACCACGCCCGGCGGGCTGCCCGCGGCACAGGAGTCTACCTCTATCTACCGAAGATGGAAAACCACCGCGAGGCCGCTCTCTGGCGCGAAGTATTCGATTTTTCCACCCGCCGCCTCGGCCTCGCTGTCGGAACCATCCGCGTAACGGTCCTGATTGAGGTGATTCTGGCGGTTTTCGAGTTGCACGAGATTCTCCACGAGCTGCGCGACTACATTGTCGGCTGCAACTGTGGCCGCTGGGACTACATCTTCAGCTACATCAAGAAGTTCCGCTCCGACCCCCGGTTGCTGCTGCCGGATCGCGCCCAGGTGACCATGACCGTTCCCTTCATGCGAGCCTATTCGCGCCTGGTGATTCAGAGTTGCCACAGACGCGGCGCCTTCGCCATGGGCGGCATGGCGGCGCAGTTGCCGGTCAAGGGCGACGAGGCCGCCAACGATGAGGCCTTCGCCAAGGTCAGGGCAGACAAGGAGCGCGAGGTCGGAGACGGCCACGACGGCACCTGGGTGTCGCACTTGGCCATGGTCGCCACAGCGCTCGAAGCCTTCAACAAGATGCCGGGGCCCAATCAGCTCAGCGCTCAGCCCGATTTCGACATCGGCGCCGCTGAATTGCTGCGGCCCTGCGAGGGCGAGGCCACCGAGGCCGGCATGCGCAACAACATCGGCGTCGGCCTGCGCTACCTCGGCTCCTGGCTTTCAGGCCGGGGCGCGGTGCCGATCAATCATCTCATGGAAGATGCAGCTACGGCCGAAATCGCCCGCTCCCAGCTGTGGCAGTGGCGCCGTTGGGGAGCCCTGAGCCATGCCCGCTTTGAGGAACTCTATGAGGACGAGCTGAAAAAGCTCGAGCGCGAACTCGGCGACGCCTGGCTGACGCCACCTTGGGAAAGGGCGCGCGAACTCTATCGCGACCTCTGCTCGGGCGAGGATTTCGTCGAGTTCCTGACCCTGCCGGCCTACGAATACCTGCCCTAGGCAGAGGCGCGGCAGCCGTCTCAGGCGCTAGCCGTCGATCTCCAGGCGCATGGAGAGATCGACGGCGCGGATATTTTTCGTCAGGGCGCCGGCGGAGATCGCATCGACGCCCGTGGCGGCCAGGGCCGCCAACTGATCGCGCGAGACGCCTCCCGAGGCTTCAAGCATGGCGGGCTGTTCGCTGGCGGCATTGCGCAGGACGGCCTGGCGGACGGCGGCGACATCGAAGTTGTCGAGCAGGATATGGCTGAAGCCAGCCGCCAGGGCCTCGTCGAACTGTTCCAGACTCTCGACTTCGATGGCCGCCGGCCCCCGAATGCGGTCCCTTAACTGCGCCGGCCGGCCGAAAGCCCAGTGGTTTTCCTTCAGCAGGGCCAGGTCGAACAGCCCCTGGCGGTGGTTTTCGCCGCCGCCGCAGCGGACGGCGTATTTCTGCGCATGACGCAGGCCGGGCAGGGTCTTGCGGGTATCGAGCAGGCGTGTTCTGGTGCCCGTCAACTCCCGCACCCAGAGACGGGTCTCGCTGGCGACGCCGGAGAGGGTCTGCAGAAAATTCAGGGCAGTGCGCTCTCCGGCCAGCAGGGCCCGGGCCGGGCCGGCGAGGCGGCAGAGAGTGGTGCGGGCGCGGACTTCGGCCCCGTCTTCCAGCGACCAGCCCAGAGTCATGCTGCCGTCGAGGGCGGCAAAGGTCTCATCAAACCAGGGGCGGCCGGCCAGCACAGAATCCTCGCGGGCGATGACGGTGCCGCGGGCGCGGGCGTCGACAGGGATGGCTGCGGCCGCGGCGTCGCCCGCACCCAGGTCCTCGGCCAGGGCCCGCTCGACGTCGGAGCGCACCTGGCCCGGGTCGGGGGGGGCGATATGCGCTTTCATTCCTGTTCGAGCCAGGCCCGCGGCTGCAGGTAATCGCCGAGGCGCGCTTCGGCCGAGCCGGGTTCAGGCCGCCAGTCGTAGCGCCAGCGTGCCTCGGCCGGCAGCGACATGAGAATCGATTCGGCGCGGCCGCCAAACTGCAGGCCGAAGAGGGTGCCGCGGTCGTAGATCAGGTTGAATTCGACATAGCGGCCGCGGCGGTAGAGTTGAAAATCGCGCTCGCGCTCGCCGTATTCGCAGTCGCGCCGCCGTTCGAGGATGGCGGAGTAGGCCGACAGAAAGGCCTCTCCGACGGCCCGAACGAAGGCGAAGCAGCGGTCGAAACCCGGTTCGCTGAGATCGTCGAAGAAGAGTCCGCCGATGCCGCGGCCCTCGCCCCTGTGGGGCAGGCGGAAGTAGCGGTCGCACCAGTCCTTGTACTCCCCGTAGGCCGAGGGGACAGGGAGCGACAGGCCTGCCGGGCCCTCTCGTGCCAGAGGACGCAGTCTTCATCGAAGGGGTAGCAGGGGGTCAGGTCCATGCCGCCGCCAAACCACCAGTCTCCGGCGGTCTCGAACAGGTGCAGGTTGGCGTGTGCCGTCGGGCAGAAGGGGTTGCGCGGATGCACGACCACGGACAGCCCCAGAGCCTGGAACCCCTGATCGGCTCCCAGAGGGCGGCGTTCAAGGGCGGCGGGCGGCAATTTTTTCCCCCGCACATGCGAGGTGTTGAGGCCTCCCTTTTCGATCAGGCCCGTGCCGCCGAGGGCGATGCTGAGGCCCTTGCCCTGGCTGCGGCTCCAGGGGTCGCGCTGCGCCTGCAGGGCCGGATCGATCTGTTCGAGCCGCGCCAGCATCTGCGTCTGACAGCTTTCGATGAAGTCGGCAAAAGCGCCCACATCGGGCCGGCTGGCTGTGCTCATTTGAGCGCACCCCGCCCCTGGCCCCAGCGTTCAGTCACCGCCCGCACCAGGTCATCGCAGTCTTCGAAGCGCCTTTCTCCACAGGGGCTGAGGGGGCGGCGGCTCATGAAGACGGGCAGCCCGAGTTTCCGCGCGACCTCGATCTTGGCGTAAGAATGGGCAACGCCGCTGTTTTTGCAGACCAGGGCGTCGAAAGCGCAGCGGCGGAACAACTCTTCCTCGTCCTCGCGCGAGAAGGGACCGCGGCCGATCAGCACAGTGACGCCCTCATCCTCGCCGGCCGCACGGAGCAGCGGGTCGGAGTCGCGATCGCCGGGGGACGGCGGCAACAGCCGCAGCCACCAGTGCTGGTGCGGCCGCCGCTGTGCCAACTGCGCCAGGGGCTGGCGGCCGATGGCGAGGAAGATGCGGCTGTGGGCAGCCAGCAACTCCATGAGTTCGCGCCAGTCGCCGTACTGCTGCCAGCGGTCGTCGTCCCGCGGTTGCCAGGACGGACGGCAGTAGGACCAGAGCGGCAGGTCGGGGCCGCTGGCCTCGACCAGATTGGCGCTCATGTTGACGGCGTAGGGGTGGGTGAGGTCGATCAGCAGCCGGCAGTCATTTCGCTTCGCGTAATGGCGGATGCCGGGCGCACCGCCAAAACCGCCGCGCTTCAGGGTGACTCCCTCGATCGGCGGGCAGCTGCGGGCGACGCTGTAGATCAGGTCGACTCCGCGCCGAGCCAGTTCGGCGGCGACGGTGCGCCCCTCGACGGAGCCGCCGGCGATCAGGGCCTTCATGAGGGCCAGTGGGCCGCGGGCTGGCCCTGGCGATTGACCATCCACACCTCGACTTCAGTCGGGTCGATGTAGGACAGGACCTGATCGCGGGCGAGGCGGCAGATTTCATCGGCCAGGGGCAGCCCCTTGCCGTCGGCGATCTCCAGGGCCTCGCCGGCGCTGCGGCAGGCCGAGATGCTGCCGCTGGTCCCCCTGTCGGCTCCGACCGCCTCGGCGGCGCGGGTGAGAAAGGAGAAGTCGACCGCCGATTTGCCGCTGTGCAGATCGAGATGGCCCTGGGCCAGCTTGCTCAGTTTGCCGAAGCCGCCGGCGAGGGTCAGGCGTCTGACGGGCCGGCGACGCAGGTGTTTGAGCAGGGCGCCGGCGAAGTCGCCCATCTCGATCAGGGCCATGTCCGGCAGCTTGAGCAGGGCTTGCATGGCCCGCTCACTGGTTGAACCCGTGGCGGCGACCAGGTGGTCGAGGCCATTTTCGCGGGCGACGTCTATGCCCTGGTGGATCGAGGCGATCCAGGAGGCGCAGGAATAGGGGCGGACAATGCCGGTGGTGCCGAGAATCGACAGGCCGCCGACAATCCCGAGGCGGCCGTTCATGGTTTTCCGCGCCAGGGCCTCGCCGTCGTCAATTGAGATTTCAACGACAAAGCCCCCCCCAGCGCTGCCGCTCAGTCCCGCCTCGGCCAGGGTGTTCCCGACCGCCTGGCCCAGCATGAGGCGCGGCACGGGATTGATGGCGGGCTCGCCGACGGCGAGTGACAGACCCCGTCGGGTGACCGTGCCCACCCCCGGCCCTGCCTGCAGCCTCAGGCCCGGCTCGCCGGTGCGGCGCACCCGGCTCTGAATGCGGGCTCCGTGGGTGACGTCGGGATCGTCGCCGGCGTCCTTGATGACGGCGGCCACAGCTTCCCCGCCTCTGCTTCTGAGGGTTTCAAGGGCAAAGGCCGGCCGCTGACCGCGCGGCAGGGCAATCTCTGAGTGCGAGCCGACCTCAAGCCCGAGCAGGAGGCGCAGGGAGGCTTGAGTGGCCGCAGCGGCGCAGGCTCCCGTGGTGAAGCCCGTGCGCAGAGGGCCGCGGGCAGAGACAGCAGAGGCCGGCGCCTCAGCCGGTTGTTGCGGGGGCGGGTTGTGCTTCGGCATGATTCCTCTAATATTAACGGCAAAGGGCCTGGCCCCCGGGTGGTCAATGAAGGTAGCTACTGGCGATTCCCTGGTATTTATTGAAGCCGCACCTTGCCGAACCTGCGGTTTCCCTTTAAAATTTCCATTCTGACTCTTCTGTCGGCAGTTGCCCGCCAATGCCGCCCGCCTCCTCTCGTCCCTCGACTGGCCTGTCGCCTTCGATTCTGCCCTTATAAAACACTCGTTGTCCCTGACCTCAAGCCCCGCCTGGCGCGCCCTGCAGCACTGCCGCCGAGACGCTGAAGCCCGACTCGACGTCCGCCGCCTGAGCGGCGAGCGGCACCGTTTTGCCGACTATTCCCTGTGCGCCCCGGGCCTGCGTTTCGATTATTCGCGCCACCGCCTCGACGCCGACGCCCTCAGGCTGCTGCTCGAGCTGGCGCAGCAACAGGGGGTGGAAGAGTGGCGCCGTCGCCTCTTCGCCGGCGAGGCCGTCAACACCACCGAAAACAGACCCGCCCTCCACCCGGCCCTGCGCGGCCAGGGGCCGAAAGCCCAGGCAGCCGAGGCCGCGGCCGAGCTCGGCCGCGCCCGTTCCCTCGTCGCCCGGCTGGGCCGCGGGGGCCCTGGCGGCTCAGTCGGGCAGGTGCTTCATATCGGCATCGGCGGCTCGGAACTCGGAGCCAGACTCCTGGCCGAGGCCCTGTCGCCGCCTTCGACCCGCGCCGAAGAGGGCGGCATTCCGATTCACTTTGTCTCCCAACCGGCGGATGTCGAGCGGCAGCTGCAGCAGCTCGACATCGAGCAGTTGCTGGTCGTCGTCGCCAGCAAATCTTTCAGCACCGGCGAGACGATCGAGTGCTCGGCTCTGGTGCGCAGACTCATGCAGCAGCGGCTCGGCGGCGACCGCGCCGACCAGCGCCTGGTGGCGATCACGGCCAATGTGGACGAGGCCCGCAGCCAAGGCTTTGCCGAGGAGCGGATACTCCGCCTCTGGCCCTGGGTCGGCGGGCGTTTTTCCTTTGCCTCTGTGCTCGCCCTCGGGCTGTTGCTGCAGCCGGGAGGGGAAGAGATTTTCTCCGAGTTGCTGCGCGGCGCAGCGGCCCTGGACAGCCATTTTCTCGAAGCTCCCCTGGCAGGCAACGCCCCGGTTGTCGCCGCCCTGCTCAATGTCTGGTATCTCTCTTTCTGGGGAGCGTCCGGCCAGGCGATTGTGCCCTATGACAGCCGCTTGCGCTCCCTGCCGGCCTGGCTCGCCCAGCTGTCCATGGAGAGTTGCGGCAAGGGCGTCGACCGCGACGGCAACAGCCTCGACTGTGCGACTGCCGGCATTGTCTGGGGCATGGCGGGCAGCGACGCCGAGCACAGTTTTTTTCAAGCCCTGCATCAGGGCTCCATGCTGGCGCCCTGCGATCTGATCGTGCCGGCTGGTCCGATCGGCGAGGGCGGCGACCGCACCCTCAGTCGCGCCCTTCAGGCGCGGGCAGTGGCCCAGGCCGATGTGCTGGCCCTCGGTGACGGCCTGGGCACTGATAGGCAGACCGATCCTCACAGGGCTCTGGCGGGCAACCGGCCGGCGAGCCTGCTGTTGATCGAGGGGGGGCTCAGCCCTTTTACTCTCGGCTGCCTGCTGGCGTTTTACGAGCACCGCGTCTTCGTCGAGGGGGTGCTGTGGCAGTTAAACCCCTTCGATCAGTGGGGCGTGGAAAAGGGCAAGGAAGTGGCCCCGAAGCACTATGCGCGCCTCGCCGCCTTCGAACAGGACCCGGACTCCGACAGGCCCGGGGGCGCCCTCGGCTGGTTCGGCGAGCTGGCGCTGTCGCCGCCCGCCCCGGATCGCGGCCGATGAAGGGCAACTCCAGGCTGCATGTCCGCGATTTCGGCGGCAGCGGCCCGCCCCTGGCCGTCCTCCACGGTCTCTTCGGCGACGGCGGCAACTGGCGCAGCTTTGCCGGCTGCCTGGAAGCGGATTTCCATGTCTACGGCATCGACCTGCGCAATCACGGCGAGTCGCCGCACCTTCGGGGCAGGACCTGCCGACTCTGGCGGCAGATGTGGCCGGCACGCTCGAAACCGTGCTGGCTGAGCTCGGCCTTGAGCGCCTGGCCGTGCTCGGCCACTCCCTCGGCGGCCGGGTCGCCATGCAATTGGCCCTCGGGGGCTGGCCCCGCCTCTCCTCCCTGGTGATTGTCGATATGGGTCCCCAGGCCCTGGAGCCGACCGCCGACTACGTCTACGCTGCCCTGCGGGCGGCGGCGGACGCGGCCAGCCGACGCGAGGCCAGCAACCTCCTGGCCCCCTTTATCAGCGATTCCGCCGTTCGCGCCTACCTCCTGAAAAGTTACAAGACCGGCGGTGGCTGGCGCTTTTCGCTGCCCCTGCTGGAGGCCGGCGACCGCGAGTGGCGCTGTGAAATGGCGCCCGGGCCCTCCGAGATGCCGGCGCTCTTCATCAGGGGCGGTCTGTCCGATGCGATCACCGGGGAAAACTGGCCGGCCATTGTCGGGCGTTTTCCCCGCAGCCGGCTGCAGACGATCGAGGGCGCAGGGCACTGGCCCCACGCCGACAAGCTCGAGGACGTAGTCACAGCGGCCCGGGCTTTCTTGCAGGACGCCGCCGTCTGTTGTACAATCTAAAGCGTATCTTCTTTCTTTCCCAAGGGTATCAATCATGGCAGGCATCAGCGTTTGGCAAATGCTCATCGTGCTGGCGATCATCATTTTGTTGTTCGGCACCAAGAAATTACGCAACATCGGCGGCGATCTCGGACAGGCGTTCCGCGGCTTCCGCGATTCGATAAAGGAAGGCCGCGAGGCCGCTCAAAAGGACGAAAAACCAGCCGCGCCCGAGCTCGGTTCCGACAGTGAGGACGCCAGGGCCGGAGCCGGGGTCAGTAAAAAAACCGCAACCAAAGAAAAATCCTGAGCCCGGCGGTCCCTCGCCGCCGAAGCGGCAGGGCCGCGGCCGCGGTCAGGGCTTGAGCAGGAATTTAACCCAAGCCCCTGAAGCAGCTTATGTTCGACATCGGTTTCTGGGAGATTTTCGCCGTCGCTGTCATCGCCCTGCTCGTCCTCGGCCCCGACCGCATCCCGGGCGCGGTGCGCGGCGTCTCCCACTGGTGGGGACGGCTGCAGCGCTACGGCCAGCACCTGCGCGCCGAGTTGATCGAGGCCACTGAGGTCGAAGAGGTGAAAGAGGTCAAATCCATCCTCGGCCGGCAGCAGGAGGATTTCAAAAAGGCCGCGACCCGGATGAGGGAGCTGGCGCAGAAGCCCAGTTGGGAGCAGTTCGACGCCGCCGCCGAGGATGGGGCAGGGGCGGCGGAGGTTGCTGGCGAAGGCGAGCGGCAAGCCGTTGCAACGGCGGTCGCCGGCCATCGGGCCGAGCCCGCAGAGGCGGGCCGGGCACCAGCGGGGAAGAAATCGGCCGCCGGCAGGAAAGCTGCATCGAAAAAGAAAACAGCAGCGGTGGCCGGGAAGAAAAAAGCAACGGCCCGCTAATAACCGCGGCCGGCCGTGAACGCCAAACTTTTCAACACGCCTTCGACGGCGGATTCGCCTGCCGGCGGCAAGCCGCAGACGCTGGTCCATCACCTGACCGAGCTGCGCAACCGCCTGCTGCGCTCGCTCCTTGTCTACGTCCTCGTCTTCATCCCGCTCTTCCCCTTCGCCGACCGCATCTACTCGCTGGTGGCGGCGCCCCTGCTGCGCCACATGCCAGAGGGCTCGAGCATGATCGCCATCGAAGTGGCCTCGCCCTTTCTGATCCCGCTGAAGCTCGTGCTCATGCTGGCGGCCTTCATCACTGTGCCCTACTGGCTCTACCAGATATGGTCCTTTGTCGCCCCCGGCCTCTACCAGAAAGAAAAGCACTTCGGCCGGCCCCTCCTGATATCCAGCATCCTGCTGTTTTATGCCGGCGTCGCCTTCGCCTATTTCATCGTCTTTCCGCTGCTCTTCGCCTTCCTCACCGGCATCGCCCCCGAAGGCGTAGCCATCAACACCGACATCTCGCGCTATCTGAGTTTCATCATCGCCCTCTTTTTTGCCTTCGGCTTCGCCTTCGAGGTGCCGATCGCCATTCTGCTGCTCGTCGCCTCGGGTTTTGCCACGACCGGGAACCTGAGCCGCAAAAGGCCCTACTTCATCGTCGCCGCCTTCGTCGTCGGCATGCTGCTGACGCCCCCCGACGTCATCTCCCAGACCCTGCTGGCCCTGCCCATGTGGCTGCTGTTTGAGATCGGCCTGCTGCTGGCTCGCCGTCTGCCGCAGCGGGATTAGTTGTCAAAGGCAGGGGGAGGGTGCCTCGCTGGGCATGTCGGCGCCGACGCCCGAGCGCGGCAGCCCGGAGCGGGCTGGCTCAGCTCCTGATCGGGATTGGCCGGGGCCTCGTCGGGCCAGTTCTCCCGCGCCCTGACCCGGGTTTCAAGGAAGACGCGGCGCTTGAGGGTGCGCCCCATCCCGCGGACCGGACTGGCTCAGACCCTGGTCGGGATTGGCCAGGGCCTCGTCGAGCCAGTTCTCCCGCGCCCTGACCCGGGTTTCAAGGAAGACGCGGTGCTTGAGGGCGCGCCCCATCCCGCGGACCGGACTGGCTCAGATCTCGGTCGGGATTGGCCGGGGCCTCGTCGGGCCAGTTCTCCCGCGCCCTGACCCGGGTTTCAAGGAAGACGCGGTGCTTGAGGGCGCGCCCCATCCCGCGGACCGGACTGGCTCAGACCCTGGTCGGGATTGGCCAGGGCCTCGTCGAGCCAGTTCTCCCGCGCCCTGACCCGGGTTTCGAGGAAGACGCGGTGCTTGAGGGCGCGCCCCATCCCGCGGACCGGACTGGCTCAGACCCTGGTCGGGATTGGCCAGGGCCTCGTCGAGCCAGTTCTCCCGCGCCCTGACCCGGGTTTCAAGGAAGACGCGGCGCTTGAAGGTGCGCCCCATCCCGCGGACCGGACTGGCTCAGATTCTGGTCGGGATTGGCCGGGGCCTCGTCGGGCCAGTTCTCCCGCGCCCTGACCCGGGTTTCGAGGAAGACGCGGCGCTTGAAGGCGCGCCCCATCCCGCGGACCGGACTGGCTCAGACCCTGGTCGGGATTGGCCAGGGCCTCGTCGGGCCAGTTCTCCCGCGCCCTGGCCCGGGTTTCAAGGAAGACGCGGCGCTTGAGGGCGCGCCCCATCCCGCGGACCGGACTAGCTCAGATTCTGGTCGGGATTGGCCAGGGCCTCGTCGAGCCAGTTCTCCCGCGCCCTGACCCGGGTTTCGAGGAAGACGCGGCGCTTGAAGGTGCGCTCCATCCCGAGGCGGGCGCGGGCGGCGATGCGCTTCATCTGCAAACCGCCGGCGCCGATTACGATCGCTACCTGGCTGCGCCTCTGTACGTAGATGACCGCTGAGATGTGCAGTGGGTCCTCCTCCCTCCACTCCCTGATTTCGACGGCGGCGGCGTAGGGCAGTTCCTGGCGCAGCTGGCGCGTCAGCTGCTCGCGCAGCAGTTCGGCGGCGACGAAGCGTTCGGAGCGGTCGCAGAGCCTGTCGCCTTCATAGAGGTGCGGGCGTACCGGCATGAACTGGCGCAGGCTCTCCTTGAGGCGGTCGCAGTTGTCACCGCGCCTGGCGGACAGCGGCACCACCGTCTTGATCAAAGGGTGCTGCGGCAGGCCGGCGATCAGCTCGAGCACCTTTTCCCGCGGCTTGCACAGATCGATTTTGTTGATGACCATGATCAGAGGGGTGTCGCCCGGGTGGGTGGTGACGACGTGCCATGCCTCTCCATCGTCGTCGCGCCAGCGCGGGGCCGCGGCGACAAAGAGGGTGGCGTCGGCGTTGTCGAGCGAAGAGCGCGCCTGTTGGTTGAGCATCTTGGCAAAGCGGCGATCGCCGCGGCCGCGATGCATGCCCGGCGCGTCGACGAAGATCAGCTGGTCGGCCCCTTCGGTGAGGATGCCGCGGATCTGTTGCCGCGTCGTCTGCGGCCGGTTGGCGACAATGCTGACATGGGAGCCGAGCAGGCGGTTGAGCAGGGTTGACTTGCCGCTGTTCGAGCGGCCGGCGAGGGTGAAGACGCCGCAGCGCCGGGGGGCCTCGGCCGAAGATTCTGCCCCGTCCGCGAGGGAGGGACCCTGGGCCGGAAGCTTGTCGGCCCCTTCGGTCGTCTTCACGGCCTCACTGGAACGACAGCGACAGGGCGGCGCACAGCTTGCCTGAGGCATCCTGCTCGGCGGCGCGGATGCGCGTCCCCTCGCCGACGGCTTCGAGGTCGGTTCCCGGCACACGACAGCGCACGCGGAACAGGGGGCTGTGGGTCGGCCCCAGGCGCTCGACCATCTCGTACACCGGCATCCGCATTTTGCGCCTGTGCATCTCCTCGAACAGGACGGACTTGGGATCGCGCACCCCCGGCTCCGCGCCTATGGCCTTGATCTTGTCGGCAAAAATGCGAAACACCACCTCCCGCGCCGCCTTCGGGCCGCCGTCGAGATAGACCGCGCCGATCAGGGCCTCGAGCGCATTCTCGGCCACGGCGACGATGATGCCCTGGCGGTTGCCCTTCATCTGCGGTCCCGTGTCGAGGCTGGCGCCGAGGTTGATGCCGTGGGCGGCCTCGGTCAGCGATGCGCCGCAGACAAGGCGTGAGCGGGCCAGCGTCAGGGTGCCCTCATCGACGCCCAGCTGGTTGTAGAAATGCTCCGAGACAATCAGGCTCAGCACGGAATCGCCGAGAAACTCGAGGCGGTCGTAATTCGGCCGGCCCGCGCTCGGGTGACGCAGTGCCTCGTGCAGCAGCCCGGGGTTGCGGAAGCGGTAGCCGATGCGCCGGCACAGGCGGTCGCGCTCCTTTTTCAGTCCGGCGGGGATTTCCGTCAGGGCCGGGTCGCCACGGCCGCGGCCAAAGTCAAAATCAAAAGGACCGATCTTCACGCCGGCCTCAATGAATCGAAAAGCCGAAGCGATCCCAATTAAGACCGTCTTCGCCGTAGTGGAGCCAGACGACGCTGGCCCGGCCGACGATCAGGGAGCGCGGGACAAAGCCCCAGAAGCGGCTGTCGTGGCTGTTGTTGCGGTGATCGCCCATGACGAAGTAGTGATTCACGGGCACTTCGAAGACGCGATTGGCTTCCGGCCGCGACAGGACGGGGATGGAGATGATCTCGTGTTCGATGCTGTCGATGCGCTCGCGCAGGAGCCTGCCCGCGACCCTGACTTCGCGGCCGCGGTATTCGACCCTGTACGGGTAGATGCCGATCTCTGTCTGAGGCACGATTCTGCCGTTGATGAAGAGTCGGCCGCTGTCGTCGAAACTGATGCGGTCGCCGCCGATGCCGACGATGCGCTTGATGAAGCTCTCCCTGTGATCGGCCGGAAAGCGGAAGACCACGATCTCGCCGCGCCGCGGCGGCTCGCCGTCGGTGATGGCCGTCCCGCTCACGGGCAGGCGCAGGCCGTAGCGGTGCTTGTCGACGAGGATGAAATCGCCGGGGAACAGGGTCGGCTCCATGGAGGAGGACGGGATGCGGTAGGGCTCGTAGGCGAAGGAGCGGACGACCACGGCCAGGGTCAGGATGGTGCAGAAAAAGCGCGGATAGGTGCCGAGAAAGTCGAGGGTTCCCCGCCGCGCCAGAGCGCGCTGGGCGATCCAGAGCAGGCCCGCCGCCAGGGCGCCCCAAGTGAGGACGGCCTCGAAGACCAGGGAGTTCCAGCTCATGAGTCCGAGCTGCTTTCGAGCACGGCGAGAAAGGCCTCCGGCGGCACGCCGACCCGGCCGATCCGTTTCATCTTGCGCTTCCCTTCCTTCTGCTTCTCGAGCAGTTTGCGTTTGCGCGAGACATCGCCGCCGTAGCACTTGGCGAGCACATTCTTGCGCAGTGATTTGATGTTGCTGCGGGCGATCACATGCTTGCCGATGGCGGCCTGGAGCGCGATTTCAAACATCTGCCGCGGAATCAGTTCGCGCAGCCGCTCGACCACGGCCCGCCCGCGGCTCCGGGCATTGCTGCGGTGGCTGATGAAGGACAGCGCATCGACGGTTTCGCCGTTGACGAGGATGTCGATGCGCACCAGATCGGCGGCGCGGAATTCGGAGAAGTGGTAATCGAGCGAGGCGTAGCCGCGGCTGCAGGATTTCAGGCGGTCGAAGAAGTCGTGCAGAATCTCCAGCAGCGGCAGGTCCCAGGACATGGACACCTGGCTGCCGAGGAACTGCATGCCTCTCTGCTCGCCGCGGCGGCCGACGCACAGCTGCATGAGGCTGCCCACATGCTCGGACGGCGTGATGATGACGGCCTCGACCCGCGGCTCGCGGATTTCGGCGATGCGGTTGGCCTCCGGCATCTTCGAGGCGTTGCCGACCAGGGTGACCTCGCCGGCGTTGTCGAGCACTTCTATGGCCACGGTCGGCGAGGTCGACATGACTTCCATGCCGAACTCGCGCTCCAGCCGTTCGCGCACGATCTCGAAGTGCAGCGTGCCGAGGAAGCCGCAGCGAAAGCCGAGCCCCAGGGCCGGCGAGCTCTCGGGCTCGATGTCGAGGGCGGCGTCGTTGAGTTTCAGCCGTTTGAGCGCCTCGCGGCAGCTCTCATAGGCCCCGGCATCGGCCGGATAGATACCGGAAAAGACCCGCGGCTGCACCGGCTGAAAGCCCGGCAGCGGCTCGGCTGCTGGCCGCGACACCAGGGTGACGGTGTCGCCGATGGCGGCCTCGCCGATGTCCTTGATGGCCGCCACCATATAGCCGACGGAACCGCACTGCAGCACCTCGAGCGGCTCGCGTTTGGGCGTGAAGCGGCCGAGGTCCTGAATCTGAAAACGCCCCTTCTTGACCATGAACTGAATGCGGTCGCCGACGGCGAGCTGGCCGGCCATGATGCGCACCAGGCAGATGACGCCGACATAGGCGTCGAACCAGGCGTCGATGATCAGCGCCTGGGTCGGCGCTGCGAGATCGCCTGTCGGCGGTGGCACCCGCTCGACCAGCTGATCGAGCAGTTCGGGCACGCCGAGGCCGGTCTTGGCGCTGATGCCGATGGCGCTGTCGGCCTCGATGCCGATGATCTCCTCGATCTGCTTCTTGGTCCGTTCCGGCTCGGCCGCCGGCAGGTCGATCTTGTTCAGCACCGGAATCAGCGTCAGGTTCTGATCGCTGGCGGCAAAGCCGCAGGCGACCGTCTGTGCCTCGACTCCCTGGGCCGCGTCGACCACCAGCAGGGCCCCTTCGCAGGCGCCGAGGGCGCGGCTGACCTCATAGGAAAAATCGACGTGCCCGGGCGTATCGATCAGGTTCAGGCGGTATTCGACGCCGTCTTTCCTGTGCACCAGGCTCGCGCTCTGCGCCTTGATGGTGATGCCGCGCTCGCGCTCGATGTCGAGGGTGTCGAGCACCTGCTCTTTCATCTCTTTGGCCGTCAGCCCGCCGCAGTACTCGATCAGCCGGTCGGCCAGCGTCGATTTGCCGTGATCGATGTGAGCGATAATGGAAAAATTGCGGATGCGCTCGAGCTCCATGACCCTCAGCCCGCCACCCGCCCGGCCCGGACCGTGCCGGCCTCGGCCGGCGGCAGCGGGTGCAGCGATATCTTCGGCGTCTGCCACCGCCGCCCCCATCTGCGGCTGCCGTAAAAGACGGCGGCAAAGCCGAGCACGGCCCCGCCGAGGGCGTGCAGATCGCTGCCGCCCAATCCCTGGCCGAGCAGGGCCCCGCCAAAGAGCGCAACCAGGGGCGGCAGGTAGACGACAAAGGCCGCCTGCAGCAGGGCCGCGCTGTCGAGGCGCAGCTCGATTCGCTGACCGGGCGCCGCCGGTCTCAACTCAGTCGGCCAATCGGCCAGCGCCACCCGCGGCCGTCTGGCGCCGAACAGGCGGGCGATGCTGGCGGCCCCGCAACCCCTGCCCGCCGCACAGAGACTGCAATCCGTCAGGTCGTCGGCCTGCAGGATCACGTCTCCACCCTGTACGGCCACGACCTGAGCGCGCTGGCGCACAGTGCCGTCCTCAAAGCGGCGCTTGCAGTCAGACATTTTCACTCAGGGGCAGGCGCGGGCGCGACAGGCGGCATTCAGACAGCACAACAGCAGACAAAAGAAGTGTTTTCAAAAAATATTCTCGCAGGGCGGGCGGCGCCGAGCCCCAGAAGAGGGCGCGCAGAACAGCGGCGGTCACAGCGGGCAACAAAAAGAGAAGCCCGCGCAACTCAGCCCGCCTCACCCCCTGATTATATAGGCTCTTGGGGCGGACTCCAAGCGGGAGCTGGCGCTCCACAGTGGCCCATGGAGCTGTTTCAATGTCACGAGAGAGGCGGAAGAACCTTAATCGGTTGGTGTATTTTCCTTCGTATTTATGAGCGGCGAGAATAAAGATCCCGCAGTCCGGGCTTTCCCTGATTGGCTTCGGCGGCTTACCCTGCCTGCTGCCCCTGATCCGGCAATGTGGAGGCGGCTTTAATTTTGACTGCTTTATCGGACAAGCCGCTTCATCAGACCCTCAAGTTCGTCGATGGTGCAAGCATGGACCTTGTCGCTTGACGCCAACTGTTCAAGGCGATCAATGCGCCTTGTCCCTGCCTGCCCGTTTTCGGTAAGGTAATAATCCCCGTCTGCAATGGCAATAAAAAAGGTCTCTCTCAACGTTGTATTTGCAGACTCTGATATGAAATTCTGCAAGTCCTTATAAGCACTTTCCTGACTTCCACCCCTCTCTTTTGTGTACTTGTGGGATGCGTAAAAAGTCACACCCCCGTATTTCCATTGGAAGTCAATCGTCTTGGCACCGGAGACACCGCCCAGCTCCGTTAATTTCTTCTTGGGAAATACCCCGCCATTTAATACAGACAACGCATTGTTTGGCAGGTTCTGAAAATCAACCACACCGTCAATTCGCCGAATAAAATCAGCTGCCACCTTCTCGTAAAAATCCTGCTTGTTGGGGTTCACCGCAAAACAGGCCGCAACAACATCGTTGGTGTTTATCTGCTCAATGACAGGGTCCAGCTCAAAGTCATGACAACAGCAAAAGTTCATTATCTTTGTATCCACCTCGCCGCTTGCAACAGCACGGCGGATATCCAGCACATTGTCTCTGTAAGATTTTCTCTACAGTTCCCCGTAATCAAGCGGCATTGATAAATCTCCTGGCCAGCGCGTAATCCATGCGGCGGCGATACTCGCCGTCCTCCCGCATGCCCTTGAACGGCGTCAGGAAAACATCGTGCGTCTCTTTCCTGAACGCGCTGACCTGCTCGTTCAACCTGTCTATCAGTCCGGACAGACTTCCAAAGTTCCCGCTTATACGGGTGATGAAACGCGATGACTCCTTGATGGGGTAGTCCTCTATCTCTTCTGCACGACAAAAGTGAATGGATGGCTTTTTGGTATTGTCAAAAGAGATAAAGCCCAAATCGCCTTTGGGATCGTTAAACTTCACGCGCCTGTCGTTTTTCTGCTTCGGCAGCTTCGCCATCAATGATGCCAAGGTCCCAATATAGTCAGCATCGTAATAGATATCCACCCTGCCGGTCGGCTTGCCGCTTGGCAGTGGCAGACCGCCGAATAATGACAGGCAGACAGGATTTTCGGTATCGTTGAAAATCGTATCGTGGAGCAGTATGTAAGTTTGCAATCTGTCCTGGAACAGACGGCTTTGCAGATAACTTGCGGGGATCAGGGCTGCGACATATTCGCAATGATTCAAGCACAACTCCAGACAGTGCTTATACAAATCATCGTAACGGGTGCCTGCAAACGGCAATCCCCGGCGTGTGGCAGAATTGCGGGCAAGCCAGGGCGGATTGGTGACACAGACCTCAAAACCTTGAGGAAACCTGGCGATTGTATCCCTTTTCTCAACCGTCTTGTCCGTCGGTTCCAGGTCGTATGACTTGAAACTGCCACACAGACCCAATTTCTTTAGCGTCTTTATGATGTTGTTTGCACCGGCAAAGGGTTCCAGCACACAGCTGTCAGGCAGCCCTGCCTGTTCCGCCCAGCGCAGGAACGGCGGCAGATCAAAAGGATTGCCCCTTGTGTAATAGCGCCCGCGCGCCCGTTTGTCGCTCATCTGATCAATCACCCATAAGTGCTGGTCTTGCCTGACATTAAACCGAATTGTCTTCGCTGGCGCAGGTTGCGCCATCCCGATAATAAAACCTTGCCTGAAATTCTCCTGGCGACAACAGGTCACCTGACCGGTCTTTTGAATTTGGAGAAAAGTCAACCTGGGGCTTCAGTTCGAGCGTGCCCGAGCCGTTGTCGTCAGTCATGGGTGTCTCTCTCCAGGGCAAAGAGTGAAGGGATTGCCAACTGGAGTTTCTCCGGCGAAGGGAGCTTCACAAGGCCAGGGCCTCGATGCGGCGCTCTGCCTTTTCCGCCATGTCCCCGTCAATTTCTGCTCCCCTGAAGTCTCGGCTTTCCAGCCGCGAGGCGACGCCGGTAGAACCCGATCCGGAAAAAGGATCGAAGACCAGGGCGCCTTCCGGCGAGAATATCCTTATCAGATGGCGCAGCAGGTCGACGGGTTTTGCCGTCATATGTCCGTGTCTCTCCCGCGGCTTCGGCGCCCGAATGACAGTGCCGGGGAATCTGTCCGGGCGGATATGGGGGCTAAGCGGGTCTATCAGTCCCGTTTCCCATTTGTCCCAGTTGTCGACGAAAGTACCTTCACGCGGAGCCTGCCCCAACACGATTAATTCGCATTGCGGTTTCAGTTGCGGGGTCTTTCTGCCTCCCAATTTCTTCAATAACCGCTGCTTCTCTCTTTCGGGTATACCCCTCCTGCGGATAAAGTGCTCCTGACTGAAGGCCTTTCCCTGACCTTCATAACGCCAGGCAAGCGTATCCCTTATTTCAAAACCGGCGAGTTCTATCGCCAGGGCCGTATGGTGGACAAGGCGATTTTGAGAAAAGCACAGAACAAACCCGCCGGGTCTGATTATTCTCATCCACTCTGATGCAATCGGCCTGAGGAATTGTTGTAACATTGTTCCCTGGGTTACATCAAACTTCATGCCGACAGGAAGGGAGCCGACAACTCCCGCTGGCCGCGTTCTGCGTTCCAGGGTGCCGTTGTCCCAGTCGTCGCCCATGCCGTCAATGAAATAAGGCGGGTCTGTTACGATGAGTGAAACGCTGTTGTCCTCCATCGACGGCATGAACTCACGGCAGTCTTTGGGGGCAACCCACTGAGACGCATCGGCCCTGGCCCTGGCCCTGAGCCTTTGGCGGGTATCCACATCGTAAAATTCTGCCCGAGGCCCTTTCGACGGCAACGGGGAACTGGCGGGCAAGGGTTGCGGCATGCTCCCGGCCAGGGAAGCGGGCGAAAAGTCAAACTGGAGTTCCAGGCCAGGCTTCCGCGAACCGTTGTCGTCAGTCATTGAGAGTTTTCTCCTGAGCGCTGCCTGGTCATAATAACGAATTATAGTCTGTTTCCATTGGATGGGAGGCGGAGAAAAGGCGGGCGGGGCTGCCGATTGATAAGGCCCGGGCCGAGCCGTATGCTCTGCCGCAGTCTGTCCGCGAAAGGGGAATCATGAATCGCCTGCTGTCTCCGTATGCCGCTCAGTCGTCCCCGTCTTCCAGCACGTCTCTGAGGGCCTGCTCGAATCCCTGCGGATCCCTGAAATACTGTTTGGCGTTGTCAACCACTCGATTCAGCAGCGCCAGATCGTCCGCTTCCATGTCCTCCAGTCTGATTGAGGAACGAATCTGTTCTTCGCTGAACTGTCCGTATAACTGGCCGATCGCGGTGTTCAGAAAAGCCGGGGTCAGGGCGCCTGCATTGTGAAAGGAGAGCGCCACGCTTCGCCCGCTTTCAAGGGCGGCGGCAAGGCGCCTATAGACCTTCTCTCCATCGCCTGAGGCGACACAGAGGGGGCTGCCTGCCACCTTGTATACGGAAATTTTCGCATCCTTTTTCATGGGACAGAAAAACAGGCTTCAATGTGAACTGAGGTTTTGCTGTATCAACTGTTCAAATGCCTCTCGGTAATTGTCTTGAAACAGCATGGTCAATGACATCGGATGTTTTTTCCGTGTGTTTTTCGATAGCTTCAGGGTGCCGTATTCGACTGCCTGGGGTTCCGCCTTTTCCAGGGCGTCAAACAGATTTTTCTTGTACTCGGTGTCCAGGTTGCCCGCCAACTGCATGCCTTTCGTCTCTATCACCAGGACACGGCGCTTGTTGCTGTTGCCGTGCTCTATGAAGACGACAAAATCGGGGTACACACGGTTGCGCTTCCAGCCCTGAAGGCCGTAACTTTGTCCGGCAGCGAAGCGATGCCACCAATTAACGGCACTGTGGCCGTCCAGATAAATGGCGAAGTCTTTTTCCAGACCATTAAATTCTTTGGCATACACCTTCTCGTACAGCGATTTATTTATGGGGTTGCCGTATTGACCCAAGAGCGGTAGCTGTCCTTTTTCTTCCACCAGTTTTTTCAATCCTTGCGCAAACTCAAACCCGTCTTCATCGGCGATCAGTTCAAACCGGATGTCGTGGCTCTGCAATTTGCGACGAAAAATCTCCAGCGCTTCATGCTCGACGAGCCCAGCCAGACGCCGCTTCAGAACCTCGGAAAGATTGTAGCGGCGGTCAAAAATTTTATCGTCCGTGTCCCCTTTGCGACGAAACTCACCCAGCATTCTCGCTACTACCTGTGCGGCCAGAAAAGGGTTGGGCAGGGTTTCATAGATGCGGCGGGTAAAAAACTCGGCAGAGAGCTCTTTTTCCACATTCAGTTTTTCTTCGTCCGTATCGTAATTAAAACTCGGCAAGTCCACGAGAACAGTGATTTCCCGGATTTTGTCTATTGCAGCGCAATCAATGCCCAAGGGGGCTTGAACAATCGCATTCCAGTCAATTTCACCGAGAATGTCGTTTTCATAGTCCAGTGGACGATAGCGGCTGCCGGAGCGATGCAACACCTGCGGCAGGAAGATTTGTGTATTCTGGAACTGTTCTCGTCTTTGGGTGCTGATCAAGATGCTGCCACCGTTGCTTTTGTTGTTTTCTGTCCCGTTGCGGATGAATTCACCGAGGTCGCTCATGCCTTCCTCTTCCAGCCCTTTTTTAACGCTTTGTACCGCTTCGCCGACATCGCGG
Organism: Candidatus Porifericomitales bacterium; assembly: GCA_965237735.1. GTDB lineage: Bacteria > Pseudomonadota > Gammaproteobacteria > CBDEFV01 > CBDEFV01 > CBDEFV01. The sequence goes on along the minus strand of CBDEFV010000004.1, from coordinate 137,985 downwards.
TCAAAGCAGTAGATATAAGACTCATCAAGTTTGGCTCTTCCGGTCAATTCCGCATCGGGCTGCCTGAGGACGCGCCCGGTCATCTGCGTCAGTGCCCGGGTCGTGCTGGTCGAATCGAGCAGGGTGAGCACGTATGCGAAAGGACAATCCCAGCCTTCGCGCAGTGCGTCCCTGGTCAGGATATAACGGACAGTGGAGTAGGGCGAGAGCAGGTCTTCATCGGCAATTTCGTCCCTTTCCGCTGTTTTTCGCCGAATCTGAGTTTCCGGTACTTTGAGTTGTGTCATCAGGTAATCGCGCACATCTTCAGCATGGATGCGCTGGCCATCGCGCTGATCGCGACCGACGCGCTCGACGCGAATCAACATGATCGGGCGGATATAGCGTCCGCTTTCGCCCCCTAAGTCGCGCGCCTCCTGTTCCAGTTGCTCCAGCCGCTCCTGGGCTTTGGAGAGCGTGTATTTCCAGTCGGAGTTTTCAAAGTTGTGTATATTCAACGGCAGCTTGATCATTTCTTCGCGTTTCAGCGCCGCTCCGGGAACATCCACCAGAATATTGCTGACGCCGATTTCCGGGGTGGCGGAAAGTTCCAGGATGAAACGCGGATTCAGTTCGCTGAGTCGTTCGCGCCGATTCCGGGTGTAAGCGTTGTGTGCTTCGTCGAGGACGATGATGGGGCGGGTTGTTTTAAGCACGTTGAACAGGCTGTGCTTGATGCTTCCGGGTATGTCGTCGGCGAGGTCGGCGGCTTCCAGGTCGGGATGCTCCCTCAATAATTTGTCGTTGGCCGGTTTGTCGTCCGGTTCGGGGAAGAATGACGGGTAATGTCCGCTGTCCTTGAAGATTTTAAGGAAGTTCCGGTCTTTCCGGTCGGCGGCCTGCAACATGATCGGCATCACACACAGGTGGCTCTCCACGTCGGCGAGCGAGAACGGGTCGTTTTTTTTCAGCAACTTGACCCGTCCGCCGCAGGCGCGCTCAAGGGATTGACGGTAAGGGTGCGACCGGTGGGCAAACGCCCGCCAGGTCTGTCGGAAAATCGCGCGTGACGGCATGATCCAGAGCACCAGGCCGGAAGCGGGTTTCATTCGTTCGATGGCGGCTGCCCCCAGCAGCGTCTTGCCCCCGCCGGTGGGCAGCTTCATACAGACATGAGGTATCGTATGGCCGCGACTGTCTTGCCGCCCGACATAAGAAGGAGGCAGCAAAGCGCCGTCTGCTCCCTTGACATGGGGCAGGTGGCCGCATCGTCCCAACTCCTCCCAGGTCTTTGCAAAGTAATCCTGATCGCTTTCGCCAGCAGTCAGGCCGGCGTCCTCCAATGCCTTGATGCGCTTTTTTGCTTCATCCTCCTGTTTTTTCAACTCTGAAAGGAATTTCTCAAACACTTCAAGGGCCTGTTCCTGAAACTCCTTCGGGCGCATCGCTCAGTCCCCGAACAGGCGGTGGATGGCGTAGGGCAGTTGGCAGAAGGTCACCTTTTGTTTGGTCAGGTCTTTTTGCGAGACGAATTTCCAGGGCGCGAAAACAAGGGCAGTCTTGCCTTTTTGCTGAGCCGCTCTGCCGATGTCCTCAGCCAGATCCCGTGTCAGGGCGGATTCGGCGGAGCACAGGAATTTCATATCCGGGCGATAGATCATGTGCAGCAGGTAATCTTCGGTCTCGCCAAAAGCATAATTCCTGCCGGGCTCAATATTCTCCAGGGTCACGCCGGTGGCGGTATGGGCGACGTGGCGCGCCAGGGTGTCGTAGTCCGGTATGGTCCTGCCCGTGATGAGATTTTCAGTGTTGAGTTCTTCACCCAGAGCGTAGAAAGAAAAGTTGCCGCCGAGCCCGTTTCTCAGGTCTTCGTTCTTTGCCTTCGGGATGCCATTGATCACGCGGCGGATGCGCTCGGCGGTGACATTGTCGGCATAGTCCTCGCATTCGACCAGGATGAACTTGCGGTTGCCTCCATCCTGCCTGTTCAGAGCCAGGACGGCGTGGGCGGTGGTGCCGGAACCGGCAAAGGAGTCGAGGATAATGGCATTTTTATCCGCGCCTATGGTGATTATCCGCTGTAGCAGCCCCAGTGCTTTGGGGTTGTCGAAGGGCAACTGCCGGTCGCTGAAGATCTGTTTCAGGAGTTTGCGGGCGCCGTCTGTATGACCTACTTCATCATAAGTCCAGATGGTCAAAGGGACGATCCCTTGTTGAACCTCGCTCAGGTATCGTTTAAGTTGCGGTGCGCCTTTGCCGTCACGCCCGAAGAAAACACGGTTCTCCTTCAACCACACCTGCATTTGTTTTTTACTGGTTACCCAACACCTTCCTTCCGGTGGATTGTATTCCTTTCCGGTTTTAGGATTAACGATAGGGTAGTCGTACTCGGGCGAGTAGGATTTGACAGTCAGATCACCCGTGCGCCAAAGGCCTTTTCCGTCATTGTCGTCGTATTTATAGAGCTTGTCCTGCTTTTCGCTTCGGGGCAGGAGATTGCGTTTCCAAGTGATTGTTTTCTCGCCATCATCGCCGTTATTTGACTTGCTCTTTGCATAGCAGACGACAAAGTCGTGATTGTCGGAAAAATACTTGGCGTCGTTTGCCGGGGCATATTTTTTCTGCCAGATGATGTTGGTTATAAAGTTACCCTCCCCGAAAATCTCATCCATCATCATGCGCAGACGGTGTTGCTCGTTGTCGTCAATAGAAATAAAGATCACGCCATCCTCTGCCAGCAGTTCGCGCAACAGTTGCAGGCGCGGCCACATCATGCACAGCCACTTGTCGTGGCGCTCCGGATCTTCCTGATCGACCTCGCCGTTTTCTTTCAGCCACCGTTTCATCAACTCCGAATTGACGTTGTCGTTATAAGCCCAGCCTTCATTGCCGGTGTTGTAGGGCGGGTCGATGTAGATGCAGTTCACCCGTCCGGCGTAGCGTGGCATCAGGGATTTGAGCGCGTTGAGGTTGTCCCCGTGAATCAGCAGGTTGCCTTCTTCTACCGCCCTGTCCCTGGACAGCAGAGACTTTTGGCGCACCAGCTCCAGCGTCCGATACGGTACGCTCAGGTGGTGTGCATAAACGAACTGCTTTCCCTTGAAATCCAGTGTCGGCACGGCGCTAAAAGCTCGTCGACAGTATGAAGCCGAGGTTCTTCAGCCGATATTCCATTGCCGGCCGGCTGACCTCAAACTCATCGGCCATGGTTTTGATGTCGGGAGTTTTTTCCAGATCCAGCTGAGGGTGTTTCTCCAGGTGCTCATCCAGCAATACTTCCGGCATCAGCAGGCCCGCCGCATAGGCATTGGCTTCCATTTCCATCCGATGACTGGCGCTGGAATTGCCCTTGCGAAAATAGACCGTGCGGTCGATGAAAGCCGGCGTATTGCCCCTTTCCCGCCGATGCAGTTGATAGTGCCCCAGTTCATGGGCGATAGTGAACCGTCGCCGCACCGGCGCGTGGCGCAGGTTGACGACGATGGTCTTCTCTTTTACCGCCAGAAAACCGGAATACTCATCTTCCAGCTCTTTTCCTTTTACGGTGATGTTCAGGTGTTCAAGGACTTGTCTGAGATTCACCGGTTGAACCAATGCATTCGATTTTTCGAGCAGTTTCCGCGCTCTTTCGTCGATGCCTCTGAAATCAACCATTCTGGGCCTCCTTTGGTTTCGGTGCTTGGGATTCGTCGCCCCGGCGCTGGACTTCCGCCAAGGCGTTATCCAGAGTGGATGCGGAATCCACGGAGATGCCGTATGCCTCCAATGCACGGGTCAACCGCTCCGGTCTGGTCGCCGCCGTCAAAGACACCTGCTGACTCTGCCTGAGACGCTCCTCTGCTTCGGCCATCCGGGGAACCAGATCTTCGACGGGACACTCCAGAGTCTGCGCCAGACGCGCCAGCAGAAACGCGGAGGTCCGCTGGCCCCCTGTTTCAATGTTGGCAAGCATGGCGCGCGAAATGCTCAGGCGTTCGGACAACTCCATCTGCGTGAAGTGGAGATCACGGCGTTTAGCCTTGATTCGCTCTCCCAGCAGATGCTGGAATTGTTCAGACAAGTTCATGCTCTTGGTATGTGGTTGGTGGGGGACTGGATGATGATTAAATATAGTGTAACTCTCTTTGTGCCATGATATTTTACCATCAAAAGGTCAGTATAATTGACAAAATGACCAAAAATTAGATTGACTTTCTAGTGTAGTAGCCCTATAATACATCTACTATGTTTCATGTTTTGTCTTTGTCTGGCGGAGGATTTCGCGGGTTGTATACCGCCCAGGTCCTCGCCTGCCTGGAAGAAAAAGCAGGCAAGCCCCTTGCCCAGTGCTTTGATTTGATCTGTGGGACTTCTGTTGGAGGAATCCTGGCAATGGCATTGGCCCTTGAAAAGCCTGCCGGTGAGATACTGAGCTTACTGGAAGAGTGGGGTCCGAAGATATTTCCCCAGCCCCCAAAACCATTTTTGCGTCTGGTCCGTGCTGGCCGCTTTTTGAAGTCTTTCTTCAGGGCCAAGTACAGCAATGACCAACTGAGATCAATGTTGGAGAATGAACTGTTTGGAGATCGTACACTCGGGGACAGCCCTCACCGGCTGCTGATTCCTGCCGTCAACTATTCGACGGGCGCGCCCCAGGTTTTCAAGACCCCTCACCACAGAGATTTTTATAGAGACCAGGAAAGAAAAATGGCTGATGTTGCAATGGCGACCAGTGCGGCGCCTTTATTTTTCCCCATCTACAAGATGCCAGACACCAGTTTCTGCTACGTGGATGGGGGCCTGGTCGGAAATGCCCCGGGACTGTTCGGCGTCCATGAGGCAACGCATTTCTTCAAGAAAGACATCAAGGATATCCATCTTCTGTCCATTGGCACCATGGGAGGAAAAGTCTGCAGGGATTCCAGCCGCCGGCTGAATGGGGGAATTGCCTCATGGGGAGAAGATATTTTCCTGCTGACCATATCTGCTCAGGAAAAGATGACTGATTTTGTGCTGAAACATCAGCTTGGTGACAGCTATTGCCTGATTGACGGGGATCCGAACTCCAGCCAGGAAAAGAACATGGGTCTTGATGTAGCGAGCAAAGCAGCAATCGAGACATTGAAGAGTGCGGGAGAAGCATCGGCCAATCAGTTTATCGACAAAGTCCACAAATCTGAAGCACCCAATTTTCTCTCTCATAACGCAGAACCTTATCACCCCCACAACCATCTGGAGACAACCGATGACGAAAAAGCGTGATCTAAACCAACCTTTCAGCAAGTTCCATAAGAACCTGCGAATTCCTGATAAGGACAAAACCGCTTTGCTGGAGGCCAGACGGAGTGTGCGCTCCCACCTACGGCAGCATTTACGGCAGCATTTCCCAAGAATCAAATCCCTGACCCAGGGATCCTATGCGTACCACACGCTTATTCGCCCTAATCGCATACCCCCTCAGCGCATGGATTTGGATGACGGCGCTTACTTCTGCAATGCCAACATCGCAGAATGGAGCGCGAAAGCTCTTCTTAATGCAGTCGGTAGCAGCTTGGGGGAATTGGCCCGACAGAAAGGTTGGCAACTCGAGAATAAATTTACCTGCTGCCGGCTCATTATTGCTGAGGATAAGCACATCGACATCCCCTGCTACGCCTTGATTGGTGAGCAAACAAGTGAAGGAGAAGATTCGACGCACCGTTCAAAATATGCTTCCTTGTATCGGGATGCAAACATACCCTATTTATCCGTTGTGCCCCCTGGCGCCGTCCGGCTTGCCCATAGAGAAAAGGGATGGATTAAATCTGACCCCAGGCTGGTCATTGACTGGGTTCTGGAATGCGTAAGGAATTACGGCTGGCAGTTTCTCCGCGTCTGCTGTTATATGAAGGCATGGCGGGACAATCAATGGAAGAAGTCGCCAATGAAATCCTTGCTGGTTATGGCGATGGTGGAACGGGCCTTTGTGGGTGAGGCAATTTCACAAGGAAAGATTGGCGACGACGATGCCGTTCTTAAGACTTCTGCTCGAATGATGGATGATTTAAAGAATGATCGCTGTATCACAGATCCATCGGATGATTCCATATGTCTTGACAGGGCTCTCAATCAGGAAGAAAAAGAACGGATAGCCGGGAAACTGGGAGGTCTCCATAGAGACATGGAGACAGCCTTGTATGACAGTGGCATAGGTAAACAGAAGGCCTGTGAATTGATGCGTCAGCAGTTCGGTAAGTGGTTCCCGCAGGATTCTGGCGCGACCATTGCTCCTGCAATTGTCGCTGGTGCCAACTCTCAATCAACAACGGTCAGACCTGTCCGGCCATGGGCAAAATGAAGATGAATTCAACCGATGCTCAATGGTTGCACAGGTATTACCCTGAGCTTCATATTGAAAACGACGACACCATAATCGGAATCCTGCACTTCAGGGCAGAGAGAAAAGGCAGGTGTAAGCGACGAGCGACGAGGCATCCTGAGCTTGAAATATGGCACTCTCCTACCAGTGAGACGAAAGGAAGGCCTTACATAGAAGATTCCTATGAGATAGAAGGCTTTTTTGATGAAGATTTGAAGCCGCATTTCACAGAAACCGGAGGCCGGTTGAAGGCGTATGCGGAGAAAATAGGAAAGCCTATGATTGATCTGCACGTCTACCCTGGTAAGAATGAATTTTGTTTAGGCCATCCAGTAATAATTTTGGCGCAGATGAAGAAGGATGCTAGTATTAAAAAATTTTTCGAGGGGTTTTTAATCCCGTATATGTATTACCTCAGCTATAGGCAGAAATTCAATCAAGAGCCTTGGCCCGGCCTCAAGCACGGGGAAATAGGATTCTTTGAGGAACTTGGTTCTCTCGGTTCCAAGCATAAGATTAGTGGCCAGGATCTTATTGAAGCAACTTGGAGACATCTTTCTCAGGCGACACAGCATGAGATATGTCTACGCGTCCGGTCAGGATTGGCCATGAAGCGAAACGACAAGTGCTTCTGCGGTTCTGGAAAAAAAGTCAAAGACTGTTGCGGAGACTTGGTCATGAAGGGGTTTAATAATTTTTTGAAGGCAGTAAGAGCAAGCCGGAATTAGGCGTGTAATCGCTTTTCTCAGCCTCTGCCGGGCCTTTGCCGGCGGCGGCGGCCCGGTTGTCTGCGCTGCGGTGCTGTTGCCCTGTCTGTGCAGTTAGAATCTTTTGTGAGGAGGTCCGCCCCGGAGCTTCTGTCGCGCCGCGCTGGCGGCGGATCTGACTGCCTTTCTGCCTCATGAAGAACCCTCACACCACCGCGCCCCGCACCGAGCTGCAGGCATACGAAAAAGCGTCGCCGCTGCTGCGTCAGTACGCCGGCATCAAGCAGGAATTTCCGGATACGCTGCTGCTGTTTCGCATGGGCGACTTCTACGAGCTGTTTTTCGATGACGCCCGCCGCGCGTCGGAGCTGCTCGGTATAGCGTTGACGACCCGCGGCCGCGCCAACGGCGAGCCGATTCCCATGGCGGGGGTGCCCCACCAGTCGCTGGAGACCTATCTGTCGCGGCTGGTCAAGCAGGGTGAGTCGGCGGCGATCTGCGAGCAGCTCGGCGACCCGTTGACGAGCAAGGGGCCGGTCGAGCGCGGCGTGGTGCGGGTGGTCACGCCCGGCACCCTGACGGACCTGGAACTGCTGAGCGAGCGGCGCCAGTGCCTGCTGGCGGCGCTGGCGCGTTCGGGCGAGCGCTGGGGCCTGGCCGTGGCCGAACTCAGCGCCGGCCGGCTGATGCTGTTCGAGGGCGAGGGCGAGCAGGCGCTCGAGGCCGAGTTGCAGCGCCTGCAGCCGGCGGAGTTGCTGTTCAGCGACAGCGAGCTCGAAGAGCCCGTGCCGGCGGTGTCCGGCCGCCGCTGCCGCCAGCCGTTCTGGTATTTCGATGCGGTCGCGGCCGAACGGGCCCTCTGTGAGTTTTTTGCGGTCCGCGACCTCAAGGGCTACGGCTGCGCCGGCATGAAGCTCGCCGTCGGCGCCGCCGGCTGCGCCCTGCAGTATATGCGCCACACCCAGCGCCAGGCCATGCCGGTGCTCGACGGCATTCAGGTGCAGCGTCTCGGCGACAGCCTTGCCCTCGATGCGGCGACAAGGCGCAATCTCGAGATTGACAGCAGCCTCGCCGGCGATCGCCGGGCCTCGCTCATCGGCGTCATCGACAGGGCCCTGACGCCCATGGGCGGGCGTCTCCTCGGCTGCTGGATCCGCCGGCCGCTGCGCGACGTCGCCGAGATCGAGGCCCGCCTCGAAGCCGTTGGAACCCTCAACAGCGGCGACCTCTGGTCACAGTTGCGCACGCTGCTGGGCGACATCAGCGACCTCGAGCGCATCTGCGGGCGCATCGGCCTGCGCTCAGCGCGGCCGCGCGATCTGATCGCCCTGCGCCAGGCGCTGTTGCGGCTGCCAGAGATCGCTGCGCTGCTGCAGTCAAGCCCGAGCGCTCGGCTGGCGCAACTGCGCACGAATCTGGGCGATCACGGCGAGTTACTCGACTACCTGCAGCAGGCCCTGGTCAAGAATCCACCGCCGCTGGCGCGCGACGGATCGGTCTTTGCCGAGGGCCTCGACGCTGATCTCGACGAGTTTCGCCGGCTCGACCGCGACGCCGATCAGACGCTGGCCGAGCTGGAGGAGCGCGAGCGCAGCGCGACGGGCGTCGCCAACCTGCGTATCCGCTACAACCGTGTTTTCGGCTATGCCATCGAGGTCGGCCGCAGTCAGGCCGACAAGATGCCGGCGCACTATGTCCGGCGACAGACCCTGAAACAGGCCGAGCGCTATGTGACCGAGGAGTTGACCAGCCTTGAGCAGCGCATCCTGTCGGCGCGGGAGCGGGCCCTGGCCCGAGAGCTCGAGCTCTACGAGGACTTGCTCGACCGCCTCCAGGGCCAGCTCAACGCCCTGCGCACGGCCTCTGACGCCATCGCCGAGATCGATGTGCTGGCGGCCTTTTCCGATCGGGCGGCGACGCTCGGCTGGTGCCGGCCGCAGTTGATTGAGGACAGGCAGCTGGACATCGAGAACGGCCGCCATCCGGTGGTGGAGCAGTGCCTGCAGGAGCCGTTCACGCCCAACCACACCCGGCTTGGCGGCAAGGAGCCGCAGTTGCTGCTGATTACGGGCCCGAACATGGGGGGCAAGTCCACCTATATGCGGCAGGTGGCCCTGATCGCCATCCTCGCCCACGCCGGCAGCTTCGTGCCGGCGACGAGCGCCGCCGTGCCGCTGCTCGATCGGGTGTTTACCCGCATCGGCGCCTCCGACGATCTCGCCGGCGGCCGCTCCACCTTCATGGTCGAAATGGCCGAGACCGCCGAAATTCTGCGCAACGCCACGGCCTCGAGTCTCGTGCTCATGGACGAGATCGGCCGCGGCACCGGCACCTACGACGGCCTGGCGCTGGCCCGCGCTTCGGTCGAGTGGCTGGCGCGCGGAGCCAGGCCCCTGACCCTGTTCGCCACCCACTACTTCGAGTTGACGCGCCTGGCCGACAGCCTTGCCGGTGTCGGCAATGCCCATGTGGACTGTGCCGAAGTCGAGGGCGGCATCCGTTTTCTCTATGCGCTGAGGAAAGGGCCGGCAAGCCGCAGTTACGGCCTGCAGGTGGCCCGCCTCGCCGGGGTGCCGGCCAAGGTCGTCGAGCACGCCCGCCGCCATCTGCAGCGGCTGGAGAAGGAGACCCAGCGCCGCCTCGGGACGCCGCGCCACGAGGAAGATCAGCTGATTCTCGGAGTCGAGGCGCGTTCGCTGACAGAGGCAGAGCCGCCGCCGGTTGCGCCCCATCCTGCCCTGACCGAACTGCAGTCGGTCGATCCGGCGGAGTTGACGCCGCGGGCCGCGCTCGATCTGATCTACCGCTGGCGCGATCAGCTGGCGACCCCCGACGCCGCCGAAGGCGAAGGCGACGGCGGCACGACTGACAGCGGCGATTGAGGATGCCATGAACGCAGGCAGAACCGCGAAGGAGAAGAAGCCCTTTGCCCGCATCGGCCTCGTCGCCAGGAGCGGCGACAACCGCCTGTCCGAGACCCTGACGGCGATCTATGGGCTCCTGAGCAAGAAGCGCCTGGTCGTTGTGCCAGAGCACAGGAGGATGCCATGAACGCAGGCAGAACCGCGAAGGAAAAGAAGCCCTTTGCCCGCATTGGCCTCGTCGCCAGGAGCGGCGACAACCGCCTGTCCGAGACCCTGACGGCGATCTATGAACTCCTGCGCCGGAAGCGCCTGGTCGTTGTGCCAGAGCACAGGAGGATTGCCGTGAACGCAGGCAGAACCGCGAAGGAAAAGAAGCCCTTTGCCCGCATTGGCCTCGTCGCCAAGAGCGGCGACAACCGTCTGTCCGAGACCCTGACGGCGGTCTATGGCCCCCTGCGCCAGAAGCGCCTGATCGCTGTGCCAGAGCACAGGAGGATGCCATGAACGCAGGCAGAACTGCGAAGGAGAAGAAGCCCTTTGCCCGCATCGGCCTCGTCGCCGGGAGCGGCGACAACCGTCTGTCCGAGACCCTGACGGCGGTCTATGGCCCCCTGCGCCGGAAACGCCTGATCGCTGTATCAGAGCACAGGAGGATGCCGTGAACGCAGGCAGAACCGCGAAGGGGACGAAGCCCTTTGCCCGCGGCCTCGTCGTCGGGAGCGGCGACAACCGTCTGTCCGAGACCCTGACGGCGATCTATGGGCTCCTGAGCAAGAAGCGCCTGGTCGTCGTGCCAGAGCACAGGAGGATGCCATGAACGCAGGCAGAACTGCGAAGGAAAAGAAGCCCTTTGCCCGCATTGACCTCGTCGCCAGGAGCGGCGACAACCGCCTGTCCGAGACCCTGACGGCGATCTATGAACTCCTGCGCCGGAAGCGCCTGGTCGTTGTGCCAGAGCACAGGAGGATGCCGTGAACGCAGGCAGAACCGCGAAGGAAAAGAAGCCCTTTGCCCGCATTGGCCTCGTCGCCAAGAGCGGCGACAACCGTCTGTCCGAGACCCTGACGGCGATCTATGAACTCCTGCGCAAGAAGCGCCTGGTTGTCATACCGGAGCACAGCACCAGCGATCTCGTCGGCGGCATCAAGACCCGCAGCCTCGGGCAGTTGGCGGAAAAAGCCGATCTGGTACTGGTCGTCAGCGGCGACGGCGTCATCCTGCATACGGCCCGCGCCCTCGTCGAGCGGAGGACGCCGATCGTCGGCATCAATCACGGCCGCCTCGGTTTCCTCGCCAGCATCGCCAGCGACAATGCCATCAAGGAGCTGAACGCCATTTTTGAGGGGCGCTACATCAAGGAGAGCCGCGCCCTTCTCAGGGCCCGGGTACTGCGCGGCGGCAGGGAAATCGACTCCATGCTGGCCGTCAATGAGGTCGTCTACCGCTCGGCGCAGCCCATGAGCCTGATGTCCATCTCGACCTTCATCGACGATTTCTACATCACCACCCAGGGAGCCGATGGCGTCATGGTGGCGACCCCCACAGGTTCGACCGCCTACTCCCTGTCGAATGGCGGCCCCATTCTCCAGGGCAAGATCAAGGCCCTGCTGCTGCAGAACATCTCTCCCCACTCCCTGTCGAGCCGCCCCATGGTCGTCGGCCTCGACAGCGTCATTCGCTTTCGTCTCAGCGACAGCCGCAACCAGGGCTGCCTGCTGATTGCCGACGGTCAGCAGACGCTGGAGATGGAGCTCAACGATCAGGTCGAGATCAGCGCCTTCCCCGGCGGTCTCAATCTGGTGCATCCGATGGGCTACAACTATTATCGCGGCCTGCAGGAGAAGCTGGGGTGGAAATGAAGTCGGCTATGGGAGCGACCGGGATCCGGCGCCGGCAGTGAATTCAGCGATTCGGAGCAGTTCCTTGTTGCAGCGGCTGGAGGTGCAGAACCTGGCGACCATCGCCGCCACTACGGTCGAGTTCGGTTCGGGTATGACCGCCCTGACGGGAGAGACCGGCGCCGGCAAGTCGATTCTGCTCGGCGGCCTCCAAGCCGTGCTCGGCAGCCGCTCCACGGCCGACGCCGTGCGCCAGGGCAGCGAGCGGGCCGAAATTGTCGCCGAGTTCAGTGTCGGCGACCATTCCGAGGCACGCCAGTGGCTGGTCGAGCGCGGCTGCGAAAACAAGGATCTGTGCCTGTTGCGACGCTCGATCGGCCGGGACGGCCGCTCGCGCTCCTGGATCAACGGCATCGCCATGCCGAGCCGCGACCTGCGCGAGCTCGGCGAGATACTCGTCGCCATTCATGGCCAGAGCCAGCACCTGGCGCTGCTCAAGCCCCACAGCCAGCGGGAGATTCTCGACCGCTATGCCGACGAGGGCCGGGCCGCGGCTGCTGTCGTCAGCGCCTGCCGCGCCTGGCAGCTGCGGCGGGACGCCGTCGACCGCCTGCGCCGGCAGGGAGCGGCCGACCCCGAAGTGGTCGAGCTCAGGCGGCATGAGATCGGCGAACTCGAGGCCCTGAATCCCGACCCCGGGCGTTGGGCCGAGCTGGGAAGGCGGCACACCCGCCTGGCCAAGGGGGCCCAGTTGCTGGAGTGGGGACATGAGGCCCTCAACATGGCGATCGACGGCGAAACCGCGGCGACCAGTCTGCTGTGGCAGGCGGTCAATCGGGCTGAACTTATCGCCGGGATCGATGAATCGGCCGGCGAGCTGGTCGGGGAAATCAGGGCCGCGGCCATCTCCCTCGATGAGGCCGGCCGCACCCTGCGCTCCTATGTTGACAACCTCGACGCCGATCCCCAGGGGGTGGCCGAGATCGAAAACGAGCTGAGGGTCACGCACGATCTGGCGCGCAAGCACAGGGTCGAGCCCGAGGCCCTGGCGGAAAAGTTGGAGGAATTGAAGCAGGAACTCGAGGAGTTGGAGTCGCTCGATGCGCGCCTGGCCGAGGCGCGGGCCGGGCAGGAGGAGGCCCTGTCGCAGTATCGCCGCTGCGCAGCCGAGCTCAGCCGCTGCCGGCGCCTGGCTGCCGAGCGCCTGTCCGGCGAAGTCACACGCCGACTGGCAGTCCTCGGGTTCTCCGAAGCCGCCCGTTTTGAGGTCGAGGTGACTCCTGAAGAGCGCGACGAGCCCAGCCTTCAGGGGGACGATCGGGTGCGTTGGCTGATCGCCGGCCTCGGCGATGAACCGAGGCCGCTGGAGAAGACGGTCTCCGGCGGCGAACTGGCGCGAATCGGCCTGGCGGTCTGTCTCTGCCTCAATGAAGCCGATCCCACGCCCTGCGTGGTGTTCGACGAGGTCGACGCCGGCGTCGGCGGAGCCACAGCCGAGCGGGTCGGGCGCTTTCTGCGCGACCTCGGCCAGCGGCGACAGGTGCTCTGCGTCACCCATCTGCCCCAGGTCGCGAGTCAGGGGCACGCCCAGATGAGGGTCGAGAAGGCCGAAGCCGGCGAGCAGGCGCAGACGGAGGTCCGGGCTCTGGCGACTGCCGAGGAGCGGGTGGCGGAACTCGCCCGTATGCTCGGCGGCCTGAAGCAGACGCAGAAGGCCAGCGACCACGCCCGCGACATGCTGCAGCGGGCCCAGTCGGGCGCGGGCGACGATGAAGCCGGCGATGTCGCCGACGGCGTCCCGGACAGAGTCGATGAAACTCTGGGGCAACTCTGAATCCGGTCGGTAAAAGCGTGCTGAAGAAAAGAAAGCTGTTGCCGAACATGCTGACGCTCTTTCGACTGATCGTCGCCCCCCTGCTGCTGCTGCTGTGGTATCTGCCGCTTGACGGCCGCGAAGCCATGTGGGCCTCGCTGCTGTTTCTCGCCGGCGGGCTGACGGACTTCCTCGACGGCTACATCGCCCGCCGCTTCGATCAGAAAACCGAACTCGGCACCTTCCTCGACCCGCTCGCCGACAAGGTGCTGGTCTCCGTCGCCCTGGTGCTGGTTGTCGCTCATTATCAAAGCATGTTGATCACCCTGGCTGCGGCCCTGATTCTGGCGCGCGAGATGCTGGTAGTCATGATGCGCGCCTGGGGGCGCGAGAAATTTGGCCGCGAGCTCTTCCCCTCCAACTGGTACGGGCGCTGGAAGACGGCTGTGCAGATCTCCGCCCTGTCGATTCTGCTGCTGCGCGCCCCTGACCTCTACCAGCTGGGCCTCTGGTGCCTGTGGGCCGGAGTGGCCCTGTCGCTGATCGCGGTCGTGCCGCCGCTGCTGCAGATGCGGCAGTTGCTGGGCAAAGACTGATGGGCGGCGGCAGGGGTGCTAGAATTTATATATCTCCTCCGAGAGGAACTGAAGCTTTGACAACAGCATGATGAATACCGCAGAACCTGCCCGCCCCGTCCTGTCCGCGGCCAATTCGGCCGAGGCGATCGATCTGGGCGATCTCGGCCGCCGCGCCCGCGTCGCTGCCCGCGCCACCGCCGCCGCCGAAGCGCCGGCCAAGAACGAGGCTCTCGGCATGATCGCCGATGCCGTCGACCGCGGCCGCGCCGAGCTGCTGCAGGTCAATGCCGAAGATGTCGCCAGGGCCCGCGAGGTCGAGCTGACCCCGGCCCTGATCGATCGGCTCGTACTCGACGACAGGCGCATCGACGGTCTCGTCAACAGCCTCCGCCTGGTGCAGGGGTTGCCGGATCCGGTCGGTGCCATTCGCGGCCTCTCCACCCAGCCTTCGGGGCTGAGGGTCGGCCGCATGCGGGTGCCGCTCGGGGTCGTCGGCATGATCTATGAATCGCGCCCCGGGGTCACTGCCGATGCCGCCGGTCTGTGCCTCAAGGCCGGCAACGCCGTCATCCTCCGCGGCGGCTCCGAGGCGAGTGGCTCCAACCGCCTGCTGGCGTCCCTGATTCGCTCGGCCCTGGCGGCCTCCGAACTGCCCGAAGACGGGGTGCAGCTCATTGAAACCACCGACCGCAGGGCAGTCGATGCCATGCTCGCCCTCGACGACTGCATTGATTTGATCATCCCCCGCGGCGGCCGCGGCCTGATCGGGCATGTGTCGCGCTCGACGAAAATCCCGGTGCTCAAGCATCTCGACGGCATCTGCCACCTCTACATCGACCGCGGCGCCGATCTGGAGTTGGCACTGGCTGTTGCCGACAACGCCAAGACCTATCGCTACGGCATCTGTGGTGCCATGGAAACGCTGCTGGTCGATGCTGAAATCGCCGCCTCCTTTCTGCCGCGCATCGCCGCCGTCCTCAGGGAAAAGGGCGTCGGACTCCGCGGTTGCCGGCGCACCTGCGAACTGCTGGCCGCCGACGTCGAGCCCGCCAGCGAGGAGGACTGGGGCACCGAATACCTGGCGCCGGTGCTGTCGATCGCTGTCGTTGACGGCCTCGATCAGGCGATGGCGCACATCGCCCGCTACGGCTCGCAACACACTGACGGCATCGTCACCGAGGACCTCAACCGGGCCCAGCGCTTTCTGCGCGGGGTCGATTCGAGTTCGGTCATGGTCAACGCCCCCACCTGTTGGGCCGACGGCTTCGAGTACGGTCTGGGCGCCGAGATCGGCATCAGCACCGACAAACTCCACGCCCGCGGGCCTGTTGGCGTCGAAGGCCTGACGACCGAGAAGTTCATCGTCTTCGGGCGCGGCCAACTGCGGGGCTGATTCTGGGCACTCATACCGCCGCCGCTGAAGGCCGCCGCCGCCAGCGCCGCCTGGGGGTTCTCGGCGGCACTTTTGATCCAGTCCACTTCGGCCATCTGCGCCCGGCTCTGGAGGTCGCGGTCGCCTTCGGTCTCGATCAGCTGTTGTTGATGCCGGCGGGCCAGCCCTCCATGAGGCCGCAGCCGGTGGCCGCCGCCGCCGACCGCCGCGCCTTGGTGGAGCTGGCGATCGAGGCTGTGCCCATGCTGCGTCTGGATAACCGCGAGCTCGAGCGCCCCGGGCCATCCTACACTTACGACAGCCTCGTTGAGCTGCAGCGGCAGGAGGAGGGCGCCGAACTGGTCCTCTGCCTGGGTGCAGACGCCTTTGCCCGCTTCACCTCCTGGCATCGGTGGCAGGATATCCTCGAACTTGTCCGCCTCGCCATCATGCCGCGTTTACGGGCGCCCCAACCGTCGCCGGACGATCTCGATCCGGCGCTGGCGGCCGCCTGGGTGCAACCGTCCGAGCTCTTTGAAGGCGAGCGCGGGCGCATCTGCCAGGTCGAGACCAACTCTTTTGACATCTCGGCGACGGCCATCCGCGATCTTGTCGCCCGCGGGCAGCCGATTGATTTCTGTACGCCGGCCGCGGTCTGCCGCTATATCGAGCGGCATGGCCTCTACCTGCCGCCGACAGCCGCGCCCCCGGTTGTATAATGAAAAAATCCCCATGGTAGATTCGGGCATTGAGCCGCCAGTGGCTGAAGCGACGGCAGTCGAACCCGCCACCCGGGCCCTGAAACAGGTAGCGCTCAATGCTCTCGATGAATTCAAGGCACTGGATGTGACTTCGCTCGATGTGCGATCGACGTCTCTGCCGGCTGACTGCATGCTGATTGCCACCGGTACCTCGAACCGCCATGTGCGGGCCCTCGCCGCCGGCGTTGTCCGCCGTTCCCGCAAGGGCGGCCATCGCGCCTTTGGCGTCGAGGGTCTGCACGAGGCGAGATGGGTGCTGATCGACCTCGGCGATGTCCTGGTCCATGTCATGAGCGAGGAGGCCCGCGGTTTCTACCAGTTGGAGAAGCTGTGGTCGTCGGAGTTGCATGACGGCCGGGACGATGATTGACTGCGGGGGAGCGAGCTTTTGCCGTTTGGGCGGCGACGGATTTCAGTTGTTAGTCTCAGGAGCCCTTTTGAGGACATGAAAATTTTTCTTACCGGTGGAGCGGGCTTTATCGGTTCTCATCTGGCTGATGCCTTGGTGGGCGCAGGCCATGAGGTGGTCATTGTCGATGATCTGTCCACCGGCAAGCGCTCCCAGGTGCCTGCCGGCGCCGAATTTCATGAGCTCGACATCCGCTCTGCCGAGGCCGCCGCCCTGCTGGCCGGCGGCAGTTTCGACGTCTTGGCGCACCTCGCGGCCCAGGCCAGTGTGCCGAGGTCGGTCGCGGCTCCTGTATTCGACGCCGAGGTCAATGTCGGCGGCACTCTGAACCTGCTGGAGGCCTCTGTTCGCAGCGGCGTCGGCAAGGTACTGTTCGCCTCGACCGGCGGCGCCATCTACGGTGAGCCCGAGGCCGCAACCAGGGCCCAGAATGAGGAGCACCCGCAGCGGCCGGTATCGCCCTACGCCCTGTCCAAGCTGGCGGCGGAGACTTACCTGAAGCACTACTATGAGGGCGTCCACGGCCTGCAGTTGCTCATCCTGCGCTACGCCAATGTCTATGGCCCGCGGCAGAATCCCTTGGGCGAGTGTGGCGCGGTGGCGATCTTCGCCGGCAAATTCCTGGCCGGCGAGATTCCCGGAATCTACGGAGACGGCCGCCAGACCCGCGACTACATCCATGTTGACGATCTGGTCCGCGCCCACCTGACGGCGCTCGATTACGGCAAATCCGCAACCCTTAATCTCGGCAGCGGCGTGGAGACGCCTCTGAACGAGCTCTGCCGCCTCATCGCCGAGGCCGCCGGCAGTCGGGCCGAGCCCGAACACGGGGCGCCCAGACTGGGTGATCTGAGACGCTCGGTGCTCGACTGCTCCCGCGCCGAAAAGTTGCTCGGCTGGCGCGTCGCCAAGCCCCTGGCCGAAGGCGTAGCCGAGACCGTGGCCTGGTTGGCCAGGCATCGGGGAGCCCTGCAGCAGGAGGCGGCCCATGGCTGATGCTCCCCTGAATTACGATGTGATCGTCATCGGCGGCGGCCCGGCCGGTTATGTCGCCGCCATCCGCTGCGCTCAACTGCGCCTGAAAACAGCCTGTGTCGACGACTGGTCCGATGCCCGGGGCAAGGCGGCTCTCGGCGGCACCTGCCTCAATGTCGGCTGCATCCCCTCGAAAGCCCTGCTGGAGAGCTCGGAACTCTACGCCCGCGCCCACAGCGGCAAGCTGCACGGGTTGAAGTTCGACAATCTGGAAGCAGACGTGCCGGCCATGATCAAGCGCAAAAACAGCGTCGTAAAGAACCTGACTCAGGGCGTCAACCAACTGCTGACGGCGGCGGGCGTCGAGCGCTTTCACGGCCGCGGCCGGGTGCTGCCGAATCTGGCGGTCGAAGTGCGCTCCGGCGCGACTCTGAGTCAACTGGGCCGTGCCCGCTCGGTCATCCTCGCCTGCGGTTCGGCGCCTATGGCCCTGCCGACAGTCCCGCTCCGGGGTGATGTGGTGGTCGACTCCGCCGGCGCCCTCGACTGGACCTCGCCGCCGCAGAAGCTGGCCGTCATCGGCGCCGGAGTCATCGGCCTCGAACTCGGCAGCGTCTGGCGGCGTCTGGGGGCCGAGGTCACCATGATCGAGGCCCTGGATACCTTCCTGCCCGCCGTCGACCGCCAGATCGCCGCCTCTGCCGAGCGCACCTTCCGCCGTCAGGGGCTCGACATCCGCCTGGCGACCAAAGTGCTCGGCCTCGAGCACAAGGAGGGGGAGGTGCGGCTGCACTGCGAGGACCCCAAGGGAAGGCGCGAACTGAGGGTCGAGCGCGTCATCGTCGCCGCCGGCCGCCGGCCGAACCTCGGCGATACTTTCGGCGAGGGCCTGAAAGTGGAACAGGATGCCAGTGGCCGCATCCGCGTCAGTGAGTACGGCCAGACCAGCGTCGACAATTTCTACGCCATCGGCGACCTGATCAGCGGCCCCATGTTGGCGCACAAGGGGTCGGAAGAGGGGGTCGCCCTGGCTGAATATCTGGCGGGCACCTCGAAAAAACGGGTGCAGCGCAATCTGATTCCCTCGGTGATCTACACCCACCCGGAGATATCCTGGGTTGGAGCCACTGAGCAGGAACTGAGCGATCGGGAGCAGCAGTTTCGCGCCGGCGTCTTTCCCTTTGCCGCCAACGGCCGCGCCCAGAGCGCAGGCCATGACGAGGGCATGGTTAAGATCCTGGCCGACAGGGCGAGCGACGCTGTCCTCGGCGTTCATATCTTCGGCGCCCAGAGCTCCGAGCTGATCGCATCGGCCACCCTCGCCATGGAGTTTCAGGCGACGACCGAGGATCTCATCCACAGCGTCTTTGCCCATCCGACTCTGTCCGAAGTCATCCATGAGGGCGCACTCGCCGTCCATGGCCGTCCCCTGCATATCTCTGCCCGCCGCTGAGTGATGGGGGGGCCTGTCCATGTCGCAGCAAGCCCTGAAGGAGGCGGTTGCCCGGGAAGCCCTGAAGCAGGTTGAACCGGGGCAGCTCCTGGGCCTGGGGTCGGGCTCGACGGTCAACGCCTTCATAGAGCAGCTGGGCGCTTCGGGCCCGCGGATCGAGGGCGCCGTGGCGGCTTCCGAAGAGAGCGAACGCCGCCTGCGCGAGGCCGGCGTAGCAGTCTTTGATCTCAACGCCGTCGGCCGGTTGTCGCTCTACATTGATGGGGCCGACGAGATCGACGGCTCTCTGCAGATGATCAAGGGCGGCGGCGGCGCTCTGGCGCGCGAAAAAGTCATTGCCAGCGCCAGCGAGCGCTTTGTCTGCATCGCCGATGCCAGCAAGCTGGTCAGGGAGCTGGGCAGGTTTCCCCTGCCTATAGAGGTACTGCCGCTGGCGCGCCGCGTCGTCGCCGACCGGATTGTGCGCCTGGGGGGCATGCCGAGTCTGCGACCGGATTACCGGACAGACAACGGCAACCTGATTCTGGATGTCAAGGGCCTGTCTCTCATTGAACCCGCCGCGGTCGAAGCGACCCTCAACCAGATCGCCGGAGTGGTTGCCGTCGGCATTTTCGCGGCTCGTCCGGCCGATGTGCTGCTGCTGTCAAAAACATCGGGGGAAGTAAAAATATATAAACGGAGATAGTTTTTTTATATTCTATATAGCGACTATTGCAATTATTTGCTCTATATCGGATAAAATGAAGCGATATCCCCACTTTGATGTTTCTCCTGCAAGAGGAATTGCTTATGCCAACCATAGAAATTGATTGGGATGTCTTCCAAGCCATCACAGCCCGCCGTCCCGCTCAAGCCATCACTCCCAATACAGTGTTGCGCGAAGTCTTTAAAAAAGACATAGAGCGCCTTCACAAAATGCGACCCAAGGGCCCTTCTCTGACAAAGTTTCAGGGCAAAAGCCAGGGGCAAGAGCCTGAAGCAAAGAGATCTCTGGTCACCAAGTGGATCAGCTTCCCCCACGGCACCAGATTGCGCGGGAGCTATCTCGGCCGCATCTACCATGCCGAAGTTGACGACGGCTCCCTTGTTGTCAAGCAGCTGGGGAGAAACCGGCGCTTCTCCTCCCTGTCCAAGGCGGCTCAGGCGGCGACGGCCGAGGAGAGCAAAAACAAGACGGTTCACAGCGGCTGGAATTTCTGGGAATATCAGGTTCCCGGCGCCCATATCTGGCGCAAGGCGAAAAAGGCCAAGGACAGCGGCCATGTCGACCTCTAGGATCGCACCCAGGCGCCGTGCCCCCCTATTTTAGCGCCTGCCTCAGTGTTCGGGGGAGGACAGGGGGGCCTTAAGGTTCGGTCCCCACACTTAAGCCGCTCAAAAATTCGGGGGAGGACAAGGGGGCCTTGAAAGGCCCTGCCCCTTCCTGAAAGGCCCGAAACCCCGTTCCAAGCCTGTCAGAAAGCGTCAGCGCAGGGGGTTCTGCAGAGGCTTCAGGCCGATCAGGATGGCAGTTTTACAAATGAATAAAAAGGAGAAAATTTATAATATTATCTATATAATAGATATAAACACCTATACAAATTCCGTTTTACTATATAATCGAATCTCTCTTTTCGCATAACCGCCCCTAATCGGAGAAATTATCACAACATGCCGACGATTGAAATTGATTGGGATGTCTATAAGGCCATCTCCCTCTATCGCAACGAAGATGCCCAGACGGTGAACGATGTCCTGCGCTTCGTCTTCAGTGAAGAGATTGAGCAGGTTCGCGAGCCCAGGCAACGCTATTGGAATCCTCGTCGGCAGGTGGCGGAAAAAGCTGCTGCCGCCAGTCAATCCAACAACGCCAATCTGCCCTTTGTGACGGGCAAGGCCCTGTTTGCCGACGGCACGCCCTTTCGCCTGATCTACAGAGGCAGGGTCTACAATGCGATAGTCCGCAATGGGTCCCTGGTGTTGGAGGGGAGCAAGGAGACCTTTGCCAACCTTTCGCGCGCCGCCATGAAGATCACCGGCGGCCAGGTCATCTCGGCCTGGGATCGCTGGGATTTTTATGATGCCCGCACGGGCAAATGGAAGAAGGCGCGGGAGGCGGCAAAAGAGGCAGACGGCTCCTCTGGGGTTGATCTCCAGGGGCTGAGCGCCTCAGGGCTGAAGAACCTCGCCGGCTGAGGCCGCTCCGCCCCGCTGTTTCAGGGGCGCTGTTGCCGCTCTGGCCGCCGCCGATTTCCCGGGTCGGTCGACTTTCGCACGCCGCCCTGAAGATCACCGGCGGCCAAGTCATCTCGGCCTGGGATCGCCGGGATTTTTATGATGCCCGCACGGGCAAATGGAAGAAGGCGCGGGAGGCGGCAAAAGAGGCAGGCGGCTCCTCTGGGGTTGAGTGTCAGGGGCTGAGCGCCTCAGGGCTGAAGAACCTCGCCGGCTGAGGCCGCTCCGCCCCGCTGTTTCAGGGGCGCGGTTGCCGCTCTGGCCGCCGCCGATTCCCCGGGTCGGTCGACTTTCGCACGCCGCCCTGAAGATCACCGGCGGCCAAGTCATCTCGGCCTGGGATCGCCGGGATTTTTATGATGCCCGCACGGGCAAATGGAAGAAGGCGCGGGAGGCGGCAAAAGAGGCAGGCGGCTCCTCTGGGGTTGAGTGCCAGGGGCTGAGCGCCTCAGGGCTGAAGAACCTCGCCGGCTGAGGCCGCTCCGCCCCGCTGTTTCAGGGGCGCGGTTGCCGCTCTGGCCGCCGCCGATTCCCCGGGTCGGTCGACTTTCGCACGCCGCCCTGAAGATCACCGGCGGCCAGGTCATCTCGGCCTGGGATCGCCGGGATTTTTATGATGCCCGCATGGGCAAATGGAAGAAGGCGCGGGAGGCGGCAAAAGAGGCAGGCGGCTCCTTTGGGGTTGAGTGCCAGGGGCTGAGCGCCTCAGGGCTGAAGAACCTCGCCGGCTGAGGCCGCTCCGCCCCGCTGTTTCAGGGGCGCTGTTGCCGCTCTGGCCGCGGCCGATTCCCCGGGTCGGTCATGCACAGTCGGATATAGTCCTCGATGCTTAACTCCGCCGGTCGCCGCCGGCCGTCGATTGCGCTCGCTTCGAGGGCCTCGGCGTAGCGCCGGCCGAGGTTGTTGGTCAGGGTTTTGCGCGGCTGGCGAAAGGCCTGGGCCAGGAGGGCGGCGAAGGGCCCGGCCGGAGGCATGGAGGGACGGCGGGTCGGAGTCAGGCGGACAAAACTCGAGTCCACCTTGGGCGCCGGGCGGAAACAACCCGGGCCGAGGACAAACAGCGACTGCGCCCGGCAGTGCAGGCCCACGGCTACCGTCAGCCGACCGTAACAGCGGCTGCCGGCGGCGGCGGTGAGGCGCTGGGCCACCTCCTTCTGCAGCATGAAGTGCATGGGCGCAAGCGGTAGATTCTGCTCGAGCAGCCGCATCATGATCGGCACGGCCGCGTTGTAGGGCAGGTTGCCGAAGACGGCCAGTTCAAGGCCGTCCACGGCCAGGACGCGATAGTCAAAACGGACCGCATCGCCGCTGTGAATGACCAGTTTCCCCGACTCCTGCCGCGCCTCGGGCCGCTGGCGCAGCAGGGCCGCCAGGTCGCGGTCGAGTTCCAGGCAGTGCAAGGTATCGCCGCGCGCCAGCAGAGCCTCGGTCAGGACGCCGCGCCCCGGGCCGATCTCGAGCAGGCGCCGTTGATCGCTCGATGGTGGCAGCTGCTGAACGATGCGGGCAACGGCAGTGCGGTCGCAGAGAAAGTTCTGGCCAAAACGCTTCCGTGGCCCCGGCAGCCTGGCGGCATCTGCTGTCGCCCCCTCAGCCGCGCCTGCCGCAGCGCTTCGAGGGGGAGAGGCGGCAGCGGCCTCGGTGCCATGCCGGTTCAGGGTTTTGTCATTCATTTAAAAGAGCAGCGAAGTCTGCCGAAATTTTTCCGGCGGGGTATTGAAAAGTCGCGCCAGCCGGCTAGAATTAATGCAGCTGGCCACGGAGCAGCTCTGCTTCTTTTCCGCCGCCGCTCTGTCCCGCGACAGGCCTGAACAGATAGGGTGCTGTCGGTGCCGGGACAACAGCGGCGGGATCTGTCGGCATGCTTTTGAGGGCAGAGTAAGGTGGCGGCGACTCCTGGAGACGCCGGGGTAGCTCAGTCGGTAGAGCAACTGATTCGTAACCAGTAGGTCGGAGGTTCGATTCCTCTCTCCGGCACCGCTTTTCTTCTGATTTTTCAAGGTATGGCCGCATCCACTTCCACGTCTTCCGACACCGCCCCGAAAATGACCCTCTCCCTGGCACTCGCCGTCGATCGCGCCATGGGCATGGGGCGCGGCGGTTCCCTGCCGTGGCCGACTTTCGCCGAGGACTGGCGCAACTTCAAGCAACTGACTTGGGGCCACCCCCTGCTCATGGGAAGGCGCACCTACAACTCGCTTGGCCGGCCGCTCCCCGGCCGCACCAACATAGTGGTGTCGACGAGCTTCAGCGCTGCCGCTGCCGGCGACCCCGACGGGCTCCAGGTGGTCAGAACGCCGGAAGAGGGCCTGCAACTGGCCCGCCGACATGCCGGTTGCGACGGCAAGATTTTCTGCATCGGCGGCAGCCAGTTGGGCGAGGCCCTGCTGCCCTGCATCGACCGCCTCTATCTGACCGTCATCGACGGAGATTTTGAGGCCGACACCCATTTTTCCAAGTGGCGTTCGCTCTGCTGGCGCGAAGTCGGACGCCGTTGGTGGACAGCGGATGATCAATTTCCCTTCGACGCCTCTTTTCTGACGCTCGAGCGTCTGCGCCCGGGCAAATAGGTGCGCCGGCGCGCCGGCGGCGCCTTGTCGCCGTGGAATTGCAGCCGCAGCAGTACGCCGACAAGGTCCAGTTGCTGGCTGAGAAAGTTGCGAAAATAACGGCGCCAGTGAGGTGCCGTGCGCTCAGCCCGGTGGCCGTGAATGATAACGACCGGCGGAGCCCTGCCCCCCTGATGGGCATAGCGTAGCGCCGGGCGCAGCCGGCGGCGGCCGACAGCCACGGCCGGCGGCGGATTCGCCATGACGGCAGAGGCCAGGATTCGCGTCAGCCTGGGGGTCGGGATCTCGGCTACGGCTGAAGTCAGAGCGCGGTCAAGGGCCGCAAAAAGCTCGCCGATTCCCTTGCCGGAGATAGCCGACAGCGGCACCAGTGGGATGGTGGCGGCAAAACGCAGTTGCTCGCGCCCGTCTGCCAGCAGTTCATTGCGCCTGTCCTGGCTGATGAGGTCCCACTTGTTGAGCGCCACCACAGCCGCCCGGCCGCTGTCGAGGGCGTGGTCGAGCAGGTGCAGATCCTGGTGGCGCATGCCCTCGCTGGCATCGATGAGCAAAAGCACTGCCCGGCTGCGGTGAATCGCCCTCAGGGAGCGCACGATCGACTGGTCTTCGACGGCATCGCCGCCGCTGCGGCGGCGCACGCCGGCGGTGTCGATCAGGTTGTACTGCCGACCGCCGACAGTCACGGCTACATCGATGCTGTCGCGTGTCGTCCCCGGAGTTTCGCTGACCAGCACCCGCTCTTCGCCGCACAGTTGGTTGACGAGGGTGGACTTGCCGGTGTTCGGCCGGCCGGCGATGGCGATCGAATCCTCAGTGTCCTGCTCCCCTTCCGGCGGCGGTCCCTCCAGGGGCGGCAGCAGCCGGCAGATCTCCTCGCGCAGCGACGCCAGGCCGCGGCCGTGCAGGGCCGAAATGTAGACCATGGAAGTCAGGCCCAGGGCGTAAAAATCCTGGTCGCCGCGCCTGGCCTCGGGGCCGTCGACCTTGTTGACGACGACCAGCGTCGGCCGGCCCTGGCGGCGCAGGTAGTCGGCCACTTCCTCATCGTCCGCCGTCAGGCCGGCGCGGGCGTCGACGACAAGGGCGACCAGATCGGCGTCGGCGACGGCGACTTTGGCCTGGCGCTCGACCAGGGCGGCAAAATCGGGCGAATCGCCGGCAAAACCGCCGGTGTCGATCAGCAGGCAGCTCTGCTCTTCCGACAGCCTGGCGAAGCCGTAGTGGCGATCCCGCGTCAGCTCCAGAGTCGCCCCCTCTATGGCGTCGCGGTTGCCGGTCAGGCGGTTGAACAGAGTCGATTTGCCGACATTGGTGCGCCCGGCGAGGACGACGCTGGCGATGCGACCACTTTTGTTAATAGTCTCATCAATGGCCCCGCCGGAATGAGCACCATCGAAAGCGGCTTTGCCGGCCGCCCCGGCAGTGCTGTCCCGGTCGTTGGCGGAGGGCCTGTCTCTGCTGGTCTCGTTCGCGTTCATATTAATAGCGTTGGGTGAGGCCTTAATGATAGTCAGGGCCCGGCCGCGCGCCCTGGGCTTCCCGGAGGCAGACCGCCCCGCGCTCCTAGGGAGTTGCCGCCTCGAGGGAAGACTTGAGGGTGACGGCCAGCATCTCGCCCGTGGCGATCTGGGCGTAGAGGTTGCTGCCGCGGCCCGGCATCAGGGAGCGGATGCCCTCGCGGAACTGCTCCTGCCCGTATCGAGGCGAGCGGGCGATGAAGCGGCCATCGGCTGAGGACAGCCAGTGGATGTGGCCGCGGAAGTCGCCCAGAGCCAGACCCTCCCTGGTCGGCGCCGCATTGCTCGGCCAGCGGCCGGTGAGGCCGTGCTGGCGCCATTGGGTCTCGCCTCCTTCCGGGTCCAGGGCCAGCACCTGGCCGCGGTCGGTCACTGCGATCAGCAACTCCCTGCCGCTGCCGCGGTCGAGCGCGAGCGCCGTCGAGGAGGCGATGTCGTCCCGCCGCCACAGCACCTCGCCGTCGTCGATACGTATCCGGGCGAGCCCGCCGAGAACGGCGGCGGCAAAGACGGAATCTTTCCAGCGCAACAGATCGCTGTCGACGTCGGTGAATTCGGCGTCGGCCTCGGCGATGGGGGCGCGCCACAGCAGACTGCCGTCCCCGCGGCTCAGGGCCAGCACCCAGCCGCTGTCCGTGCCCAGCAGCAGTTTGTCGCCGACGAAGAGGGGGCGGCTCTGTCCCTGCTGGTTCAGGGACAGCCCCTGTTGCCGGCGGTTGCCTTCGCCGCCGCGCGATTCAATTTCCCGGCCATCTTTGGCATCCAGCAGCAGCAGGCCGCCGCGCCCATCGCGCAGAGCCACCTGGCCTCTGCTGGCGCGGGGTCTTCCTCGCATGTCCTGGCGGCTCTCCGTCTGCCACAGCAGGGCGCCGCTTCTGTCGAGAGCGACGATCTGCTGTCCGAAGAGGCCGAAGATGCGTGGGCCGGCCGCCTCAGGTGCGCCCGAGATGTCGTTGTCGCCAGCAAAAGCCCATTCCAGCCTGCCGGAAGCGGCATCAAGCGCAAAGAGGTGCCGGCCCGAGGAGGCCACCAGTCGGGAGCCCGCCCAAGTCGGCTGCAGCCGCACTTCGATGCGGTGGTCGACGGAGGAGGGGGCAGGGGTGCGCCAGAGCAGTTCGGCCTCGTACTGGCTGACCAGCGGCAACAGGGCCGCGGGCCGCTCGAGGTGATCGACGGCGGCGCAGCCGCCGAGGAGGAGCGCCAGGGCCAGCGCCGCGCAGATACGGACGGTTTCCGGCCGTCGACCCTGCCGGCCGGGTTGCGGACCCGGTGCCGGCGCTGTCCAGGTCGGCAGTTGCGCCCGGCGCGGCCTCATCCGTCCTGGCCCGGGGTGGCGGTTACGCCCTGGAGGTCATTGAGTTTCATTTGCAGCACCTCGAGATCGGCGACCGGGCGGTTGAACTCCTTCACCGCCCGCAGCGCCTCGCTGTATGCCCTGCGCGCTTTCTCCCTGTCGCCGCGGATGTTGTGGATGTTGCCGATATGTTCAAGAATCAGCGCCACATAGGGCTGGGTGAAGACGACGCCGTCGTTGAGCACGACCAGGGCCTCGTCCATGCGGTCGGCGGCGATCAGCAGCCGTCCGAGGCGCAGGGTCAGCACCGGCCTGAGAATTTCGTGTTCGCTGCGCACCAGCAGCGAGCGCATGACCCCAATCGCCTCCTCGTACTTGTTCACCCGGGCGTAGGTGCCGGCGATGACCAAGCCGCCGAAATCGTGATAGACGCTGTCGGGGTACTGCAGCTGCAGCTGCTCGAACAGGGCCAGGCTGTCGCCGGGGCCCTCTTCGCCGACAAGAGCCGTCATTTCCTGGTAGAGATTGGCGGCCTGGCTGTTGCGCCAATCCTGGTAGTTGTCCCAGCCGAGCCAGCCGCAGGCGGCGATGACGCCGGCGGCGACGGCGACTCCGAGCAGCTTGTTGAGGCCGCTGGAGCGGGCCTTGGTCCGCGCCTTGGGGAGGGCGGCCTCTTCGGGCAGGGAATCACTCGGGGAGGGCAGGGGCGCGGGCGCCGGGGGGCGATTTTTTGTCATGAAAGTCGCAGGCGGGTAAAGAAGAAGGGGGGCAGGGCAGCCGATATAAAAAACGCGGCCCAGCTTCCATGCAGTTCAACGGTCGGCGGCACCCTGGCGCGGGCAACCAGGGTGAACAGGGGCCTGCTCTATTTTAGCGGCATGCCGCCGGGATTCCGCAGACATGGGCGCAACAGGCCGGCGAGGCGGGGTCGGGAGGCGCCTTTGTCTGTCCATTGCGACCCGGCACAGGTCAGACTTCAATTAAAAGGTGCTTACTCAAAGGAGCCTTGGAGGGGGGCAGGCTACCGCAGAGTATCCTGCCAGGGGAGCGTTAAAGGTGTAGAGGCGGCCTTTGCCGCAATCCTGAACGGTCCTGTCGTTGCCGTTCAGCTGGCCCTTCCGGTTGCGGTTTGCCGGGGTTTTCGCCCTTTGGATTCTGCGTTTTCCAGCCAATTTTCGCCCTTTTTTTATTTTCTGTTGACTTTTTGTCGATTTTTTGCCCCGATTCGTGTCTCGGGGATGTTTTTTTCTGTCGAGTGTGTATAATAATGACACTGCACTTGAAATTCGGCGCTGTTATCAAAAAAGATGCCTTCTTGTAATTTTTTTTGATTAAAGTGTTGACAGGTGCGTTGTTGGGTAGTAAACTATTCAGCAGTCAAATTGAGTCGCCTTCGGCTTCTCGATGATTTTTGCGGGCCAAGCCCACATTCTTTTAACCTAATCACCACTTTTACCAAGGGGTTTAACTGATGAACATGAAAAAAACAGCTGTCGCCTTCGCTGTAGCTGGCTTGGTCGCTGCACCTGTCGCATCTAAAGCCGAAGCGGACGTCTATGTGTCAATCCGTCAGGACCTGACGTTCCTCGTCAGCAACACTGCCGACGACACTCTCGCAGATGACGAGGACGGGGTCGCCGGCAAGCTGTCGTTGCGCAATTCCACTTCGCGCTGGGGCTTCCGCTTCACCGAAGAGACCGACAGCGGCACCAAGTACTTTGGCCGCTACGAATTTTCCACAGGCACCAACAATGGTGTCGGTCTCTCGACGAGGCTGGCCTACGCCGGTTTTGACCTCGGCGCCCATCAGATCACGGTTGGTTCCCAGTGGAGTGCTTGGTACAATTACGCCGGCAACACCTGGGGCTGGCTCGATGGCCGCTACCCGATTCAGGACTGGACCTTCCGCCATCGCGCTGTCAACTGGCTCGGCGAGTTCGGCCCGGTCAATGTGACGGTTGATCTGCGCGCCAATGAGGTGAAGACTACTCTGTTCGACGAGTTGCAGGTCGGCGCCTCCTGGGACTTCGGCGCCGTTGACTTCGTCGGCGCCCTGCGTCTGATTCAGGACGTTGCGGATCCCACAGCTGCCGGAGGCGAAGGAGCTGGCACCGTCATCGGCCTGGGCCTGAACTGGGCCATCAGCGACGACTTTGGTCTGCAGTTCAACATGCACATCAGCGATGGAACCAACCAGTTGGAGAGTGTCGATGCTGCGGGCGACCCTGCCGGCACTTTGGGGACTATGAGCCAGGGGTACACCCAGCTCGGTGTCCTGGCGACCCTGCCCGACGGCTTCTGGTTTGGCATCGGCATCGCCAATTTTGATGATGCCAAGCTTCCGGTCATCGCTGCTGACGATACCGTCTCAAGCAGCGATGAGACGGTTGAAGGCAAGACCAGAATCACTGGCGGCTGGAACAAGGCCATCAGCGAGCATGCCTCCTTCTTTGCCGAAGTCGTGATTGACACTACCGAGGAAGCCCACCCCTATGGCCCCTATGGTGGTAGTGGCGGCCAAGGCTACACCAATGTGTCGGCTGGCTGGATCATGAACTTCTGATCGAGTTCAGATCGCAGCCGCCGCTTGCAAGAGTGGCGGCTGTCAGTCGACAGGGGAAAGGCACTCTTCGGAGTGCCTTTCTTTTTTAACCCCCTCCCTTCTCTTTCTCAGCCCCGCCCCGCCCCGGTCAACAGAACAGGCCGGCGGCAGCGACGCCCCCCATGACCGCAGCCGCAGACCCAGGCCGCCCCCGGGAGGTTGCCGCCCTCCTCGCCCGAACCCGCATGGATGGCTCCTGGCGCTACGACGGCGAAGCCCTGAAGCGGCAGAAAATCACTTTTCTCGCCGGGCGCTGTCGCCAGGTGCTTGACTTCGGCCGCTCGTCGCGCCAGTTCCACTCGCTCTTCGCCGCCGGCCAGGCGCGGGTCGTCGACATCCACAACGGCGACGGCGCCGATCTGATCGACGACCTCTGCGCTCCGACCCGCCTCAAATCTGGCTGTTGCGACGGCATCGTCTGCCTGTCGGTGCTGGAGCATGTCTACGACCCCGAGGCCGCCGTCAGCAACCTCCACTCCCTGCTGCGTCCGGGCGGCTACTGCTTTGCCCATGCGCCCTTCTTCTTCCGCTACCACGCCCCGCCGGACCAGAGCTTCCACGATTTCTACCGCTTCACCCGCGACGGCTTGGCCTGGCTGTTCCGCGATTTCGAGGAGGTCACCCTCTTCCCCGTGCGCGGGCCCGTCTCATCCCGGCTCAACCTTTTCCGCTGGTGGAAAAAGCGCGTCGAGCGCCTCTGCGGCCAGAGCCTGAACCGCTGGCTTGACCGGCTCGCCCCCCGGCGCGGCCGCGACTTTCAGGTATCGGGCTACTACATCTGGGCGCGCCGGGCCGACAGCCGGGCAAGCTGAATCGGGGCAAGAGCAGGGGCTGGGGCCCAGGCCCGGCGAAAAGCCCGCTGCAGGGGGCTTGCATTTTTCCCTTTGGCCCCCACTTTAATTTCAGTGTAAAGCCCCCCAAGGCGCCCTGAGGGCGTCGAATCCTTCGATTCCGGGGGGGCCTGTCCGTTCCACCCCGAAGGAGACCTGCCCGCATGGCGACCAAAACCGCTGAACACCTGGAATTTCAGGCCGAAGTCCAGCAACTGCTGAAGATTGTCACCCACTCGCTCTACTCGCGGCGCGAGTTCTTCCTGCGCGAGCTCATCGCCAATGCCGTCGACGCCTGTCACAAGCTGCGCTTCGCCGCCCTCGGCGACAGCGATCTCGAGCTGCCGCAGGCCCGTATCCGCCTTGAATGGAACTCGGCTTCGCGCGTCTTTGTCGTCTCCGACAACGGCATCGGCATGACGCGGGAAGAAGCCGTGACCGATCTCGGCACCCTGGCCCGTTCAGGCAGCCGCAGCTTCCTCGAGGCAGCCGGCCGGGCCGGCGACGGCGAATCGCTGATCGGCCAGTTCGGCGTCGGCTTCTACTCGGCCTTCATCGTCGCCGAAGAGGTCGATGTGCTGACACGCCAGGCCGGCAGCGGCCCCAAAGACGCCGTCAAGTGGAGTTCCGACGGCGTTTCGGGCTTTCAGGTCAGCGCCATCGAAAAGAAAGACGCCGGCACCGAAGTGCGTCTCAAGCTACGTGAGGACTGCGTCGAATTTGCCAGCGAAGAGCGGGTGCGCCAGCTGGTGCGCACCTACTCCGAGTATGTCGATGTGCCGATCGAGATCCGCCCCGGCGACGGCGGCGACTGGCAGCGCATCAATGCCTCCCAGGCCCTGTGGCAGCGGCCGCGGGCCGAAATCGGCGAGCGGGAGTACAAGGAATTCTTCCGTCACAATGTCGGCGGCGTCGAGGATCCGCTGTGCTGGGTCCACTCCCGGGTCGAGGGCAGGCACGAATTCACCCTGCTGCTTTTTGTTCCCGCGACGGCCCCGTACGATCTCTATGACAGCGACCGCAGGAGCGGCGTCAACCTCCATGTCCAGCGCGTTTTCACGACTTCCGACGACGGCTCGATCATGCCGCGCTACCTGCGCTTTGTCAGCGGCGTCATCGATTCGGAAGACCTGCCGCTCAATGTCTCGCGCGAGTTCCTGCAGCGCGGCGGCGGCCTCATGGGCACCCTGCGCAAAAGCGCCGCCCTCAAGACCCTGGACGCCCTCGAACGCCTGGCTGCCAGGGACACTGAGGGCTACGCCAAGTTCTGGCGCATCTTCGGCCCGGTGCTCAAAGAGGGCATCATCGAGGATGCGGACAACTGCGAGCGCATCAAGGGCCTGCTGCGCTTTTCCTCGACGGCGGAGACGGGGGACGCTCAGGGTCTGACCTCTTTCGACGACTACATCTCCCGCCTTGCCGAAGGTCAGACAGACATCTATTTCCTGACGGCGCCCGACCTGGCTTCGGCCAGCAGCAGCCCGCACCTCGAAGAACTGAAAAGCCGCGGCCTCGAAGTCCTGCTGCTGCACGACCGCGTCGATGAGTGGATGCTGCCGAAGCTCGGCGAATGCCAGGGGCGCCGCCTGGTCTCAGCCGCTTCCGCAGATCTCGAGCTGCCCGAAGCAACCGGGGACGCGGACCAGCAGGGCGACAACAGGGATGGCGAGGGCGCCAGCCAGGCCGGAGCCGCGGCCGAAAAGCTGGCGGAGCGCCTGAAAAAGGCTCTCGGTGAGCGCATCGACAGCGCCCGCCCCTCGCGCCGACTGCGCGATTCGGCCGTCTGCCTGATCTTTCCGGCGGGTCAGCCGTCGATTCAGCTGCGCCGCCTGCTTGAGGGCGCCGGCCAGATCCTGCCGCCGCTGAAGCCGGTGCTGGAGTTCAACGCCGGCCACGCCCTGCTGCGGCACATGGCGCAGCAGCAGGACCAAGCCGTTTTTGCCGATTGGGCCCAGTTGCTGACCGATCAGGCCATTCTTGTCGAAGGCGGCTCCCTCGACGATGTCCAGGGCTTTGTCGGCCGCATGAACAGGCTGCTGCTGCGCGACTAGAGGCGCCCGCCGCGCCGGTCTCCATCCGCCGCCCGAGCCAGGGCGGCGAGGCCCCTGAGCGTCAGTTGCGGCTCGAATTTCGCTCTATGGACTTTCAGGGCGGCTGTCTGCGTCAGCTGTTCGCCGTCGCCGCCCGTCAACAACAGGGCGCAGCGGCCATGCTGCCGTTTGAGTGCGACAACCAGAGCGGCGATGGCGCTGCAGGCGGCCAGCAGGGCCCCTTTTTCAACGCCCTCGGCCGTCGAACGCCCGACGGGAGACGGCCCTGAGCTCTGGCCGGCGCCTGCCGACCCGGTTTTGCCGACATAGGGCTCAAGCGACTGGCGCGACAGCTTCAGGCCGGGCAGAATCAGGCCGCCGGCATGAGACTGGCCCCCGCCTTTGCTGAGGACGACATCGAGCGTAAGGGCCGTTCCGGCATCGGCCAGCAGCAGCGGCGGCGGAGCCAGTTGCACGGCGGCAATCATGGCCAGCCAGCGGTCGCTGCCGAGCGTTTCGGGCCGATCGTAGCCGCTGCTCAGGGGCCTGGCCGGGGAGCCCCCGGATTCGCCGGCGCGAACGAGCCGCAGCGGCCAGCGGCGCCTGTGGCACCAGTCTTCGATTTCAGGGTCGTGGCGGCCTCCAGTGGCCCACAGAGCGGGCGCTGACTCACCGGCCGAACCGTCGCCCTGAGCGCTGTCGACCAAGGGAGCCAGAACCTCGTCCAGCGCCCGATGAAAGGGCTTGCCGTCGAGATCGGACTGACTCAGGGAGGCGGGCCAGCTGTTGTCGGCGAAGGCGGCCAGGGGCAGCGCCTTGAGGCGGCTGTTGCCGATGTCGACCAGGACGGAAGCGCCGGACTTCACGATCGCTTCAGCCGCAGGGTCGGTCGCTCGCCCCCGTCCGCAGTCCGCAGCCGCACCTCGTCCAGCGCCTGATGAAAGGGCTTGCCGTCGAGATCGGACTGCCTCAGGGGGGCGGGCCAGCTGTCGTCGGCGAAGGCGGCCAGGGGCAGCGCCTTGAGGCGGATGTTGCCGATGTCGACCAGGACGGAAGCGCCGGACTTCACGATCGCTTCAGCCGCAGGGTCGGGCCGTCGCCGCCGTCCGCCGTCCGCAGCCGCACCTCGTCGGAGTGCAGGCTGCGCTCTCGCCCCCGGTCGTCGACGACGATCAGGGAGCCCTGCTCATCGATGCCGCGGGCGCGGGCCTCATAGGAGGCGCCGTCCTGTGGTTGTACCTGCAGAGGCTGGCCGGCCAGGGCATCAAAAGCCTGCCACAGGGGCAGCCAGGAGGCGCAGTTGCCGCTCCAGGCGCGCAGAGTCCGCAACAGGCAGCCGGCGAGGCTGCCGACGAGGACGCTGGCCGCAGGCAGCGGCTGCATGGCGGCCTCCAGATCGGTGGCGTCGACCCCTGCGGGGGCGCCCCTCAGGTTGATGCCGAGGCCGGCGATGACACGGGCCCGCGGGCCCCAGAGGGCGCTTTCAACGAGGATGCCGCCGAGCTTGCGCCCCCGATGGAACAGGTCGTTTGGCCATTTGACGCGGATCTGTCTCGCCCCCA
Source organism: Candidatus Porifericomitales bacterium (assembly GCA_965237735.1). Lineage (GTDB taxonomy): Bacteria > Pseudomonadota > Gammaproteobacteria > CBDEFV01 > CBDEFV01 > CBDEFV01. The sequence goes on along the minus strand of CBDEFV010000004.1, from coordinate 104,280 downwards.
GCTGCTCCAGCATCTGGGCGCAGGCGCAGGCGAGGGCGATGCTGACAGCCGGCATGCCGGCATCGACTCTGAGGCTGGAGCTGACCGACAGCGACAGGGCCTGGTCGCTCGACAGCCAGCGGCGGTCGCGTCGGCCGCGGCCCGCGACTTGGCGGGCGGCGATGCAGACGGCGTCGTCGCCGCCCTCGAGCGCGCCGGCATTTTTCAGCCAACTGTTGGTTGAATCGACCACATCCAGCAGATGCCAGGCGCAGGGGCGCTCGACGCTCGTTTCCAGGCCGGCCGCCTGTATGATGGTGTCGAGGCTGAGCGAGGCCTCAGAAGGCATTTCTCGACTTGACCGGTTGCAGTTTCTGAGTGGGTTGACCCCTATGGATACAGTTTTCATACGTGATCTTGAGGTTCACAGCCTGATCGGCGTCTACCCTTGGGAGCGCCGCGCCCCCCGGCCGCTGCGGCTGTCTGTCGAGCTGGCCGTCGACATGCCGGGAGGCGCGCGCAAGGGCGGGGTGCCGCTGCTCGACTACGCCAGAGTCTGTAGCCATATTGAGAAAGTGGCCGCCGCCAATCAATACTATCTGATCGAGAATCTGGCAGAAGCCATGGCCGCTGGCATTTTGCAGGAGTTTCCCGTGCCTTGGCTGCGCCTGGAGCTGGTCAAACCCGGGGCGGTCGCCGCCGCGCGCGAAGTCGGGGTCATCATCGAGCGCGGCCAGAAAAAAGCGAAGAAACCGCGTTGAGTCTGAATGCCTGAAGGCTGGGAGCACTGTCTGGGGAGAGTTATTAAAGAGAGCCATGGGCCGTTTCAGGCCCGGGGGAAGACGGGGGCGGGACCCTCAGGAGCAGCGAATGGAGGGGGTCTGGACGCAGAAAATTCAATGGGGCCTTCGCATGTCGGGGCACAGGCTGGACGCCCGGGCAGGCGGCTACAGGCCGTTCGGCGCCGATGGCTTCAGGGGGCGCCTTCAAACCCAGTATACTGAATGACGTCAAGGTTTCTATCAGGAGGACACCATGCCGCTCAACACTTAATCTGCACTTCAACGGCAACTGCCGCGAAGTTTTCGAGTTCTACCGCTCCGTATTCGGCGGAGACTTCACTTGGTTTTCCACTTTCCGCGATATGCCGGACCCGACGGGCATCGCCGAGGAGGAGATGGATCAGGTTCTGCACGCCTCTCTCGATATAGGCGGCACGACGCTCATGGGCAGCGACGTTCCGAGGGCCTTCGGCCCGCCCGTCGACCAAGGCAACAACTTCTCCGTCTCCTGCCAGACGGAGAGCCGCGAGCAGACGGAAGAGCTGTTCAGGAAGATATCCGAGGGAGGGGAGGTCACCATGCCGCTGGACGACATGTTCTGGGGCGCCTACTTCGGCAGCTGCACCGACAGGTTCGGCATCAACTGGATGTTCAACTGCGAAAATCCGCAGGCGCACAGCGGCGGAGACGGCGCCTCGAGCGGCTGACAAAGGTTGTGCCCGCCTTCAGGGCGGCTTTCACTGTTGCAGTTATTCCCTCGATACTCGTCCTGCCCGCAGCGATTGGCGCCTGAGCGGAGTGGCGTCACAGCGCTCAAAGCGGTGCTTTTTTGACGGCTGTCGGCAATGTCCAGACACCTGGTTTGACGGTGGGGTTGGATCCGGCTTTTTCACTGCCGGCCGTTGTTTTTACAGGGTCTCAGTGCTATAATGGGGAACGAGGCTGAGTTTGTTTTTCGAAGCCTGTTCCCCTTTTCTGGCCCACCCCCGTTCCGGGGTGGGAACAGGGATTTTGACCGGACCTCACGCAATTGGCTTTTTATTTTATCGGAGCCCTGACTCTGGGAGACACTTTTTAATGGTCGTAATCCGTTTGGCCTTGGGAGGCGCGAAAAAACGCCCCTTCTACCATGTCGTGGCCGCTGATCGCCGCAGCCCCCGCGATGGCCGCCATCTTGAGAATCTCGGTTATTTCAACCCCATTGCCAGCGGCCAGGAGCCGCGCCTTGATCTCGATATGGAGCGCATCTCCGCCTGGGTCGCCAAAGGAGCTCAGCCGAGCCCTCGGGTGAAGTCGCTGATGCACGAGTACGACAAGGCGATGCAGTTGCGGGCGGCGAGTGGCGACAGCGCCTGAGGTTTCCATGACCGCCCAGCCGTCTGTGGCTGCGCCTGAATTCAGCCCTGACAAGAACGAAGACCTCGTCGAACTGGGTCTCGTCGTCGGTGTTTTCGGACTCAAGGGCTGGGTCAAGGTGCGTTCTCACACGGATCCGGCTGCGGCCATACTCAATTACAAGCCCTGGCTGCTGGCTTCTGCCGATGGCTGGCAGCCGAGGACCCGCCTTGAAGGCCGCGACCACGGGAGCAAGATTGAAGTTCGCCTTGACGGCTGTGAAGGGCCCGAAGATGCCGTCGCTCTGGTCGGTCGCGCCATCGCCGTGCCGCGCGACCAGTTGCCGCAACCGCAGGATGGCGGCCACTACTGGTTTGATCTGGTCGGCATGGAGGTCGTCAACCGCCAGGGAGAATGCCTCGGCAGGGTTGAGCGCCTGCTGTCCACGGGCGCCAATGATGTGCTGGTAGTCCGCGGCGAATGCGAACGCCTGCTGCCATGGCGCCTCGGCGAAGTCATCACCGAAGTCGACCGCGACCGCCGCCGACTGCTGGTCAACTGGCAGCTCGATTACTGATTGTATACCGCGGATTTTTCCCTTATGAAGCTCACCGTTATCAGTGTTTTGCCGGAATTGACCCGACAGGTGGTCGCGGAGGGCGTTGTCGGCCGCGCCCTTGAGCGCGGCCTGATCGAGTTTGACGTCATTGATTTACGCGACTTCAGCCAGGGTCCGCACCGCTCCATCGACGATCGCCCCTACGGCGGCGGCGCCGGCATGCTGTTGTCGCCGGAACCTCTGCAAAAGGCCATAGAGGCGGCCCGCAGGAGCCTGCCAGGCGCCCGTGTCGGCCTCTTGAGCCCCCAGGGCGAAAAGTTCAACCAGCCGTTGGCGAACTCGCTGGCACAGATCGACTCCCTGATTCTGGTCTGCGGCCGTTACGAGGGCATCGACGAGCGCATTGTCAGCGATTTTGTCGATTTCGAGCTGTCGATCGGCGACTATGTCTTGACGGGCGGCGAATTGGCCGCTATGGTTGTAATAGATGCCGTTGTCCGGCTGCTCCCCGGGGTGGTCGGAGATCGCGCCTCCCTGGAAGCCGAATCCTTCAGCGAAGAATTGCTCGACCACCCCCATTACACCCGCCCCCAGTCGTTCAACGGTCAGGTGCCGCCAGCCGTTCTCCTGAGCGGCGACCACGGCGCCATCAGCCGCTGGCGCCGGCGCGAGATGCTGGGTCGCACTTGGGAGCGGCGCCCCGACCTGCTGCACTGGGACCGCCTCGACCAATCGGATCAGGCCCTTTTGCAGAGCTGGATCAATGAGGCCACCGATGCTTCGACCGGCAAAGCCCGTTGAATTTTTAACGCAACCCTTAAGGGAAAACCCCTATGAATTCTGCCATACAGCAATTTGAACAGGCGCAACAGGTCCGGTTAGGCGAAAGCCGCAGGAAGGAGCTGCAGGACTTTGCCATCGGCGACACCATCTCGGTGCAGGTGGTCGTGCGCGAGGGCAACCGCGAGCGCCTCCAGGCCTTTGAAGGCATCGTCATCGCCCGCCGCAACCGCGGCCTGAACTCGTCCTTCACGGTGCGCAAAATTTCGCGCGGCTTCGGCGTCGAGCGCGTCTTCCAGCTGTGGAGTAGCGACATCGCCTCAATCGAGTTGAAACGCCGCGGTAAAGTGCGGCGCGCCAAGCTCTATTATCTGCGCGAACGCTTCGGCCGCGCCATGAAGGTCAAAACCCGCAACTAGAGTCCCATGCGCCTCTGGCAGCCGATCGCCCTGGCGGCCGCCCTGATCTTTGCCGCCGCACCTACCTCGTCCGCTGCCGCCGAGCAGTGGGAGGGCCGGGTGCCGCAGCTGCTCCACGGTCTCTCCCTGCAGGAGCCGGCGCCGCCGCTGAGCGCCAACGGCGCCTGGTGGAAGTGGAGCGAGCGGCGCATCGAAAATCTCGTCGCCCTCGGCGAGCTCAGGCGTGCGGCCGAGTGGTCTTCGCGCATCAGCGACCGCGCCCCGGCCAAGGACCGCATGAAAAGCCTGGTGCGCTCGGCCGAACTGTGGCTCCGCGCCGGCGAGGGCAAGCGCTCTCTGATGCAATTGCGGCGGCTGTTCAACAATGGTCAGCCGGTCGCAGGCACGGTTGCGGACCTGGTCGGCGGGCAGCGGCAGCAGGCCATCAACATTGCCCTTGAGGCCTACTTGCGCACCGATGAACTCGATCTCGCCGAGGCTTTGCTCCAGAGTCCCTATCAGGTCTGGGATTTTCACCCCAGGCTGCGCATTGAGCTGGCCCTGGGCCGCGGCCAGGGGGCAGTTGCTGCCGAGTTGGCCGAGAAGAGCAGGGATGATTCGCCGGCCGCCTGGCTGGCCCTGGCTCTGGCTCAATCGAAGGCGGTTGACTGGAAGCAGGCGGTGACGGCCGTCAAGCGCGGCAAGCGCAGCCAGGACGGCAATCAGGATATGAAAGCCAGTGCCTACTGGTTTGTCGCAGCTCAGGTAGCCGAAACCCCTGAGAAGAAAACCTGGGCCCTGCTGCAGTCGGTTCGCGCCCGCGACTTCTCGCCGGCGGAAAACCCCCTGTTCGAGGTGTCTCAGCAGCAGTTGTGGCAGGCCCTCGCCGACTACGGAGCCGACGCCAGGCCGAGCACCGACAACCAGCCGGGGTTGCCGGTGCGCGATGCCCGCTGGCTGGCGCAGCTGGCGCATTACATCAAACGCATCGAGGGCGGGGACAGCAGATCGCATGCGCGCATCTTGCAGTTGACGCGCAAACGCTGGATGACGCCCTGGCTCGGCCACATCTATCTGCCCCATTACCGCGGCGAGAAGACGGTCTTTGCCGTGCCTCCGACCAAGGGGTTCGCCGCCCGCCTCGGCGAGCACTTCCTCAAGGAAGGGGATTTTCGCGAGGCGGCGGAGTTGATGGCGATTTTGCCCGCCCCCGAGGAGGGCGCCTTTGACTGGCGTGTCCGCCGGTTGAGCATCCTGTTGCGCGGCGGCAAGGTCGACGAGGTTGAAAAAGAGTTGCTGCTCATGGTGCGCGACCATCCGCAGGAGGTCGTCGCCAACATCAACCGCCTGCTCTTTGTGCTCAACGAAATGGGCAAAGGCAACCTGCACGAGAGCTCGCTGCCCTTTTACGACATCTTTGCCGAGCTCGATCTGCCGATCGATCGCCTGCGCGAGATCGAGCGCTGGCGCGGCGACGCCCTGGTCGCTTCGGGGCGGCCGCTCGAAGGGGTTCGCGCTTATCTGCGCTCGGCCTACAAAGGGGGCGCGGCCAACGACAACTGGGGCCTCGCCGCCCGCATGCAGGCGGCAGATGTCCTCGCCAGCGAGGGGCTGCGCGAAGATGCCCGCAATCTCTACTCCGATCTGCTGCGTCAGGCGAGTCAGGAGCGCGACAAGAACAGCATCCGCGCCCGCCTCGGCCGCCTGAGGCTCATGGCGGCGGCCTCGACGGGCGGCGGCCAGCACCTCCAGGCCCTCTCTCCCTGACTGGCAGGGCCGGGCGTCGGGTGCCGAGTCATGGTTCCATCGACAGCGGACCCCGCCCGCTGATTGTCATTGGCCATCATGACTGAGGGCAGCCCAAAAACGGTTTTCGATTGGCGCGATCCGCTGCTGTTCGCCGAGGAACTGACGGAGGAAGAGCGCCTGATCGCGGCCAGCGCCCGCGATTTCTGCGGCGACAAACTCCTGCCGATCATCGTCGAGGCCAACGCCAGGGGCGAATTCGATCGCTCGCTGTTCGCTGAATTGGGACGCCTGGGCTGGCTCGGCATGACCATTGAAGGCCCCGGTTGCGCCGGGGCCGGCTATGTCGCCTACGGTCTGGTGGCCCGTGAGATCGAGCGCATCGATTCGGCCTGGCGCTCGGCCTTCAGCGTCCAGACCAGTCTGGTCATGGAGCCGATTTCCCGTTTCGGCAGTGAAGAGCAGCAGCAGAAATACCTGCCCAGGCTGGCCAGCGGCGAGTGGATTGGCTGCTTTGGCCTGACCGAGCCCGATCACGGCTCGGATCCTTCGTCCATGTCCACCCGGGCGCGGCGCGATGGCGACGGCTGGGTTGTCAGCGGCCGCAAGACCTGGATCACCAACGCCCCCATCGCCGATGTGCTGGTGGTCTGGAGCCAGGACGAAGAGGGCCGCTATCTCGGTTGGTTGCTGGAGCGCGACACGCCGGGCATCGAAACGCCCGAAATCAAAAATAAACTGAGCCTGCGGGCCTCGCCGACCGGCGAAATCCTGCTCGACGGGGTCCGTGTCACCGAAGAGCAGCTGCTCGCGGGAGCCAGGGGAAGTCTGGGCGCGCCCCTGTCGTGCCTGACCCGCGCCCGCCTCGGCATCGCCTGGGGGGCTCTGGGCGCGGCCGAGTTCTGCTGGCACAGCGCCCGCGATTACGTCCTTGAGCGCGTCCAGTTCGGCCGGCCTCTGGCCGGGCGCCAGCTGGTGCAGAAAAAGCTCGCCGACATGCAGACCGAGATCACCCTCGGCCTGCACGCCTGCCTCCGCGCCAGCCGCCTTATGGATGAAGGACGGCTGGCCAATGAGGCGGTGTCGCTGTTGAAGCGCAACTCGGCCGGCAAGGCACTGGAAATCGCCCGCACGGCCCGCGACATGCTGGGCGCCAACGGCATTTCCGGCGAATACCACATCATGAGGCACCTCGTCAATCTGGAGACGGTCAACACCTATGAGGGCACCCACGATATCCATGCTTTGGTGCTGGGGCGGGCCCAGACCGACCTCATGGCATTTTAACCGGGGCTGTCCTGCCCCTTGCAGCGCAGGGAGGCGGAGAGAGCCCGCGTCTTCGGCCGGCCTCTGGCCGGGCGCCAGCTGGTGCAGAAAAAGCTCGCCGACATGCAGACCGAGATCACCCTCGGCCTGCACGCCTGTCTCCGCGCCAGCCGCCTTATGGATGAAGGGCGGCTGGCCAATGAGGCGGTGTCGCTGTTGAAGCGCAACTCGGCCGGCAAGGCACTGGAAATCGCCCGCACGGCCCGCGACATGCTGGGCGCCAACGGCATTTCCGGCGAATACCACATCATGAGGCACCTCGTCAATCTGGAGACGGTCAACACCTATGAGGGCACCCACGATATCCATGCTTTGGTGCTGGGGCGGGCCCAGACCGACCTCATGGCATTTTAACCGGGGCTGTCCTGCCCCTTGCAGCGCAGGGAGGCGGAGAGAGCCCGCGTCTTCGGCCGGCCTCTGGCCGGGCGCCAGCTGGTGCAGAAAAAGCTCGCCGACATGCAGACCGAGATCACCCTCGGCCTGCACGCCTGTCTCCGCGCCAGCCGCCTTATGGATGAAGGACGGCTGGCCAATGAGGCGGTGTCGCTGTTGAAGCGCAACTCGGCCGGCAAGGCACTGGAAATCGCCCGCACGGCCCGCGACATGCTGGGCGCCAACGGCATTTCCGGCGAATACCACATCATGAGGCACCTCGTCAATCTGGAGACGGTCAACACCTATGAGGGCACCCACGATATCCATGCTTTGGTGCTGGGGCGGGCCCAGACCGACCTCATGGCATTTTAACCGGGGCTGTCCTGCCCCTTGAAGCGCAGGGAGGCGGAAAGAGCCCGCGTCCCGACAGGAACTTTTCAATGGAGGCCCGGGCCCTGGGCGCCGGCCGTGATATTTTTATGGGGACGCCCGCCCCGGCCGTGCTATATCTCCAGGATGCTCTTCAACTCGCTGATCTCGGCCAGCCGCACCAGGCTTTCCGGCGTCTGGCTGAAGGTCAGCTTCTTTTTCTGCTCGGTCGCCAGCCGCTTCCACTCCAGCATGAGCGCGATTCCCGGGCTTTTGGCGGCTTTGACTGCGCCCAGATCGATGGTCACGGCTTCGGATTGAGCAAAACCCTGGCGCAGCAGGGGCTCGCTGGCGGCGAGTATGGCGGGGGTGTTGTCGAAGTCGATGGCGCCCTCGACCCTGAGCGTGCCGGGATCCTGCCAGCTGACGGCAAAGGATGCGCTGTCCTGCTGCTGCTTCATTGGATGCCCTTGGCGGCGAACTCGGCGTTTTTCGCCGCCAGAGTTTCGATCAGGCCCTTGAAGCCGCCGCGACTGATCTGGTTGCTGAAGGTGTTGCGGTAGTTGGTGATGAGGCTGATGTTTTCGACCGCCAGATCATAGAGACGCCATTCCCCCTTGCGCTTGATGGTGCGGAACTCGAGGCGGGTCTTCTTGCTGCCGTCGATGAAGTCGGCCTTGACACTGGCGCGGTCGGGCCTGCTGCCGGGCCGGGTCGGCAGGAATTCGAGCCTCTGGTCCTTGAACTGGTTGAGCGAACCGGCGTAGGAGTTGACCAGCAGGCTGCGGAACTCCCGCACCAGCGCCTTTTTCTCGTCAAGGCTGGCGCGCCGCCAGTGCTTGCCGGATGCCAGCTTGGTCATGTAGGCGAAATCCATCTTCGGATAGAGATCCGCCTCAAGCTTTTGCTCGAGAAGCCTGGGGTTTTTCTTGATCTCCTCGCGATTCTTTTTGAGGAAATCAATCATGTCGAGGGTCACGGACTCAACGGTCTGGTGCGCCGGGTGAACGGCCTGGGCGCGGCTGGAGGGGGCGGCGGCTGACAGGGCTGCGACCAGGGTCAGGGCACCGGCGCCCGTCAGCAGGAAGCGAAGGGTGTTGCGTGCGTTCATGGCGGGAAGCTCTCGGGGGCGAGGTGGAATGAAGAGGATTATTCGGATTCTGCCGGTGTCGAGGCCCGGTTGTAGAGAAACTCGGAGATGACCTTTTCAAGGACAATGGACGACTGCGTCAACTCGATGCTGTCGCCCGGCCCGAGGAACTCCTCCTCGGCGCCGGGCTCGATGCCGACATACTTTTCTCCGAGCAGCCCCGAAGTGTAGATGGCGGCTGAGCTGTCGAGGGGAAAGGTGTCGAACTCGGCATCGATGTCGAAAACAACCACGGCCTGGTAGTGATTCTTGTCGTAGCGGATGCTGGCGACTTCGCCCACGGGGACGCCGCCGGCCCGCACCGGGGAGCGTTTTTTCAGGCCGTTGACGCTCTCGAAACGGGCTTCCAGCTGGTAGCGGGCGGGGCTTGACAGGGCCGTGATGTCGCTGATGTAGAGGGCGACGAAGGCGAGAGAGCCGAAGCCGGCGATCATGAAGAGGCCGACAATCAGGGAGGCGGTGCGTGAAGTGTTCATTGGGATTCCTTTCAGGGGTTCATTCGAAATGGGCGAGGGGTTCAGCCGAAGAAAAAGAGGGTGATGATCAGATTGAGGCCGAAGATGGCCAGGGTCGAGTTGACGACAGTGCTGGTCGTCGCCCGCCCGAGGCCTTCGGCAGTCGGCATGGAATCATGGCCTTCGAAGATCGCGATCCAGGTGACGGTGATGCCGAAGATGCAGGCTTTCACAAAGCCCTGCAGCACTTCCTCATCGATCTGAATGCCGTTTTCAATGTTGGTCCAGAAGCGGCCGGCGGGGACGCCGAGGATGGCGACGGCCATGAGCCAGGCCCCCCAGATGGCGACGGTGATGAAGATGAAGCAGAGCAGGGGGTTGGCGAAGGCGCCGGCGAGAAAACGCGGGGCGTAGACATAGCGGAAGGGATCGGCGGCCATCATCTCCAGCCCCGAGAGTTGCTCGGTGGCCTTCATGGAGCCGACTTCCGCCGTCAGCGACGAGCAGACCCGCGCCGTATAGAGCACGGTGCCGAGGACGGGGCCGAGATCGCGGATGACGATGACGGCGACGAACAGGCCGACGATCTCCTCGCTGCCAAAATCGATGAGGATGCTGTAGACCAGAAGGGCGATGACCATGCCGACGAAGACGGCGGCGACGACGACGATCGACACCGTTTTGACGCCGACATTGAACAGCTGGCGGAAAAACAGCGACATGCCGAAGGGATAGCCGAGGCAGCCGCGCACCAACTGCAACAGGAAAATCCCTGAACGGCCCAGGCGCTCGAAGAAATCGAGCGCGCGCTGGCCGAAGGCGGAGATCAGATCCCTGAGGCGGGCGCTCATGAGGGCTGGGGCCATTGCAGATCCTCAGTGTAGTCATTCGCCGGATAGTGGAAGGGAACCGGGCCGTCGGCTTCGGCGTTGAGGAACTGCCGCACTTTCGGCGAAGGGTCGGCCCGCAGCCCATCGGCAGTGCCGCGGCCGACGATTTCGCCGTCCGACAGCAGATAGACCCGGTTGGCGATGGTCAGGGCCTCGTGGACGTCGTGGGTGACGACGATGCTCGTCAGCTGCAGCGCCTTGTTGAGCGATGAAATCAGCCGCACCAGCACCCCCATGGTGATGGGGTCCTGGCCGGCGAAAGGCTCGTCATAGACGATGAGGTCAGGGTCCATAATCAGGGCGCGGGCCAGGGCGACGCGCCTCATCATGCCGCCGGAGAGCTCGGTCGGCATGAGGTTCCAGGAGCCGCGCAGTCCGACCGAATGCAGCCGCGTCAGGACGAGGGAGCGGATCAGCCGCTCCGGCAGACGCGTGTGGATGCGCAGCGGAAAGGCGACGTTGTCGAAGGCGCTGAAATCGTTCAGCAGGGCGTTGTTCTGAAACAGCATGCCCATGCGCCTCCGGGTCTCAAACAGTTGTGAGCGTCCCAGTTGATGCATGTTGTGGCCGTCGAATTCGATGGTTCCCGCCAGGGGCCGCAACTGTGCCGAGATCAGCTTCATGAGCGTCGTCTTGCCCGAGCCGCTGGGGCCCATGACGATGGTCACCTTGCCTTTGGGGATCTCGAGATCGACATTGCGGAAGATCTTCCGGTCGCCGCGGTTGAAGCTCAGGCCCTGAATGCGGACCAGATTTTCGCTCTTTGCTGGGGGAGGTCATTCGGATGCGGGAACCTTGGGAGGGAAGAAGAGGCAATATATAGCGGTGTTTATCATTATAGGGCCAGAGGCTGACAGTTGTCGGTTCAACGGGCTCGGGGGCCGGCGCTGCCCCCTGAGCCTCAGAGCCCTGGCCGAACTTCGGCGACTGGTCATAAGGCGGGAGGGGGAGAGGGAGAGGTTGAAACTGGCCCAGTCTGTGGAAGGCTCAGTTTGCCCCCTTCAGACCCCGGCCAGAGGATAAATATATTCTTGATAAATTCTTTCAGCTTCGTATATTTGCGGCAGGATTCCCTCTTCATCCAGCCTTTTCCCGACCTCTGCCTTCATCTTGGCGGGAGTTTTGTTTCTCAACCACCTGGGTTCCTTTTCGATCTCTTCTCTCGCCGACAGAAGAACTTCCGGGTGATAACCCAATTCATCGGTCATGAGAGAGCCTAGGGAGTCGGTTAAATCAGCAGTGTTGAGAAAGAAGTTGCAGTCAATGTCCTGGCGATACCTGCCGCTGACGAAGTATTCATCGAGTTCCTCCCGGTTCATTGCGAACACTTTTTCCGGGCGCCTGAACAGGATTGTGATCGCTCTGAAGGTTAAAAAGCCCATCTTCCCGGCGATCGGATACTGGCGGTATCGGCCCCCCAACAGCATGCCTGGCCTCAGGTGATTGTTGTGCCAGAAGTAGGAACCCAGCGAGATCTTATCGCCCAGGCCTTCGATATTCTCGTTTTTTAAATCTGTCGACGAACGCCTCCTTGTGTTTGAAGAGGAAAGTTCTGTTCTTTTCGCTCATGCGAACACTGTGGTCGTCCAGCATGAGCAGCCTGATCGTCTGGGCCAGCCAGGTTTCATCGCCAAGCTGTTTTCTTGTGCATGTAAGGTAGTACAGGTAGTGCGAGATATACCAGCTCCTGACATCCCTCAGTACGCAGAACTTGGCATGCTTTCTCAGGCGGGATGGGATCTCGCTATAGGTTGCATGCCATGTATTTTGAAACAGAGGGTTCAGACCCCCCCATCTGTAGAGGCGCTTGGACAACTCCATGATTTTCGGATTAATACGGGGATGATTTGATCTGAACAGGCGCCTCACCTGATGCAGGTCTGCGATTTCGAGCATCTGCATGCTATAGCGGGTGCCCATCCGATTAATGCTTAAACGGATTGACGGAGAGGGCAATTTCAGTATCTTCACTTTTACGGGCTGGCCTTCGGGATACTGATAGCTGGAAAACCCGGCGATTCCAATCGTTTGACGGGCTGGCAGCCATTTTTATCCATAGTTCCCCGTCGTTCCTGTCTGTCTGACTTCTGCGCGAGTCGGCGGGCCTTCAGGCAGCGGTCCCCGACAATTTGCAGGAGCTGGTGGCAGCTGTGGATTGAATGTATCTGCTGGGGGGGGGTACGAAAGGGAAATTTCCAATGAAGCGACTTTTGGGAGAGAGAAGGCTGAAACGTCCACGTCTGAACGAGTCAATTATAAATCAAGACGGCTCCGCAGGCAGCTCCGCCAATCTCAGGACCGGGGGCCGCCCCGTCTTGCGCAGCCGTCTCCTGAAAAGCGCGGGCAGGGATGGGTACGAGGAATTAAAAGCCTCCGTCGAGGTCGTCGAGGTCGTCGAGGTCATCGAGATCGTCGAGGCCCTCGAGATCATCAAGATTGTCAAAGAGGTCTTCACTGCCCCCTGCCCCGCCCTCGTCGCTCGACGGCCTCTCCGGCGGGTTGCCGTCGTAGAGCTGCAGGCGGCGGTTCTGCAGGTAGGAAGAGCGCAGGAAGACATAGGGGTCGACGGCGGCGAGCTGCAGCAGGTCGCCGGCGTCAAGCAGGGCGGCGCGGGCGTGGACGGCGCGGAGGAAGAAGATGCCGCTGCTGAGTTCGGAGTGGTCCGTTAATATGCGGCTGCCGTTGAAGCCGAGTCGGTCCGACGTCAGGGTATAGCCGACTTCGGCGAGGAAGTCGCGCCCAGTCGAGGGCCCAAAAATCGAGACGTAGTAGTTGCTCTGCGTCCAGCCCCAGGTGGCGAGGGTCTGGCCGAAATCCTCCTGGTGCCTTTCCAGCCCCAGGTACTGGGCGACGTCGATGAGGCCGTAGAGACCCAGGGTGGAATTGATGAGAAAGCGCGCCAGATCTCTGCCGGCGAGGCCAAATTTCCCCTGCATGGCCTGATTGATGATGGTCTGGGGTTCGCGCAGATTGCTGAGGAAATTGCCGATGCCGCTCTGAATGACTCCGGGCGTCACCGTATCGTAGGCGATGGCGATCGGCTTGAGCACGATCCGGTCAAAGGTCTCATTGAAGTTGTGCACCACCCGGTTGGAGTCTTCCCAGGGGTCGATCTGATCCTCGGTGAGCTCCATATCCTTGCCCTGAGTGGCGACACAGCCTCCCACAGAGGTTGCGGCCAGGGCCAGGAAGAGAACGAAAGCGGCGCGCCGCACCGAAGGCGGCAACAGCGCCCATCTGCGGCTTTCGTTCATGGGGAATGGCTTCGACCGGACTTTTGTGATTGCACGCTCCCCTAAATCAGGCGGCGGGCAGACTGGACTGGCGGCATCTGGTTGTTTTCGCTCAACTCAATTCTTGCCGGGATAGGACGGCGATAGGGCGATCAGAGCGAAGGCCGGCCACAGCGCCCACGGCGAAAGGGGCGCCGATTAGCGCTTGGAGTATTGCGAGGCTTTGCGGGCCTTGTGCAGGCCAACTTTTTTGCGCTCGACTTCGCGGGCATCACGGGTCAGAAAGCCCTCTTTTCGCATCAGGGGCCGCCACTCTTCATTGAAGCCGATCAGAGCCCGCGCCAAGCCGTGGCGAACGGCTCCGGCCTGGCTGCTGATGCCGCCGCCGCGGACAAAAATGCTGCATTTGAAGCGATCGACGCTTTCAGTGGCGCGCAGGGGCGCAGTCAGCATGGCAACAAGGGTGTCGCGGCGAAAATAGGCTTTCAGTTGCTGGCGGTTAGCCAATACCGAGGCCTCTTCCTTGTCTTTGAGTTCGCGCAGATAGATGCGCGCAACCGAGGTTTTGCGGCGGCCTGTGCCGTAGGAGGCGAGTGTTTTGTCCATGGATGGGGCAGTCTCAGAGTTTAAGCGGCTGCGGCGACTGGGCCGCATGCTGGTGGTCGGGGCCGGCATAAACCCGGAGCTTGCGGAACTGGGCGCGGCCGAGCGGATTTTTCGGCAGCATGCCCTTGACGGCCATCATCAGCAGGCGTTCGGGATGGCGGGCGCGCACCCTGCTTGACCGTGGCCGATTTAAGGTTGCCGATGTAGCCGGTGTGGTGGTGGTACACCTTGCCCTCTTCCTTGTTGCCGGTCAGGCGCACTTCGGCGGCATTGATGACGACGATGTGATCGCCTGTATCCACATGGGGCGTGTAGATCGGCTTGTGCTTGCCGCGCAGGACTTTGGCGATCTCGCTGGCGAGCCGGCCCAGCGTCTGGTCGCGGGCGTCAATGAGATGCCACTGCCGCTCGACATCGGCGGCTCTGGCGCTGAAGGTTTTCATGGAGGACGCGGACGCGGGCATGGAGTGCGACTGAAGCAAGGTGTCTGGTAGATGAATCTGGATAACGAATTCAAGGCAATAAAAAAAGCCGCCTGCTGATGTGAGGGTGCAGATTCAAGCGGCAACGACTGGAATTATACCATTCAACGGGGACTGTTGCACTCATGAGGGAGCTTTTTTAACTCCTGGAGCTGAAAAGTCTGTTTTTGCCCGTGCTTTCCTGCAAACTCAACTGCCGGCTCTGAAGAGAGGAGCCCGGGACGATCGATAAAGGATAAATTCTCCAGGGGCTTCAGAGTAGAAGATGAGGCTGCAGGGGGGACGGTTCCTGCGCCCCTTGAGCGGCGCTTGCCGTGGCACAGTGGCGGCTCTCCTTATATAATGAGGGTGCATTGTATGACTGCACGGCGTCCAGGCTCGAGGTTCAGCTCCGAAGGCCGGTGCCGGGACCCCCAGGCGCGTAGCTCAGTTGGTTAGAGCACCACCTTGACATGGTGGGGGTCGTTGGTTCGAATCCAATCGCGCCTACCAACTTTTCCGTTCTGGCTCCGGCAGCTGTCGCGCCCGACAGCGAGTTCTCGTCCAGCCATTCTCAGATTTTTTTGTGGCAAACATCGAAGTTACTTTGCCGGACGGCTCATGCCGTTCCTTTGCACAGCCGCCGACGGTAGCCGAAGTCGCCGCCGACATCGGCCCGGGGCTGGCGCGGGCCCTGATTGCCGGGCGCGTTCAGGACCGCCTGGTCGATGCCAGCCATCGCATTGAGGAAAACTGCCACTACCAGGCGCTGACACTGAAGGACAAAGACGGCCTCGCCATCATGCGCCACTCCTGCGCCCATTTAATGGCCCAGGCCGTGCAGGAGCTGTGGCCCGGCACCCAGGTGACCATAGGTCCGGTCATTAAAGACGGCTTCTATTACGATTTTGACTCCAGCCACCGCTTTGTCCCCGAGGATCTGCCGAAGATCGAGGAACGCATGTGGCAGGTCGCCGGCCGCAGACTGACGATGGTCCGCGAAGAGCTCGACCGGGTGTCCATGCGCCGGCTCTTTGTCGGCATGGGCGAGAACTACAAGGCTGAAATCATCGACGACATCGGCGACGACGAGACCTTGACGCTCTACCGTCAGGGTGACTTTGTCGATCTCTGCCGCGGCCCCCATGTGCCGACGACGGCCTCGATCGGGGCCTTCCGCCTGACGAAGATATCCGGTTCCTACTGGCGCGGCGATCCGGCCAGGGTCCGGCTGCAGCGCATCTACGGCACGGCCTGGCCGAGCGCGAAGGAGCTTGAGGAACACATCCAGCGCCTGGAAGAAGCCGATAAACACGATCACCGCGCCCTTGGAAGCCGCCTCGATCTGTTCCATTTTCAGGACGAGGCGCCGGGCATGGTCTTCTGGCATGCATCCGGCTGGGTGCTCTACCGCATCCTCGAGGGGTACATGCGCGAGCGCCTCGGCGGCCGCGACTACGACGAGGTCCACACCCCCCAGATGCTCGACCGCTCCCTGTGGGAGCGCTCCGGCCACTGGGACAAGTACCAGGACATGATTTTCACGACCCGGTCCGAGGCACGCGACTACGCGCTCAAGCCCATGAACTGCCCGGGCCATGTGCAACTCTTCAATCAGGGCCTGCGCAGCTACCGCGAGTTGCCGGTGCGCTTTGCCGAGTTCGGCGTGGTTCACCGCAACGAGCCCTCCGGCACCCTGCACGGCCTCATGCGCGCCCGCCGCTTCACCCAGGACGACGGCCACATCTTCTGTACCCCCGGGCAGATCGCCGGCGAGATCGAGACCCTGATTAACCTCATGCTCGGCATCTACGGCGATTTTGGCTTCAGGCGCATCCACATGGGGCTGTCGACCCGGCCGAAGGAGCGTGTCGGCGACGAAAAGCTCTGGAATCAGGCCGAGGATGCCCTGCGCGCCACCCTTGAGGCGAGCGGCCACAACTGGCAGTTGCAGCCGGGCGATGGCGCCTTCTACGGCCCCAAAATCGATTTTGTGTTGGAGGACAGCATGGGCCGCGAGTGGCAGTGCGGCACCATTCAGCTCGACTTCTTCATGCCCGGCCGGCTGGGGGCCCATTACATCGACGAGAACAGCGACAAGGTGACGCCGGTGATGATTCACCGGGCGGCGCTCGGATCTCTGGAGCGCTTCATCGGCATCGTCCTCGAGCACTTCAAGGGCGATTTACCGGTCTGGCTCAGCCCAGTCCAGGCGCTGGTGCTGAATGTGTCCGATAAATTCACCGGGGCGGCCAGCCGCACCTGCCAGGCTCTGGCGGCGGCCGGGGTCAGGGCAAGGGGCGATTTTCGCAATGAAAGGGTCAATTACAAAATCAGGGAGGCGACTCTGATGAAGATACCCTATATAATAGTTATCGGTGCGCGTGAAGCCGAGACCGGTGAAGTCTCGGTGCGCTGTCGCGGTGGAGACGAGTCCTTCAGCTGTTCACTCGATGAATTCGCGCAGGGGCTTCTGGCCGCGGCAGAGGCGCGCACCAGCCGACTTTATTCCCCACAACCCAACTCAGGAGGAGATTCATAGCTCAGGAACGAACGCTCCGCAAGAATGAGGAGATCATGGCACTGAAGGTGCGTTTGATCGATATCGAAGGCAAGCAACTGGGAGTCATGCCGACTCCCAAAGCGCTGGAGATCTCCCAGGAAGCGGGCTACGATCTCGTCGAAGTGGCCTCGGTCTCCGACCCTCCGGTCTGCAGGGTGATGGACTATGGCCGCTTTTCCTTTAAACAGCGCAAAAAACGCCATGGAGCCGGTAAGCAAAAGCAGATTTCGGTCAAGGAGGTCAAATTCCGCCCCGGCATCGGCGATGGCGATTACCAGGTCAAGCTCAGGAGGCTCTCGCGGTTTCTTGAAAATGGCGATCGCGTCAAGGTGGTTCTGCGTTTCCGTGGCCGCGAGATCATTCATCCGGAGCTCGGCTTTCAGATTCTTGAGCGGGTGCGTTCCGATCTGGAGGGAGTGTCCCATGTCGATCAGGAGCCCAGCATGGAAGGGCGCCTGCTGGCAATGGTGCTGACGCCGGCGGCCCGCAGGCAGCCGGCGGCCAGCGACGGGACTCCGCCGGCCAAATCAACGGGCTGAGTCTCCCTTCGCCCGCTTCCCTCTTATCGACAGATTTCCGTTGACAACAGGCTTCGTTTAACCCCACAGTTTTCCACCATGTCCAAGATCAAGACCAAAAAAGCCGCCACCAAGAGGTTTGCACGCCTCGCTTCCGGCCGCATCAAGCGTTATCGTTCGCATCGCAGTCATATTCTCGACAAGAAGAAGACCAGCCGCAAGCGTCACCTGCGTGATCCTGCCCAGATCAGCGGCAGTGAGGTCAAGTCCGTAAAGCGCATGATGCCCTACGCCTGAGGCGTCGATGCCGATGTGCCTCTCCCCGAATTCTCTTTTCTCTTTTCCCCCAACCCTTTGTTGAGGAACCCTCATGGCTCGCGTTAAAAGAGGAGTGCAGGCCCGCGCTCGCCACAAAAAAGTACTGAAGGCCGCAAAAGGATACAGAGGCGCACGCAGCCGGGTCTTTCGCGTCGCCAAACAGGCGGTGGTCCGCGCCGCTCAGTACTCCTACCGCGACCGCCGCCAGCGCAAGCGCGACTTTCGCTCGCTGTGGATCGCCCGCATCAACGCTGCGGCCCGTCAGCACGGCTTTTCATACAGCCGCCTGATGCATGCCCTGAGTGTTGCCGGCATCGCCCTGGACCGCAAGGTTCTGGCCGATCTGGCGGTGTCCGATGAACAGGGCTTCGCCGCCGTCGTCAAAGAGGCGCGCAAAGCTTCCTAAGTGACGCCCTCGCTCGAGGCGGCATCGCTTCAGTCGTTGCTGGCCGCGGCTGAACGCGAGCTGGCGGCGGCGGCGGATAAACAGCAACTGGCCGA
Source organism: Candidatus Porifericomitales bacterium (assembly GCA_965237735.1). Taxonomy (GTDB): domain Bacteria; phylum Pseudomonadota; class Gammaproteobacteria; order CBDEFV01; family CBDEFV01; genus CBDEFV01. The sequence continues at coordinate 85,936 of CBDEFV010000004.1, read as the reverse complement.
GGTTGTCCGCAAATACACAGGAACCAGGGGCCTGTTGCCGGCCCTCAGGAAGACGCTGGCGCAGTTGCCGCCGGCCGAGCGGCCCGAGGCCGGCCGCCGCGTCCATGAGGCTTGGGAAAAATTCGCCGAACTGCAGCAGCAGCGTGTCGCCGGTCTTAAAGCGGCGGAGTTCGCCTCCCGGGCCGAGGCCGGGCGCCTTGATGTGACCCTGCCCGGGCGCGGCCCTGCCCGTGGCGGCCTGCATCCGGTCAGCCAGACGATCAACCGCATCGCATCGCTCTTCAGCGAGCTCGGCTTCGCCGTGGCCGATGGGCCGGAGATCGAGGACGACTACCACAATTTCCTCGCCCTCAACTTCCCTCCCAACCACCCGGCGCGCGAAGAGCACGACACCTTCTACTTCGGCGATGGCCGGCTGCTGCGCACTCATGTGTCGCCGGTGCAGGTGCGCTACATGCAGGGCCACGAGCCGCCTCTGCGAATCATCAGCCCGGGCCGGGTGTTCCGCTGCGACTGGGACGCCACCCATTCACCCATGTTCCACCAGGTCGAAGGGCTCTGCGTCGGCCCCGACATCAACCTGACCCATCTGAAGGGCGACCTCCAGTCTTTCCTTCGGGCCTTCTTTGCCCCGTCCCACGTCGATATCCGCCTGCGCTCGTCCTATTTCCCCTTCACCGAGCCCTCGATCGAGATCGACATCCGCCTCGACGGCAGCGGCTGGCTGGAAGTGCTCGGCGCCGGCATGGTGCATGTCAAGGTGTTGCGTGAAGCCGGCATCGACAGCGAAAAGTTCACCGGCTACGCCTTCGGCCTCGGCGTCGAGCGCCTGGCCATGCTGCGCCACGGCGTACGCGATCTGCGGCCGTTCTACGACAACGACCTGCAGTTTCTCGCGGGCTTTACAATAACTTGCCCCGACCAATGAAGCCGAAGGACCATGAAATTCTCGCTTAACTGGCTGCGGGAGTGGGTGCCCTTCACCCAGGAGCCCGAAGAGTTGGCGCGTCTTCTGACCCTGCGCGGCTTTGAGGTCGAGGGTTTGCAACCGGCAGGGCGCGTCCAGGCCAGGGTGGTGGTGGCCGAACTGGTTTCCGTTGAACGCCACCCACAGGCCGACAGGCTCCTTGTCTGTCAGGCCGACGCCGGCGGCGGCTCCAGGGTGCAGATCGTCACCGGCGCCGCCAACGTCCATGCCGGCATGAAGGCGCCGCTCGCCCTCGTGGGCGCGGTCCTGGGCGGCGACGGCGACGGGAAAAACAAGGCTCAGGGCCAGGCCATAAAAGCAACTGAGTTCCGCGGCCTCGCCTCCGAGGGCATGCTGTGCTCAGAGATCGAACTCGGCCTCGGCGACGACGCCGAAGGCATCATGGAGCTCGATGCCGACAGTCCTGTCGGCAAGCCTTTGGCGGAATGCCTCGATCTCGACGATGTCGTCGCCGACATCGCCTTTACCTCCAATCGCGGCGACTGCCTGTCGGTGCGGGGTCTCGCCCGTGAAGTTGCGGCCATCTGCCGCTTGCAGGCCGTGGCCCCGGCCGAACGCACCGTGGCCGTGTCCCTGAAAGAGAAGGCGGCGCTGTCGCTCGCCCCCGACGGCGGCTGCGTCCGTTACTGCGCCCGCGTCCTCAGAAATCTGCGCCCGGAGGCCCGCTCGCCCCTGTGGATGCGCGAGCGGCTGAGGCGCTGTGGCCTGCGGCCGCGCTCGCCGATCGTCGACATCACTAACTATGTCGCCCTCGAGTGGGGTCAGCCGCTGCACGCCTTCGACCGGGAGCGCCTGTCGCTCGATATATCGGTGCGCCGCGCGCGCCCCGGCGAGAGCCTTGAGATCATCGGCGGCGACCGCCTCGAGCTGAAAGACGGCGAAGTGCTCATCTGTGACGACGATAGCCCCGTCGCCCTCGGCGGCGTCATGGGCGGGCTCAGATCGGCTGTCTCCGACGACAGCACCCAGATCCTGTTTGAATGCGCACTCTTCCCGCCCGGCGACATTCGCGGCGTCGCCCGCCGCCACGGTCTCGACACCGAAGCGGCCCGGCGCTATGAGCGGGGCGTCGACCCGGGCCTGCAACAGAGGGCCCTCGAGCGCGCCTCGGGTCTCGCTGTCGACATCTGCGGCGCCGATTGCGGCCCCGTCGTCGTCGCCGAGCTGCCGGCGGCCGCAAGAATCGGCGGCGCCAGCCTCAGCCTGCGCCGGACGCGGCTCGATCGCATCGCCGGCGTGGCCATCGAGGATGCCGATGTCGGCGAACTCCTGACCCGCCTCGAGATCCCTCAGCAGAAGACGGCCGGGGGCTGGAACGTGCAGGTGCCTTCGCACCGCTACGATCTCGAGGGCGAAGACGATCTGATCGAAGAGATTGTGCGCCATTACGGTTACGACCTGCTGCCGGAACAGCCCGCCCCGAGTCTTCCCGCCATCTCTCCGGAGCCCGAAGCCATTGAGGCCGGCGCCATCAAGAATTTCATGGTCGAGCGCGGCTACTGGGAGGCGATTACCTTCAGCTTCGTCGGCCTCGACGAGGCCCGTCGCTGGCGGCCTGAGTTGAAGCCGCTGGAACTGGTCAACCCCGTCAGCAGCGAGCTGCCCGCCATGCGCACAAGCCTGGCTCCAGGCCTGGTGCGGGCATTGCTGCACAACCTGCGCCGCCGCCCTGGTCCGGTGCGCCTCTTTGAGTGGGGCCGGGTGTTTCTGCCCGCCGACGGCAAAGCTGCGGACAGAGAGGCCTGGCGTACAGATCAGCCGCTGCGCCTCGGCGGCCTGGTCAGCGGTCTGCGCTGGCCCCTGCAGTGGGGCGATGAGTCGCGCCTGATCGATTTTTACGATGTCAAGAGCGATCTGGAAAGCCTGTTTCAGCGCTGTGCGCTGGACGTCGACTGGCTTCCGCAGAGCTTTCCCTGCCTGCACCCGGGGCAGACGGCCGCGATTGAGTCCGGGGGCGGGCGGATCGGCGTTCTGGGGCGCCTGGCGCCGCAGTTGGAGGACGAGCTCGAGCTGGCTTTTCCCGCTTTTTTCTTTGAGCTCTCGGCCGATCGGCTGATCGGTCCCCGTCTTCTCGGCGAAGTGGAGATGTCGCGCTTCCCTCAGATGCGCCGCGACCTGTCCCTCGTTGTGCCGGATAAGATTTCAGCCGCCGAAGTTCTGGACGCGGTCGCCCGGGCTGCGCCCGCCTCTCTGGCGCAGTTGAAGGTCTTCGATGTCTACCGCGGCGCCGGCATCAGGCAGGGTCACTACGCCCTGGCTCTGGCCCTGACATTTCAGGAGCGCGACCGCACTCTCACCGACGAAGAGGGAAATGAGGCCCTGAGCGCCGTCCTGCAGAGCCTGGAGCAGCGCCTCGGCATTCAGTTGCGGTCGGCAGAGGGCTGAGAGCAGCGATTTGACGGACTGAGGTCGTGACCATGGGTTGGCAGCATATCGGGATGTTGCAGTGCAGCATGTCGATTTGACGGACAAGCTTGTGGCCCTGGGCTGACGGCAAACAGAAAGGGGAAAAGAGAAAAACAGGGCCGAAAGAGTGAAAATCACAGAGTAAAGAGGGAATTGAAAGGGTAGCCGGCAAGAAAAACTGAATTTTTTTAGCAAGAATTCATTAAATATCAACGAAAAATCCATCGGGTGCTATATAATGATTTTCAAGCTGAAGTTTCAAAACTGTAATAAGCCGTCCGGGAGGTGTCCGCCGGCTTGGAAAATCCATCAGACATTTGCCCTTGCCGGCGAGTGCCCGATTTGTTCCTTATTTTTTATGCCAAAACAGGAGGCTCTAAGATGAAATCACAAATTATATGGCTCTCGATTTTCGTTCTTCTCTATTGGTCCTATTGTATGTACTGGGGCTTTCGTGGAGCAATGATGTCGAAGACGGCGTCCGATTACTTCATCGCCGGTCGCAACATCAGCATCTGGGTATTTGTCCTGGCGGCCACTGCGACCTCATTCTCGGGCTGGACCTTCATGGGTCATCCCGGATTGATTTACCGCGATGGCTTCCAATACGCTTACGCCTCCTTCTACGCCATTACCATTCCCTTTACCGGCGTCCTCTTCCTCAAGCGGCAGTGGATTCTCGGCAAGAGGTACGGCTTCGTGACGCCAGGGGAGATGTTCCACACCTACTTCAGGTCCGATTTGATGCGGATTTTGACGGTTGTGGTCGCCCTGATCTTTTCGGTGCCCTACCTCGGCATTCAGTTGCGCGCTTCGGGTTTCCTGTTCAATGTCCTGACTGAGGGCGCGCTGTCGGTTGAAGTGGGCATGTGGATGCTGTCGATCGTCGTGTTGATCTATGTCGCCTCCGGCGGCCTCAGGGCTGTGGCCTATGTCGATACCCTGCAGGCGATTCTGTTGGCCGTCGGTATCGTCGCCATCGGTGTCATCGCCCTCAACTACGTCGGTGGCTGGGGTCAGCTCAACGAAGGCATCGCCGCCCTGGCGCTGGCCGACAAGAATCTCACGCCCGACGGCTATTCGCACTATGTCGCCATTCCCGGCGTGATTCAGTTCGTTGCCGGACTTGGGGTGGAAAATCCGAAGGGCGGTGCCTGGACAGGCGTCATGATCCTGACGTACATGTTCGCTCTGATGGGCATCCAGTCCTCGCCGGCCTTCTCAATGTGGGCCTTCTCCAACAAGGATCCGCGGCCATTCGCGCCCCAGCAGGTGTGGGCCTCGTCCTTCGGCATCGGTCTGATTCTCTTCTTCTTCACCGCTTCCCAGGGGCTTGGCGGCCACCTTCTCGGTGCCGATACGGCCTTCACGGCGATGGAGCCCGGGCATGTCAACAATGTCCTCGGCAGCGGCCTCGGCGGTTCGGATCTGATGCAGGCCGCGGGCAAACAGGGAATGCTGGTGCCCCAGCTGATCTTCCTGATGAGCGATGCTGTGCCCTGGTTCGTCGGCTTCCTCGCCGTCTGTGCCCTGGCGGCCATGCAGTCCACAGGAGCCGCCTACATGTCTACTTTCGGCGCCATGCTGACGCGCGACATCATCAAGCGCTTCATTATGCCGAATGCCGACCACAACACCCAGAAGGTCATCGGCCGCACCTGTGTCGCCATCGTCGTCATGATGGCGCTGGTCGTGGCGACGACCGCGACCGACGCCTTGGTGCTGCTCGGTGGTCTGGCGGTGGCTTACGGCTTCCAGATGTGGCCCGCGCTGCTCGCCATCTGCTGGTTCCCGTCGCTGACGCGCACGGGCGTGGCCCTCGGTCTGATCGTCGGTCTGATCGCCGTCACCCTGACCGAGAACGTCGGCGTCAACTATGTGCTCAAGCCGCTCTTTGATGGTGAGGCTCCGTGGGGACGCTGGCCCTGGACCATGCACTCCGCCGGTTGGGGCATCATCTTCAACCTCGCAGTCGTGCTCTTCTTTGCCCGCCTCCTGCCGGACAAGGACATAGAGCACCGCATGCAGTACCACAACTTCCTGGCGGAGCACGCGGCCCTGCCGGAGGAGAAGCGCTCGCTGATTCCGGCCGCCTGGATTATCACCCTGTTGTGGTTCTTCTTCGGCATCGGCCCCGGCGCCGTGCTGGGCAACACCATTTTCGGCAGCCCGACCGACGCCTCCACCTGGGTCTTCGGCATGCCGTCAATCTGGGCTTGGCAGGTGCTGTTCTGGATCCTCGGTGTCGGCATGATGTGGTTCCTTGCCTATAAGATGGAGCTCTCCACTCCGGTGAGCAAGGAGGTCAAGCCATTGACCGACGATATCGGCGACGTCGTCCCCGCGTCCAAGGCCTAAGGCCTAGGCCTGGTCGGCCCCGGCAGGGGCTGGAGCTTGGCCCGACAGTCAGGCGGTTCCGCCGCCTCCAACTTGAGCCTCGGTGTTCTTTCAAGGCACCGAGGCTCAGTTGGTTTTAGTCCAGCCAGTATCTTTATTGGCTGTTGAGGTTTCAGCGGCAATGCCCGCCGGAACCTTCGGGCAGGGCAGTTCCAAGCCCCGGGCCTGTTTCCGGTTTGAAGGACGGGCTGCCCTCTATTGGGGAGAGGAGAGGGGCCTGTCCCTTTTTTCTCTTTCGGTCGCGCCTGCGCAGCCTTTCTCCGCCGGGCGCCTTTCCGGCACCCTTTCTGCCAGGACCCTCACCAGGGCTCCCGCCGCCTCTTCTCTCTCCTGTCTGAGACAACAATCATGAATCTGTGGGAACAAATTCTACTCGGCGTCGCCGCCCTTCTGGTGCTGTTCTTCTGGGGACCAGCCGCCTCTCGCATGCTGCGCACCAGTCCCATGGCCAATCACCGTCAGTGGATGAGCGCCCTGGTACCGATCGGCCTGGTGCTGCTTTTCGTGCTGTTTCTGTTGCTGGTGCAGTGAGGGCCCTCAGCGATCCCGCAGGCGTGGCCGCAGCATGGCCAAGTTGCACGGGCGGGTGCGGTTGTCGAGTTGGGCGCGGATGATCTCTTTCCAGGCTGTGCGGCAGGCATTGGGAGAGCCGGGCAGAGCGAAGATGAAGGTGCCGTTGGCCACGCCGGCCAGAGCCCGCGACTGCAGGGCTGAGGTGGCAATCTCGCCATGAGAGAGAGCGCGGAACATTTCGCCGAATCCCTCAATCTCCATATCGAACAGGGGTTTCAGCGCCTCCGGAGTGCGGTCGCGCCCGGTGAGGCCGGTGCCGCCGGTTGTCATAACGGCATCGACGGACTCATCGGCGATCCAGCGCGAGACCTCCCGCCGGATTTGATAGAGGTCGTCTGCCACCAGACATTTTTCGGCGAGACTGTGGCCTTCGGCCTGCAGGGCCTCAACCAGGATTTTCCCCGAGCGGTCCTCGCTCTCTCCGCGACTGTCGGACACAGTCAGCACGGCAATGGATAGGGGGATGAAGTCAAATTCGGGCATGGGAACAGGTTTCAGAAAGCCGCGGAGACAGAGCTTTCATCATAAACCATCGACGGCGTCCAGAGACCTGGACGGGGGGCGCGGCCACAGTCGTGGCGGCCGGGACGGCGCTGCCGCCAGGCGGCCTTCGCGCCCTGACTGGGCGATCGCCAAGGGCGGCCTGCCGCCATCGGCAGCGGGGCAGTCCGCCGGCGAGGGGTCGTCTCGACGCCGGTCCGCAGCCGCTGCGCACGGCGGACGTCGTCAGGCGCGCGACGAGGGGGGAAGACGCAACCAGGGCGACTACGGCAAGTCCTGCAGCCTTGATGAAAGGGGCAGACGCCCGGCAAAAGACGGGGGCTCCCGCGGCAGATCGCCCCGCCCAGACGACAGGGGCTCCCGAGGCAGATCGCCCCGTCCAGACGACAGGGGCTTCCGCGGCAGATCGCCCCGCCCAGATGACAGGGGCTCCCGCGGCAGATCGCCCCGTCCAGACGACAGGGGCTTCCGCGGCAGATCGCCCCGTCCAGACGACGGGGGCTTCCGCGGCAGATCGCCCCGTCCAGACGACGGGGGCTTCCGCGGCAGATCGCCCCGCCCAGACGACGGGGGCTTCCGCGGCAGATCGCCCCGTCCAGACGACGGGGGCTTCCGCGGCAGATCGCCCCGTCCAGACGACGGGGGCTTCCGCGGCAGATCGCCCCGCCCAGACGACGGGGGCTTCCGCGGCAGATCGCCCCGTCCAGACGACGGGGGCTTCCGCGGCAGATCGCCCCGTCCAGACGACGGGGGCTTCCGCGGCAGATCGCCCCGCCCAGACGACAGGGGCTTCCGCGGCAGATCGCCCCGTCCAGACGACAGGGGATCCCGCGGCAGACCGCCCCGTCCAGACGACCGGAGTGACCGCAATCGACCCCTTCGTTCCGACCCCAGGGGAAGGGGAGCTGTCCGGGATGGCGCTCCGGACACTGGGGACAGCAAAGCCTTCCGCCCCGAGACGGATCGAGTCACAGCCGCCGGCAGGCGCCGCCAGGAGCGCTTTGCCGCCCGCAGACCCGCAGACGGCTACAGTTCCTGGTCGGCATCGCCGCTGCCGGGGCGGGAAGAGGGCGAAGTGCGCAGATACAGCTATCCCCGGAGCTACGACGACAGGGGAGGCAGAGCCTTCCGTTCGGATCGGGTTCGTTCCGGCGGCGGCCGGCCGCGTCCCGGAGGCGATTCCTCCAGCACGAAAAAGCAGCGCCGCTCCTCTGCCGTCCGCTCGCGGCAAGAAGCTACCGCAGCCGCGCAGTCGGGCGAACGGCTGCAGAAGCTGATCGCCCGTGCCGAGGGCTGCGCCCGCCGCGAGGCCGACGAGCGCATCGCCGTCGGCCTCGTTCAGGTTAACGGCCAGCTGGCAATCCCCGGCGTCCGGGTGTCGGAGGGCGATCGCGTGCAAATGGCCGGTCGGTCCTGGACCGTGCAGCGCCGTCACTGGCAATCGACGGTGCTGGCCTACCACAAGCCTCCAGGGGAAGTGGTCGCGGCCTCTGACGATCGCTTTCCCACCGTGTTTTCGGCCCTGCCGCCGGAGTGGCGCGACCGTGTCAGGGCGGTCGGCCGTCTCGATGTCGAGACCGCCGGTCTGCTGCTCTTTACCGACGACGGCGACCTGGCAGCCCGCCTCATGCACCCGCGTTACGGCTGTCCGCGGCTCTATCTCGCCCGGGTCGCACCGGCGCCGTCCGACGAGGCTCTGGAGCTTCTCAGGAGAGGAGTCGACCTGGAAGACGGACGCGCCTGCTTCAGCCGCCTCGAGCCTCTGGGCAGCGGCCGCGGCCTCAATGCCTGGTTCAGGGTGTCGCTGCCTGAGGGCCGCAACCGGCTGGTGCGGCGTCTGTGGGAATCCCAGGGCTCCATGGTCTCGCGGCTGAAACGCATCGCCTATTCGACCTTTGAGCTGCCGCCGTCCCTCGCTCGCGGCAGCTACAGGCCGCTGAGTACGGAGGAGACAGAGGCCCTCTACGAGGCCGTCGGTCTGGAACGCGATCGCGGCGGCTGGCAGCGGCTGGCCCTCGTCGGCAATGAAAGGGCTGATTAAAATCCGCGATTGACCGCCGCCATCCGGTCCTCGCGGCCCCTTCGTCTCTACCGTGCCCTGTTGGACAGCTGCTCCCCTGAGGGCGGCCGGGCCGATTGGTGGCCAGCCCGGTCGGCCTTTGAGATAGCGGTCTCGGCCGTGCTGGTGCAGCACAGTTTGTGGAACGGTGCCGCCCGCGCCGTTCAGCGCCTGGCCGAGGCCGATGCGCTTGCGCCGGGGCCGCTGCTGGCGGCTCCGCCGGCAACCCTCAGCGAATGGATCCGGCCTGCCGGTTGCCAGCATGTCAAGGCCAGGCGCCTGCAGGCCCTGTGCCGCTGGTGGCAGAAATACGCCGACAGCGGCCTTGAACTGGAACAACTGCGGGCGAGTCTGCTGCGAGTCCACGGCATAGGCCAGGAGACGGCGGATGCCATTCTCCTCTACGGCTTCCATCTGCCGACCTTCGTCGTCGACAATTACACCCGCCGACTGCTGCGTTGTCTCAGTTGGGGCGAGGCCGGGGACAGCGGGCCCCGTCTGCGCTCCTGGTTCCTCGAAGCCGCGGCCGCTGATGTCGATGTCTGCCGCCGCTTCCACGGCCTCATCGTCGATCACGCCAAAGCCCACCGCTGCCCGCGCAACGACTGCCCGGAGGGCTGCCGCCTCGGATCCTTGCGCGGCTAGCCCAAGTGTTGCCCCAGGCGTTGCAGGGTGCGATCACGGCCCAAAAGCGAGAAACTCAGGCCGAGCGGCGGCGTCTTCAGGGCTCCGAGGACGGCGGCGCGCAGGGGCATGCCGACTTCGGCAAACCTTACCTCCAAGGCCCTGACCCGCTCTTTGATGAGACCGTCGATGTCATCGGCTGCCCAGGAATCGAGGGCGGATAGCTGCCGATGCAGATCGGCCAGCACTTTTTTGTCAGCCTGGGCGAGAGTGGCCTCGACATCCCTGTCGCCGGCGGCGGGGGCGGCCCAGAACAGCTGGCAGAAAGCAGCCAGCTCAATGACCGTCGAAGCCCGCTCGCGCAGGGCGACGATCAGGTCTCTGAGTTCGGGCGCCCCCTCTTCGGCCGGCGGCAGCAGCGGGCCAATTTCGTCGGCGAGGCGGTCAGGGTCCTGTTTTTGCAGGTGCTGGCGGTTGAACCACAGCAGTTTTTCCTCGTTCAAGGCCGCCGGCGACAACTGCACCCTGGCCAGCGAAAACAGCTCGATGAGATCGGAGCCCAGGAAGAGTTCGCGGTCGCCGTGGGACCAGCCGAGCCGCGCCAGATAGTTGATTACCGCCTCCGGTAGATAGCCGCGCTGGCGGTAGGCCGACACCGCATCGGCGCCGAGCCGTTTCGACATCCTCTGGCCATCGGCATTCAGGATCAGCGGCAGATGGGCGAATTGCGGAATTTCGCCTTCCAGTGCCTGCGCCAGCAGGATTTGCCTGGGGGTGTTGCCGATGTGGTCCGCGCCGCGGATGACATGGGTGATGCCCATGCGCAGGTCGTCGACGGCGCAGCAGAGATTGTAGGTCGGGGTGCCGTCGGCGCGCCTGAGGATCAGATCGTCGAGTTCGCTGTGGGCCACCTCGATGTCGCCGTAGACCAGATCCCTGTATTTTGTGCTGCCCTCCGTCGGCCCGCGAAAGCGAATGACGGGGTCGCGGCCCGGGGGGGGAGCTCCCTCAGGGTCACGGCAGCGGCCGTCATAGCGGGGTTTTTTCCCTGCCTTGCGGGCGCGCTCCCGCATGGCCTCGATCTCTTCGGGGCTGCAGTAGCAGGGATAGGCGCGGCCCTGGCGCAACAGCTGTTCGACGGCCTCGCGGTGATACTGATCAAACTCGCTCTGGCGCGCTCTGGTCTCGTCGCTGTCGAGGCCGAGCCAGCAGAGGCTGTCGAGGATGTTCTGCTCCGCTGCCTCGGTCGAGCGCCGGCGGTCGGTGTCTTCGAGGCGGACGAGGAAGTCACCGCCGCAGTTGCGCGCAAAGAGCCAGTTGAACAGGGCGGTGCGGGCGCCTCCGAGATGGAGGTCTCCTGTGGGGCTGGGGGCAAAACGGACGCGAACAGTCATAGAGAGAGAGTGGATGTCAGCCAGAAACCGCCCGCAAAGGACGAGGGGACTGATGTTGCGCCGAACGGAGGGACATCTGCAGCGCCTGCGCTGGCTTTTTAGAGCGATTTGCTGTAAATTATAATAAATGGATTGTTCTGGCGGCCCTTCGGTGCCGCCTTTTATCACCCGAGGAAACGACCCCTATGACTACTGCCCCCCAAGCATCCACGGAATCCTTCTCCGACGTCCTGGAGTTTACAGACGCCGCCGCGACCAAGGTCAAGGCCCTGATCGAAGAGGAGAACAACCCCAAACTCATGCTGCGCGTCTTCGTCGCCGGTGGCGGCTGCAGCGGCTTTCAATACGGCTTCACCTTCGATGAGCAGGTTCAGGACGGCGACACCGAGATCGAAAACGGCGGCGTCAAGCTGTTGATCGACCCCATGAGCGTGCAGTACCTGACAGGCGCAACCATCGACTTCAGCGACGGGCTCCAGGGCTCGCAGTTCGTCATTCGCAACCCCAACGCGGCCACGACCTGTGGTTGCGGTTCCTCCTTCACCGTCTGACCGGCTTCGCCGGTTCTCCGCGCCCCCGGTAGCCGAGAGTGCGCGTTCTTCTGGTGGGCAGCGGCGGGCGTGAACATGCCCTCGCCTGGAAGCTTGCGGCCTCTCCCGGAGTTTCCCGGGTCTGGGTGGCCCCGGGCAATGGCGGCACCTCGGCGGAGCCCAAGGCAGAAAATGTCGCCATCCCGGCGACTGACATCGAAGCGCTGCTCGAGTTTGCCGTCGACAACAAAGCGGATCTGACCCTCGTCGGCCCCGAGGCCCCTCTGGCTGCCGGCATCAAAGACCGTTTCAGCGAGGCGGGACAGCGGCTGCTCGGCCCCGATCGATACCAGGCCCAGCTGGAGAGCAGCAAGAGCTTCGCCCGCGACCGCATGGAGGCCTGCGGCGTGCCCATGGCCCCCGGCCGCTCTTTTGACCGAATGGACGAAGCGCTCGACTACCTGGGTACCCTGGAGGAGGCGCCCGTAGTCAAGGCAGACGGCCTGGCCGCGGGCAAGGGGGTGCTGGTCGCCTCCAGTACGGCGGCGGCCGAGGACTGGGTGCGCGCCTGCATGGAGCGCCGCCAGTTTGGCGATGCCGGCGCCAGGGTCGTGATCGAGCGCCGCCTGCCGGGCCAGGAATTGAGCCTCATGGGGCTCTGTAGCGGGGAGCACTTCATTCCCTTCGCCTCCAGCCGTGACTACAAGCGCCGTTTCGATGGCGATCAGGGGGGCAATACTGGCGGCATGGGGGTGATCTCGCCGGCGGACATCGGCTCCGGGGAGTTGGCGCAACTCGCCCGGCGCACCATCGAACCGGTGTTGCGAAGTTTTGTCGCCGAGGGCCGTCCCTATAGCGGTTTTCTCTACGCAGGCCTCATGATTGACAGGGGCGAGGCTTCAGTGCTTGAATACAATGTCCGCCTGGGCGACCCCGAGACGCAGGTCCTCATGGCGCGCCTTCGCAGCGATTTCGCCGACCTCTGTGTGGCCGCCCTCGACAATGGCCTTGCAGGTGCGGAGCTCGACTGGGATCCGCGCGCCGCCGTCGGCGTGGTCCTGGCCGAACGCGATTATCCTGGCCCCGTGGAAACCGGTGCCGTCATTGAGGGGGTTGCCGAAGCTGAAGCCCTGGAGGCGGTCAAGGTCTTCCACGGCGGCACCCGCATCGGCCGCAACTGTGGTCGCCTGAAAATCAATGGTGGCCGGGTACTGTGCGTAACCGCCATGGCCGACGATGTGGCGGCGGCCCGCGACCGGGCCTATGAAGCCCTGGACCCCATCCGCTGCTCCCGCCTCGACTTCCGCAGCGACATCGGCGCTGCAGCCTGACAGACAGTCCGGAGAGAAAACCCCGGAAGAAAAGCCTTCCGCTGGCCGACGGCGGGCCAAGGGCCTGCTGAACGCGATCGATGCGCTGCACCTTTTCGAGGCGGCTCAACTTGCGGATGACTTCGCCCAGCTGTTCGCGCCCGCTGATTGCCACTGAGATGTGCAGCACCTGAATTTCGCCGACGCAGCAGAGATCGGGCTTTTCGATGTTGATCTCCGTGTCACCGGGCCCCCTGGCGATGGCTGCCAGGGCCCGAGGCAGGGGGCCGACGGCGGGCCAGGGGCCTGCTGAACACGCTCGATGCGCTGCACCTTTTCGAGGCGGCTCAACTTGCGGATGACTTCGCCCAGCTGTTCGCGCCCGCTGATTGCCACTGAGATGTGCAGCACCTGAATTTCGCCGACGCAGCAGAGATCGGGCTTTTCGATGTTGATCTCCGTGTCGCCGGGCCCCCTGGCGATGGCTGCCAGGGCCCGAGGCAGGGGGCCGACGGCGGGCCAGGGGCCTGCTGAACGCGCTCGATGCGCCGCACCTTTTCGAGACGGCTCAACTTGCGGATGACTTCGCCCAGCTGTTCGCGCCCGCTGATTGCCACTGAGATGTGCAGCACCTGAATTTCGCCGACGCAGCAGAGATCGGGCTTTTCGATGTTGATCTCCGTGTCGCCGGGCCCCCTGGCGATGGCTGCCAGGGCCCGAGGCAGGGGGCCGACGGCGGGCCAGGGGCCTGCTGAACGCGCTCGATGCGCTGCACCTTTTCGAGACGGCTCAACTTGCGGATGACTTCGCCCAGCTGTTCGCGCCCGCTGATTGCCGCTGAGATGTGCAGCACCTGAATTTCGCCGACGCAGCAGAGATCGGGCTTTTCGATGTTGATCCCCGTGTCGCCGGGCCCCCTGGTGATGGCTGCCAGGGCCCGAGGCAGGGGGCCGACGGCGGGCCAGGGGCCTGCTAAACGCGCTCGATGCGCTGCACCTTTTCGAGGCGGCTCAACTTGCGGATGACTTCGCCCAGCTGTTCGCGCCCGCTGATTGCCACTGAGATGTGCAGCACCTGAATTTCGCCGACGCAGCAGAGATCGAGCTTTTCGATGTTGACCTCCATGTCGCCGAGCACCCTGGTGATGGCTGCCAGGGTCCGAGGCCGGTTGACGATCTCCGCCCGCAGGCAGCCGATGGCCTTGTGTGACCAGGTGTCGGCCCAGGCGACCGCCACCTGGGAGGCTCCGCGGCGGCCGCGCGATTCGGGGCATTGGCGGCGGTGCACGGAGACCCGGTCCGCTGCCTCCCAGATACCCATGATGGGGTCGCCGGGGATCGGCTGGCAACAGTCGGCGATGGCCAGGCTTACCCGCCTGTCCCTGCAGCCTTCGACGAGGCGGATGGCTTTCAGCCGCGGCGGCGCCGGTTGCTTCGGCGAAGCACTGGCTTTGCCGCCGGAGCTGTGGCGGTTGTCTTCGATCCGCGTCAAGGCCTCCTGCGTCGACAGGCGGCCGAGGCCGATGCGCAGGTGCAGATCATCGACGCTTTTTAATTTCAGGCCTTCGGCCACCCGCCGCAACCCCCGCTCGCTGAGGGCGCCGGCGGCCGAGTCGGCAGGATGCCGCTCCTTGAAGCTGTGCGTCAGCCGTTCGCGCCCCAGCATGATCGCCTGTTCGCGGCCAAATTTCTGGAAATAGCGGCGGATGGCGGCTCGGGCCTTGGGGGTTGTGGCAAAATCGAGCCACAGCAGCTGCGGCCGGGCGTCGCTGTCACAGATAAGTTCCAGGGTCTGGCCCGGGCGGGGAATGGCGCTCAGGGGGCACTCGTGCCCATCAATGGTGACGGCCGTGGCATTGTTGGCCGCCTCGGGCTCGGAAATATAAGCGAAGTCGAGGGCCGAGGCGCATTCCGGCAGGGAGTGGGCGCGGCCATCAGCCGAGTAGACGATATTTTCGCGCACCTGGAGATCGGCGCGGAAATCTTCGGTGAACTGGCTGTTGTCGATTTTCTCCTCTTCCAGCTCGCGCCAGTCAGCGAGCCAGCCGTGGATGTCGCTGGAACGGTCGCGCTGCAGCAGCGGCACCACGCCGAGGCGCAGAAGTTCAGCGGTCCGGTGGGTGCAGATGGAGATTTCGATCGCCAGATGTCGCGGCGTAACCACGGTGGTGTGCAACAGCTTGAGGCTGTTGGAGTGGGGCACGGCTATGGCGTCGCGGAACTTGCCCGCCACCGGTTTGCACAGCTTGTGAATGGCGCCGAGCACCCGGTAGCAGTCCTCTTCGCGGGCGGTCGCCAGAGTGACCCTGTAGGGGCCGCGGGCGTCGCTGAAGCGGGCGAGATCGTCCTTCATGGAGCGGTAGAGAGCATAGAGATGGTGTTCGTCCAGATGGGCCTTGACGGCGATGCCGCGCTCGGCGATGCCCTCCCGCAGGGAGTTGACGATCTGTGCCAGCTCCTGTTCACGCTTTTCGCGGTCGCGTTCGACGCGGGCGTGGATGACTTCGTGGCGCAGGGGATGAAGGATCTGCAGCGACAGATCTTCGAGCTGACGGCGCAGCTCGCGGATGCCGAGGCGGGCGGCGAGCGGCGCGTAAAAATCCAGGGTTTCGTGGACGATGCGCAACTGTTTTGCCCGCGGCAGGGCAGCCAGGGTGCGCATGTTGTGCAGGCGGTCGGCCAGCTTGACGATGAAGACGCGAATGTCGCGGGTGGAGGCCTGTATCAGCTTGGCCAGATTGGCGTTTTGCCGGATGGAGTCGGAGGCGAACCAGATTTCGGTGAATTTGCTCAGCCCCTCGATGAGAAGCGTCAGGTCATTGCCAAACTCGCGGCGCAGGCGCGCGCCGTCAAAAAGCTTTGAATCCTCGAGGGTATCGTGCAGCAGCGCCGCCACGACCGACTGGGCGTCGCCGCCGAGCTCGGCGGTGATGTGGGCCACGGCCAGGGGATGGGCGATGTAGTCTTCGCCGGAAGCGCGTTTCTGACCGGCATGGGCCTCCTGCGCCAGCTCGTAGGCGCGGAGGATGTCTTTGCGCGAAGCCTCATCGGGCCTCTGCCGCATTTTTTTGATGAGATCGCCGACGGCCCTGGGAGGAGTCTTTTTGTGGTCGCCGATCTTTAATTTAACGACCTTGGCGGCGACAGTCCTTGTCGGTTTTTCCCTGAGAGATTGTTTGAGTGGGAGGGGGGAGGGGGGTCGTCCCGTTGTCGCCGCGTCCTGTCGGGGAACCCCCTTCATGTCTGGCTCAGATCAGAACGACGGTTCCCAGGCGACATCGTCATCCTGCGCCGAAGCATGTTCTGTCACGGCATCAGTTGGGTGCATCATGCGATTGCCGCTGAGGACGTTCTCCTCGCGGTCCTCGAGGATGCTCTCGTCGATGTCGCCGAAGGACAATTCACGTAACGCCTGGGTTGTCGGCTTGTCGTCTTCGACAAAGGCCCTGCTGGGGGGGTATTTTTCGGGGGCGAGGGACAACTGGCGCGCCCGCCGGGCAGCAACCATGACGAGGGTAAAACGGTCGTTGATCTTTTCAACGCAGTCTTCTATAGTGACTCGAACCATTGACTTTTCGGGATGGGGAGAGAAAAAATAACACGGATAAGCGGCAAAGCGGGGCCATTCAAGCCCTCTGAACCGATAAAAGATTATACCATAAAGCAGTACCTTTGCAAGCGGGCTCGGGCCTCGCCTTCGGGGCGCTGTCGCCTCTGCGCCGAACCCCAGCCGGTTTGGGCTTTCATCTATGGCCGCCGCCTCTCCAGGCAGGCAAAAAGTATCTCCACCCGCCTGTTTCGCGGGCGTTTTCCGGCTGAACCGCCCCCCGCCCCCTGTCTCCAACCCTGGCCCAACTCATGCAGGATGACCGCCTGAAAGATGATCGTCAGACGCACTTCGGCTATAGCCCTGTGTCCATGGACGGCAAGCGCGAACGGGTCGGGCGCGTGTTCGACAGCGTGGCTCCACGCTACGATCTCATGAACGACCTCATGTCGCTCGGCATCCATCGGCTGTGGAAGGCCTTTGCTGCCGCCATCGCCGGTGTGCGCCCCCGCTGGAAGGTGCTCGATTTGGCCTGCGGCAGCGGCGACCTGTCGCTCTTGACCGCCCGCCGCCTCGGCCCGGAGGGGCGGCTCGTCATGGCGGACATCAACGCCTCCATGCTGGCCAGGGGCCGCCGCCGCCTGATTGATGCCGGCTTCGCCTCCGGCATCGACTATGTTCTCGCCGACGCCTCGGCCCTGCCTTTTGCCGACAACAGCTTCGATTGCGTAACCCTGGGCTTCGGCCTGCGCAATGTAGCCGACAAGGAGGCGGCCCTCAGTTCCATCCACCGGGTGCTGCGCTATGGCGGCGCCCTGCTGGTGCTTGAGTTTTCCCAACCTGTGGATGCGGCTTTTGCGCGCCTCTACGACCGCTACTCTTTTTCCCTGCTGCCGGCCCTCGGCCGCTGGGTCGCCGGCGATGAGGACAGCTATCGCTACCTGGCCGAAAGCATTCGCATGCACCCATCCCAGCCCGAGCTGGCGCAGCTCATGGAGGAGGCGGGGTTTGCCGCCGTCAAATGGCTCAACCTCAGCCTGGGAGTCGTCGCCGTGCACCGCGGCTACAAACTCTGATGTCGCTCCTGCGCCTGCCGGCCGCTGCCGGCGCGGGCGGCCGTCCGTCGCCGCCTGAAGCCGGGAGCAAAACCGGGGAGCCCTCTTGAGGGAGTTGCTGTTTTTGCTGCGGGCCCACCATGTCTTTGTCCGCCATGGTCTCGATCAGCTGCTCTTTGTCTCGCCCTGGCTGCGGCCCTTGCGCTGGGTAGTGCCGCTGTCGCCTTGGTTCTGGTTCAGCTGGCATTCCCGCCGCCAGGCCCGGGGAGTGCGGCTGCGACGCGCCCTCGAGGAGCTGGGACCACTCTTTGTCAAGTTCGGCCAGTCCCTGTCAACCCGCGCCGACCTTCTGCCCGCCGACATCGCCGGGGAACTGTCGCTGTTGCAGGATCGGGTGCGCCCTTTTCCCGGCAGGCAGGCGCGACAGGCCATCGAACGCTCCCTCGGCCAGCCCGTAGCCAAGCTCTTCGCCTTCTTTGACGAGGAGCCCCTGGCCTCGGCTTCCATCGCCCAGGTGCACGCAGCCCGTCTGCAGGACGGCTCCGAGGTCGTCGTCAAGATCCTGCGTCCGGACATTGAACGGCAGGCCGCCATCAACATGGCGATCCTCTATCGTCTGGCCCGCTGGATACAGGCGCTCTTTCCCGAGGCCCGGCGGCTGCGGCTGGTCGAGGTTGTCGACGAGTTCGACCGCGTTCTTCACCGCGAACTCGACCTGCTGCAGGAGGCGGCCAGCGCCTCCCAGCTGAGGCGCAACTTTGAGGGCCGCCCCGATTTCTATGTCCCCGAGGTCCACTGGGATCAGACGCGCGCCGACGTGCTGGTGATCGAGCGCATCGACGCCATCCCGATCGACGATCTCGAAACCCTGAACGCCTGCGGCCACGACCGCAAAAAGTTGGCCGAACGAGGAGTGCAGATATTTTTCCGGCAAGTGTTCAACGACAATTTCTTCCACGCCGACATGCACCCGGGCAATATCTTCGTTCGCCGGCAGAATCCGGCCGACCCGGGCTATGTCTGCGTCGATTTCGGCATCATCGGCAGCCTGACCGAAGAGGATCAGGATTATCTGGCGGAGAATTTTGTCGCCTTCTTCAACCGCGACTACCGCCGTGTCGCCGAGCTTCATCTGGTCTCTGGCTGGGTTCCCGAAGATACCCGCATCGACGACTTTGAGCACGCCATCCGCGCCGTCTGCGAGCCGATTTTCAAGAAGCCTCTGGCCGATGTCTCCTTCGGCGCCCTGCTGCTGCGGTTGTTTCAGACGGCGCGCTATTTTCGCATGGAGGTACAGCCGCAGCTCATGCTGCTGCAGAAAACCCTCATGAACATTGAGGGAATCGGGCGCGTCCTCTATCCCCAACTGGATTTATGGGGAACGGCCAAGCCGGAAATCGAAAACTGGCTGGCGCAGAAGCGCGGCCCCGCCGGCATCGCCAGGCAGCTGTGGCGGCGTTGGCCCAGCCTGTCGCGCCAGCTGCCGGCCCTGCCCGACAGAGCCCTGACGTTGATGCGCAAAATTGAGGATGAGGTCGATGCCGCCCGCCGTGAGCGGACCCGCCGCCTCAATCGGCAACGCCAGGCTTACCGCCGCCGCCGCCGGCGCCTGCTGTTGGCCGCCGCCGCTGCCGCCGCCTTTGTCGGCGCGCGCTACCCCCTCAATCCCTGGTACTGGGTGTTGCTGGGGGTGGCTGTTGTCTGGCTGTGGCCCGCCAGGCCCGGGGATGGAAACGGGCCCTAGCCGCGGCGGGCGCAGCCGTTATTCCCGCAGCCACTCCGCCGCCTGCGGCGCCCAGTAGCTGAAAACCGCCTGGGCCCCGGCGCGCTTCAGGCACAGAAGCGACTCGAGCACGGCAGGGCGCAGATGCAGCCAGCCATTGGCCGCAGCGGCGGCCAGCATGGCGTACTCGCCGCTGACCTGATAGGCGAAAAGCGGCATGTCAAAACGGTCGTGGGCGCATCGGATGATGTCAAGACAGGGCAGGCCGGGTTTCACCATGAGGATGTCGGCCCCCTCCTCAATGTCGAGGGCGATCTCCCGCCTGGCCTCGGCCGAGTTGGCCGGGTCCATCTGGTAGCCGCTCTTGTCGCCGCCGCCGAGAGCCGAAGTGGAGCCGACGGCGTCGCGGAAGGGGCCGTAAAAACTCGAGGCGTACTTGGCGGCGTAGGAGAGAATCAGTGTCTGCTGGTGACCGGCGGCCTCCAGGGCCTCGCGGATGCGGCCGATGCGGCCGTCCATCATGTCGCTGGGAGCGACCACGTCCATGCCCGCTTCGGCCTGGGACAGCGCCTGGCGCACAAGCATATCGAGGGTGCCGTCGTTGTCGACCGCCCCGCTGTCGTCAAGCACCCCGTCCTGGCCGTGGGTCGTAAAGGGGTCGAGGGCGACATCGGCGATCACGACCAGCTCCGGCAACTCCTTTTTCAACAACCGTACCCTTTGCTGCAACAGCCCTTCAGAGTTCCAGGCTTCGCGGCCATCGGCTGTTTTTTTGCCGCCGTCGATGACGGGAAAGAGGGCGATGGCGGGGATGCCGAGTTTGAGTGCCCGCTCGGCGGCCCCAAGCAGTTCTCTGGCTCCGAGGCGTTCGATTCCGGGCAGGGAGTCGACGGCCTGACGTCCGCGCTTGGCTTCGAGGGCGAAGAGCGGCCAGATCAGATCGTCGCAGCTTAACCGGGTTTCGCGGACAAGGCGGCGGATGGCGGCTGTCCGGCGCAGGCGGCGCAGGCGGGTCCAGGGAAAGCCGCCGGTTCTTCGCGGGGCTGAAGCTGGAGGCATTTTACTGAATGGCAAGGGGAAAGTCTCCGGGTGGCAGGTTTGATGACTGGGCGCCAATCCATTATAATGATAGTCAGACATCCATCGATCGCACCTCTGGGCGCACCTCTTGCCTGGGTGCTCCTCAACAATGATCAAAGGAGAAAAAATGGAAATCATCGGAACCCTCTACGAGTGGGTGCATCCCGTCATTGAGTTCATGGTGTTCCTTTTTGTCTTCGCAGTGGGCTGCGGAGTACTGTGGATCATCATTCTCTATATTCTGGACGTCTCCCAGACAAAGCATGCGATTCGCCGCAACTACCCGGTGGTCGGTCGCCTGCGCTACAGCTTTGAGCGCCTCGGCGAGTTTTTCCGCCAGTATTTCTTCGCCATGGACCGCGAGGAGCTGCCGTTCAACCGCGCCGATCGCAGCTGGGTCTACCGCGCGGCCAAAAATGTCGACTCCACCCTCGCCTTCGGTTCGACCCGCGACCTGCGCCCGACGGGGACGATCATGTTCGTCAATGCCCCCTTCCCGACCCTCGGCAGGGATGCGGTCGAAGCCGATCCGCTGACGATCGGCCCCGGGGCCAGGCACCCCTTCACGACCTCCTCGATCTTCAACATCTCCGGCATGAGTTACGGCGCCATCTCCAGGCCCGCGGTCACAGCCCTTTCCAATGGCGCCCGCATGGCTGGCTGTTGGTTGAACACCGGCGAGGGCGGTCTCTCGCCCTACCACCTCCTGGGCAAGTGCGATCTGGTGTTTCAGATCGGCACGGCCAGATATGGAGTGCGCGACGAAGCGGGCGAGCTCAGCGACGACAAATTGCGTGAAATCGCGGCCCATGAGCAGGTGCGCATGTTTGAAATCAAGCTGAGTCAGGGCGCCAAGCCGGGCAAGGGCGGCATCCTCCCGGGCGGCAAGGTGACCCCGGAGATCGCCAGGATCCGCGGTATTCGCCAGGGGGAGCCATCGATCAGCCCCAACCGCCACACCGACATCTCCAGCATCCCCGACCTGTTGAACATGATCGCCCGCATCCGCGAGGTCACGGGCAGGCCCGTCGGCTTCAAGTCGGTCATCGGCAGCTACGACTGGATCGAGCAACTGGCCGCTGAAATTCACCGCCGTGGTCTCGACAGCGCCCCCGATTTCATCACCATAGACAGCGCCGACGGCGGCACCGGGGCCGCGCCCATGAGCCTGATCGACAATATGGGGCTGCCGATTCATGAAACCCTGCCGAAAGCCTGCGACCTTCTGTGGCAGCACGGTCTCAAGGAGCGCATCCGCGTTATCTCTTCGGGCAAGCTGATCACGCCGAATGAAGTCGCCTGGGCCCTGTGCATGGGGGCGGACTTCGTCGTCTCGGCCCGCGGCTTCATGTTTGCCCTCGGGTGCATCCAGGCACTGCAGTGCAACAAGAACACCTGTCCCACGGGCGTCACCACCCACAAAAAGCGGCTGCAGCTGGGTCTGGACCCCAGGGACAAGGCGGTGCGCGTGGCCAATTACGCCCAAAACCTGCACCACGAGGTCGGGGTCATCGCCCATTCCTGTGGCGTCGCCTCGGTCCGCGGTCTGAAGCGCGAGCATGTGCGCACAGTCATGCCCAACGGCCTCTCCGCCTGCCTGATCGATCTCTATCCCTATCCCGGCTCAGGCGGGGAGAAAGCGGCCAACGGCTGAGTCGCCGCGACTTCCCGGCGGTCCCCTGTGGCCCTGTGCTTGCAGCAGCGGCGGAGAGGAGCGGCAGCTGTTTTGAGGCTTCGGGGCTTCAGGGTTTCGCCCTCAGCCGTTTTTTGACGCTCTCCCAGAGGGCGTCGAGCTCGGTGAACTCTGCCCGGCGCAGCTCCCGACCCCGCGCCCGGAGCTCTTGTTCCATGGCGCGGAAGCGCGCTTCAAATTTGCCGCCTGCCCGGCGCAGCGACCTTTCGGGGTCAATCGCCAGGTGGCGGGCCAGATTGATGACGGCAAACATGAGGTCACCGATTTCCTCCTCAAGATCCTCTGTTGTCCGCGAGTCCGGCTCAGAGGGGGCGGCGCCTTCGATCAGCAGGGCGCGCAACTCTTCGATCTCCTCCTCGATCTTGGCTGCGGCCCCGTCGGCATCAGGCCAGTCAAAGCCGACAAGGGCGGCCCGCCGTTGCAGTTCATGGGCATAGGCGCCGGCGGAGAGCATCGAGGAGTCAATGCCGGCGAGTGCGGAGCGGTCGCCTGATCTGCTCTCCCCGTTCGTGCTCACGGCAGGAGCAGGCGTACGCCGAGTCGCAGGCCGTCGGTGATGACATGGGCATCGGAGCGGTCAGAACCGGCATCAAAACGGCGGTAGCTGTAGCCCAGATAGACATGCACATTGCGCCCCGGCGTTTCAAACAGCAGATCTGCCCCCAGCTCGAGTTTTTCCCGCCCGCGGCTGATGAGAAAAGCCGGCGAGTAGAGGAGGTTGCCGCCGAAGTAGAGGGGGGCCTGCCCCAGGCGCACCTGAGCCGAGCCGCCCATGGCCAGCCCGATGGCCGATTTTTTGCCTGAGAGTTCGGCGGCGAACAGTGACAGCCGACTGATCAGGCGGTAGCGGTCCGGCACCAGCGGTTTCCGGCCCTCACTGGACGGGGACGGCAGATCCTGGCGCGTGCCCGAGCCAATGCTGATCTCACGGTAGTCGTCCCCCTGGACGATGGCCGCTATTTCCGGTTGCGGACCCTGGGGCCTGGCGTAGTGGATGTCGCGCCAGCTGAACTGCAGACCCTGATCCCAGAGTTCGGCTTCAAGCAGGTCGGCCGCAGCCAGTCCCGGCGCGATCGCCGCCAGGGTCAGGGCGAGGAGTCCCAACAGCGGGCGCGGCAGAGAGGCTCTGAGCGGGCCGGGGGACAGCGGGGAAACTTTCAAAACAGGATGCGCAGGCCCATAGCCAGATTATCCGCCAGCAGGTTCGACGAGAACCTCCGCGAGTTTACATTGATGTATTGGTAGCGCAGGTAAAGGTGAACGGATTCCAGGGCCTCCAGCAGGATATCGGTATTCCAGGCCATGCGTTGCTTGCCGTTGAGCATGAAGAAATTGGGTGTGTATTCGAATCCGCCGCCGATGAAGAAGGGGCTTTCGAATCCCAGGCGAAAGTGGAGGGCACCGGCGAGTGCAAGGGAGAGGGCGGTTCTGTCGCCGTCGATGTCGGTCAGATAAAACATGGCTCCCCAGGTGAAGCGGTGGTTGGCAGCCTCTCTCGGGATTCTCTCGTCGGAACCTGGCGGGAAGCGGTAGTTCTGGTGGTGAAAGCCGTAGCCAAATTCGCGGTGGAGCTCTCCCCTGAGGCGCAGGGAGGCGTCGAAGCGGGCGTATCCCTCGGGAATTTCCCTGTAGTCGTGCCAGTTGAAGTAGAATCTCTGCATGTCGCTGTCGGAGTAGTCGAAGTCGATCTCTCCCTGTGAAGCGGCAGCTTTTACAGCCGCGAACAGGCACAGGAAGCACAGCGAAACGGCGGCCAGCAACTGGCGGCCAGGGGTTCGGCGGGGAATCAGTCGGGCCATGGGTAGTGAAAATCCCCGTGGGCGAGAAAGGGGGGGTTCAGCAGGGAATCGCGGAGGTTGTACGACAGCTCCCTGTTGTCGGGGCCGATCATGTGGCCGCCGGCCTCGCGCAGAACGGCGTGGGCCGCGGCCGTGTCCCACTCGCAGGTGCTGGCCCGCAGCCGTGGGTAGAAATCTGCCCGGCCCTCGGCGACGGAGCAGATTTTCAGGGAACTGCCCATGAGGATGGGCTCGTAGGGACCGAGCCGGTCGATGAATTCGAGGGTTTCGGCATTGGGATGAGAGCGGCTCAGGACCACCGTCGGCTTGGCCGGCAGCGAGCGCGCCCGGATTCTCTGAACTTCTCCGCTGCCCTGCTGGCGATGGGCGCCGCCGCCGCTCCAGGCGCTGTAGCACAACTCGTTCAGGGGGGCGTAAACGACCCCGAGCACAGGCAGTCCCTGCTGGATAAGGGCGATGTTGACCGTAAACTCGCCGTTGCGCTTGATGAACTCGCGGGTGCCGTCGAGCGGGTCGACGAGCCAGAGCGGATCGGCCCGCTGCCGCACTTCGGGCGTCAGGGCAGTGGCGGATTCTTCGGAGACGACTGTAATTTCGGGCATGATCTGTGACAGGCCCTGTTCGATGATCTCGTGGGCCGCTGTGTCCGCTGTGGTTACGGGGCTGTGGTCCGCTTTCTCGCGGATGCCGTATTCTGAATAGTAGATACTGGAAATGCTTTCGCCCGCCCTCAGGACGAGCTCGCGCACCTGCAGGACAAGTTTCTCCAGATTGATTGACGAGGGGGGCATCGAGGGCAAAAACGAATCCAGCGGCCGATGGCGATGCAACCGAAGATTGCAACAGAGACGGCGACAAAACTTTATTATAAGGGAGGAGGGGGCGGGATTTTATTGCAACTCAAATGTCCTTTGCACTAAAATGGAGTCGCCTGTGGCTTGGATTCAGGGCTTGGGCGAGCCAGTTTTTCATTTACGGGTCTGTTGAGGTAAGCTTTTGAGTTCGCCCCCCCACTCGTCAAGCGTCTTTTTACCAAGCGCCGCTGTCTGTTGAGGTAAGCTTTTGAGTTCGCCCCCCCACACCGAAGCCGCCGTTGTCGCCGGACCCAGGCCCCAGTTGACGCTGCTGGCCCTGCTGCTGCTCTGGGTTCCGGTTGTCTGCAACGGCTTTTATGTCTTTTACGTCGTCTCCGGCCTGACCCTCTCGGGGGAGTTTTTCGATTTCTGGGCCCACGAGGCCGCCGAGGTTGCCGGTTGGATGACGGCTTCGGTTGCCGGCTACGCTCTGGTGATCGCCGGCTGGCAGTGGCGCTGGGGGCGGGCCGCCTTTTCGCGCACCGTGCTTTTGTGGAGCAGCGCCATCCATTTCTCACTGGCCCTGGTGCTGGCAGCCCTGGTACTGGCCCTTGTTTAATCTGATTGCCTCGGCGCCCGGGCGGGCTCAGCCAGAGGTCCCCCTAAATTCCTTTCCCCGGAGGTGACAGTGGAGCAACAGAATCTTTTCCTCAAAATAGTCAGGCGCGAAATCCCGGCCGACATCGTCTTTCAGGACAACAGGGTCACGGCCTTCCGCGACATCAATCCGGCCGCCCCGACCCATGTGCTGATTGTGCCGAACTACATCATCCCCTCGACCAATGAAATCTCCGCCAAAGACGCCGAGGTTCTGGCCCACATGCTGTTCGTTGCCCGCGACCTCGCCAAACAAGAGGGCATAGACCAGAGCGGTTACCGGCTGTCGCTCAACTGCGGCCCCCACGCGGGTCAGGAAGTCTACCACCTGCACCTGCATCTGGTCGGCGGCTGTCAGCTCGGCCACCATGCGCGCGCGCGCCGGGATTGAACCGGACCGGCGCCGAAGCGACCCCGGCAATGTCGGCTGAGGAGAATCCCAGGCTGTGGTTGTAGAAGGCACATCGGCCTCGCCGATCGCCCGTCTTCTGGATGTATTCTGGCCCCCCAGCTATGAAGGGGTGCCGGCGCGCATCCTCAGCGACCTGCAGCGGCGTCAGGACGACATCGAAATCCCCATCAGCCTGGCTCAGGTCGTTTTTGGCCTCGGCCTGCTCGTGCTCTACTTCGCTTCGCCCCGGGGCTTTGTCGGCGAGGTGCCCTTTGAGCCCGTGCCCTGGGTGCTGATTCCCTATGTGTTGTTTTCCTTTGTCCGCCTCGGCCTCGCCTGGTACAGCCGCCTCGGCCCCGGCATGCTCTACCTGTCGATCTTCATCGATGTGGGGGTCCTGCTCGGCCTGATCTGGAGTTTCCACCTGCAGTACGGGCAGCCGCCTTCGTTCTACCTGAAAGCCCCGGAGCTGATCTACGTCTGCTTCATGATCTCGCTTCGCTCCCTCCGCTTTCAGGCGCGCTATGTGCTGGCTACGGGCTTTACCGCCCTCGCCGGCTGGCTTTTTCTGGTGATTTACGCCATTGTCTACAACCATGCCGGCGGCGTCTGGCGCACCCGCGACTACGCCGAGTACCTCATGACCAATTCGGTGCTCGTCGGCGCCGAGTTGACCAAGGCCCTGGCCATCTTTGCGCTGACCATGATTCTCGCCCTCGCCGTGCGCCGCGCCGGTTCGGTGCTGGCGTCGGCCGTGGTCACCGAAAGCGCGGCCCGCGACCTGGCCCACTTCGTGCCCGAAGATGTGCGCCGCCGCGTCGTCGCCTCGGAGGAGGGCGCCCAGAGCGGCAATGGCGAGGTGCGGCAGGCGACCATGCTGTTCACCGACATCGAAGGCTTCACAAGCCTCAGCGAAACGCTCGATCCGAACGAACTGATCACGGCGCTGAACGAGTATTTCACCGTCGTCGCCGAGCCGATCGAGCGTCTGGGCGGCGTCATCAATCAATTCATCGGCGACGCCATCCTGGCTACCTTCAATCTGCCGCTGGAAAATCGACGGCACGCGGTCAAGGCCCTGGAGGCGGCGACGGAAATCATAGAGCTGACGCAGGAGCGCCGTTTTGGCTCACGCCACCTCTTCCGCACCCGCGTCGGCATCAACACCGGCATGGTGGTCGGCGGTTTCGTCGGCACCGGCGATCGCCTGCTCTACACTGTCTACGGCGACGCCGTCAACACAGCGGCGCGCCTCGAAGCCCTGAACAAGGAGTACGGCACTTATATCCTGCTGTCTGAGGAGACCAGGAAAAAGTTGCCGCCCGGTTCCTTTGCCCTGCGCGAGCTGGGCGAGACCGCCATCCGCGGCCGCCGCGGTTCGACCTTGATCCACACCCTCGAGGGCGCGCCCACCGGGGAGCCGTCCGCCTCAACCCCGACCCTGCCCCCAACCACCTAAAGAAAAGCGACAGATGTCTCTATTGCAGGTATACAAATCCAGCGGCCCCGCCCTGGTCTGCGGTCGCGGCGCGACCCTCTGGGATGAGCGCGGCAACACCTACCTCGATGCCGTTTCCGGTCTGGGGGTCTGCGCTCTCGGCCACAGTCATCCGGCGATCGCCAGGGTCATCGCCGACCAGGCGGCGACGCTCATGCATGTGTCCAATGCCTTTCTGATCCCGCTGCAGCAGCGGCTGGCCGAGCGCCTGTGCGCGATCTCGGGCATGGACGGCGCCTTCCTGTGCAACAGCGGCACCGAAGCGGTGGAGGCGGCGATCAAGCTGTCGCGGTTGCACGCCCGCCGCCTCGGCCTCGACAGGCCGACAGTGATCTCCGTGCACCGCGGCTTCAGCGGCCGCTCTTTCGGCGCCCTTTCGGCCGCCGGCCGCGACGATCTTCGCTCTCCCTTCGAGCCTCTGGTGCCGGGATTTGTCCGCCTGCCGTTCAATGACCTTCAAGCCGTCGAGCGCCTGGCAGCGGAGGACGCCAATATCGTCGCCGTCCTGCTTGAACCGGTTCAGGGCGAGGGAGGCGTCAGGCTCGCCTCCGGCGACTACCTGCGCGGTCTTGAGGCCCTGTGCCGCGAGCGCGACTGGCTGTTGATGCTCGACGAGATTCAATCCGGCATGGGGCGCACCGGACGCTGGTTCGCCTGCGATCATGCCGGCGTCAAAGCCGATGTCCTCATGATCGCCAAGGCCTTGGGCAACGGCTTTCCCATAGGGGCATGCCTGGCCCGCGGCGAGACCGCCAGGCTCTTCGCCCCGGGGCACCACGGCACCACTTTTGGCGGCAACCCCCTGGCCTGCCGCACTGCTCTGGAAGTGCTGCGTATCATGGAGGAGGAGGGCCTGATCGAGCGCGTCGCCGAACTCGGGGCCATGATTGAGGAGGGCTTCAGGACGCGCCTCGGCGGCAATCCCTCGGTCTGCGAGATTCGCCGCCTCGGTTTAATGATCGGCATCGAGATCGACCGCCCGGCGGCCCGGATCAAGGATCTGGCCGCCGGGCGGGGCCTGCTGCTCAACATCACCGATGAGAGCACGGTGCGACTGTTGCCGCCCTACATCCTCAGCGACGAGGAGGCGGGACAGCTGGTTGAGCGCGCTTCCCTGGCGATCGAGGATTTCGCCGCCGCCGCCCCGGCCGGGGCCGGCTGCGGCTAGAGTCCCCTGACAAGAGAGACCTCCATGTCCCGCTCCGCTTCAGACCCGCGCCACTTTCTGCTGTTGTCCGACCGAAGCGGGGCCGAGCTCGAGGCCCTCATCGACCGCGCCGGCGAACTCAAGGCCCTGAAGGGCCGCATCCTTGGCGCCGGGGCCGGCAAGGCGCTGGGACTTGTCTTTGAAAAGTCGTCGACCCGTACCCTTGTCTCCTTCCAGGTAGCCATGGCCCGCCTGGGCGGCTACCCGGTCGTGCTTTACTCCTCTTCGACCCAGCGCAACAAGGGAGAGCCGCTGGGCGACATGGCCCGGGTGCTGTCTTCCATGGTCGATGTCATCGCCTTTCGCGGCAGCGCCCACAGCGACCTCGAAGAACTGGCCGGAGCGGCCACAGTGCCGGTGATCAATGCCCTGACCGACCTGTCCCATCCCTGCCAGATCCTGGCTGACATCCAGACCTGGCGTGAGCATGGGGGCGACATCCGCGGCCTCACCGCCGCCTGGGTCGGCGACGGCAACAATGTCTGCCATCCCTGGATTGAAGCCTCTTCCCTGTTTGATTTCAAGCTGCGCCTGGCCTGTCCCCCCGGCTATGAACCCGATGCCGGGCTCGTCGCCCGCCAGGGCGGTCGCGTCGAATTGCTGGAGACACCGGCTGCCGCCTGTGAGGGGGCTTCGATCGTGATCACCGACGTCTGGGCCAGCATGGGCCAGGAAGCCGAGCAGCAGGAGCGCGATCGGGCTTTCGCCGGCTACACCGTCGACGGGGACCTCATGGCCGGGGCGGCGGACAATGCCCGCTTCATGCATTGCCTGCCGGCACGCCGCGGCCTCGAAGTCACCGCCGACGTCATCGACGGCCCGGCGAGTCTCGTTTTCGAGCAGGCGGAAAACCGCCTCCATGCCCAGCAGGCGCTGCTCGAGTCGCTGCTCGATCCTCTGTCCGGCAATCGCTGAAAACAGGGCGCGGCCCCTGCCGCCGGCGGCGAGGCTGAGCCAATCGCAGCGGTTGGCCGGGGGGCAGCGACCCGACGAAAAACTCTCCGGCCCGGCCCGGGGCCGGGCCGGGGTTGCCCCTGTTTAGGTTTATAATCGCAGATGTGGCCCCGCTGCAGCCGGCTCGTTCGAGTTGCCGGCTGTCAGAAAGGGCCGACAGCAAAATATTTCTGCCGGACATGTCCAGCCAATCCATGTCGATCATATCCACCACCCAGCTGAAGAAATCATTCGCCGACAATGAAGTCCTGCAGGGGATTGATTTTGCCGCCAATCGCGGGGATGTCGTCGCCATCCTCGGCGCCAGCGGTTCTGGCAAGAGCACCTTCCTGCGCTGCCTGAACCTTCTTGAAATTCCGGACAGCGGCGAACTGCAACTGCTCGGTGAGGCGGTCAGCTTCAGACTGAAGAAGAATATGCGTGAAGTCGATGCAGGCCAGGTCACGCGTCTGCGGAAGAAAATTGCCATGGTGTTTCAGCACTTCAATCTGTGGCAGCATATGACAACGTTGCAGAATGTCATTGAGGTCCCGATTCATGTGCTGCGGCAGGGCAGGGAAGAGGCGACTGAAAAGGCCCGCTCCTGTCTTGAGATGGTCGGCATGAGCGGTTTTGAGAAGAGATTCCCGCAGCAGTTGTCGGGCGGCCAGCAGCAACGCGTCGGCATCGCCCGGGCCCTGGCGGTCAACCCGGAGGTGATTCTGTTCGACGAGCCGACCTCATCGCTCGATCCCGAACTGGTGCAGGAGGTGTTGCAGATCATCGCCAAACTGGCAGTGGGAAAGATCACCATGCTGGTCGTCACCCACGAGATCGCCTTTGCCCGCAAGCTCGCCCACAAGGTGTTGTTCCTGCATCAGGGCAGGGTAGGCGCCTACGAGGAAACAGCCAGGCTGTTCGATGCGCCCACAGCCGAGTTCAGCCAGTTCATCCAGCACAGCCATCAGCAGTGAAGCGGCCCTTTCAGGCCCGGGAATTGCGGCCGGGCATGGCGGGCCCTGCGGCGGATTTTTGATGCCGTCGTGCTACAATGGCGCAAACGGCTGAAGGCAATTGGTTACAGCGAATGCCCGGCTGCGTCGGACGACCCGAATCAAGGCAGGAGCTGCCGGGGTTCTGGTCTGGGCGATATAACTACAACCCTGTCGATCAGTGCCTTCAACGATTCTGATTGCTGAGGTTAACGCCACAATTTATCACTGGGAGGTGAAAGTTATGAAAAGAATAATTGTTTTTGCAGCGGCCCTGGCCCTGTTGCCGGCCATGGCAGTGGCCAAGGACTGGAAGAGGGTTCGCATAGGCGTCGAGGGGGCCTATCCTCCGTTCAGCGAAACCAAACCAGATGGCAGCGTGGTTGGCTTTGATATCGACATCGCCGATGCGCTGTGCGAAGAGATCAGGGCGAAGTGCACCATGATTACTCAGGACTGGGACGGCATGATTCCGGCCCTGCTGGCGCGGAAGTACGACGCCATCATCGCCTCCATGTCGATCACCCCCGAACGCAAGAAGCGGGTGGCCTTCACCAACAAGTACTACTCCTCGCCGGCGCGTTTCCTCAGGAGGAGTTCGGACAACATCGTCATCGACAAGAGCAGGATGAGCGGCCTCAAGGTCGGCGTTCAGCAGGAGACCGCCATGGATTATTTCGTGACGGACAACTTCGGTGACGTCGTCGAGGTCAGACGCTACCCCACCCAAGAAGACGCCAACAACGACATGGCCACCGGACGCCTGGATCTGCTCTTCTCCGAGTTGGGTCCTGGAGAAGACTTCATGAAGTCGCAGAGCACCGGCTACGAGTTTGTCGGCCCTTCCTACACCGACAGGAAGTGGTTCGGCGACGGCATCGGCATCGCCATCCGCAAGTACGACCAGAGCCTGAGAAGGAAGCTGAACGCCGCCATCAAGACGATCCGCGCCAACGGCACCTACAAGCGCATTCAGGACAAGTACTTCACCTACGACATCTACGGCGAGTAAGTCCCCTCTCCCCGCCTGGTGCCGGCATCTGCCTGCTCCGGCGCCAGGCGGCGGACAAGGCTGAACTGCCAGCCTCTCTCACCAAACCAGAGCCCCGGAGCGGCGCCTCCCTTTGGTCATCTTCGAATACCTGCCGCTCCTGTTCAAGGGCCTGCTGCTGAGTCTGTCGGTGGCCCTGCTGTCGCTGGTTTTTTCCCTGTTGATCGGCCTGGCGGTCGCCCTCAGCAAAGTCAAGGGGGTGCAGCCCCTCAGCTTCTGCGCGCAAATATACACAGCGACCATGCGCGGCGTGCCGGATCTGATCATGATGTTCCTGATCTTTTACGGCGGACAGCTGCTGGTCAACAGCGCCACTTTCTACTTTGACTGGGAGTATATCGACATCGACGCCTTCACCGCCGGCGTGGTCACTCTCTCCCTGATCTTCGGCGCCTTTATGGCCGAGACTTTCCGCGCCGCCATCCTCGCCGTCGATATCCGGCAGATTGAGACCGCCCAGGCCTTCGGCATGAGCCGCGGGCATATCCTCTGGCGCATCCTGATTCCGCAGATGACGCTCCACGCCCTGCCCGGCCTCACCAATAACTGGCTGGTGCTGGTCAAGGCCACCGCCATCCTGTCGGTCATAGGGCTGCACGACATTGTTTTCGTCGCCAATGTCGCCAGCCGCTCCACCCATGAGCCCTTCGTCTTCTACTTCGCCGTCTCCCTGGCCTATCTCGCAGTCACCTGGGTGTCGATGGTGTTGCTCCGCAAGCTCGGCGACTACTACCACGTCGAGGTTCAGGTCTGAGCTGCCCCAATGATCTCGCTGGAGCCCATCTTCGACAATTTCGAGCTCTACTTGTCGGGGCTGTCGATGACGCTGTTGCTGACTCTGGTCTCGCTCGGCGTCGGCCTGGTTCTGGCCGTGCTGTTCTCGGTGGTCAAGGCAGGCAGACAGAGAGCCCTGATCGGCGCGATCGACCTGTTTGTGCTGTACTTTCGCGGCACGCCCTGCCTGATTCAGATTTATCTGGTCTACTACGGCCTCGCCCAGTTTGCCTTCATCCGCGACAGCTTCCTCTGGATTGCCTTCAGCGAACCGCTGTTCTGCGCCCTGTTCGCCCTGACGCTCAACACAGCGGCCTACACCACCGAGATTCTCTTCGGCGCCATCAAGGCCACCCCCAGAGGCGAGGTCGAGGCGGCCTACGCCTTTGGCTACAGCCGCATCCAGGCCTTGGGCTACATTATTTCCCCCAGCGTCGTTCGGCGGGTCATTCCCATCTACGCCAACGAGGTGGTTTTCCTGATGCAGGCCACGGCCCTCGCCAGCACCATCACCCTGCTCGAGCTGACGCAGGCGGCGCGGATCGTCAATTCCCGCTTCTTCATTCCTTTTGAGGCCTTCATCTTCGCGGCCCTCATCTACATGTGCATGAGCTACGCCATCTTTTATTCCCTGGACCGCCTCGACAGGCATCTGAGTCCGGCGCGCGGTTCAAGCCTGAAAAAAGCCTAGGCTCAGGGAAGCCAGTCCGATGGCGGCCCGGGCGCAAGAAATCAGCGGAGCGGTGATTTTGCCGGCGAGGCCTCGGCCGCATCCGGCCCGCCCCCCTGGGAACTGTCGCGCCCGCCGGCCCCCTGAGGAGAAGTCAGGTGGCAAATAAAAGCAGGAGCTGCCTCAGCAGAACAGGCGAGCCCCTGACTGAGTATCACTCCCGGGTTGAGGCGCAGCGCGGCGCTGATCATGTCAGGCTCCTCTATGGAAAGCGCCTGCTTCCCTACCAGTGCGGCAGTTGTCGCCGCTGGCACCTGGCCCCTGAAGACAGGCACACGCCGAGCGCCAGATGCGCGGTCTGCATCGATGGCCGGGGCGGCAGCAAGGAACTCTACCGGTCGAGGGAAATCGCCGGGAAGAGGGCGCAGATCTCGCGCCGGGAGAAGGGCGTCAGCCTGAAGGTCTATCGCTGCCCCTTCTCGGACGGCTGGCACCTGACGAGCCGGTAGCTGAAGACAGGCACAGGCCGAGCGCCAGATGCGCGGTCTGCGTCGATGGCCGGGGCGGCAGCAGGGAACTCTACCCGTCGAGGGAAATCGCCGGGAAGAGGGGGCAGATCTCGCGCCGGGAGATGGGCGTCAGCCTTGAAGGTCTATCGCTGCCCCTTCCCGGACGGCTGGCGCCTGACGAGCCGGTAATAAGGGCCTGGCTCGACCGGCAGGGCGACTGAAGAGGGGCTACTTTTTCCCGACGGGGTAGTCGCGGTGCGGCTTGCCCATGTACAGCTGGCGCGGCCGACCGATACGGGTCTCGGGGTCTTCGCGCATCTCCATCCAGTGGGAGATCCAGCCGACGGTGCGGGCGAGGGCGAAGATGACCGTGAACATGGACAGCGGCAGCTTCATGGCGCTGAGGATGATGCCCGAGTAGAAATCGACGTTGGGGTAGAGGTTGCGCTCGATAAAGTACTCGTCCTTCAGCACCCGCGCCTCGAGTTGACGGGCCAGGCGAAACAGCGGCTGGTCGCCGCCGAGCTCTTCGAGCAGCTCGTTGCACAGTTGGCGGATGATGCGGGCCCGCGGGTCGTAGTTCTTGTAGACGCGATGGCCGAAGCCCATGAGGCGGAAGTTGTCGTCGCGGTCTTTGGCGCGGGCGATGATGGTGTCGATGTCCTGCCCCGAATGGATGAGTTCGTTGAGCATGTTGATGACGGCCTCATTGGCCCCTCCATGGGCCGGCCCCCAAAGAGAGGCGATGCCGGCGGCGATGGCGGCATAGGGATTGGTGCCGCTGCTGCCGCACAGGCGCACCGTCGAAGTGCTGGCGTTCTGCTCGTGGTCGGCGTGTAGAATCAGAATCAACTCAAGGGCCTTGATGAAGGTCCTGGACGGCCTGAACTCCTCGGCCGGCAGGGAGAACAGCATGTGGAGGAAGTTCTCGCTGTAGTCGAGCTCGTTGCGCGGATACATGAACGGCTGACCCATGAGGTGCTTGTAACAGTAGGAGGCAATCGTCGGCATCTTGGCGATGAGGCGGTGGGCCGTGATCTCCCGCTGTTTCGGGTCCTGGATGTCGAGGTGCTCGTGGTAGAAGGAGGACAGCGCCGCCACCGTCGCCCCCATCATGGCCATGGGGTGGGCGTCGTAGTTGAAGTTGCTGAAAAAGGAGCGCACATTCTCGTGCACCATGGTGTGGTAGCGGATGATTTCCCTGAACTCGCCGAACTGATCGGCCGAGGGCAACTCGCCGTGCATGAGCAGGTAGGTCACCTCGAGAAAGCTGCTGTGCTCCGCCAGTTGCTCAATCGGGTAGCCGCGGTACAACAGCTCGCCCTTTTCGCCGTCGATGTAGGTGATGGAACTGCGGCAGCTGGCCGTGCTGGCGTAGCCCGGATCGTAGGTGAAATAGCCCAGATCCGCTGGCAAGCTGCGGACATCGACAGCATCCATACCGATGGAGGGGCTGTGGATGGGCAGGGAGGCCGAAGAGCCGGATTGCGGGTCTTCGACGCGGAGAGCTTTTTCGTTCATCGGGATTCCTTCTCGGTTGAGATCGGCAGGGGGGGCTTGGGGAAGAGCGCTCGCGAAAATGGTCGATGAGTCCTGAGCAGCTTAATTTTAACACGGGCAGGGGCAAAAGAGGCTTGGCAAGCTGTCAGCGCCCCCCTGGCCCTCTTCGGGCAGGGCCGGCAACTGCGACAGTGAATCCAGTTGAAAATCATCGAGAAACCGGGCGGTGGTGGCGTAAAGCGGCAGACGCTCCCGGCCCTCTGTGCGGCCTGTCGGCTGCACCCAACCGCGCCTGCTGAGGGCGTTGAGCAGGGCCGCGCTCGAGGTGGTGCGGCGGATGCGGTCGCACTCGTCGCTGCTGATCGGCTGCTGCCAGGCGACCAGCGCCAGGACTTCCAGCTGCGCCCGCGGCAGGCTCGCTGCTCTGTTGCCCTGGAGCCTGGCGACCAGAGGCGAGAATTTGCCATCGACCAGCAGGCGATAGCCGCCCCTTCCCTGTCGCAGGCGACAGGAGCGCCCCTGCCAGAAACGCTCGAGGCGTTCAAGGACCGCCCTCACGGCTTTTTCGTCGATCCCGTCCCTGCCGTCGCCCGCCAGCCGCTGCAGTTCGGTCAGCGACAGCGGTCTTTGAGCGGCAAGCAGCAGGGCTTCCACAGCCAACTCGAGTTCGTTGCGCTGCGGTGCCTCGCCTTCCGATGCGGCCTCAGTCGGCGCGGACATGCAGGGGTGCGAAGGGGGCCTTCTGCGTCAGCTTTACCCGGGCGTGCTGGGCGAGGTGGAGCAGGGCGCACAGCGTCAGGGACAGGCCGAGGGGGCCTTCCGCCGGGGCCAGGAGCTCGTGGAAACGCCGATTTTTGCCCCCCTGCAGCTTTGTCAGCAGACTCTGGATGCGGCGGTGCATCGAGAGAGGGCGGCGCGGCCGCAGGCGTTCGGGCAGGGACTGGTGAAGACGCGTGATCATCTGCCTGAGAGCCTGTTGCAGATCCCCGGCTGTGAGCGGCGTCTCCGAAGGCGCGTTGGCGGCGAAGAAATCGCGGCCGAGGAGCGGTCGCCGCCTCAATGCGGCCGCGGCTTCACGGGCAGTGGCAAAGGCCTGTAGCCGGGCGACCAGTTGCGCCCGCGGGTCCTCTTCCCGCCCGTCTTCGCCGACATCGGCCGCAGGCAGCAACAGGCGCGATTTGATCTCGGTCAGGGTCGCGGCCATGGCCAGATAATCTGCGGCCTGCTCGATCCTGAGCCCGGACAGGTCGCCGATGTAGTCGAGGAACTGATCGCTGATGGCAGCCACGGGGATGTCAGAAATCTCGATGTTTCTGCGCCGGATCAGATAGAGCAGCAGATCAAGGGGACCGTCGAAGACGTTGAGCGAGACGCGAAAGGCTCCGATCGGCAGATAGAGGCCGTCGGGGGCCCGCTCCCAGGGCTGGCCCGCAACCGTGGCGATCGCCGTCGAAGGCTCATTCATGCTGTGCCCGTTTCATGCCCGATCGGGAGACCGCGGGACAGAAAGGCCGTGGAGCCGCGCCCCTGTCGAGCTACCTCGGGGCTGTCGCCGCTCAGGGACAGCACGGTCGTCGGCTGCTCCGGGCAGTGGCCGCAGTCGATGACGGCATCGACGACCTTCTGCAATCGCTGGTGAATCCGGTCGGGATCGGTCGGCGTCTGCTCGTCGGGCAGAAAAAGGGTACTGCTGAGCAACGGCGCCTCGAGCTCGGCCAGGAGCTCGCGGACGAAGGTGTGGTCGGGAATGCGCAGGCCGATGGTTCGGCTTTTCAGGTTCTGCAGCCGCTGCGGCACGCCTTTTGAAGCCCTGAGAATGAAGGTGTAGGGACCCGGCGTCAACTCCTTGCACAGGCGAAAGGCCCAGGTGTCGAGGTGGCAGTACTGCGAAAAATCGCTGAGGTCGCGGCACATGATCGTGAAGTTGTGGTGCTTGTCGAGCTGCCGCAGCCGTCGCACCTTCTCCTGGGCATCCTTGAAGGGAGCGAGCCAGCCGAAGGCATAGCTGGAGTCGGTGGGATAGACGATGAGCCCGCCGCTGCCCAGGATTTCCGCCACCTGACGCACCAGGCGCGCCTGCGGGTGAGTTGGGTGGATTTTCCATAACTGGGCCATGTGGCGCTCCTTGGGGCGTGGGAAGAGAGGGGGCTCAGCGGCGGGCGAGCCGGGTTTCGATAAAGTCGAGCAGGCTGGCGGCCGCATCGACTCCGGTATCGCGCTTGATCTCGCGGATGCAGGTGGGGCTGGTGACATTGATTTCACTGACGAGGCCGCCGATGAAGTCAAGGCCGACAAACCACAGGCCGCGCTCGCGCAGCTTCGGGCCGATGACAGCGACGGCTGCCCGCTCGCGCCCGTTGAGCCGCTCGGCTCGTCCCGAACCGCCGGCCGCCAGATTTGCCCGGCTCTCGCCCTGGTCTGCATAGCGGGCGAGGGCCCAGTCATCGACGGTCTCGCCGTTGACCAGCAGCACCCGCCGGTCGCCGTCGCGGATCTCTTCGAGAAAACGCTGCGCCATGATCGGCGTCCGGCCGCCATCCGTCATGACCTCGGCTGCCACTTTGAGGTTGGGGTCTCCGGCGCTGAGGCGAAAAATCGAAAATCCGCCCATGGCGTCGAGCGGTTTCAACACCACTTCGCCGAGTCCCCGGGCGAACTCAAGCACCTGCACGATGTTGCTGCTGACCAGGGTCTCGGGGCAGAGCCCGGGAAATTCGGTGGCGGCGATCTTTTCGTTGTGATCGCGCAGCGCCCGGGGGCGGTTCAGCACCAGCGTGCCCTCCTCTTCGGCCCGCTGCAGGATATGGGTGGCGTAGAGGTAGCCGCTGTCGAAGGGTGGATCCGAGCGCATGAGCGCGGCCGCGAAATCCGCCATGGGCTGGCGCAGGGGCTTGCCGCAGCTGTACCAGTCCTCTGTCTGATCGCGCACCTTCACTGGACGGGCGCGCATGTGGGCGCGGCCATTTTCGATGTCGAGATCCTCCTTGGCTGCGCAGAACAGCTCCCAGCCGCGCTCCTGGGCGCAGAGCATCAGGGCGAGAGTACTGTCCTTGGCCGGCTTGATGGCGGCGATGTCGTCCATGACGACGGCGAGCCGCCTGTTCGGCGCTGACGGCTGGACGGCTGTCATGGTCAGGGCGCGGCGGCGGGCCCGGTTTTCTCCAGCTGGAGGACAAAGTCCCAGTGCTCGGGCGACACCGGCATGACCGACAGGCGGTTGCCCCTCCGCACCAGGGCCCAGCCGTCGAGCTCCGGCTGCCGGCGCAACTCGCCGAGGCTGATCAGGCGCCGGCTGCGCCGCAGCAGTTTGATGTCCATGCGGTACCAGCGCGGGTTGTCCCCGGTCGCCCTGGAATCGAAATACTGGCTCTTGCGATCGAGGGCCGTGAGGTCGGGGTAGCCTGCCGAGGCGATCTCGACAAGACCGACGATGCCCGGCGTCTCGCAGGCCGAGTGGTAGAAGAAGGCCTGGTCTCCGGGCTGCATCTGGTCGCGGATCATATTGCGCGCCTGGTAGTTGCGCACCCCGTCCCAGTAGTCGGTTTGATTCTCCTGTGCCTCCAGGTGGTCGATGCCGTAGGTCGAGGGCTCCGACTTAAGAAGCCAATAGTTGTTTTTTCTGCGTTTCATGCGCTCTCGCTGAGCAGGGGGGTCGATTGGCGGATAAAGGGCACGGTCAGGGTTCGCTTTTGGGCGAGGGCCAGGCGCGACAGGGATTCTATATAGGCCAGAGCGGTCCCGGGGGCGCGGTCGATGCGTGCCGTCAAGTAATCGAGCACCTGGTCGTCGAGCACCAGGCCGTAATCCTGGGCCCTCGCCGCAAGCAGGCGGCGGAGCTCGGGTTCGTCGGGCGGGTTGACCCGCACGACCGCGCCCCAGCCGAGGCGGGTGCGCAAGTCTTCGCGCCCCAGATGGAGATGCGCCGGCGCCGAGCGGGCGGCGACCAGAGTGGCCAGACCGAGGCGGCGGCGCTGCTCCAGAATGGAGAACAGGGCCTTTTTGCTGTTGCCGTCGGCGAGGTCCATGGCATCGATGGCGAGAAATTCAGGGGGGTATTCGCTGGCGGCGATGGCCCTGACCAGGCAGCTGTCGCCGGCGTTGACAAAGGATGCAGGGCGGCCGAGCCCGGCGGCGTGGCGGCACGAGGCCTGCAACAGGTGGGTCTTGCCGCACTGCGGCGGCCCCCAGAGGAGCGCCTGGGGCAGGGTTCCGCCCGCTGTTCGGCCCTCGGCGAGCCCTTTCAGCAGCCGGCCGATGAGGCGGCTGTCGGCGCCGACGAAGGTGGCAAAGGTGGAGCGCGGGTGCAGGCCGAGTGGCAGGGGTTGCTGGCCGCGGCGGAGCTTCGGCGGGCCGCTCTCGCTCATTGTCTCCGCTGGCCGGTTCGGTTGCCCGAGTTGTCGGGGCCGTAATAGCGGTAGCGCAGTGAAGCGGCGTCGGTGGCGGGGTCGGCCTGGCCGGCCGGCCAGACAAGTTCGGGAGCCTCGATTTCGAGGGCGCGGTGAAACGACAGCACATCGTCCTTGAGTGTGACCTGAAACAGGGCATGCTCGGCGTGGACTTCTTGGGGCAGGACTTTCATGACGATCAACAGGCTGTCGAGACGATCCAGCACAGCCTTGAAATCCTCGATCGATGCAACGCCGTCGACCTGCAGTTCCACCGAGCCCTCTTCGGCTTTGCCCCTGAAGGCAAAACGGCGCACCAGCAGGCGCGAGATCTGCCGCCAGGAGACCGACAGCAGGTCCTCGAGCGGCAGGCGGTCGCTGACCCAGCGGCGGATGACGTCGCCGCCGAGCAGCAGGGCCCACTCGGCCTCCCACGAATCTTGGCCTCCGCCGACCTTGCGCAGGGCGCCGACAAGGACGGCGGGGGCCTCGTATCTCTGGGAGGCGCGGATGAAGGGGGCGATGTCGGCATGAACGCCGCCCTCGAAACCGGAGAGCACCCTCAGAGCGGCGATGTCGTCGATATCGAGGAGCGGGAACAGCAGGGGCGTGCCCTTTTCCCTGCTCTGCTGCAGCAGCAGGTCGACAATGGGGCCGCTGTCGCCGACGCGTATCTGGCGCGTGCCGTTTTCATCGACAACGGTCAACCACAGCAGGGTTTCGGCGCGCTCCTGACCCCAGAGGGGCAGGCCGAGCTCGGTGAAGAGATCCGTCAACTGCTTGCCGAAAAACTCCACCGACAACCAGTGGCCGCCTTTGGCTTCCTCCTCTGTCGGCTGGCGGTAGCGGTACGTGCGCACCCGGGTCCTGGCGTTGGCGATGATGCGCCTGATTCTCGGCTCCCTCAACACCAGGTCATTGCCCCCGAGGCGGATGAACACCTGTTGCAGGGCCAGGGCGAAGGCCCTTTCGCGCTCGGCCCGGCTGCGGTCGGGAACGGCGACCTCGGCGCGGTAGAGATCCTCGACAAAGACCGCCTGGGCCTGAAAATCCGCCAGTGTCAGCAGCAGGGCGAGAGCGGCCAGCGAGGCCCAGTGTCGGATGGATGTCGAAAGCCGCTGTGGAAAAGCCATGAAATTCAGGTCCCGCCGATGGACATGCGTTCGATCAGAAGCGAGCCGCAGTGCATGTTGCCGCGCCTGTCGCTGTCGGCTCCGATGGCGACGATGGCTTTGTACATGTCCTTGAGATTGCCGGCGATGGTGAATTCATTGAGCGCATGCCGCACCTCCCCCCCCTCGATCCAGAAGCCGGCGGCCCCGCGCGAGTAGTGGCCGGTGGTGAGGTCGACTCCCTGGCCCATGAGCTCGGTGACGACAATGCCTTTGTCGACCGTCCTCGCGAGGTCGCGCTCCGTCGTCGTCGGCTCGACGACGATGTTGCGCACGCCGCCGCTGTTGCCGGTGGTGGTCATGCCGAGTTTGCGGGCGCTGAAGCTCGACAGTATGTAGCTTTCCAGGCGGCCATCCTCGACCAGGGTGCGATTGCGGCGGGCCACGCCCTCGTAGTCCCAGGCCGAGCTGCCCCAGCCCCCGGGCCGCAGCGGTTCCTCGCGGATGCGGATACCGGGGGCGGTCACGGCTTCTCCCAGGCGATCGACGAGAAAGCTGGTGCCTCTGTAGAGTGCGCCGCCTCTGGCGGCGGACAGGAGGTGGCCGATGAGTCCCTTGGCGGTCTCGGGTGCGAAGAGAACCGGCAGGCGGCCGCTTCCG
The DNA here is from genome assembly GCA_965237735.1 of Candidatus Porifericomitales bacterium. Lineage (GTDB taxonomy): Bacteria > Pseudomonadota > Gammaproteobacteria > CBDEFV01 > CBDEFV01 > CBDEFV01. The sequence goes on along the minus strand of CBDEFV010000004.1, from coordinate 45,125 downwards.
GGCCGTCGCGGACGCAGGCGGCGCAACACCCGGCGCGCGGCCTTGTCGCCGATCTCGCGGGGGTCCTCGAGCAGGTCCGGCCGACGCGAGCAACTGAACCAGCAGTCGCGCTCCCGGTTACCGTCTTCGCTCGCCACGAGTACGCAGGAAAGCGAGTGGGCCGTTGACTCCTTGAAACCGCTGAAGCCGTGGCTGGTGCTGTAAAGAGACTGGCTGCGATGGCTCGACACCTCGGCCCCTTCAGAGTTGTCGATGCGCTCGTCGACTGCCAGGCCCGCGGTCTCAATGGCGCGGGCGATGTCGGCGGCGGCCTCGGCGTCCAGCGGCCACGGATGCAGCAGCGAGAGATCGGGAAACTCGCGCGCCAGCGTCTCGGTATCGGCGAGGCCGGCACAGGGATCACCCGCCGTCTCGCGGGCGATGGCAAAGGCATCCTCAGCCGTCCGCCTGGCGGCCTCCAGGCTCAGCTCGCTGGTACTGGCCGAGCCCTTGCAGTGATCGATGTAGACGCTGACTTCGATGCCCTGAGAGCGATGGCGTTGCACCGACTCGATTTCGGCGAGGCGGGTCTGCACCGACAGGCCGGAGGACACCGAGGCATCGCACTCTGCCTGGGTCGCTCCGAGCCGCCTCGCAGTTGCCAGGGCGGCCTCGGAGATCTCCCCGAGCAGAGCCTGGGCGTTCTCCCCGGCGGCGGCCAGTTCCGTCCTCGGTGCGATTGCCGGAGCGGAGTTCACGGGATTTCAGTCGACCTCGCCGCCGACGGTGATGCCCTCGAGCTTCAGGGTCGGCTGGCCGACGCCGACAGGCACCGACTGACCGTCCTTGCCACAGGTGCCGACGCCCCTGTCGAGTTCGAGGTCGCTGCCGATCATGGAGACCCGCTTCAGCGCCTCCGGGCCGTTGCCGATCAGGGTGGCGCCGCGCAGCGGCCGGGTCAGGCGGCCATTCTCGATCAGACGGCACTCCGACATGGAAAATACGAACTTCCCCGAGACAATGTCTACCTGGCCGCCATTGAAATGAGTGGCGTAGAGGCCGTATTTGACTGATTCGACGATCTCGCCCGGATCCTGCGCACCGGCCAGCATATAGGTATTGGTCATGCGCGGCATGGGCGTATGGGCGTAGGATTCGCGGCGGCCGTTGCCGGTCAGGGCGGCTCCGGTCAGACTGGCGTTGAAGCGGTCCTGCATGTAGCCGCGCAGGTAGCCGTCTTCGATGAGGACAGTCTGCTGGCTGGCGGTGCCTTCGTCATCGACGGTCAAGGAACCGCGGCGGCCCACGAGGGTGCCGTCGTCGACGAGGGTGCAGCCCGGGGCCGCGACCCGCTCGCCGAGACGGTTGCTGAAGGCGGAGACGCCCTTGCGGTTGAAATCTGACTCCAGACCGTGGCCGACGGCTTCGTGCAGCAGAATTCCGGGCCAGCCGGGGCCGAGCACGACCGTCATGTCTCCGGCCGGCGGCGGCGCCGCCGCCAGGCGGTTGAGTGCGAGACGGGCCGCCTCTTCGGCGGCTTCGGCAACCGCCTCAAAGGAGACTTCTCCCTTCAGTCCGCGGCGGCCGCCGAAGCCGCTGCGCCCGTACTCACGCCTTTTGCCGTCAACGGCGACGACGTCGATCGAGAACGACACCAGCGGGCGGATATCGGTGGCCAACTGGCCCGAACTCTGGATAATGGCGACGGTGTTGCGCGAGCACGACAGCGAAGCCGCCACTCTCTGGATGCGCGGGTCGAAGGCGCGGGCAGTCCTGTCGGCGTGCTTCAAGAGGTCGGCCTTTTCTGTCGGCGTCAACTCAAGCATTGGATTTACATCGCCGTAGAGCCGCGGAAGCGGCGACCGGGCTTCGATGCACACTGAATCGGAGGCCGTGCCCCTGGCGATGGCGCGGGCCGCCTGGGCCGCCTCCAGCAGGGGGCCGCTGGCCAGTTGCTGGGAGTAGGCAAAGCCGGTTTTCTCGCCGCTCCAGGCTCTCACGCCCACACCGCGGACAAAGGAGCGGGCGCCTTCGTCGACGCGCTCCTCTTCGAGCGACCAGGCCTCGCTCTCGCTCTGCTGAAAGTAAAGATCGCCCCCATCTATCCCCTGACCGCCGATGAGTGCCAGCGTTTTCTCGACCTGAGCGTCGGTCAGTTCGGCGCCTTCAACGAGAGATTTGTAGATTTGATCGGTCATGGATTAATGGATTGCTGGGGATGAGGCGGGAGGCGCGTTTTTGCTGCCGCGGCGGCGGTGCAGGGGTTCTGGCCGCCCGAAAAGCAGGGCTCCGCCGCCTCTTGTTCAATTATACCGACTGGGGCCTCGAGTGTCCGATGCTCGACATTTTATGGCGGCACCCCCAGATTTTGAACGAATCTTCCCTATCCTGTGGGTAAGTCCTCGAAGTCCTTTTTTCAGCTGCCTTGGTGCCGTTGGAGCAGAGAGTGTCAAGGGCCCTGTAACTGGAAAAAATTCACACTTTTCCCGTCTAATGGTGCTAACATGGAGTCAACTCTAAAGGTGTTCTTTTTGGGGTTGCGTTATGCCCATTTTTTGCGCAAAAGCCCCCCAAAATAACAGCGAATTTGAGATTCAATCATTTCTACGGAGGTATTTGATGGAGTTGACTCTTAAAGGTGTTCCTTTCAGGGTCGCGTTTTGCCTGTTTTTTGTGCAAAAGCCCCCCAGAATAAAGGCGAAATTGAGGTGAAGATGAGTTTAGCTTTTTGTCTGTTTCGTTTTCTCAGGGTCAACTTCAAGCGCATACTATAATCGAGACGCACGATGAACCAAGGACATCTCAGTCTCGTTCAGCTTGAACCCGCCCCGGTTCGATCGCCTGCCAAGAACGCTCGCAAGACATCTGCCGGGACGCGGTCAAAGGCGTCTCCGGCGCCCGTGCCCTCCATGTCGGTGCAGGGTTCCCCCAGGCCCGCGCCCGGGGCATCGACTCCGGCTCCAGCCCTCGACAGCCTGCCGTTGCAGGAATCCTCGTACGAGATGTGGCAGAGCAAGTACCAACTGAGAACCAAAGACGGAGAGCCGGTCGACAAAGACATCGAAGACATGCGCATGCGGGTCGCCTCCACCTTGGCCGGGGTCGAGAAGCCGAAAAAGCGCGCCCATTGGCGCAGGCAGTTCAAATGGGCCCTCGACAACGGGGCCCTGCCGGCCGGCCGCATTCTCTCCAACGTCGGTTCCCTTGAGCACAAGCCGGCGACCTCAACCATCAACTGCACTGTGTCGGCGACGATCGACGACAGCATGAACGAAATCCTTGGCAAGGTGCACGAGGCCGGCATGACGCTCAAGGCCGGCTGCGGCATCGGCTACGATTTTTCGACCCTGCGCCCCAGAGGCGCCTATGTCCGTGGCTCCGGCTCTTACACCTCTGGCCCCCTGTCGTTCATGGACATCTACGACAGGATGTGCTTCACCATCTCTTCAGCCGGCGGCCGTCGCGGCGCCCAGATGGGGGTCCTGGACGTACGCCACCCGGATGTCTTTGACTTCATCCGCGCCAAGCGCGAGGACGGACGCCTGCGTCAATTCAATCTGTCCCTGCTGATCACGGCCGACTTCATCAGCGCCGTCCGTGCGGATGCCGACTGGCACCTGATTTTCCCGCTGCGCCGCGGCGAGGCGGCCGAAGATTCCGCTGACTTTGCCGATCCCGCCAAGGTCTGTTGGAGCCGCTGGCCCGGAACCGACGACGAGAGCTACTTCAAGCGCGGCGGCCTCACGGCCTGCAAGATCTACCGCACTGTCCGCGCCACCGATCTGTGGGAGACGATCATGCAGTCGAGCTTTGAATTTTCCGAGCCCGGCTTTATCCTCATCGACCGCGTCAACGAGATGAACAACAATTGGTTCTGCGAGGACATCCGCGCCACCAACCCCTGTGGCGAGCAGCCGCTGCCGCCCTACGGCGCCTGCCTGCTGGGCTCGGTCAACCTGACCAGGTTCGTCGAAAACCCGCTTGCGCCCGATGTCTGGTTCGACTGGGAGCGCTACCGCAAAGTGGTGGCGGTGTTCTCGCGCATGCTCGACAATGTCGTCGAGGTCAGCGGCCTGCCGCTCGAGGAACAGCGCAGCGAACTGGCGCGCAAGCGCCGCCACGGCATGGGTTTTCTCGGCCTGGGCTCGACCCTGGCCCTGCTCGGCATCCGCTACGGCTCTGAGGAATCCTTTGAATTCACGGAACAGGTCAGCCGCGAACTCGCTGTAACCGGTTGGCGCCAGGCGTTGGAACTGGCAAAGGAGAAGGGGTCGGCGCCGATCATGGACGAGGACTTTGTCATCACCGAAGCCATGCTGCTGAAGAACTCCAGTCTCAGGGGCGACGGCTACAAGGTGGGCGATGTGCTCAAAGGGCGCGAGTTGCACGCGCGCTACAGCCGCTACATGAACTTCCTCGCCGAGAGCGAGCCGGAACTGGTCGAGCAGCTGGCCGCCTCCGGTGCGCGCTACACCCATCACAGCTCGATCGCGCCGACCGGCACCATCTCGCTGTCTCTCGGCAACAACGTCAGCAATGGTATCGAGCCGAGTTTTTCCCACTCCTATGTGCGCAATGTCATCGAGCAGGGCAGGAAGAGCAAGCGCAGGACCCAGGTGCTGTCTTACGAGTCCCTGGTCTTCCGCCATCTTAACGGCGGCCGCCTGGACGCGGTCGACGATCTGCCGCCGGACTTTGTCATCGCCGACGACGTCACGCCGATTCAGCATGTGCGGGTGCAGGCAGCGGCCCAGAGATGGGTTGACTCTTCGATTTCCAAGACGGTCAATTTTCCCGTCGACGCCTCCTACGAAGAGTTCAAGCAGGTCTACCTGCTCGCCTGCGAAGAGGGGCTCAAGGGCTGCACCACCTTCAGGCCCAACCCCGAGGTCTTCCAGGGTGTGCTGGTCAAGGAGGACGATCTGCTCAAGACCATCTATGAGTTCACCCTCGAAGACGGCACCAGGGTCTGCGCCCGCGGTTCGGACGAGATCGAGTACGACGGCGAGAAACACTCGGCGGCCAATCTGTTCGACGCCCTGAAGGAGGGCTACTATGGCCGCTTCTAGTCGATCTTTCCCTGGACCGGGCTGGCGGGGCTGACCCGGGTGAGTATCCGCATCGAACGGAAGATCGCCTCTTGGCGCGTCATGCCGGCGAGCGAAGCCGAGGCGTCGGCTGCGTCCGATCATGACCTCGCCCTCATGCGCGATGAGATTGCTGCGGCATCGGCGCGGGAGGACCAGGAAGAGATGCACGAGGGGCTCGATCGCCCCGAGACTCTGCGCGGCACGACCTGGAAGCTGAAAACTCCCGACGATGTCTCGAGCCACGCCATGTACATCACCATCAACGATGTGGTGCTCAATGAGGGCACGGCCAACGAGTTGCGGCGGCCCTTCGAGATTTTCATCAACTCCAAGGACATGAGGCATTTTCAGTGGATTGTCGCCCTGACGCGCATCATGTCGGCCGTCTTCCGCAAAGGCGGCGATGTGACCTTCATGGTCGAGGAGCTGCGCTCGGTATTCGATCCCAAGGGTGGCTACTGGAGCAGGCGCAGCCGCCAGTATCAGGACTCCATCGTCGCCGAGATCGGCGACATCCTCGCCATGCACCTGCATGACATCGGCCTGCTCGATCAGGCCGAGAAGCGCGCCGGCAAAAGCCCGGCTCCCCGTCCGGAAGAAGCGGCCCAGGATGCCGATTCGGCCTTCCCGGCCCACGCCCGCCTGTGCGATCAGTGCCAGCGCAAGGCCAGGGTCATGCTCGACAACTGCCTGACCTGCCTCAACTGCGGCGATTCAAAGTGCGGTTGAGTGCGCCTCAACTGAGGGCGGCCCGACTTGACTCTGCCGCCTGAGGCTCGGAGAGCTCCTTCCGAGTCGAATCTGCTCAGCGAGCTGCAGGAAAGTCTGCGCCGCCTGCCGGGGCTCGGACCCAGTTCCGCCCAGCGCATCGCCCTCCATCTGCTGACCCGCCGCCGGGCCGATGGCGAGCACCTCGGCGAACTCCTGCAGCGGGCCATGAAAGAGATCGGCTTCTGCGATCTGTGCGGCAATTTCAGCGAGTGCGAACGCTGCTCGGTCTGCCTTGATCCCAATCGCGATGGCGACCAGCTCTGTGTGCTGGCCAAGCCGGCCGATCTCATTGCCATCGAGCGGGCCGGCTTCTGGCGCGGCCGCTATTTTGTCCTGCGCGGTCTGGTGTCGCCGATCGACAACCGCAGCCCCGAAGACATCGGCCTGCCGAAGCTGGCCGAGCTTCTCGACGGCGGCACCGGCAGTCGATTGATGCTGGCCCTGAGCCCCAGCGCCGAGAGCGAGGCCACGGCCCTGCTCGTCAGCGAACTGGCGCGTGAACGCGGCCTGAGCGTGCGGCGTCTGGCCGTCGGCCTGCCCCTGGGAGGCGACATCGAATTTTCCGACAACGGCACCCTGGCTCAGTCTTTTGCCCATGCCGTCACCCTGGTCGATGACGAGAGCGACGACTCAGCCGCGCCCGACAGAAATCCGCCGGCAAAAAAATAACGGGCGCCAACCGGCGCCGCCGACTGACTGCGCAGACACTTCACAGGGGGTATTGCCAGCTCGATTGGCGGAGCCGTTTGCCTCTGAGGGCAGAATCCGCTCCGCGATCTCCGGTATGGAATCGCAACCAGATGGTTGCCTGGTAGACGGGAATGCCGTCGATCGGAAAGAACTGGATTTCCCCGGCGCCCGCCTTCTCCTCGAAGACCACGTATTCCCCAGCCCTTTCTTCCTGCAGGGGTATTGCCGGCTCGATTGGCGGAGCCGTTTGCCTCTGAGGGAAGAATCCGCTCCGCGATCTCCGGTATGGAATCGCAACCAGATGGTTGCCTGGTAGACGGGAATGCCGTCGATCGGAAAGAACTGGATTTCCCCGGCGCCCGCCTTCTCCTCGAAGACCACGTATTCCCCAGCCCTTTCTTCCTGCAGGGGTATTGCCGGCTCGATTGGCGGAGCCGTTTGCCTCTGAGGGCAGAATCCGCTCCGCGATCTCCGGTATGGAATCGCAACCAGATGGTTGCCTGGTAGACGGGAATGCCGTCGATCGGAAAGAACTGGATTTCCCCGGCGCCCGCCTTCTCCTCGAAGACCACGTATTCCCCAGCCCTTTCTTCCTGCAGGGGTATTGCCGGCTCGATTGGCGGAGCCGTTTGCCTCTGAGGGAAGAATCCGCTCCGCGATCTCCGGTATGGAATCGCAACCAGATGGTTGCCTGGTAGACGGGAATGCCGTCGATCGGAAAGAACTGGATTTCCCCGGCGCCCGCCTTCTCCTCGAAGACCACGTATTCCCCAGCCCTTTCTTCCTGCAGGGGTATTGCCGGCTCGATTGGCGGAGCCGTTTGCCTCTGAGGGAAGAATCCGCTCCGCGATCTCCGGTATGGAATCGCAACCAGATGGTTGCCTGGTAGACGGGAATGCCGTCGATCGGAAAGAACTGGATTTCCCCGGCGCCCGCCTTCTCCTCGAAGACCACGTATTCCCCAGCCCTTTCTTCCTGCAGGGGTATTGCCGGCTCGATTGGCGGAGCCGTTTGCCTCTGAGGGAAGAATCCGCTCCGCGACCTCCGGTATGGAATCGCAACCAGATGGTTGCTTGGTAGACGGGAATGCCGTCGATCGGAAAGAACTGGATTTCCCCGGCGCCCGCCTTCTCCTCGAAGACCACGTATTCCCCAGCCCTTTCTTCCTGCAGGGGTATTGCCGGCTCGATTGCCGGAGCCGTTTGCCTCTGAGGGAAGAATCCGCTCCGCGACCTCCGGTATGGAATCGCAACCAGATGGTTGCCTAGTAGACGGGAATGCCGTCGATCGGAAAGAACTGGATTTCCCTGGCGCCCGTCTTCTCCTCGAAGACCACGTATTCCCAGGCTTTTTCTTTCTGCAGCAGTTTCTGTAACAGCTTGTGGTTGAGACTGTGCCCCGACTTGTAGCCGGAGTAGTGGCCGATCAGGGGATGGCCGATGAGATAGAGATCGCCGATGGCGTCGAGAATCTTGTGCTTGACGAACTCGTCGCGGTCCCTGAGGCCGTGAGGGTTCAGCAGGCGGTAGGGATCAAGGACGATGGCGTTGTCGATGCTGCCGCCGAGGGCCCGCCCCTTTCCTCTCATGGTCTCGATGTCGTCGAGGAAGCCGAAGGTGCGGGAGCGGCTGATCTCCTTGATGAAGGCCAGGGAGGAAAAATCGAAGTGATATCTACTGGTGCTGGCTTGGATTACCGGGTGGTTGAAATCGATTTGATAGTCGAGGGAAAAGCCCTGTTCGGGTCGCAGTTCGGCCCATTTCTCGCCGTCCTGAACCCGCACTTTCCTGCGAATGCGGATGAACTTCTTGGGCACCGACTGCTCGACGATGCCGGTGCTTTTAAGGAGAAAGACAAAAGGTCCGGCGCTGCCGTCCATGATCGGCACCTCATTGCCGGTGACTTCGACGAGGCAGTTGTCGACGCCAAAGGCGTAGAAGGTTGCCATGAGATGCTCAATTGTCGCCACCGACTGGCCGGGAGGGCCTATGGTGGTGGCGAGGTTGGTGTCGCTGACGGCGTCGCTGAGGGCGCGCATGGGCTCAGCCCCCGGTTGGTCCGTGCATTGAAAGACGATGCCCGTGTCAGGTTCCGCCGGCCGCAGGCAGATGGTGACCTTTCTCCCTGTGTGCAGACCCGCTCCCGAGGCTTTGATCGAATTGTGAAGAGTGCGCTGAAGCATGGCTCCTGAACTGCCCTGTCCTAGAGGGCGATCGCCGGTTGCTGCGAGGGTATTGTTAAAAACATGGGCATGAATAATTTTAAAGGGTGCTGTAGGTGGCGCAGCAAGCAACGGTGAAGCCGATGTTCCCTTCCTAGAATAAACGGCTATCGGAACACCAGCCGGGAAAGATGATACATTTTCGTAAAGACTGTAAAGAATATAGCACAAAGGTTGTCGAAAACGGCGAAAAAGAAGAAAAAGAGCGGGCACTCAATGCTGATTCTTTTCACTGCCCTGACCGCGGAACCGGCGGCAAAAAGTTTGCAGAACCGCCAATTTTCCCCGCCTGCTGCACTCCTTCCCCAAGGTCGGGAAACGGCGCTGGCGTTATCATTAAGGCCTGACTGCCGATCCCGTGCGTCCCCTTCGTCTAGTCGGTCCAGGACATCGCCCTTTCAAGGCGGCAACAGGGGTTCGAATCCCCTAGGGGACGCCATCGCCCGCTTCCACAGCCTCCCACCCGCCGCCCCTGTCCCCTTGCCCCGCCACACCCCAGGCCCCAAGGCCCGCCTGAGGAGCCTGACCCGATGAGTTCGGTCGCTTTCCTCGGCCTCGGCGTCATGGGCCCCCCCATGGCTGGACATCTGGCGAGCGCCGGCTGGGCTGTGCGAGTCTACAACCGCACCGGCGCCAGGGCCGAAGCTTGGGTCGGCCAGTACGGCGGCAGCTGGGCGGCCACGCCGGCCGAAGCCGTGCACGGGGCCGATTTTGTCTGCTGTTGCGTCGCCGATGACGCCGCCCTCAGAGCTGTTGCCACCGGCCCCGAGGGCGCCTTTGCCGCCATGAAGAAGGGCTCCGTTTTCATCGATCACAGCACGGTCAGCGCCCGCATCTCGACCGAACTCGCCGCCGCCGCCGCCGAACGCGGGCTGGACTATGTCGATGCTCCCATATCCGGCGGTCAGGCCGGCGCCGAAGAGGCGCGGCTTGCCATCATGCTCGGCGGCGACAAAGACTGCTGTGAGCGGCTGCAGCCACTGCTTCAATGCTATGGACGAACTGTTGTCCGCATCGGCGGGACAGGCAGCGGCCAGCGGGCGAAGATGGTCAATCAGATTTGCATTGCCGGAGTGATTCAGGGCCTGGCTGAGGCCCTTCAATTTGCCCGCAGCAGCGGCCTCGACATCGAGGCCGCCATGAGCGTGATCGCCACCGGGGCCGCCGGTTCCTGGCAGCTCAGCAACCGCTGGACGAGCATGGTCGAGGGCGAATTCGATTTCGGTTTTGCCGTCGATCTCATGCGTAAAGATCTCGGCCTGGCGCTGGAAGAGGCTGGGCGCAACGGCTCCTCTCTGCCGGTGACGGCTCTCGTCGATCAATTTTACGCCGAGGTTCAGGCCCTGGGCGGCGGTCGCTGGGACTCTTCGAGCCTCATCGCCCGCCTCCCTGATCGGGGACGCGGCGGCGACAATGATGATGACGGAGACGGCAGAGGGGTTGGCAGAGACAAGGCCCCCGGCGCCTAGTCCTCAACTTCTTCCCCCATGCCCTCCCGACCAGGCGACAGATATGTCTGTCTCGACACCGAGACCAGCGGCTTCGCCATGGCCGAGGGTCACAGGGTCATCGAGATCGGCTGCGTCGAAATCGTCGGTCGCTCCCCCAGCAGCCGGGAGTTCCACTCTTATTTCAACCCGAACTGCGACATTGAGCCGGGGGCCTACCGCGTCCACGGCCTGAGTCGGGAATTCCTCGCCGACCAGCCGGAATTTGCCGATCGCTTTGACGATTTCAGCGATTTTATCTCCGGCTCGACTCTCCTGATTCACAACGCCGAGTTCGACGCCGGCTTTCTCGACGGCGAACTCGGGCGCATCGGCAAGTCGCCGCTGGCCGAGCTGTGCGGTCATATCGTCGACACCCTGGATATGGCGCGCTCCCGGCATGCGGGGATGCGGAACTCGCTCGACGCCCTCTGTGAGCGATACAACATCGACAGAAGCGGCCGCGAGGAGCGGCACAGCGCCCTCGTCGACGCTTGGTTGCTGGCCCGGGTCTATCTTGCCATGACGCGCAGACAGCAGGGCATGGATATCGCCGCCGGCAGTTCCGCATCCAGGGGTCGGTGGGTGCAGGGGTTGGGGAAGCTGGGGCAGGACTTGCCGGTGCGGCGGGCCGGGGAAGTCGAGAAGCAGGCTGATGCCGCCTATTTTGACGAGGCCCGGCGATTGCGGGAGCTTTCCTGAGCGGCAGAGACATGAAACAGAGAGTGGCCCTGATTCTCGGCAGCGGCGCCCGGCTACCGCCCGACTTTGCTGTCCTCAGTTGCCGGGCCCACTCCACGCCCTACGGCGAGCCCTCCAGCGAAGTGGTGTGCGGCCGTTTCGAGGGGATCGACAGCGACAGCCTGCTGCTCTTCCGCCACGGCCCGGACTATCAGATACTGCCCCACCGCATCAACTATCGCGCCAACATCCAGGCCTTGGCCGATGCCGGTTGCGACGCCATCCTCTCCCTCTGTTCGGTCGGCGGTATCGACGACCGGGCAGTTCCCGGCGCCCTGGTCGTGCCCGATCAGATCATCGATTACACCGGAGGGCGCGACAACAGCTTCTTTGACAACATCGGCGGCGGGGAGGCCTTCATCGATTTCACCCACCCTTACGATGCCGGCCTCAGGGCGACGCTGCTACAGGCCGCCGCCACCATCAGGCAGGCTGTGGTTGACGGCGGCGCCTACGCCGCCACTCAGGGGCCGCGGCTGGAGAGTGCCGCCGAGGTGCGGCGGATTGCCGGGGACGGCGGCGCCATTATCGGCATGACGGGCATGCCGGAGGCCGCTCTTGCCCGTGAGCGGGCACTGTCCTACGTCTGTCTGGCAGTGGTAGCCAACCGCGGTGCCGGCCTCGGCGACGGACCCCTGAACCACAACGACATGAGGCAGGTACTCGGCAGCGGCATGGAGCGGGCCTTCCCTGTGGTTCAGCAGTTTCTGGCTCTCCGCAGTTAAATTTGCCGCCGTCTGCCTGAAGCCCGCATCCGCACCAGTCGTCGCTGTCTCACGGGAGGCGGCAGTGCCTGCCGCCCTCCGGGGCATTTTTGCTGCCGCCTCTGATGTCCCCGGCCTGTCGGGTCCCAGCCGCTATAATTGCAACTGCAATGCACTTTTTTTCCGCCCTCCTGAAGCCAGTTCACGGCTTTGCTGAACAGACCCCTGAACATGCCCCGGTCGAGGTTCGGGGCCCGAAGGTTCCGAGGCCAGTGGCTCCCGTCCGCCGCAGGATCAGTGAATGGACGGCGCTCCAGATCGCCTCTCTCGCCCTGTTGCTGGCCGCTCTCCTGCTGTCTGCGGCCTCTCCGGCCCGGGCCCAGTTGCAGCTGGGCGACACCGGGCTGCTGCCGGCCGAAAAAGCTTTTGTCCTCAGCGCCCGGCCAGCCGAAGACGGCTCGGCCGCCCTCGACCTTCACTGGCAGATCGCCGAAGGCTACTACCTCTACCGCCACAAGTTCGGAGTCGAGGCCGCCGGTGCCGAGTTCGCCGCGATCAGTTTCCCCGAGGGCGTCGAAAAGCGTGATCCCTTCTTCGGTTCGGTCGAGGTCTATTACCGCGAGGCCCTGCTGCGGGTGGCGGTTGTCGCGGCGGCCTCGCGCGATCTATTGCTGAGGGTTCGCTATCAGGGTTGCGAGGAGCCCCTCGGCGTCTGCTATCCACCGCAGACAACTGAAATCCCGGTCTATCTGACAGCGGCGAGCCTCAACCTCAGCGCCGGCGGCCCGGCGCCGGCAGCCCGAACAGGCGGGGTTGGGCAGCCGGGGCCGGCAGGGGGGCCGGGCCTCAGGGGCCAGCTGTCGGAGCAGGAGCGCATCGCCCACTTCCTCGCCGCCGCCTCTCTGTGGCTGGTGCTGCCGGCTTTCATCGGCTTCGGCCTGTTGCTGGCCTTTACTCCCTGTGTGCTCCCCATGATTCCGCTGGTCTACCGCGTCGCCGCCGACAGAGGCGGAAGCGGCAGCCAGGGTGATCAGCAGCCGAAAAAGGGTTTCTCCGGCCACTCCTTTGCCCGCGTCTGCGCCTATGTGCTGGCCATGGCTTCGACCTACAGCCTCGCCGGCGTTGCCGCGGGCCTCATCGGCGCCTCCCTGCAGGCATACATCCTTCAGCCCTGGGTGCTGATTCTCATGGCCCTGCTCCTCGTCGCCATGGCCCTGTCGTCCTTCGGCCTCTTTGAGTTGCGCTTACCGGTGCTGCAACCTGTATCCGGCAACAGCTCCGGCAGTCTTCTGTCCTCGGCCGGCCTCGGCGCCATCGGCGCTCTGGTGGTGAGCCCATGCGTCACGCCGCCCCTGATCGGCGCCCTGCTGTTTATCGCCCGCAGCGGCGATCCCTGGCTCGGCGGCGCCGCCCTTTTCGCGCTCGGCCTCGGCATGGGTCTGCCGCTGTTGGCCTTTGGTCTCGGTGTCGGCCGACTGCTGCCGCGGACCGACCGCTGGCGCGCCCGCAGCAACGCCATCCTCGGCATGCTGTTGCTCGCCCTGTCCCTGTGGGTGCTGGTCCCGCTGCTGCCGCTGGCCGTCATCATGGCCGTGGCCGCCTTCCTGCTGATGGTCAGCGGCCTCGCTCTCTTTTCCCAGCGGTTCCCGGGCGCAGGCGCCAGTTGGGGCCGCGCCGCCGGCCTGACGCTGCTGCTCTGGGGCGCCCTGCTGCTTGTCGGCGTCGCCTCCGGTGGCCGGGATTTCTTCGCCCCCCTGGCGCATCTCGAGTCCTCCGGCGGCGCCTCCCCGACCAACACCAGCGGCCGAGCCCTCGCTTTTCAGCCGCTCAAGGGAGCCGCCAACTTTGTCGCCGAGCTCGACCGTGCCCTCCAGACGCGCCCCCGGGGCGCCCTGGTCATGGTTACGGCCGATTGGTGCATCAGCTGCGAAGAGCTCAAGGCCTTCACCTTTCGCGACCCCGAAGTCCAGCGACTGCTGGCCGACAGGGCCCTGATCGAACTCGACGTCACCGCCAACAGCCGCAGCGACCAGCAATTCCTGCGGCGCTACTCGCTCTTTGGGCCTCCGGCCCTGATGTTTTTTGACGGTGCCGGCCAGGAGATCGGAGCCATGCGCGTTGTCGGCTACGTCGATGCCGAGCGCTTCGCCCAGCATTTGCAGCGCCTGTGACGGGGTGCTCCCCTTGAACTTCTGGGGCGTACTGGCCTCCCTCGCCGGCGGCTTCGTGCTGTTGGCGCTGGCGGCCAATATCCTGGTCGACAGCTCCGCCGCCATCGCCCGCGGCCTCGGCTGGTCGCCGGCCATCGTCGGAGCCCTCTTCATCGGTTTCGGCACCTCTTTGCCCGAGCTCTTTGTCTCGGTCGTCGCCGCCTTCAGGGATCAGCCCGAACTTGCTCTCGGCAACGCCCTCGGCTCCAACCTCGCCAATTTCATGCTGATCGCCGGTTCGGCCGCGCTCTTCGCGCCCCTGGCACTGCCCCGGGACGGCCGGGTTCAGGCCTGGCTTCTGTTCGGCGCCCTGATACTGCTGTCGGCGCTCTGTTGGGATGGACGGCTGTCTGTGCTCGATGGAATCCTGCTCCTGGCTCTCTTTGCCGCCGCCTTCGGCCCCCTGATGCTAAAGCGCGGCGGGATTGCGCCGCCGCCGCAGGAGCCGCAGCGACCGCAGCGACCGCAGCGACCGCAGCGACCGCAGCGCTCCCTGAGGGTGAACCTGATTCTGGCCCTGATCTCGCCGCTTCTTCTCGCCCTCGCTTCGGAGCTGCTCCTCGGCGGCGCCACCGAGGTTGCGCGCTATGCAGGCATCAGCGAACTCGTCATCGGGCTCACCCTGGTCGCAGTCGGCACCAGCATACCGGAGCTCGCCGCCGTTACCCTGTCCGCCTTCAAGGGCCAGCGCGATCTCGTCTTCGGCGGCGTCCTCGGCTCCAATATCTTCAACACCCTGCTGGTCATCGGCGCCGCCGTATCGATCGCCCCCCTGACTCTGGCCGATGAGGTCTGGCTGCGCGACCTGCCGGCCCAGTTTCTCGTCCTGCTGCTGCTGCTCGCCCTGCTGCGCCTGCCGCCGAAACGCAGCAGCGGCTGGCTCCAGGCAATCGTCCTCTTCGCCGCCTTCGCCCTCTACGAAGCCCTGGCCCTGGGCGTGGTCCCCGGCCTTTTTCCTCGACCCTGAGGACGCTTGCCCCTGCCGGTGAAAACCCTCTCCGATTTTTCTCTGCACGGCCTCCGCGTGCTGCTGCGCGAGGACCTGAATGTGCCCCTCGGCGACAGCGGCGCCATCGCCAGCGACGCCCGCCTGCGCGCCGCTCTGCCGACCGTCCGCGACTGCCTCGGGCGCGGCGCCGCCGTGCTCCTCATGTCGCACCTCGGCCGCCCGACCGAAGGGGCCTCGCCGGCCGCTGAGCCGCAGTTCTCGCTGGCGCCGGTACGCGCCTGGCTCGAGGAGCATCTGCAGCAGCCGGTCGCCCTGGCGCAGGATTGGCTCGCCGGCGTTGACTGTGCCCCCGGCTCCTGCGTGCTGCTGGAAAACAGCCGCTTCCTTGCCGGCGAAAAGGCCGATGACGACGAGCTCGGCCGGCGCATGGCAGGGCTCTGTGACCTTTTTGTCATGGACGCCTTTGCCGTAGCCCACCGCGCCCAGGCCTCGACCTCGGCCGTCGCCCGCCACGCGCCCGCGGCCTGCGCAGGTCCCCTGATGGAACGCGAACTGACGGCCCTCTCAAGGGTGCTGCACAACCCCGAGAGGCCGCTGGTCGCCATCGTCGGCGGCGCCAAGGTGTCGGCCAAGGCGGCCGTGCTGGAAAACCTGCTGGCGACCCCCCGGTCGATTCCCTGATTCTCGGCGGCGGCATCGCCAACACCTTTCTCGCCGCCGCCGGCACGGCCATCGGCTCGTCGCTGCACGAGCCCGACTGGCTCGACCGCGCCCGCGCCCTCGGCCGCTCCGCAGCCGTTGAAATGCCGCTCGAGGCGGTGGTGGCCCCGGCCCTTGAGGCGGGCTCCGAGGCCCGCCTCAAGTCGGTCCATGACATCGCCCCCGGCGAGGCCATCTTCGATCTGGGGCCGAAATCGCTCAAGCGTCTGGTCGGCCTTGTCGAGAACGCCCGCACCCTGGTGTGGAGCGGCCCCCTGGGCGCCTTTGAATACGAGGGCTTCAGCGGGGGCACGCGCACCCTCGCCGAGGCCGTCGCCGCCTCCCCGGCTTTTTCGGTCGCCGGCGGCGGCGACACCGTGGCCGCCATTGAGCGCTTTGCCGACACCGGCTCCATCTCCTACATCTCCACGGGCGGCAGCGCCTTTCTCGAGTACATCGCCGGCCACAGCCTGCCGGCTCTCGAAGCCCTGTCTCGCAGATAGCGGCGCTCTCTCACCACCCTGAAGCACGATGAAAAAGGACTTTTCCGACCACAGCCTCTACCTGGTTGACGGCACCGCCTCTCTCGAGTACATCGCTGGCCGCAGCCTGCCGGCGCTCGAGGCCCTGTCCCGCAGATAGCGGCGCTCTCTCACTACCCTGAAGTACGATGAAAAAGGACTTTTCCGACCACAGCCTCTACCTGGTGGACGGCACCGCCGCCATCTTCCGCAGCTACCATGCCCTGCCGCCCATGAGCAATTCCGCAGGCGAGCCGACGGCGGCCATTTACGGCGTGGTCAACATGCTGCGCTCCTTCAGCAAAAACTATCGTCCGTCCCACCTCGTCTTCATCCTCGACGCCCCCGGCCCGACCTTCCGCCACCGCCTCGCCCCCGACTACAAGGCGAACCGGCCGCCGGCCCCGCCCGATCTGCGCAGCCAGATAGACGGCGTCAAGGAGGTCCTGGTCGCCGCCGGCGTACCGCTGATCGTCGCCCACTCCGGCCTGGAGGCCGACGATGTCATCGCCTCTCTCGCCCGCCGCGCTGTAGCCGACGGCGGCGAGGCCGTCGTCGTCTCCAACGACAAGGACCTCATGCAGCTGGTCGGCGGCGGCATCAGCATGATCGATCCCAACAAAAATGTGCGCCTCGATTCTGCCGGCGTCATCGCCAAGATGGGCGTGCCGCCGGAGCTCGTCGGCGATTATCTGGCTCTGGTCGGCGATCAGGCCGACAACATTCGCGGAGTCGCCAAATGCGGCCCCAAGACCGCCGTCCGCTGGCTCGGGCAGTACGGCTCCCTGAGCGCCCTGATCGAACATGCCGACGAGATCGGCGGCGTCGTCGGCGAGAACCTGCGCGCCACTGTGGAGCAGCTCCCCGCCACCCGCGAACTCGTGGCCCTGCGCGAAGATGTCGAGTTCGAGCAGGCGCCCGCCGACCTGAGGCTGCGCCCGTCGGATCGAGGGCGCCTGGAAGAGCTGCTGGCACACTACGAATTTCGCACCTGGCTGGCCCAGACCCGCGGCGGCGCCAGCCTGCTGACGCTGCCGCAGGAGGGCGTCGGCGCCCCTGCGCCTATGCCCTCCCGATCAGGCGACAGATATGTCTGTCTTGACACCGAGACCAGCGGCTCCTCCATGGCCAAGGGTCACAGGGTCATCGAGATCGGCTGCGTCGAAATCGTCGGTCGCTCCCTTGGCGGCCGGGAGTTCCACTCCTATTTCAACCCGAACTGCGACATTGAGCGGGGGGCCTACCGCGTCCATGGCCTGAGCCGGGAATTTCTCGCCGACAAGCCGGACTTTGCCGATCGCTATGACGATTTCAGCGATTTTATCTCCGGCTCGATTCTTCTGATCCACAACGCCAGGTTTGACACCGGCTTTCTCGACGGCGAACTTCAGCGCATCGGCAAGCCCCGGCTGGCTGAGCTGTGCGACGACATCCGCGATACTCTGGATATGGCGCGCTCCAGGCATGTGCGGATGCAGAACTCGCTCGACGCCCTGTGCAAGCGATACGGCATTGACAGCAGTGGCCGCGAAAAGCGACACAGCGCTCTCGTCGACGCCCAGTTGCTGGCCCGGGTCTATCTTGCCATGACGGGCAGGCAGCATTCGTTGCCGGAGGAGGTCGGCGGCGCCGCTGCGCCCCTAGCCTCCAGCGGGGCCGAACCCGTCTCCGTCATTCTCACCGAGGCCGACTGGCAGAGCTGGAACGCCGAACTCAAGGCAGCCGAATCCTTTGCTTTGTGGATTCTGGCGGACGTCGCCAATCCGCGCAGCGCCGTGCTCGTCGGCCTCGCCTGGGCCATCGCCGGCAAGGCCGCCTACCTGCCTCTGAGGCACGGGAGCGAGGGGGCGAAGAAGAAGCAGTTGAGTGCCAACAGAATTTTCGCCGGCCTCAAGTCGCTGCTCGAATCGGGTGCCCGCCGCGCCGTCGGCCTCGCCTGGGCCATCGCCGGCAAGACCGCCTACCTGCCTCTGGGGCACCGGGCCGAGGGGGCGAAGAAGCCGTTGAGTGCCGCCAGAATCTTCGCCGACCTCAGGCCACTGCTCGAATCGGGCGCCCACCTCGTTGTCGGCCACGATCTCAAGCAGCAGTGGGGCCTGCTGGCCGAAGTCGGCATCGATCTGAACGCCGTCGCCGACGATCTCATGCTGTTGTCCTATGTCTTCGAGGGGGGCCGCCACGATTTTGCCAGCATTGCCCGCCGCCATCTCGGGCGCGAACTGTCGAATCTCGAAGACCTTGTCGGCAGTGGCAAAAAAGCCATTCCCCTAGCCGAAACCGGGATCGACAAGGCCGCCGCCTTCGCCGCCGGGAGGGCCGCGGCCGCCCTGGCGATGCGGGCCCATCTCGCCCCGCGCGTTCAGGGCCTGGAGGGCCTCAGGCGCATCTACGGCGACATTGAGTTGCCGCTAATACGGGTTCTGGCCCGCATGGAGCGCAACGGCATCCTGATCGATGTCGGGCTTCTCGACGGGCTCAGCCGCGAGATGGCGGAAGAAGCCGCCCAGGTGCAGCAGCGCGCCCATGAGATCGCCGGCATGGAGTTCAATCTGGCCTCCCCGGGTCAGGTGGGGGAGCTGCTCTACGGAAAACTCGGCCTGCCTGTATTGCGCAAGACCCCCAAGGGCCAGCCTTCGACCTCAGAGGAAGTGCTCGAGGAGCTGGCCGATGAGCACGAGTTGCCGGGCCTTGTTCTGCGCCACCGCTCGGTCGAGAAGCTGCGCGGCACCTACACCGAAAAACTGCCGCGCGAAATCGACGCGC
The DNA here is from genome assembly GCA_965237735.1 of Candidatus Porifericomitales bacterium. Taxonomy (GTDB): domain Bacteria; phylum Pseudomonadota; class Gammaproteobacteria; order CBDEFV01; family CBDEFV01; genus CBDEFV01. The sequence goes on along the minus strand of CBDEFV010000004.1, from coordinate 26,300 downwards.
GCACCGGCCGCGTTCACAGCTCCTTTCAGCAGGCGGTCGCCTCCACCGGTCGCCTGTCATCGACCGATCCCAACCTGCAGAACATCCCCATCCGCGGCGAGCGCGGCAAACGCATCCGCTCGGCCTTCATCGCTCCTGAAGGCCAGATGCTGGTCGCCGCCGACTACTCCCAGATCGAGTTGCGCATCGTCGCCCACATGTCGGCCGACGCCACCCTGCTTCAGGCCTTCGCCGAGGGGCAGGACGTGCACAGCCGCACGGCCGCCGAGATCATGGGAGTGCCCCTGGCCGAGGTCACCACCGAGCAGCGCCGCATCGGCAAGGAGATCAACTTCGCCATCATCTACGGCATGTCGGCGTTCGGCCTGTCGCGCCGCCTGAAAATCGGCCGCGGCGAGGCAGAACACTACATCAGCACCTATTTCGACCGCTATCCTGGCGTCCGCGCCTACCGCGACGGCGCCATCGACAGGGCCCGCGAGCACGGTTACGCCGAGACCCTCTACGGTCGCCGCATCTACCTGCCCGAGATCAACGCCAGACAGACGCCGCGCCGCCGCCATGCCGAGCGCGTCTCGGTCAATGCCCCGGTGCAGGGAACTGCGGCCGATGTCATCAAGATGGCCATGATCGCTGTCGATCGCCGGCTGGACGCGGAAGGCATGCCGGCGCACCTGCTGCTGCAGGTGCACGACGAACTGGTGTTTGAGGTCGCTGAAAATGCGGTCGATCAGCTGCTCGAAATGCTGCCTCCCAGCATGAGCGGCGTCGTCGAGCTCGAAGTGCCGCTGCAGGTCGATGTCGGCGCCGGCGCCTCCTGGGGAGCGCTCAAAGACTGAAAAGCGGCCTCGGCGGGGAGCTTGTTGGCGTCGCCTTGCCCTGAAGCATTGCAAAGTGTAATAAGTTCTGCCGGCGCAGGGCCGGGGTGCGGCCGCTCCCGGCCAGGGGGAGTCCCTTTCGCAGCGACTGAGCCCTGCCGCCGTCGGCTTCAGTCGTCGAGGGGCCGCACTCTGGATCACCCTGGTTCCGAGGCTGCCCTCTGCCTTCGGCTTCCGCTTTTCGCTGGCCTCTAAATCCAGTGATGACAGTATAATATAAAGAATCTGTTCAGTTGGCCTCCGGCCTCAGCCGGGCGGCTCGGCGCCGCTCCTGTCTCATCCCTCTTCAAACTCTTTATAAAAAATCCATGAATGTAACTGCCACCCTGGTCAAAGAATTGCGCGAGCGCACCGGAGCCGGAATGATGGACTGCAAGCGAGCCCTCTCGGAGAGCGGCGGCGACATTGACAGCGCCCTTGAGCAGATGAGAGTTTCAGGCCTGATCGGCCACGCCCAAAAGGCCGGACGCGTCGCTGCCGAGGGCCTTGTCGCCCTAGCCCGCGGCGACTCCTCGGCAGTCCTGATCGAAGTCAACTGCGAGACCGATTTTGTCGCCCGCGGCGACGATTTCCGCGCCTTTGCCGACGAAATCGCCCGCATCGCCCTTGTCTCGGACGCAACCGACAGCGCCGGCCTGCTGCAGCAGAGGGACAGTTCGGGCGAGTCCGTCGAGGACAAGCGCCGCGGCCTCATCTCCCTCATCGGCGAGAACGTCCAGTTGCGCCGCGTCGAGCGCAGAATCGTCGAAGGCGGCAAAATTCTCGGCGGCTATGTCCACGGGGGCCGCATCGGCGCCCTGGTGGTCCTCGCCGGCGGCGACGCCTCTCTGGCGCACGACCTGGCTCTGCACATCAGCGCTTCGCGGCCTCTCTACCTCAATATGGAGGCGGTCCCCGCCGGGGCGGTCGGGGAGGAGCGCCGGCTGCTCGTCGCCGAGGCCGCCCGGAGCGGCAAACCGGAGGCGGTCATCGCCAACATGGTCGAGGGGCGTCTGAAGAAACACCTGGCCGGCATCACCCTGACGGGCCAGCCCTTTATCCGCGAGCCGAAGAAGACCGTCGCCGACCTGCTGCGGCAAGCGGGCGCCGAGGCCGTTGACTTCGCCCGCCTCGAAGTGGGCGAGGGCATAGAGGTGGAGGAAGATGATTTTGTCGCTGAAGTCCAGCGGCAGGCGGGCCTGTGAACGAAACCGCGGCGGCCGACAGCGAAAGCGGTGCTGCTGCGGCCGGCATTGAAGCCGGCCAGCGGCCGCTTTACAGGCGCATCCTGCTGAAACTCAGCGGCGAAGCCCTGGTCGGCGAGCCCGGCCTGAGCATTGACCCGGCCAGGCTCAAGCGGGTCGCCGAGGAAGTCAGCCGCATCAGTAAAGCCGGCGTTTCCATCGCCATCGTCATTGGCGGCGGCAACTTCTTTCGCGGCATCGGCCTCGCCGAGCAGGGCATGGACAGGGTCACGGCCGACCACATCGGTATGCTGGCCACCATGATCAACGCCCTGGCCCTGAAGGACGAATTCCACCGCACCCAGGTGCAGAGCCGGGTGCAGTCGGCCGTCAGCGTGCGCTCTTTCTGCGAGGACTACATCCGCGGACGCGCCGTGCGCCATCTGGAAAAGGGGCGCATCGTCATCTTCGCCGGCGGCACCGGCAACCCTCTGGTCAGCACGGATACCGCGGCCAGCCTGAGATCGATCGAAATCGGCGCCGATGTGCTGTTCAAGGCGACCAATGTCGATGGAGTTTACGACAGCGACCCCAAGCTTTCTTCCACGGCCCGCCGCTACAGGTCGGTGGGCTACGACGAGGTCATCAGCAAGAGACTCGGAGTCATGGACATGGCCGCTATCGCCCTGTGCCGGGAGAACAAAATGCCGGTGCGGGTGTTCGATATCAACCGTCCACACGAGTTGTCGCGGGCGGTCTTCGACTCCTCTGTCGGCACTCTTATGGATTAGAAAATGGCAGCGGAAACCATCGATCACCAGGCCCTGCTCGACGACGCCCGCCGCCGCATGGGCCTTGGCGTCAAGGCACTGCAGCAGAATCTGTCGCAAATCCGCTCTGGCCGGGCCAACACGGCCCTGATCGAGCATCTGGAGGTCGAGTACTACGGCAACCCGACCCCGCTCAATCAGGTCGCCGCCATCTCTGTCGAGGACGCCCGCACCCTCCTGATCCAGCCGTGGGAGAGATCCGTGATCCCGGTCATCGAAAAGGCCATCCACAACTCCGACCTCGGCCTCTCGCCTTCGGCCTCTGACGACAGGCTGCGCCTGCAGCTCCCGCCGCTGACGGAGGAGCGGCGGCGCGAATTCATCCGCCAGGCGCGCCAGGAGGCCGAAGCGGCGAGGGTGGCCGTGCGCAATGTACGCCGCGCCCTCATGGCCGATCTCAAGAAACTTGCGCGCGGCAAAAGCATCGATGAGGACACCGAGCGCTCGGCCCAGGAAGAGACGCAGAAATGGACCGACAGTTCCGTCGCCTCAATCGACAAAATCCTAGCCGACAAAGAAGTTGAGCTCCTCGAGTTCTGATCTCTCCCCCCTTGGCATGGCCGACCCGGCCCCCCGCCAGCAAGTCCCGGGCCATGTGGGCATCATCATGGACGGCAACGGTCGCTGGGCCGGGAACCGGGGCCTGTCGCGCCAGGCGGGACACCGCGCCGGCATCGAATCGATTCACAGCAGCATCGAATTCTGCTGCCAGCGGCAGGTCGCCCGCCTGACCCTCTTCGTTTTCAGCAGCGAGAACTGGATGCGCCCCCAGTCCGAAGTGCGCTCCCTGATGTCGCTGTTTCGTCAGTCCCTCGACAGCGAGCTGGCGAAGCTCATCGAAAACGGCATCAACCTGCGCTTTGTCGGCGACCTGGCGCGCTTCTCGCCGCAACTGCGCAGGCGCATTGAGCGGGCCGAAGCCGCCACGGCCGGCAACGATCGGCTGTCGCTGACTCTGGCCTTTGGTTACGGCGGCCGCTGGGACCTGCTGCAGGCGGCCCGCTCCCTCGCCAGAGAAGCCGGACAGAAGGGCCTTGATCCGGACGAGTTCGACGAGCATGCCTTTGCCCGCCACCTCTCCGTCGGGGAGGACATCGATCTTTTGATTCGCACGGGCGGCGAGTTGCGCCTGAGCAATTTCATGTTGTGGAATCTGGCCTACAGCGAGCTCTACTTCACCGACACCCTGTGGCCCGACTTCCGCGTCGACGAATTCGCGGCGGCCCTGGATTTTTACGGTCGGCGCGACCGCCGTTTCGGTCGCACGAACTCCAGCGAAAGCCCCGCCCCGCCGTCCTGGCGAAACTGGGACTCCTTTGGCGGCCAGGGCCGGCAGGAATCGTGAAAACCCGCCTCATCGTCGCCTTTGCCCTGATTGGCTTCTTCCTGGCAGTGCTCTATTTCTTCACGCCCCTGCTGACGGTCATCGCCCTGGCGGTGGTCGCCGTCTGCGCCTGGGAGCTCGGAGCCCTGACCGGCATTGAACGGCCCTCTCTGCGCCTCGGCTTCTGCCTGATGTCGATGGTGCCGGCTCTGGTCGTCGCCTTCTACGCTCCCAGTGCCTCCCTGCCCAGCTGGATCGGCCTGTTTCTCTGGTGCCTGCTGTCGGGCTGGATCGCCTTTTCCTCTCCCCAGGCCTCCTCGGCCCCGCTGTTTTTCTCCATGGCCCACTGGCTCGGGCCCCTGTTGCTGAACCTGTCGCTGTGCTCGTTTTTCTACATCTCGGGTGGCCTGACTATCGAGGGCGGCCGCCTCGTGTTCGTACTCTACGCCTTCGCCCTCGTCGTCGGAGCCGACAGCTTCGCCTACCTCGTCGGCAAGCGCTGGGGCCGGCGCAAGCTGGCGCCGCTGTCGAGCCCGAACAAGACCATCGAAGGTCTGGTCGGCTCCTTCCTCATCACCATGGGTCTGGCGGTTCCCTTTCTCACCATCTTCGGCATCCTCGAGTGGCGCTGGATGTTCGTCGGCGCCACAGTCGTGCTCCTCTCCGTCATCGGCGACCTGACCCTGAGCCGCTACAAACGCCTCGGCGGCATCAAGGACAGCGGCAACATCTTCCCGGGCCACGGCGGCATGCTCGACCGCTTCGCCAGCCATGCGGCGGGCCTGACCATTTTCGCCTGCGGTTTTTTCTGGTTTTTATGACGCAGTCCCTGAACCCTTCGTCCGTGGCAGTGCTCGGAGCCACCGGTTCGGTCGGCCGCCAGGCCCTGGAAGTCATCGCCGCCCAGGGCGGGCGCTGGCGTGTGCAAACGCTGGCAGCCAACCACAGCGACGCCGCCCTCTTTGAGCTGTGCCAGCGTTTTCGCCCCCGTTTTGCCGCCCTGGCCGACGAGGCCGCCGCCGAACGCCTGGCGGCGCGCATCCGCGGCAGCGGTCTCGAGACGGTGGTCGAGGGCGGCTCCGGGGCCGTCGTCGCCGCCGCCGAATTTGACGGCCTCGACACCGTCGTCGCCGGCATCAGCGGCACGGCGGGCCTGCCCTCGGTGCTGGCCGCTGTTCGCCGCGGCCTGCGGGTGCTGCTGGCCAACAAGGAGGCTCTGGTCTCCAGCGGCGCCTTCATGCGCCAGCAGAGTCGCGCGCACGGCGCCCGGCTGCTGCCGCTTGACAGCGAGCACAACGCCGTCATGCAGTGTCTCCCCGCCGGCGACGTTGTAGCCGGAGACCCGACCGACGCTGTCTTTGACGGCAATCTGGCCGGCGTCGCCGACATCACCCTGACGGCTTCGGGCGGGCCTTTCCTGCGCACTCCCCTCAGTCGCCTGGACAGGGTTTCGCCGCAGCAGGCCTGCCGCCACCCGACCTGGAGCATGGGACCCAAGATTTCGGTCGACTCGGCCACCCTCATGAACAAGGGCCTCGAGGTCATCGAAGCTCATTGGCTCTTTGGCCTCGAAGCCGAGCACATCTCGGTGCTGATTCATCCGCAGAGCGTCGTCCACTCTCTGGTGTCCTATGTCGATGGCTCCACTCTGGCGCAGCTTTCCGCTGCCGATATGCGCATTCCCATCGCCGTGGCCCTGGCCTGGCCGCAACGGCTCGACTGCGGGCTGAAAAAACTCGATTTGGCCGAGATTGCCCGGCTTGACTTTGAGCAGGTCGATGGTCGCAGATTTCCCTGCCTCGACATGGCCTATGCTGCGCTCCGCGCCGGCGGCGGCGCTCCCGCCGTCCTCAGCGCCGCCAACGAGGAGGCCGTGTCCCGCTTTCTCGCCGGGCGCATCGCCTTCGGCGACATCGCCGCCGCGGTCGAATACGCTCTTGAGCACACGGCCGGCATCCGCCTCGACAGCCTCGATGATATCGATGAAGTCCACGGCGAGGGGCGGCGGCAGGCCATCGCCTGGCTCCAATCGCGCAGTTCGGGAGTTGCAGTCCATGGCTAGGATTTTCCGCGATCGCATGCAGGCACAAAGCCCTGTCCGACCATGGATTTAATACTCAGCCTCTTCGCCTTCATCGTAACGGTCGGCCTGCTCGTCGGCGTCCACGAATACGGCCACCTCTGGGTGGCGCAGCGTCTGGATATCCGCGTGCTGTCCTTTTCCATCGGCTTCGGCAAGGCCCTGTTCAGCTGGCGCTCGCGCGCCGGCGTCAACTACGTGGTGCGGGCCGTGCCGCTCGGCGGCTATGTGCGCATGCTCAGCGTCGAGGACGAGGCTGAATCCGACGGGGCAGGGGAGGACCGGGGCCAGGGGCGGGCTCCGGGCAGGGGCGGCAGCGCTGCCGGGGAACGAGCCCAGGGCCGCGCCCCGCAAGACATGGGCCGGGCCTTCGAGGAAAAATCCGTCTGGCGCCGCGCCCTTGTCGCCGTCGCCGGTCCCGCGGCCAACTTTCTCTTTGCCGTCTTCGCCCTCTGGCTGCTCTATCTCATCGGCATTACGGGCCTCGCGCCCATCGTCGGCGAAGTCGCCGCCGATTCGTCGGCGGCAGCGGCGGGGCTGCGCCCGGGCGATCAGCTGACAGAGCTCGGCGGAGACCCGGTCAACAGCTGGCGCGCTGTCCGCCTCGCCTTGGTGGAGAGGGCGGTCGAAGACGGCTCTTCCGTCTCCTACCGGGTGCTGCGCGGCAGTTCCGGGGTCCGCGGCCGGCTCCACTTCGACCCCGAAGCCTTCCTCGCCGCCGAGGGCGGAGGGCTGGTTTCCCTCGGCCTGCGCGAGGCACAGCCGCCGAACACCACCATCGACCGCGTCCTCGATGCCAGCGCGGCCGACCGCGCCGGCCTGCGCTCCGGGGACCGCATTGTCGCCATCGACGGCAGGCCCCTGGTGAACTGGCGACAACTGCAGCAAAGAGTCGCGGCCGCCCCGGGCGAGTCCCTCAGGGTCAGAGTCGAACGCGCCGGCCGCGAGCTCAGTCTGGCGGTCGTCGCCGATGAAGCTGTCGGCGAGAACGGCGAAGTCATCGGACGCCTCGGCGTCGTCGCGGCGCCGCTCGACCCGGCCGACCATCCCCAGTGGTTCAGGCGCGAGGCGCTCGGCCCCGTCGACGCCCTGGTCGCCGCCACCGAGCGCACCGGTTTCTTCATCGGCCTGACCTTCAGCATCCTGCAGCGGCTGCTTATCGGTCGGGCGGATATCGACAACCTCAGCGGCCCTGTCGGCATCGCGCGCATGGCGGGCATCTCCCTGGCGGCCGGTTTCGAGTCCTTTGTCGGCTTTCTCGCGCTCATCAGCATCAGCCTCGGCATTTTCAACCTGCTGCCGGTGCCGGTGCTCGACGGCGGTCACCTGCTGCTTCTGGGAGTCGAGGCCGTACGCGGTCGGCGCCTGTCGGCGCGGGCGTTGCACTGGGTTCATGTCGGCGGACTGTCGCTTCTCTTCGCCCTTCTGGGTCTAACTCTATTTATTGACATCGGACGCCTGTTCTCGTGAAGTGGTGTCCGTTGCCGCCAGCGCTGCGCTCAGTCGTTTTCGCCCTCGCCGCCCTCGCCGCAGCGGGCGCGCCAGGCATGGCCGGGGCGGAGCAGTTCATCCTCGGGGACATAGAGGTGCGGGGCCGGCAAAACCTGCCTGAGGACAGCATCCTCAGCTACATTCCCTTTGTCCGTGGCGATCTGTTCGATACCGAAGGGGACCCGTCGCGGGTGGTGCGCGGGCTCTTCGACACCGGCTTCTTTTCCACCGTCAGGCTGAGCCGCGACGGCGATCGCCTGATTATCGACATCAGGGAGCGGCCGGCCATCTCCTCTTTCGAGGTCTTCGGCTCCCAACTGATCAAGCCCGAGATCATCACGAGGATCGCCGGCGATTTCGGTATCTACAGGGGCGGCATTCTCGACCCCTTTCATCGCCGGGCGCCTCGAAAAGGAGATTCGCGCCGCCCTCCGCGCCTCCGGCCTCTACGGCGCCTCGGCCAAAATGGAGACGACCCCGCTCGACAACAACCGCGTCAAGGTCGAGCTGAGGGTGGTCGAAGGCATCCGCGCCCGCATCCGCAACCTCGATTTCGTCGGCAACAAGTCCTTTGACCAGGAGGCGCTGCGGCGGGTGACGGGGCTGAAGGTCGGCAGCAAGTACCGCGCCCTCGAGCTGCAGTCGGCCCAGGAGGCCCTGCTCAGCCACTACCTCGATCAGGGCTTCATCAACGCCCGCATCCTCGACACCGAACTGTCGATCTCGCGCGACCGCAAAAACCTCTACATCGTTTTTCACATCGAAGAAGGCCAGGAGTTCCGCTACGGCGACATCGATCTCGCCGGCGAGACCCTGCGCCCCCAGGCCGAACTGCGCGGGGAACTGGAAACCCTGAGAGGCGAGCCCTTTTCACGCCGCCGCCTGACCGAGTTCGTCGAGGGCGAGAAGAGGCGCCTGAGTGGCGAGGGCTACGCCTTTGCCCGGGTCGATCCCCTGATTGAACTGCGCGAAGAGGAGGGCGAGGTGGCGGTGACTCTGGTGTTTGATCCGGGTTTCAGCACTCTGGTGCGGCGCCTGTCCTTTGTCGGCAACGAGACCGGTGACCCGGTTTTTCGCCGCCACCTGCTGGTATATGAGGGCGCGCCCTTCGATTCGGCCCTGCTGGAGCTGTCGTTGCGGCGGCTGCGCCGCCTGCCCTACATCGCCAGCGTCGAATACGAACTGGTGCCGGTGCCCGGTACGCCCAATCAGGTGGATATCGTCTTCCGCATCGAGGAGAGCCGCTCCGGTTCCATCTCCCTGCAGTTTGGCTACGCCGAGCCCGGCGGCTTCAACATCTCCGGCGGCATCTCCCAGCGCAACTTCTTCGGCACGGGCAAGGACGTCGGCATCCAGCTGAGTTCCAACGAGCTCATCAAGGAGTTGAACTTCCGCATCAACGACCCCTTCTACAGCGAAAAGGGCATCTCCCGCTTCATCAGCGTGATATTCCGCGAGACCAGCGCCTCGGCTATCGCCGCCGCGGCCGACTATGTGCTCGACGAGGCCGGCGCCACCCTGCGTTACGGCCTGCCCCTGGCGGAAAATGTCTACGCCAACCTCGGCGCCGGCTTCACCGTCCTCGACATTCAGGGGGGAGGCAATCCTTCACAGGAGATCAGGGATTTCATCGACAGCCACGCCGACAGTCTCAACTCCCTCAACCTGACGGCGTCCCTGGTGCGCGACACCCGCGACAACATCCTCTTTCCCAATCTGGGAACGGAAAACGTCTGGAGCTCGGAGGTCGCCCTGGCTCCGGGGGATCTGCAGTACTTCAGGCTGGGCTATGGCCTGACCCACTATTTCCCCTTCGGCGACCTCAGGAGCCTGGCATTCCAGGTGCAGTTCAATTACGCCGACGGCCTGGGCGGCGAAGACCTGCCCTTCTTTGAGAACTACCTCGCCGGAGGCCTGAGCACCGTCCGCGGTTTCAGCTACGGCTCCCTGGGGCCGCGCGATTCTCTCGGCAATGCTTTTGGCGGCAAGGCCCGGGTGGTTTCGCGCCTCGAATATTTCTTCAAGCCGCCCTGGAGCGGCAGCGAATCGCAGCGGCTCAGTGTTTTCATCGACAACGGCAATGTTTTCGCAGAAGCCGACGATGTCGATTTCTCCGAGCTGCGGGCCTCTTACGGCATCTCCTTCACCTGGATTACCCCCATCGCCCCCCTGCTGTTCAGTTACGGCCTGCCGTTTGACCAGCGCGGCGGCGACCTTGTCGATCGCTTCGTTTTCACTCTGGGCACCGCCTTCTGACAGCAGTGGCGGCCTCCCCGCCACGGCCGCGCCTTTCTGCCCCCTGTTTTTTGTGTTAATATGATGACTTCTGTCTGTCGCCTGGCTTCCGCTCCTCCCTTTCCCTCCAGGACTGCGCCTGTGTATTTTTTCGCCCCCATTCTGCTGGCCCTTCTGCTGCTCTCGGCTGACGCCACGGCCCAGGACGGCCGCGTCGCCTTCGTCAATGTTCCCCTGCTGATTCAGCAGTTGCCCCAGGTTCAGGAGATCGAAAAGCGGCTGGAGAGTGAATTCAAACAGCGCGCCGACGAATACGACCGGCTTTTTGCGCGCTTTCAGCAGGAAAGCGCCGCCTTCGACCGCGATCGCCTGATCATGACGAGCGAAAAGATCGAGCAGAAGGAGCGGCAGCTGGGCGACCAGACGGCGCGTCTGCGCCAGTTGCGCGAAGACCTGGGCGCCGACATCAACAGGAAGCGCAAAGAGGAAAAAGACGCCTTGCAGAAGCTCATGCTGCAGAAGGTCTCCGCCCTTGCCAGGACGCGCGGCTATGATCTGGTGATCAGTGAAGGCGTCATGTTCGCCGCCGACAGCGTCGACATCACCGGGGAGCTGCTGCAGGAGTTTGAACGTGACAGCAAGGGCAATCGCCGCTGACCGGCGCGCGGCCCGTCCCGGATGATGAAGACGGCCGCCGGCGCCTGTTTGCTCGCCGAACTGGCAGAGCGGCTCGGCCTGCCCTACAGCGGTGATGGCGGCCTGATGCTCAACCGCGGCGCCCCCCTGCTGGCGGCCGAAGCCGACAGCCTCAGCTTCTTTTCCCCCGGTCAGCCGCTCGCCGCCCTCAAGGCGACCCGCGCCGGCGCCGTCATCGTCGAGGAGCGGCGGGTGCCGCACTGCCCTGTGGCGAGCCTCAGTTCGCCCAATCCGCGCCTCAGCATGGCCAGGGCGCTGGTGCTTCTCTACCCGCCGCCGCCGCCTCGTCCCGGCATCTCGCCGAAGGCCCAGGTGGCTGCAGACGCCAGCATTGATCCCAGCGCCGAGATCGGCCCCGGCGCAATCATCGGCTCGCGCACCCGCATCGGTCCCCAGGTCGTTATCGAGGGCCCGGGGCGCATCGGCCCTGACGTCTCCATCGGCGCCGCAACCCGCCTCGAAGCGGGAGTGGTCGTGGCCCCCGGGTGCTCTGTCGGCGAGAACTGCGTCATCCGCGCCAACAGCGTCATCGGCAGCGACGGCTTCGGTTACGAGTGGGATGAAGAGGGCAGGCGCTGGCAGCCCTTTCCCCAGGTGGCGGGGGTGGTCATCGGCGACGGCGTCGAAATCGGTTCCTGCGTCGCCATCGACCGCGGCGCCCTCGAGGATACCCGCATCGGCAATGGTGTTATCATTGACAATCAGGTGCAGATCGCCCATGGCGTTTCCATCGGCGAGAACACTGCCATGGCCGCTCAGGTCGGCGTTGCCGGCGGCACTTCCATCGGCGGCAACTGCCGCCTGGGAGGCCAGGTCGGCGTCGTCAGCGGCCTTTCGGTCTGTGACGGCGTCGAGATCCACGCCACCAGCACGGTGCTGCGCGACATCGATCGACCCGGGGCCTGGTCGTCGGCGATTCAGGTGCGGCCCGCGCGCCGCTGGTATCTCTTTCTGCAGCGGTTGCTGCGCCCGCTCGACTCCTGACCCCCGGTCCCCCCAGTCCCCGCCTCTCCCCGAAGACCCAGTGCTGGACATCAAGGAAATCATGACGATCCTGCCGCATCGCTACCCCATGCTGCTGGTCGATCGAATCAATCGATGCGAGGATGGAAAAGTCCTCGCCCACAAGAGCGTCAGCTTCAATGAGTCCTTTTTTCAGGGACACTACCCCGGCCACCCGATCATGCCGGGGGTGCTCATCGTCGAGGCCATGATGCAGACCTCCGCCGTCCTCTTCCGCGACGGCCTGGTCGAGGGCACGCCCCTGGTGGTGACCTCCATCGACAACGTCAGGTTCCGTCGCCCCGTGGTTCCCGGCGACCGCCTCGACCTTGAAGTCACCCTCCTGCGCCACCGGGGCCTCTACGCCCGTTGCGCCGGAGTCGCTTCTGTCGAGGGCAACGAGGTCTCCTCGGCCGAGTTTTCGCTCGTGTCCCTGGACCTCGAAACGGAGAATAAAAAATGATTCACGCCACGGCCATCGTCCACCCCCGGGCCGAGATTGCCGACGACTGCGAAATTGGCCCCTACGCCGTAATCGGCGAGGGTGTCTCCATCGACTCCGGCACCGGCGTCGGCTCTCACACCGTCATAGAGGGGCAGACGCGAATCGGCAAAAACAACTCGATCTCGCCCCATGTCGCCCTCGGCACGGCGCCCCAGGATCTGAAGTACAAGGGCAGCCCGACCAGGCTCGAAATCGGTGACGGCAACCAGATTCGGGAGTTCGTCACCATTAACCGCGGCACCGAAGGCGGAGGCGGCACCCGCCTCGGCTCGAACAACATGATCATGATCACCAGCCACATCGCCCACGACTGCGTCATCGGCGACAGCTGCATCCTTGTGACCAGCACCCTTGCCGGCCATGTCGAGGTAGCCGACCACGCCACCCTCGGCGGCGGCACTTACGTCTATCAATTCGTCCGCATCGGCGCCTACGCCTTCACGGGGGCCCGGGCCTGGATCAACATGGATCTGCCCCCCTACATGGCTGCTTCCGGCCAGGAGCGTTCCTGGCTGCACGGGGTCAATGCCGTCGGCCTCAGGCGCGGCCAGGTGCCGGCCGCCACCCGGCGCCAGCTCGACCAGGCTTTCCGCGTCCTCTTCATGGAAGGGCACAGCCGCAAGGAGGCGCTGCACAAGCTCTCTCAATTTGAGCAGACTCCCGAGATCAAGAATCTCTACAAGTTCATGGCCGCGCCCAGCAAACACGGGGTCATTCATTGGCGGCCCTCCTCCCTGCGCGATCGCGGCAGCACTCAGCTGCACTTTACCCAGCACCTCGACGCCGGCGTCGGCGGGCTCTGAGTCCCCGGCCGCGGTGTTCTCTCTGGGCACAGCCCGTCCTGGCCTTGGTTGACGAGCGCGAAGTCAGGCGACTCGCCCGTCTCGCCCGCCTGCGGCTCGAGCCTGCCCGGTTGCAGAGCCTCGGACGCGACCTCGCTCAGGTGCTTGAATGGATGGGCCGGCTCGGCGAGATCGACGTCTCTGGAATCGAGCCCATGGTGCACCCCCACGCCGACCGTATGCCCCTGCGCGTGGATCTCGCCGACGGGGGGGCCCCGCGCGAAGAGTTGCAGCGCTCGGCGCCGAGCGCCGAAGCGGGCTACTATCTGGTGCCGCCCGTCATTGACTGAACTTCGACTGCCCAGTTGAGCGCCCCTGCCTCGAGGACGGCGGTCGACTGGGGCCGCGAGACCGTCGCCAGCCTGACGGCAGACCTTGCCGCCGGCCGCTGCAGCAGTCTCGAGTTGACCGAAGCCGCCCTCGACCGCGCCGAAAAGGCCAACCCCAAACTCAACGCCTTCATCACCCTCGATCCCGAGGGGGCGCGGCAGCGGGCGCTGGCTGCCGATGAGCGCCGGGCCCGCGGCCACGCGACGCCGCTTACGGGAATCCCCATCGCCCACAAGGACCTGTTCTGCACCCGCGGCCTCAGGACGACCTGCGCCTCGCGCATGCTGGCTGACTTCGTGCCCGAATACGACGCCACCGTGGTTGCCCGCCTGTTCGATGCCGGCGCCGTTTTCATCGGCAAGACCAACATGGATGAGTTCGCCATGGGATCGGCCAACGAGAACAGCTATTTTGGCCCTGCGGTCAACCCCTGGGATGCGGGTCGCGTCGCCGGCGGCTCCTCTGGCGGCTCGGCTGTGGCCGTTGCCGCCGGCCTTGTGCCGGCGGCGACGGCCAGCGACACCGGCGGCTCGATTCGCCTGCCGGCCGGCTTCAATGGCATCACCGGCCTCAAACCCACTTACGGGCGAATTTCGCGCTTTGGCATGGTGGCTTTCGCCTCGAGCCTGGACCAGGCCGGACCCCTGGCCTGGACGGCGCAGGACTGCGCCCTCATGCTCAACGCCCTGGCTGGTTTTGATGCCTCTGACGCCACCAGCCTCCTGCGGCCCGCAGAGGACTTCGCCAGGCACTTGGACGCCCCTCTGGAGGGGCTGCGCCTGGCCTTTGATCCCCATCTCTTCGACGAAGTTGAGGGCCGGGTCGCCCCGCTGCTGCGCGAGGCCCTGGAGAGCTGCCGGCGCCTGCTCGGCGCCGATCTCGTCGAGGTCGAGCTGGCATCTGCCCTGCGCCAGGCGGTACCGGCCTATTACATCATCTCCTCGGCCGAGGCCTCCTCCAACTTGGCGCGCTACGACGGCGTCCGCTACGGCCATCGCTCCTGCCGGGCCAATTCGATCGAGGACCTCTATGAGCTCTCTCGCGCCGAGGGCTTTGGCCTGGAGGTCGAGCGGCGCATTCTCATCGGTTCCCATGTGCTCTCCAGCGGCTATTACGACGCTTATTACGACCGCGCCTGCCGCGTCCGGCGCGCCGTCGCCAACCGCTTCGACGATCTCTTTGCAACCGCCGACCTGCTGTTTCTGCCGACGGCTCCGTCGACGGCTTTTGCCCGCGGCAGCCATGAACAGGACCCCGTCGCCATGTATCTCGTCGATCTATACACCACTGCCGCCAACCTCGCAGGCCTGCCGGCCATGGCCATTCCCTGCGGCTTCGCCTCCGGCCTGCCGGTCTCCATGCAGCTGCTGGCCCCGGCCTTCAGCGAGGCCCGTCTGCTTGCGGCCGCCCACCGCTACCAGCGCCACAGCGGCTGGAAGCCCTCGCCGCCGCCGGCCGCCGTCGCATGAGCGCCCGCGGCTACGAGGCGGTGATCGGTCTGGAGGTGCACGTCCAACTCGCCACCGACAGCAAGATGTTTTCCACCTCCCCGACGGCCTTTGGCTCCGACGCCAACTGCCAGGCAAACCCCGTCGATCTGGCCATGCCCGGCGCCCTGCCGGTGGTCAACGCCCGGGCCCTGGCCATGGCGGTGCGCTTCGGCCTCGCCGTCGGCGCCGAGATTCGGCCGCGGTCGATCTTCGCCCGCAAGAACTACTTTTACCCCGACCTGCCCAAGGGTTACCAGATCTCGCAGCACAGGGATCCCATCCTTGTCGGCGGCGGCATCGATCTGCCGGCCGCGGCAGACGCTGAGGAGCGCCGTATCCGCCTGACGCGGGCCCACCTCGAGGAGGATGCCGGCAAATCCGTGCATGTGGGCGCCGACAGCCGCATCGACCTGAACCGCGCCGGCGTCCCTCTGCTGGAGGTGGTGTCCGAGCCCGATCTGCGCAGCCCGTCAGAAGCCGTGGCCTGCGCCCGCGAAATCCACACCCTCGCCATCCATCTGGCCATCTGCGACGGCGACATGGAAAAGGGCAACCTGCGCTTTGACGCCAACATCTCGCTGCGGCCCAGGGGTTCTGAGGAGCTCGGCATCCGCGCCGAGATCAAGAACCTCAACTCCTTCCGCTTCCTCGAGCGCGCCCTCGACTTTGAGATCAGGCGCCAGCAGGAGATTCTCTCAGGAGGCGGCAGAGTCGTGCAGGAGACGCGGCTCTTTGCCGAGAAAACCGGCGAGACCCGTCCCATGCGGGCCAAGGAGGATGCCGAGGACTACCGCTACTTTCCCGACCCCGACCTGCCACCCCTGATTCTCGATGCCGGCATGATCGAAGAGGAGCGCGCCTCCCTGCCTGAGCTTCCCGCCGCCCGCCGCCGCCGTTACGGCAGCGATTTCGGCCTGAGGGCCGAGGAGTGCGATGCCCTGCTGTCGGATCCGGCCCGCGCCGATTTTTTGATCGCGCCACCGAGGCTGCCGACGGCCGCGGCCGCCTTGTCGCCAACTGGCTGCTGACCGAAGTCATGGGGAGGGTCCGCCGCCATGGCCTCGAGCTGAAAGACGCGCCCCTGGCCCCGGAAGCCTTGGGTCAGCTGGTGGCGCGGGTGGCCGGCGGCGCCCTGTCCCACGCCCAGGGCAAGCAGTTGCTTGAGCAGTTGTGGGGGGAGGGCGGCAGCGACAAGGACATAGACGCTCTCATCGCCGCCTCAGGCTTTGCCGACAGGGCCGATGCCGGCGATCTCGCCGAACTGGCGCAGCGCGTCCTGGCCGGCAACCCCCGGCAAGTCGGGGAGTACCGCTCAGGCAAGACGAAAGTTTTTGGTTTTCTCGTCGGCCGCGCCCTGGCCGAGGCCGGCAGAGGAGCCGATGCCCGCGCTCTCGGCGATGCCCTGCGCCAGGCCCTGGCGGCCCCCGGCGAACCCGACTGAAACTCCCCCGGCCTCCGCCGCCAACTGACCTGGGCACGGTGGCAAAGTCGCCGCGGCTTTGCTAGAATAAGAGTCTGTCGACAATTGCTTCAGTCATGCCCGCATGACTGTGCGGTCAGACTCGGCCTGCAGCCCTCTGGCCTGCCCCCGAACCCCGGATCCCAGTCATGCCTATCCTTTCCCCTGATTCCCTGGAGCGAGAAAGCCGCCCCTCCTGCGAGCTGCCGCCGAAAGCCGCCTTGGACGCGCTCGAGGGACAGCTGAAGCTCAATGACAGAGGCCAGATCCTCGCCATTGCCCAGGATGCCCTTACGACCAGGGTGCTGACTCTCTGCTGGCTCGATCTTCCCATGCTGCGCAGACAGCTCGAAGGCGGTGGTTTTGTCGGCTTCGGCCTGGGCGATTCCGCGCCTGTGTCCTTTGGCAGCGGAGTCAGAATCGTCGATGTACGCCTCGACTGCGACGGCGATTGCCTGATTCTGACACTGCTCCCCCCCTTGCCGGACGGGATGGGGAACAGCTGAGGCAGGAGGGCCGGGAGCGGAGTGTGGAGCCCGATCGGGACAGGGCGGTTTTGCCGAGCTCTTACCAGCGGCACCCGGTCGAGTTCGCCACCGCCGACAGCGCCCTTCCCAAGACCCTGCCCGCAAAAACTGCAGTCCGGGACAAAGCTCCGGCTTCCCGGTCGCGGGCGCTGATGCACCATCTGCTCGGGCAGCTGCGCTTCGATCGCAACGGCCTGCTGCCGGCCGTTGCCCAGGACAGGGAAAATGGCGATGTCCTCATGCAGGCATGGATGAGCCGTGAATCCCTTGAACAACAGGGCGAGACCAGCTCTGTCTGCTATTGGTCGCGCTCGCGCCGGCAACTCTGGGTCAAGGGCGAGCAGTCCGGCAACCGCCAGCAGCTTCTGCAGCTGGGCGTCGCCGACGACAACGCCTCGCTGCTGCTGCAGGTGCGTCAGCACGGCCATGCCTGCCACAGAAATCGGCGCAGCTGCTTTTTCCGCCGCCTCGGCCGTCAGGGCTTGGAAGAATTCAGCGGAAACTCGAGATGACCTCTTTCTGATGGCTTTGTCGCCTGAGGCCGTCCCCTTGCCGCTACCGTCGCCGGAGGAGCGCCCCGGACCCGTGGCCGTGCGCCGCTTCGGGATCCGCCCCTACGAGCGGGTGTGGCGCGGCATGCAGCAGAAAACCCTTGAGGGCGGCTGCGATGAGTTCTGGCTGCTGCAGCACGAGCCGGTTTATACCTTGGGCCTGGCGGTGGCAAGCCGGCGGCGGCATTCGCCGATGCCTTCGACAATAGAGGGCATTCCCGTCATTCGCAGCGACCGCGGCGGCCAAATCACCTATCATGGTCCGGGGCAGATGATTCTCTATGTCCTTGTCGATCTGGCGCGCCTCGGCCTCGGTCCGCGCCGCTTGGTCGGGACACTGGAGCAGGCCGTCGTCGATCTGCTGGCCGATTTTTCTCTGACAGCTTCGGCCGGTAGCCCCGGTCCGGGCATTTACGTCGAGGGGGCCAAAATGGCCTCCCTCGGTCTCCGCATCTCCCGCGGCCGCTCCTTTCACGGCCTGGCCCTCAATGTCGACGTCGATCTCGCACCCTTTGCCGCCATCGATCCCTGCGGTTTTCCCGGTCTCAGGGTTACCCGCCTCAGCGACTGGATCCCGCCTCCCTCATGGGGCGAGATTGAAAATGCCCTGATGCAGCACCTCAGTCGTCAGCTCGGCCTTCGTCTCTCTTCCTGAAACCTGCATGAATTCCTTTACCGCAACACCGCAGTCAGCCCTGGTCGCGCCTTCCCGCCGCGACCCCCTTGGCCACCTGCGCGGTGCCGCCAAGCTTGCGCGCATCCCCGTGACCGTCGATTTCAGCGTCGAGTCCCCGGCCAAGCCCAGGTGGATCCGCGCTCCACTGCCGGCGGGGCCCGAGGTCATGCGGGTCAAACAGCTGCTGCGCCAACGGGGGCTCAGCTCCGTCTGTGAAGAGGCCGCCTGCCCCAACCTCGGGGAGTGCTTTTCGCACGGAGTCGCCACTTTTATGATCATGGGCGACATCTGCACCCGCCGTTGCCCCTTCTGCGATGTAGCCCACGGCCGTCCCCAGCCGCTCGACGCCGAAGAGCCGCGGCAGCTGGCCGAGGCCGTCGCCGAGCTCGGCCTGCGCTATGTGGTCGTCACCTCGGTTGACCGCGATGATCTTGAAGACGGCGGCGCCTCCCATTTTGCCGCTTGTGTACAACAGATGCGGGCGGCCTCGCCGGAGCTGAAAATCGAGATTCTGACGCCGGACTTCCGTGGTCGTATGGAGTCCGCGCTCGAATCTTTGGCTCAGGCCCCGGCCGATGTTTTCAACCACAATCTCGAAACCGTGCCGCGCCTCTACCGGGCTGTGCGCCCGGGGGCCGATTACTTCCATTCGCTGAAACTGTTGCAGCAGCACCGTCGGCGCTTCCCCGCCGTGCCTACCAAGTCGGGCCTTATGCTGGGTCTCGGCGAGGAGGGTGCCGAAGTCGAAGAGGTCATGCGGCGACCTGCGCCGGTACGGCGTCGCCATGCTCACCCTTGGCCAGTATCTGAGGCCTGGCCCCGGCCATCTGCCGGTGCGCCGCTACGCCTCTCCCGAGGAGTTCGATGAGCTCGGGGAGACCGCCCGCAGACTCGGCTTCCGGCAAGTGGCGAGCGGCCCCATGGTGCGCTCGTCCTACCACGCCGATGTCCAGGCCCAGGCACTGGTCGGCGGTTGAGACCGGGAAGATGACGAAGTACATCGTCGGCAACTGGAAGATGAATGGCGATGCCGCCACTCTGGCCGCTATGGCCGAGGCCATGCTGTCGGCCGACGGAGTCGAGACGGTTATCTGCCCGCCCTTTATCTGGCTTGCCGAGGCCGCCCGCGTCTTTGCCGGCAAGGGCATCGCCCTCGGCGCCCAGAATGTCGGCGATGTCGCTGCCGGCGCCCGTACCGGAGAAGTTTCGGCGGCCATGCTCCGCGCCTGCGGCTGTACTTATGTCATTGTCGGCCACTCCGAGCGCCGCACCCATTACAATGACACCGATGCCCGCGTCCTCGAACGCTGTCGTCAGGCTCTGGAGCAGGGGCTGCGCCCGCTCCTCTGCGTCGGCGAAACCCTTGCCGAGCGCGATCGCGGCCAGGCCGAGCAGGTGGTGCTGTGCCAACTCGATGCTGTTTTCGCCAGCGGCGAGGATTTGGCCGGGCTCGACAGCGCCCTTGTCGCCTACGAGCCTGTCTGGGCCATCGGCGGCGGCGGCAGCGCCTCCGTCGAGGATGTCAGCCTCATGCACGGCGCCCTTCGCCGGCGTCTCAGGGAGCTGTCGCTGACGGCTGTTCCCATCCTCTACGGCGGCAGCCTGTCGCCGGACAACGCCGATGAACTGTTGTCCCTTGCCGATGTCGATGGCGGCCTCGTCGGCGGCGCCTCGCTCAGAGCCGACGCCTTGGCCGCCCTGGTGACTTCGGCCGCCCGCCGCCTTTAGAGTTTCACTCCCCCGATTGCACCTTTAGCCGAGGAATCATTTTTTATGGCCACTATCCTGCTGATTTTCCATGTGCTCTTCGCCGTTGCCATCATTGTGCTCGTCCTGTTGCAGCAGGGCAAAGGCGCCGATGCCGGCGCCTCTTTCGGCGGCGGTTCCAACGTCTTCGGCGCCGGCGGCCCGGCGCCGTTGCTGGTCAAAGCGACCACAGCCCTGGCAATTCTGTTCTTCTTTGCCAACCTCGCCCTGGTCTACCTGGCGGCCCATCGCGGCGGCAGCAGTCTCGAGGAGATACTGGCAACCGAATCCAGCGCCCGTGGCGCCGCCGAGGCCCCCGCCCCCGAGCATATGCCGGCGGCGGCTGAGACCGGCGATGCACCTCCGGCCATCGACAAAGATAACTAGAAAGCCTTGAGTCTCCGGGGCGGTGATACGCTTGCGGCCCTCGACCAAAGAGAAGTTAAAAGAGACCGGGAGAGACCTTTGCCCCCCCCCCCCCCCCCCCCCCCCGGCTTTTGTTCTGCGAGAAGGTGGTCATCCGCGGAGACATCCAGTTCAGTAAAGCCCTGATATAAAGCTTTTTATTTTATATATTACAGTTTTGTTAAAATTGCTATTTCATGCTATTGCTATTTTAACCCCCTTTGTGCTAGCTTGCATAAGCAAGGACTTTCGAAATTTCCCAGAAGGGAAGTGGCGCAGGACCTGCTTGCTGAAATGCAGAAGAGGCGCCAGCACCCCAAGGAATTAAGAATCTTCTTGGACGCTTGTTCTAACGCCAGCCCGAGCGGCTGGGGAGCTTCCTGTGAAGAAGAGACCCGTTCCATCATTACCCGGCAACAGACCTCGGTCTTTGCCCTCGGGAGTTTGTTGCGCTTTTTCACACCCCTTGAGGCGGGGATCCTTGGCCCTGCTGGCGTTCGGGCTGGCGGTAGCGGCCTCTGCTGCCCAGGCTCAGCCGTCCAACTCCGACATGGCCCCAACTCCCGTCTGCGACCGCACTGTGGAGGTTCGCGCAGGTATTGTCAGAGCGGTGAGGACTGCCCGCAGTTGCGCGGAAGTCACGGACATCCACCTTGCGGGGATCACCTCTCTCGATTTGGCAGGGAATGGCATCATGACGCTGCGGGCAGGCGATTTTTCCGGCCTCACTGCGCTCAGGACTCTGAATTTGCGCAACAACGTCCTGACAGAATTGTCCTTGGGTGCATTCTCCGACCTCGGTGCGCTGGAGACTCTGCATCTGGGAGGCAACAACTTGGGGACACTGACCGCGGGCGTCTTCCCTGGCCTTAATAAACTGAAAGAACTGTTCCTGTTCGGCAACCGTCTGACGGAATTGCCCGAGGGTGCATTCACGGGCCTCGTCGTTCTGAGAATTCTGTCTTTGTTTGACAACCGTCTGGCGGAATTGCCCGAGGGTGCATTACCAGACCTCAGGGCACTGGAGACTCTGTCTCTGGGCAACAACAACTTGGCGGAATTGCCCGGGGGTGCATTCTCAGACCTCAGGGCACTGGAGACTCTGTCTCTGTACAACAATAACTTGGCGGAATTGCCAGCGGATGCATTCTCAGGCCTCAGGGCACTGGAGACTCTGTCTCTGGACAAAAATAACTTGGCGGAATTGCCAGCGGATGCATTCTCAGGCCTCAGCAAACTGGAGGCTCTGTTTCTGGACAACAATAACTTGGCGGAATTGCCAGCGGATGCATTCTCAGGCCTCAGCAAACTGGAGGTTCTGTTTCTGAGCGGCAACCGCCTGACGGCATTGCCCCCGGGCATCTTCTCCGGTCTCAGGGCGCTGGAGATTCTGATGCTGTGGAACAACCCCGGTAGCGCGGACTTCCTGCCTGTCGCCCATGCAGGCCCTTATCGGCAAGCCATGGCCGGCGAAGTCGTCACCCTCACGGCTACAGCCAGCGACACCGACCCTTGGGGGGACAATGTCGGCTATGCCTGGGCGCAGATTGGCGACAGCAGCAACACCATCGATCTGATGGGGGCCGACAGTGCCCGTCCCAGCTTTGCCATGCCGGCCGGCATCACCGGGCTTGAATTTGAGCTCACCGCCACCGGCCGCGGCCGGCCGCGGCGGCGTTGCCAGTCACTATTACAGCAGTAAGGCCAGGGCCATTGTTGCCGGCATCCTTGTTACCGGCGTGGCGGTCACTTCCGATCCGGTTGAGGGCGACACCTACTTTCGCGGCGAGGTCATTGAGCTGACCTTGACATTCAACCGCGCCCTGGTGGTTGACACCGCCGGGGGCACACCCTCAATAGAGCTTGACATTGGCGGTGCGAGGCGCCGGGCCCGCTATGTTCGCGGCAGCGACACGACTCAGCTGGTGTTCGCCTACGCCGTAGAGTCGGGCGATCTCGATGAGGACGGCCTCCGCATCTGCGGCCTCGATCAGCTTCCCGGCTGCACAGGCGTCATCAGCCTGGGCGGAGGTACCATTGAGAGCCGTGAAGGCAGGGCACCAATGCTGCGTCACCCGAGGCATGAGGATCAGGGCCACCATAGGGTGGAGGGTGCCAGGGCAGGGCTGAGCGGCGGCAATCTGCAGCCGCACCAAGGCGGTGCGCGATGAACTGCTGAGGCGCATTTCCGGAGCTGTCAACTGTTCCCAAGTCACGGCTGCCCAGCTCCGGAGTATCACCGGCCAGCTGTCTCTGGGGAACAAAGGCATACAGACACTGAAATCAGGTGACTTTGCCGGCGGGCGTATTCGAGGGTCTCAGTGCCTTGCTACTCCTGAACCTGAATTCCAACCAGTTGACGGCACTTTCCCCGGGCGCCTTCACCGGCCTGACTGCGCTGATGTCTCTGCTTCTGGACTACAACTCCCTGACGGAATTGCCGGCGAATATATTCACTGATCTCACCTCGATGGAATTCCTGGAACTGTCCAGCAACCGCCTGAAGACGCTGCCTTCGAACATATTCACCGACTCCCGCAGTCTGGCTGATCTGCAATTGAATGATAACCATTTAATGGCCCTGCCCGCTGATATCTTTGACGAACTCTCCCTGCTTCGTCTGTTGCTCCACAAAAACAGACTTGCGGCCTTGCCCCCGGACTTGTTTGACGGCCTCGGCGCGCTGAGATTCCTGCAACTGAATGAAAACATGTTGACGATCCTGTCCGCAGACGCCTTCGCCGACCTCCCTGCCCTGGAATATTTGTCTCTGGAAGACAACAGCCTGGCGGTCCTGCCTGCGGGCCTGTTCAGGGACCTCAGGGCGCTGTCGTTCCTGGAACTGGGCGGGAATCTCGGCAGCGCGAACTTTGTTCCCATTGCCAATGCCGGCGCCGATCAGCAAGCCGGAGTTGGCCAGGCCGTCACTCTCACCGCCATCGTCAGCGACGCCGACCCCTGGGGAGACAATGTCATCTACGCCTGGGCGCAGACTCATGGCAGCAGCCCGGCTGTGACTCTGATGGATGCCAACGGTGCCCGCCCCAGTTTTGTCATGCCCGCCGGTGCCATTGAACTTGAATTTGAGCTCACCGTCAGGGGCCCTGGCTACAGCGTCGGGGAAAGCTACGCCGACACGGACAGGGTCGCCGTCACCGGCATTTCGGTCACCGACTTGGCGGTGACCTCGGCCCCGGTTGCCGGCGACACCTATTTTTGCGGCGAGGTCATCGAACTGACCCTGAGGTTCAATTACGCCGTGGCGGTGGGCAGCTCCGGCGGCACGCCCTCGATAGAGATTGACATCGGCGGCATGCGGCGCCGGGCCGATTATGTCCGCGGTAGCGGCACAAGGCAGTTGGTATTTGCCTATACCGTCCAGTCGGGCGATCGCGATGAGGACGGCATCCGCATCTGTGGCCCCGATCAGCTTCCCGGCTGCACCGGCACCGTTGAAAACCTGGAAGGCTTTGCTGTCGACCTGAACTATCCGGGGCATGCTGATCATCAGGGCAGCCACAAGGTAGAGGGTGCCCTGGCCGAATCGAGCGACGGCGTCTGCAGCCGCACCGAAGCGGTGCGCGATGCACTGGTGGCGCTCATTCCTGCCGCTGCCAACTGTTCGGAGGTCACAGCCGTCCAGCTGGAGAGTCTCACCGGCACCCTGTCTCTGCGTGGCAGGAATATTGCAACCCTGAAGCCGGGAGATTTTGCGGATCTAGTTGAGGTGCAGCAGCTGCAGCTGTCCGACAACGGCCTGGTGACATTGCCAGCGGGTGTATTCTTCGGCCTCACTACGTTGGAGGCTCTGTACCTGGAAGCCAACCGTCTGACAGAACTGCCTCTGGGCGTATTCGGCGGTCTCGGGGCACTGGAGATCCTGCATCTATACAGCAACAGTTTGACGGAACTGCCTGAGGGGATCTTTTCGGACCTTACTGCACTACAGCAACTGGGGCTGTCCGACAACCGTCTGGCGGCATTGCCCGCAAGCGTATTCAACGACCTCACCGCTCTAGGGTATCTGTGGCTGAGCGGCAACGAATTGACGACATTGCCCGTGGGTGTATTTGACGGTCTCGCCGAGTTGCAGCAGTTGTGGTTGCTCAACAACCGCCTGACGGCATTGCCCGTGGACGTATTTGACGATCTCACTGCGCTGAAGGAGTTGTGGCTGCCCAACAATCGCCTGACGGCATTACCAGTGGGCGTATTTGACAGCCTCACTGCGCTGCAGGAGCTGTGGTTGCCCAACAACCGTCTGGCAATGCTGTCCGTAGGCGTATTCGACGGCCTCAGGGAGTTGGAGGACCTGTTTTTATACAACAACGGCTTGACAGAATTGCCCACAGGCGTATTCTCCGAGTTCAGAGCACTGCGGTCCCTGTTTCTGGAAAACAACCCTGGCAGCGCAGACTTCCTGCCTGTCGCTAATGCGGGCGCCGACCAGACTGCCGAGGCTGGTCAGACCGTCACCCTCAGGGCCACTACCAGCGGCACCGACCCTTGGGGAGACAATGTCACTTATGCCTGGGTACAGAGCGACAACAGCGGCAACATTGTAGACCTGACGGGTGCCGGCAGCGCCCGCGCCAGCTTTGTCATGCCCGCCGACGCAACCGAGCTTGAATTTAAATTCACCGTTACCGGCCGCGGCGGCGGTCTCAACATCGGCACCGACAGAGTGATGGTTCGCTTTGCGGTTCCCGACACGGTCATGACCCTGTCGGACCCCGTGCATGGCCTGCTGCCGGCGGACGCGACGGACATCGTCGGCGACGAACTCCGCCTGGTCTACGACTGCAGTGCCGACGACCTGCGCGGCCGCCCCCTGGCGGGCGGCATGGAGGTGACGGCTGCGGTCGATGGCGCCGCGATCACCCCGGCCATCGTTGTCGATGAGAGCAGCGGCAGGGGCGAGATCACTGTAGTTCTCAGACGTGAGATCTACCCTGAGCCCGACGAGCGCGAGCTTGTGGTTGCCCTCAGCGCCGTGGCCGATGGCTTTGCCCCGGGCGCTCCCGGTTCAATCACGACGACGTTCAGCTTCCTGCCCCTCTCACCTGGAGGATCAGAATCGACGCCAACCAAGAGCGATAGTGTCGGGTCGATCGGCAATGGAGCCGTGGGCGGCATGGATGCGGCGACTATCCTTCTGGCAGTTTTACTGTTCTTCGCCAGCCTCTTTTGGGGCCCGATTGGAGGTGGCGCGGCCAAGGCGGACTGGAGGGCGGTGACGAAACGGGGGAGGCACCGGCAACCGACATGGCACGGCGGGCCACCGGGAAGCCTCCGCGCCCGAGCAGGCGTTGGCATTCTTCAGGGCGGCGACGTCCTGGGTCATCGCCAGGGACAATCGAAAAAATCTTATAAGAATCGTCAGGCATGCGTTTGCCGGAATTTGCTTAAAATTTATCTTTTTGCAATTTGATGGTTTTTGTGTTATTGTATGACAGTTCCTGACTTCTGAGTTCTCTAAGAGATTGGTTGTGGTGTCTGTGATCGTGATCGGAGGTAAAATTGATTGAAAGAGAGAAAGAAGTTCATTGTATGCTTGTTCAATAGCTATGAAAGAATTCCTGTGTGGCACCCGATGGAAATAGATGCGCGCGGCCACCAGAAGTTGGCGGCCCTCGACTGCGGCTGCCTGCGTGAGCCTGTGACTTTCCCGGATGCCTGCCGGGCGGGAGAAAAGTTCTCCGTCTTTGCCGGTCCTCCCGGCGATTGCAGTTCCCTTTGTTCAGGAGTGCTCCTTCGGGCACTGCCCAGCAACAGGCGTCAACTTCGGCAACTGCCTGCAAGGGTCGGCGGCGTCTTTTGGCGCCTGCTGGGGCGAAGATCCCTGGCCTTGTTGATTTTGTTGGCAACTGCGATCTCTCCCGTCCAGGCGCAGGTGCCCGACGTCTCTGTCTGCAGCCGCACTGAGCAGGTGCGCGCTGCGATTGTCGCCGAGGCGGGCGTCGGCAACTGCGTTGATGTCACCGATGACCAACTCGCTCAGATCACCTCTCTCGGGCTCTCGGGGGAAGGGGTCCGGGCTTTGCAGGCGGGCGATTTTGCCGGCCTCGCC
>CBDEFV010000003.1:0-226773 GCA_965237735.1 Candidatus Porifericomitales bacterium | reverse complement strand
TTGCCGCCAATGCCAGGAACTGATGGCGACGCGGCTGAACAGCAAGCCGCTCAGGGTAGCGGCGCCGCCGACCGGCACTGCCGAAGAGCCGTCTGCGCTCACGCCCGCCTGGCCCGGCAAGAGGGTGCCGCAGGCGCCGGGAAGGAACTGATTGCAGTTGAAGGCCGCACCCCCGCCGTCATAGTCGGCATAGTTCAGCACCGGGAACTGCTCATCGCTGCCGAAATCCCAGGCGCCCAAGGTGTTGCTGCCGGCTGTATTCCAGAAGGATCCGGCATGGGTTGCGGTCAAGTCAGCGGCACTGGACACGGGGGGAGCGCCATCCGCCCCCGCGGACTCCCCGCCCATGAGCCCGCCAAAGCCATAACTCTGCCAGATCGAACCGTCTCCCTGCAAGCCGATCAGCCTGCCAACTTCGTCTTCACCGCCGCTCCCGCCATCGGCAGAGCCCCTGGCATAGCTCGCCGTGATCGAGCCGCCCTTCTGATAGCCTACCAGCCCGCCGGCATTGTCTCCATTTCCGTCCCCGCCCGCAGCATCGCCGGTGGCATAGCTCGCCGTGATCGAGCCGCCCTTCTGATAGCCTACCAGCCCGCCAGCATTGTCTCCATTTCCGTCCCCGTCCGCGGCATCGCCCATGGCATAGCTCGCCGTGATCGAGCCATCAACCTGCAAACCCACCAGTCCGCCGGCACTGTCCCCGTTGCCGACCCCGCCATCGACATTGCCCCTGGCATAGCTCGCCGTGATCGAGCCGCCTTCCTGCAAGCCCACCAGCCCGCCGACCCGATCACGAGATCCGCTCCCGCCATCAGCGGTGCCGCTGGCGGAGCTGGCGCTGATTGCACCACTGCTCTGCCGCCCCACCAAGCCGCCAATGGAAATCTCACCATCGCTGGAGCCGGTGTAATCCGCCAGGTTGCCGACCAGGCCGAGATTGCGGATGGCCGCTCCCTCTCCGATCACGCCAAAGAGCCCGATGGAGGCTTGATTGCGACGGATGGCGAGGTTGCCGATGCGGTGGCCGTTGCCGTCAAAGACGGCGGCAAAAGGGTTGGCTTCGTCGCCGATCGGCCGCCAGCCGCCTTCGCCGTCTACATTCACCTCAAAGTACGGCGCCATGCTGTCATCTCCATCCAAACTGTACCCCTCACCGCTGCCGCCCGACCAGGTTCCATCATCATCCGTATCAAAGTCGAGGGGCTGCACCAACTCATAGCCGAAGCAGCCCAAAACGGGACAGCCTGTGCTGTTCCCGACCGAGGCGGCACTGCTTTTGTAGCTTCTGCCCGCCAAGTCGTAGCGCATGTCGTGCAGCATGGTCAGGTCGTCAATCTCGATCAGGCCATCTCCATCCTCATCGGCGAACTCAGGCCTGACGAAGAGGGTGACGCGGTCGCTGTACGCCTGGCCTTTGCCATCGATAGCAGTCAGCATGAATACCAGAGTGGCAGAATTCTCCGGCGCCCAGAAGGTTGCTTCGCGGCTGTCGGCGCCCCTCAGGGGGACGGGGGGACCCTGCAGTTGCCGCCAATGCCAGGAACTGATGGCGACGCGACCGAATCTGAGCGAACCGGTCAGGGTGGCGGCGGCGCCGAACAGCACTTCCGAAGCGTCGCCGGCGCTCAGGTCCCCCTGGCCCGGCAACAGGGTGCCGCAGGCGCCGGGAAGGAACTGGTTGCAGTTGAAGGCCGCACCCTCGCCATCATAGTCGGCATAGTTCAGCACCGGGAACTGCTCATTGGTGCCGAAATCCCAGGCGCCCAAGGTGTTGCTGCCGGCCGCATTCCAGGAGGATGCGGCATGGGTTGCGGTCAAGTCGGCGGCACCGGATACGGGGGGAGCGCCATCCGCCCCCGCGGACTCCCCGCCCATGAACCCGCCAAAGCCATAACTCTGCCAGATCGAGCCGTCTCCCTGCAAGCCGATCAGCCTGCCAACTTCGTCTCCATTGCCGCTCCCGCCATCGGCAGCGCCCGTGGCATAGCTCGCCGTGATCGAGCCGTTCTCCTGATAGCCTACCAGCCCGCCGGCCTTGTCTTCATCTCCGTCCCCGCCCGCGACCTCGCCGGTGGCATAGCTCGCCACGATCGAGCCGCCTTCCTGCCGGCCCACCAGCCCGCCAACCTGATCAGACCAGCCGGCTCCGCCATCGACGTCTCCCGTAGCATAGCTCGCTATGATCAAACCACTTCTCTGCAAGCCCACCAGCCCGCCAACCCGATCAGACCAGCCCATTCCGCCATCGACAGCTGCCGCAGCATGGCTCGCCATGATCAAGCCGCCTTCCTGCCGGCCCACCAGCCCGCCGACCCAATCATAGCCGCCCCCGCCATCGACATTGCCTCTGGCGTAGCTCGCCACGATCGAGCCGCCTTCCTGCAAGCCCACCAGCCCGCCGGTGACATCGCCGTCGCCATCCCCGCCATCGGCATCGCCGGTGGCGTAGCTGGCGCTGATTGTGCCCATCTGCTGCCGGCCCACCAGCCCGCCGACCCAATCATAGCCGCCCCCGCCATCGACATTGCCTCTGGCGTAGCTCGCCACGATCGAGCCGCCTTCCTGCAAGCCCACCAGCCCGCCGGTGACATCGCCGTCGCCATCCCCGCCATCGGCAGCGCCGGTGGCGTAGCTGGCGCTGATTGTGCCCATCTGCTGCCGGCCCGCCAGGCCGCCAATGAACGTCTGCTCATCGCTGGCACCGGTGTAATCCGCCAGGTTGCCGACCAGGCCGAGATTGCGGATGGCCGCACCCTCTCCCAGGGCGCCAAAGAGCCCGAGATGAGATTGATCGCGGCGGATGGCGAGGTTGCCGATGCGGTGACCGTTGCCCTCAAAGACAGCGACAAAGGGAGCGACGCCATCGCCGATCGGCAGCCAGCCGCCTTCGCCGTCTCCATTCACCTCAAAGTACGGCGCCCTGCTGTCATTCACATCCAAACTGTACCCCTCACTGCTGTCGCCTGACCAGGTTCCATCAGCATCCGTATCAAAGTCGAGGGGCTGCACCAACTCATAGCCGATGCAGCCCTGGTCGGGACAACCCAAGCTGGCCCCGACCGAGGCGACACTGGTTTTGTAGCTCCTGCCCGCCAGGTCGTAGCGCATGTTGTGCAGCATGGTCAGGTTGTAAATCTCGATCAGGCCATCTCCATCCTCATCGACGATCTCATCCACAGTAAGGGTGACGCGGTCGCTGTATACCCAGCCTTCGCTATCGATAGCAGTCAGCATGAACACCAGGGTGGCCACGATATTCGGCGCCCAGAAGGTTGCTTCGCGGCTGTCGGCGTCCCTCAGGGGGACGGGGGGACCCTGCAGTTGCCGCCAATGCCAGGAGCCGATGGCGACGCGGTCGAATGCAAGCGAGCCGATCAGGGTAGTGGCGGCGCCGAACCGCACTTCAGAAGAGTCGCCTGCACTCACCTCATCCTGGCCCGGAAAGAGGGTGCCGCAGGCGCCGGGAAGGAACTGATTGCAGTTGAAGGCCGCACCCTCGCCGTCATAGTCGGCATACTTCAGCGCCGGGACCTGCTCATCGCTGCCGAAATCCCAGGCGCCCAAGGTGTTGTTGGCGGCTGCATTCCAGGAGGATGCGGCATGGGTTGCGGTCAAGTCGACGGCTCTGGACACGGGGGGATCGCCATCCACCCCCACGGACTCCCCGCCCATGAGCCCGCCAAAGCCATAGCTCTGCCTAATCGAGCCGGATGTCCGCCGTCCCACCAGCCCGCCGACCCAGTCACCAGATCCATCCCCGCCATCGACATCGCCGGTGGCATAGCCCGCCGCGATCGAGCCGCCGTCCTGCCAGCCCACCAGCCCGCCGACAAAATCACCCTTGCCGGGGCCACCATCGGCAGCGCCCGTGGCATAGCTCGCCGTGATCGAGCCGCCGTCCTGCTCTCCCACCAGCCCGCCAGTCCGATCATAGGCGCCGCTTCCGCCAGCGACAGCTGCCGTAGCGTAACTCGCCGTGATCGAACCGTTCTCCTGCTGGCCCACCAGCCCGCCGACATGATCATACCAACCGCCTCCGCCATCGACATCTCCCCTGGCATAGCTCGCCAGGATCAAGCCGCCTTCCTGCCAGCCCACCAGCCCGCCGACCCGATCAGCGCTGCCGGAGCCACCATCGGCGACGCCGGTAGCGTAGCCCGCGCTGATTGCACCACCCTTCTGCCGCCCCACCAAGCCGCCAATGTAAATCCTACCACTGCTGGAGCCGGTATAATCCGCCAGGTTGCCGACCAGGCCGAAGTTGCGGATGGCCGCACCCTCTCCGATCACGCCAAAGAGCCCGACGGAGGCTTGATCGCGGCGGATGGCGAGGTCGCCGACACTGTGGCCGTTGCCTTCAAAGACGGCGATAAAAGGATGGGCTCCGTCGCCGATCGGCTGCCAGCCGCCGGCAGCGGAATCCACCACAAAATACGGCGCCCTGCTGTCATCCTCATCCAAACTGTACCCCTGACTGCTGTCGCCCGACCAGGTTCCGTCACCATCGGTATCAAAGTTAAGGGGCTGCACCAACTCATAGCCGATGCAGCGCGAGAAGGGACAGCCCGAGCTGTCCCCGGCCGAGGCGGGACTGGTTCTGTAGCTCAGGCCCGCCAGGTCGTAGCGCATGTTGTGCAGCATGGTCAGGTCGTGAATCTCGATCAGGCCATCTCCATCCTCATCGACGGCCTCAGGCACAGTGAGGACGGTGACGTGGTCGCTGTATACCCAGCCTTCGCTATCGATGGCGGTCAGCATGAACAACAGGGGGGCCGGGATACCCGGCACCACGAAGACTGGTTCGTGGCTGTCGGCGCCCCTCAGGTCGACGGGGGGACCCTGCAATTGCCGCCAATGCCAGGAGAGGAATTCGACGCCGCGGTCGGATGCAAGCGAACCGTTCAGGGTAGCGACGGTGCCGAACTGCACTGAAAAAGAGTCGCCGGCGCTCACGCCCGCCTGGCCCGGCAACAGGGTGCCGCAGCTGCCGGAAGGGAACTGGCTGCAGTAGTTGGAGCCACTCCCGCCGTCATAGTCGGCATAGTTCAGCAGCGGGACCTGCTCATTGGTGCCGAAATCCCAGGCGCCCAAGGTTACTCTGTCGGCTGAATCCCAGGAGGATCCGACATTGCCTCTGGTCAAGTCGGCGGCATGGAACACGGGGGGATCGCCGTCCACCCCCGCGGACTCCCCGCCCATGAGCCCGCCAAAGCCATAGCTCTGCTCGATCAAGCCGCCTGCCTTCCGGCCCACCAGCCTACCGGCATGATCACCGTCGCCGGCACCGCCATCGACATCGCCCGTGGCATAGCTCGCAAAGATTTTGCCACCAGCCTGGTGGCCCACCAGCCCGCCGGCCTGGTTATGGCTATAAACTCCGTCCCCGCTAGTGACACGGCCGGTGGCATAGCTCGACCGGATCCAGCCGGCCTCATTCCAGCCCACCAGCCCGCCGACCCAACTATAGTGGCCCCCGCTATCGACATTGCCTTTGGCGTAGCTCGCCAGGATATGCGATGATCTTCCACCCTCTCTTTTCACCTCTCCCACCAGCCCGCCGACACGGCTAGAGATTCCATTCCCGCCAGTGACAGCGCCCCTGGCGTGGCTCGCGTGGATTTCGCCGCTCCACAGCCCTCCCACCAGCCCGCCGACAATGTTGCCCCGGGAACCCCCGCCATTGACATGGCCCGTGGCGTAGCTGGCGATGATTCTACTACGGTTCTGCCGCCCCACCAGCCCGCCGACAGCGACATAATTGTCGGTGCCGGTATAATCCGCCAGGTTGTTGATCAAACCGATATTGCGGATGATCCCATCCCTGTAGATAGGCCTGTTCGTTATATTGTTATTAGAGGATTCTACGACGGCATCGTAGTTTGTTCTATCAGTCACGGTGAAGAACCCCACAAGGTTACCACCACCTCTGCGAATGGCGAGGTTGCTGATGGTGTAGCCGTTGCCTTCAAAGTCAGCCCGAAAGCCCTCACTTCCACCGATCGGAATCCAGCCGCCGGCACCGTTGCTCACCACAAAGTAAGGACTCACGCTGTCATCCTCATCCAAACTGTAGTTCCCGCTGCTGTCGCGCGACCAGGTACTTCCATCACCATCGGCATCAAAGTCCAGGTCCCGGGTCAACTCATAGCCGTGGCATCTGTTGTGCTGGGTCCGTACAGTGTCTTTCGAGCCCTGCTCGTGGTCATCGTTGACTAGCCAAGAATGAAGAGGACAGCCGTCTCTGTTTCCCCCATCCTCCCAACTGGTCTTGTAGCTCCAGCCCCTCCGGTCGTGGCGCATGTTGTGCAGCATGGTCAGATTGTCGATTTCGATCAGCCCGTCTCCATCGCGGTCAGCATCCTCCGCCTGCCCGACCCATGGCAGGGCGCAGAGCAGGGCGAAGGCACTGCCTTTTAATGATACTCGCCAGAATGCAAGATATTCATGCCATACAATCATAATAGAACACCTTCAGATTTTTAAAAAATTCCCAGACACTAAGATGGGACCACATGGTTTTGCTGTTGTGGATCTTTTTTGCACATTTGCATAAAAAACAAAAAACCTGAGGTTTTAAACCTGCCGGCAATCCGGGGACCAGGACGCCATTTCCAGCGGCGCAGCGGGCCGAACAGACGAGCGCCGCCGCCGCCCGCCGAACAGGGGAGGCAGAAGGAGAATCGGCGCTCATGGGTCCAGGGAGCCGGTGCTGGCATCGCCGCTACTTTCATCGCGTCCTTCTTCGTTGCAGCGGGGGGCTCAGATCTCTTTGAGGCCCATCGAGAAGGCCGCGCGGCCCGCACCCAGGCGCGTATCGACAGCGGTGAGCAGGCAATGGGCGGCGTCAACCTGCCAGCCCACCAGCCCGCCGACAGAGTCATAATATCCATCCCCACCATTGGCCGCACCCGTGGCGTAGCTCGCCGTGATTGAACCGCCTTCCTGCCTGCCCACCAGGCCGCCGGCACAGTCAGAACTTCCAGGCGCCACCTCGGTATGGCCCGTGGCATAGCTCGCCGTTCATGGCGCAGGGCGTTCAGTTGCCCGAGGCTGGTGCTCTCGATCAGGCCATTGCCATTGCTGTCGGCCGTTGTCGTTTGCGCCAGGAGACCCCGACCAGGGCGCAGAGCAGGGCGGAGGCGACTCCGCCGGCAAAATGGCGCCGGCAGCCCGCTGTTCTCGAGGTCGCGGAAACGATCTTGCATGTCATCACAAGGGTCTTGCCCAAAGCAGACCTGAGCGTTGAACGGAGCTCCCTCCAAGGAAGCGGCAGCGAGCGCCCGGCCGGCCGACCGGCCTCCAGCCCTCGGGGGCAAGCCTGCCCTTCGGGGGGGGGGGGGGGGCAAGATGCCCTTCCCAGCAGCGCAGCGGACCGAACAGACAAGCGCCGCCGCCCGCCGAACAGGGGAGGCAGAAGGAGAGCCAGCGCCCAAGGAGCCGCCGCCATCGCCGCCACTTTCACCGCTCCTTTGACCCGACAACAGCGGGTCGCCGCTATCGGTTGGCAACCGGTCACAATTGAAGGCGTCGCCAGAGCCGTCGTAATCGGCATTGTTCAGTGCCGGAGTCTGGGCATCGGAGCCGAAGTCCCAAGTGCCGGGGGTGTGGCTGGCGGCCGCATTCCAGGAGGTTCCGGCATTGGCTGCGGTCAGATCAGCCGCGCCGGACACCCCAGGGGGCTTGGGAGTGCCTTCAGAACCCCCCGTCGATTCGCCACCTGTGGGCTCGCCAAACCCATAACTCTCCTTAATCACAATGGAACACCTCCATTTAAAAAACGGTAACTGAATTAATATCCAAGAAATTTAATAAAACTATAGAGGATAAAAGTGTATCACATGTTTTGCTGTTTGGGTGGATCTTTTGCATGAAAAAACAAAAAACCTGAGGTTTTAAACCTGCCGGCAACCCCGGGACCAGGACGCCATTTCCAGCGGCGCCAGCAGTGCAGCGGGCCGAACGGACGAGCGCCTGCCGCCGCCCGCCGAACAGGGGAGGCAGAAGGAGAATCGGCGCCCATGGGTCCAGGGAGCCGGCGCTGGCATCGCCGCTACTTTCATCGCGTCCTTCTTCGATGCAGCGGGGGGCTCAGATCTCTTTGATGCCCATCGAGAAGGCCGCGGCCCGCACCGACAGCGGCGGGCAGGCAATGGGCGGCGTCAACTTGTTGTGTCCAGGGCGGCGACGACGAGTCGCGGACACTGAAGGTCGACAATCAGGCTGTGCATACCGAACAATTGCGGAAGTTGCAGCGGGGGGCTCAGATCTCTTTGATGCCCATCGAGAAGGCCGCGCGGCCCGCACCGACAGCGGCGGGCAGGCAATGGGCGGCGTCAACTGTTGTGTCCAGGGCGGCGACGACGAGTCGCGGACACTGAAGGTCGACAATCAGGCTGTGCGCGCCGAACAATTGCGGAAGTTGCAGCGGGGGGCTCAGATCTCTTTGATGCCCATCGAGAAGGCCGCAGCCCGCACCCAGGCGCGCACCGACAGCGGCGGGCAGGCAATGGGCGGCGTCAACTGTTGTGTCCAGGGCGGCGACGACGAGTCGCGGACACTGAAGGTCGACAATCAGGCTGTGCATACCGAACAATTGCGGAAGTTGCAGCGGGGGGCTCAGATCTCTTTGATGCCCATCGAGAAGGCCGCAGCCCGCACCCAGGCGTGCATCGACAGCGGCGGGCAGGCAATGGGCGGCGTCAACTGTTGTGTCCAGGGCGGCGGCGACGAGTCGCGGACACTGAAGGTTGACAATCAGGCTGTGCGTACCGAACAATTGCGGAAGTTGCAGCGGGGGGCTCAGATCTCTTTGATGCCCATCGAGAAGGCCGCAGCCCGCACCCAGGCGCGCATCGACAGCGGCGGGCAGGCAATGGGCGGCGTCAACTGTTGTGTCCAGGGCGGCGACGACGAGTCGCGGACACTGAAGGTCGACAATCAGGCTGTGCGCGCCGAACAATTGCGGAAGTTGCAGCGGCTTCTTCGCCCCGGGCGCCGTCGCCCTCGACGCCGCCGGCGAAATCCTGCAGCAGCTGGGTCAGCAGAGCCAGGACTGAAGCCGTCGCCGGCACCCCCCCGGTTACGGCTTCGATGTCGAAGTCCCCGGCCGCCGGAGCAATCCTGCAACAACAACTGCCGACCCCTGAAAGCCGGGGCGAAGGGGCGCAGTTGAGCGAAAATGAAGGGCGCAACCTGAGCTCAGCGGACGGGGCGGGAGAAGATTGTCAGGGGCGGCGTGCCCTCCCCTCTGGCCGGCGGGGTCCGGGGGCGCCCTTGGCTGTAGAAGAAGCCAGCAAACTGGAGGAGGCGCAGCTGCGGAATCCGCCGGCCGGACTCCGGCCGGAACCAGGGTTTAGCGGGGGGCTTTTTTCGAGGCTCCTTCTGCCGCCGATTCAGGCCCGGCGGCGGCTGACGAATGCTGAGGCCCTCGCCGCCGGCGACGCGACGCTCTGTCCCGGACGAAGAGGGAGGGGCCGAGGGCCGCCGTCAAATCCCGAACCCGCGGCCTGGCCCTTGACGCCGCCGCCACAGAATCCGCCGGCCCGGCCCGCCGACCGGGCGGGGCGGAAGCGGCAGACCGGACGGCAGAGGGAGCAGCTGCCGTCGCCCTGCCGCTCCGGGTCAGCCGCCGCCCGCATGCCGCGCCGGTCAGCAGCAGTGCCCAAGCCAACAGCGCCCAAGGGCTCAGAGAACCGCCGCCGGAACCATTGCCGATAGAACCATCGCCGCCTGAGCCGCCGCCGCCGGCGCCCTGCCGCCCGAGGACACAAAGAAATTCTCAAAGCCCAGGGCGTCATCGGCGTCTTCACCTCCGGCACCGCCGTCCTCGAGGCTGCTCGTGAAGTCCTGCAGCAACTGCTGGCCTGCGATGAAAGCCCGGGCTGAGGAGGGCGCACTGCCGACTCAACTGGCGACTGGCCGTCTGCGGAAGCCACAGAAGCTGCAAGGCACGGCTGAGCGGAAGTTGGGGAGAAGGGTTTTTTCCGCTGCCTTATTTCCTGCCGGCTGCCCGGCTCCTGTCCAGCCGCCAATTCAATCGCCGCCACCTTCGCCGCCAGCCGAACAGGGAAAGCAGAAGGAGAGCCAGCGCCCAAGGGCCCAGAGCCGCCTACCGCCGCCACTGCTGCCACCGCCCCCTTCCTCGCTCCTTTGGTCCGGTATGAGCCTGTTGTTGTGTTGCACCGCTGGGGGGTGATCGCCGGTAGCGAAATTCCAATCGCCGTTCAGCCAGCTTGATCCAGCATTTTCTGCACTCAGATAAGAACCGGAGCAAGCCCCGTCCGCAGCTCGATGAAGGCCGGCTGGTCCGCGCCCGGATGCCCGCCCCGCCCCGCCTCAGCCGAAGGGGCGCCGCGGCGCTCTGTCCCAGCCGAAGAGGGAGGGGCCGAGGGCCGCCGTCAAATCCCGAGAACCCGCGGCCTGGCCCTTGACGCCGCCGCCACAAAATCCGCCGGCCCGCCCCGCCGACCGGGCGGAATTGGAAGCGGCAGGCCGGACGGCAGGGGGAGCAGCTGCCGTCGCTGCCGTCGCCCTGCCGCTCCGGGTCAGCCGCCGCCCGCATGCCGCGCCGGTCAGCAGCAGCACCCAGGCCAACAGCGCCCAAGGGCTCAGAGAACCGCCGCCGGAACCATTGCCGCCAGAGACATCGCCGCCGGAGTCACCGCCCCCTTCCTCGCTCCTTTGGCCCGGTATGAGCCTGTTGTTGTATTGCACCGCTGGGGGTTGATCGCCGGTAGCGAAATCCCAATCCCCGTTCAGCCAGCTTGGTCCAGCATTTTCTGCGCTCAGATCAGTCGCCTGATCCACCCCCTCAGGCCAGGGCGTGCCCGCCGACCCGGGGGACCCCTCCCCGTTGCCGTTGATTCCCTGGCCAAAGCTGTAGCTCGCGGTGATCGATTCCGTTATCCGCCCGGCGCCCACCCGTTTGCCCACCAAGGTGCCGACGAGATCATTGTCGCCCCCGCCGCCATCGGCATCGCCCGTGGCGTAGCTGGCGACGATTGAACCCGTGCCGTGCCCGCCGGTCATCTCGCCCACCAGCGCACCGACCACATCATCGCCGGCGCCGCCGCTGGCATCGCCCGCGGCGTAGCTCGCCCTGATCGTGCCGGACTGGACACCTACCAGCCCGCCGACCACATCGTCGCCGTCTCCACCCGCGACTTCGCCCTCGGCGTAGCTCGTCCTGATCGAACCGCCCTCCTGAAAGCCCACCAGCCCGCCGACCTGAGCACCTTCCCCTTCCCCGTCCCCGCCAGCGACATCGCCCTTGGCATAGCTTGCGGTGATTGAGCCACTGAACTGAGCGCCCACCAGCCCGCCGACCTGAGCAGCGTCGCCATTCCCGCCATCGGCATTGCCCGTGGTGTAGCTCGTCGTGATCATACCACCGTCCTGAAGTCCCACCAAGCCGCCAATACGAATGCCGCCGTTGTCAGAACCCGTATAGTCCGCCAGGTTGTTGACCAGGCCAAGATTGCGGATGGCCGCACCCTCTCCTATCGCGCCAAAGAGCCCTATCGTCGCTTGAGCACGGCGGATGGCGAGATTGCTGATGGTATGGCTGTTGCCGTCGAAAACAGTGTCAAAGGGATTGTTGTTATCACCAATGGGCTGCCAGCCACCGGCGCTGTCACTATCCACCTTAAAGTAAGGCGCCATGCTGTCATCCCTATCCAAACTGTACCCCTCACTGCTGTTGCCCGACCAGGTTGCATCATCATCATCATCCGTATCAAAGTCCAGGTCCTGCTCCAACTCATAGCCGAAGCAGCCCGAAGCGGGACAGCCTGAACTGTCGCCGGCCGAGTTGGTGTCGGTGGTTTTGTAGCTGGTGCCTGCCAGGTTGTAGCGCATGTTGTGCAGCATGGTCGGATTGTCGATCTCAATCAGGCCATTGCCATCGCGATCAGCGGCGGCACGGCGAATCAGGGTCAGGGTCAGCAGGGTGTATTGCTGCGTCGTGTCTCCGTCCGCCGCCGTCACCTCTATGGTGATGGTGATGAGGTTTGAACCCACATTGAGAGCCAGCTGATAACCCTCTGCAGTGAGGTCGGCATCTGCCGGCGTGATCGCAACCGAAGCACGGGCATGGGTCGGCACTGCCGTGAGGGTAATGGTTTCGATGTCGTTGGCCACCGAGGCCGTGTAGCTCCGCACCGCCGCAGCAAAGATGGGCCGCAGAGCGACGCCGCCGCTCAGTTCCAACGCATCCAGGGTCGCATCGATGGAAGGGGGGGCACGGGTCAGAGTCAGGGTGTACGTCTGCACATTCATGCCGTCCTCTGCCGTCACCTCCATGGTGATGAGGTTCGGACCCACATCGAGAGCCAGCTGATAACCCTCTGCAGTGAGGTCGGCATCTGCCGGCGTGATCGCAACCGAAGCACGGGCATGGGTCGGCACCACCATGAGGGTAATCGTTTCGATGCCGTTGGCCACCGAGACCGTGTAGCTCCGCACCGCCGCAGCAAAGATGGGCCGCAGAGCGACGACGCCGCTCAGTTCCAACGCATCCAGGGTCGCATCGATGGAAGGGGGGGCACGGGTCAGAGTCAGGATGTACGTCTGCACATTCATGCCGTCCTCTGCCGTCACCTCTATGGTGATGGTGATGAGGTTTGAACCCTCATTGAGAGCCAGCTGATAACCCTCTGCAGTGAGGTCGGCATCTGCCGGCGTGATCGCAACCGAAGCACGGGCATGGGTCGGCGCCGCCGTGAGGGTAATCGTTTCGATGTCGTTGGCCACCGAGACCGTGTAGCTCCGCACCGCCGCAGCAAAGATGGGCCGCAGCCGCAGATCGACGCCGCCGCTCAGTTCCAGCGCACCCAGGGTCGCATCATCGGTGGAGGGAGCGCGGGTCAGAGTCAGGGTGTACCTCTGCACATTCATGCCGTCCTCCGCCGTCACCTCTATGACGATGAGGTTTGGACCCATATTGAGAGCCAGCTGATAACCCTCTGCCGTGAGGTCGGCATCTGCCGGCGTGATCGCAACCGAAGCACGGGCATGGGTCGGCACTGCCGTGAGGGTAATGGATGCGATGTCGTTGGCCACCGAGGCCGTGTAGCTCCGCACCGCCGCAGCAAAGATGGGCCGCAGAGCGACGCCGCCGCTCAGTTCCAGCGCACCCAGGGTCGCATCGGTGGAGGGAGCGCGGGTCAGCGTCAGGGTGTACCTCTGCACATTCATGCCGTCCGCCGCCGTCACCTCTATGACGATGAGGTTTGGACCCATATTGAGAGCCAGCTGATAACCCTCTGCCGTGAGGTCGGCATCTGCCGGCGTGATCGCAACCGAAGCACGGGCATGGGTCGGCACTGCCGTGAGGGTAATGGATGCGATGTCGTTGGCCACCGAGGCCGTGTAGCTCCGCACCGCCGCAGCAAAGATGGGCCGCAGAGCGACGCCGCCGCTCAGTTCCAGCGCACCCAGGGTCGCATCGGTGGAGGGAGCGCGGGTCAGCGTCAGGGTGTACCTCTGCACATTCATGCCGTCCGCCGCCGTCACCTCTATGGCGATGAAGTTTTCACCCACGGCGAGATTCACCTGGTGGCCGTCTCCAGTGCCGTCGGCATCCGCCGGCGTGATTTCAGCCAAGGCATTGAGATGGGCTGGCATTGTTGCGATGGTGATGAATTCGATGTCGTTGACGACCGAGGCGGTATAAGTCAGGGTCGCCCGGGTGAAGGCTGGATGCAAAACAACGCCGGCGCTCAATTCCAGTGCCTTCAGCGCCGCCGGCGGCACCTGGCCCGGCAAAAAGGTGCCGCAGGCACCGGGAGGGAACTGGTTGCAGTTGAAGGCCGCACCCTCGCCGTCATAGTCGGCATAGTTCAGCACCGGGATCTGCTCATCGCTGCCGAAATCCCAGGCGCCCAAGGTGTTGCTGTCGGCTGCATTCCAGGAGGATCCGGCATGGGTTGCGGTCAATTCGGTGGCACGGGGCACGGGGGGAGCGCCATCCGG
This sequence comes from Candidatus Porifericomitales bacterium, assembly GCA_965237735.1. GTDB lineage: Bacteria > Pseudomonadota > Gammaproteobacteria > CBDEFV01 > CBDEFV01 > CBDEFV01. The sequence continues at coordinate 212,802 of CBDEFV010000003.1, read as the reverse complement.
CCCCGTGAAATCTCCGCCCATGAGCCCGCCAAAGCCATAGCTCTGCCAGATCATCGAGTCCTCTCCCTGAAAGCCGAGCAGCCTGCCGACATAGTCTCTGTTGCCAACCCCGCCATCGGCAGCGCCTGTGGCATAGCTCGCCGTGATCAAACCGCCTTCCTGCCAGCCCACCAGCCCGCCGACCCGATCATCGTTGCCAAGCCCGCCATCGGCATCACCGGTGGCGTAGCTCGCCGTGATCGAGCCATCCAACTGATAGCCCACCAGCCCGCCGACCCCATCATCGTTGCCAAGCCCGCCATCGGCATCACCGGTGGCGTAGCTCGCCGTGATCGAGCCATCCAACTGATAGCCCACCAGCCCGCCGACCTCATCCCCAACTCCGCTCCCGCCATCGGCATTGCCCGTGGCATAGCTCAGGATGATTGAACCGCCGTCCTGCCGGCCCACCAGCCCGCCGACCCCATCAAAGTGGCCGCCCCCGCCATCGGCATCGCCCGTGGCATAGCTCGCCGTGATCAAGCCGCCTTCCTGCAAGCCCACCAAGCCGCCAATGGAAATCCCACTATCGCTGGAGCCGGTGTAATCCGCCAAGTTGTCGACCAGGCCGAGATTGCGGATGGCCGCACCCTCTCCGATCACGCCAAAGAGCCCGACGGAGGCTTGATCGCGGCGAATGGCGAGGTTGCCGATGCTGTGGCCGTTGCCCTCAAAGACAGCGACAAAGGGAGCGACGCTATCGCCGATCGGTAGCCAGCCGCCTTCGCCGTCTCCATTCACCTCAAAGTACGGCGCCATGCTGTCATCCCCATCCAAACTGTACCCCTCACTGCTGCCGCCCGACCAGGTTCCATCATCATCCGTATCAAAGTCGAGGGGCTGCACCAACTCATAGCCGAAGCAGCCCTGGTCGGGACAGCCCCCGATGTACCCGACCGCGGCGGTACTGGTTTTGTAGCTTCCGCCCGCCAAGTCGTAGCGCATGTTGTGCAGCATGGCCAAGTCGTGAATCTCGATCAGGCCATCTCCATCCTCATCGACGATATCAGCCACAGTAAAGGTGACGCGGTCGCTGTATTCTCGGCCTTCGCCATCGATAGCGGTCAGTCTGAACACCAGGGTGGCCGGGCTCTCCGGCGCCAGAAAGGTTGCTTCGCGGCTGTCGGCGCCCCTCAGGGTGACGGTGGGACCCCGCAGTTGCCGCCAATGCCAGGAGCTGATGGCAACGCGGCCGAATCTGATCGAGCCGGTCAGGATGGCGGTTGTGCCGAACAGCACTGCAGAAGAGTCGCCTGCGCTCACGTCAGCCTGGCCCGGCAACAGGGTGGCGGGGTCGCAAACACCGGGAGGGAACTGGCCGCAACTGAAGGTCATACCCTGACCATCATAGTCGGCATAGTTCAGCGCCGGAACCTGGGTGCTGTCACCAAAATCCCAGGCGCCCAAGGTGTTGCTGTCGGCTGCATTCCAGGAGGATCCGGCATGGGTTGCGGTCAATTCGGCGGCACTGGACACGGGGGGAGTGCCATCCGACCCCGTGAAATCTCCGCCCATGAGCCCGCCAAAGCCATAGCTCTGCAAGATCGAGTCGCGATCCCACTGATAGCCCACCAGCCCGCCGACAAAATCAGAGTCGCCGTGCCCGCCATCGGCATCGCCCGTGGCATAGCTCGCCGTGATCGAGCCATCAAACTGATAGCCCACCAGCCCGCCGACAAAATCAGAGTTGCCGCGCCCGCCATCGGCATCGCCCGTGGCATAGCTCGCCGTGATCGAGCCATCAAACTGATAGCCCACCAGCCCGCCGACATGATCCTCAATTCCGCTCCCGCCATCGGCATCGCCCGTGGCATAGCTCGCCGTGATCGAGCCATCAAACTGATAGCCCACCAGCCCGCCGACAAAATCAGAGTTGCCGCGCCCGCCATCGGCATCGCCCGTGGCATAGCTCGCCGTGATCGAGCCGCCTTCCTGCAAGCCCACCAGCCCGCCGACCTGAACCCCAACTCCGCCCCCGCTATCGGCATCGCCCGTGGCATAGCTCAGGATGATTGAACCGCCGGCCTGCCGGCCCACCAGCCCGCCGATCCGAGCATTGTTGCTAACCCCGGCAGCGGCATCGCCGGTGGCGTAGCTCTCCGTGATCGAGCCATCCAACTGATAGCCCACCAGCCCGCCGACCTCATCCCTATTTCCGTACCCGCCAGCGGCATTGCCCGTGGCATAGCTCAGGATGATTGAACCGCCGTTCTGCCTGCCCACCAGCCCGCCGACCGCATCAAAGCTGCCGGCTCCGCCATCGACATTGCCTGTGGCGTAGCTCGTGCTGATTGCACCTCCCCTCTGCAACCCCACCAAACCGCCGACATAATCATAACTTCCGCTCCCGCCATCGACATTGCCTGTGGCGTAGCTCGCCGCGATCGAGCCGCCTTCCTGCAAGCCCACCAAGCCGCCAATGGAAATCCTACCACCGCTGGAGCCGGTATAATCCGCCAGGTTGTCGACCAGGCCGAGATTGCGGATGGCCGCACCCTCTCCGATCACGCCAAAGAGCCCGACGTAGGCAGTCTGACTGCGACGGACGGCGAGGTTGCCGATGCTGTGGCCGTTGCCGTCAAAGACGGCGGCAAAGGGATTGGCACGGTCGCCAATCGGCTGCCAGCCGCCGGCAGCGGAATCCACCACAAAGTATGGCGCCATGCTGTCATCCCCATCCAAACTGTACCCCTCACTGCTGTCGCCCGACCAGGTTCCATTATCATCCTTATCAAAGTCCAGGTCCCGCATCAACTCATAGCCGATGCAGCCCCGGGCGGGACAGCCCAAGCTGTCCCCGACCGAGGCGATACTGGTTTTGTAGCTTCCGCCCGCCAAGTCGTAGCGCATGTTGTGCAGCATGGCCAAGTCATGAATCTCGATCAGGCCATCTCCATCCTCATCGACGATATCAGCCACAGTGAGGAGGGTGACGCGGTCGCTGTATTCTTGGCCTTCGTCATCGATAGCGGTCAGTCTGAACACCAGGGTGGCCATGATATTCGGTACCAGGAAGGTTGCTTCGCGGCTGCCGGCACCCGCCAGGATGACGGTGGGACCCCGCAGTTGCCGCCAATGCCAAGAGCTGATGACAACGCGGCCGAATCTGATCGAGCCGGTCAGGGTGGCGACGGCGCCGAACAGCACTGCAGAAGAGTCGCCTGCGCTCACGTCATCCTGGCCCGGCAACAGGGTGGCGGGGTCGCAAACACCGGGAGGGAACTGGCCGCAACTGAAGGTCGTACCCTTACCATCATAGTCGGCATAGCTCAGCGCCGGAACCTGGGTGCTGTCACCAAAATCCCAGGCGCCCAAGGTGTTGCTGTCGGCTGCATTCCAGGAGGATCCGGCATGGGTTGCGGTCAATTCGGCGGCACTGGACACGGGGGGAGTGTCATCCGGCCCCGTGAAATCTCCGCCCATGAGCCCGCCAAAGCCATAGCTCTGCCAGATCGAGCCGTTCAGCTGATTGCCTACCAGCCTGCCGGCATTGTCTTCATTGCCGCCCCCGCCATCGGCATCGCCCGTGGCATAGCTCGCCGTGATTGATGCATCGCTACGAACCTGATAGCCCACCAGCCCGCCGACCCGATCACGATTTCCGCGACCGCCAGTGGCATCGCCCGTGGCATAGCTCGCCGTGATCGAGCCACCAAACTGATGGCCCACCAGCCCGCCGACATGATCACCAGCTCTGCTCCCGCCAGCGGCATTGCCCGTGGCAAAGCTCACGATGATTGAACCGCCCTCCTGAAAGCCCACCAGCCCGCCGACCCGAGTGCTCTCCCCGCCGCCATCGGCATTGCCCATGGCATAGCTCTGGATGATTGAACCGCCCTCCTGAAAGCCCACCAGCCCGCCGACCCTATCATAGCCGCCGCCCCCGCCATCGGCATTGCCCGTGGCATAGCTCGCCGTGATCGAGCCATCAAACTGCCTGCCCACCAGCCCGCCAACCTCATCAAGGCTGCCGCCCCCGCCATCGGCATCGCCGGTGGCGTAGCTCGTGCTGATTGCACCTCCCCTCTGCAACCCCACCAAACCGCCAATGGAAATCTTATTATCGCTGGAGCCGGTGTAATCCGCCAGGTTGTCGACCAGGCCGAGGTTGCGGATGACCGCACTCCCTCCTATCGCGCCGAAGAACCCGACGTAGACAGTCTGACTGCGACGGACGGCGAGGTTGCCGATGCTGTGGCCGTTGCCGTCAAAGACGGCGGCAAAAGGCTCTGCTTCGTCGCCGATCGGCTGCCAGCCGCCGGCAGCGGAATCCACCACAAAGTATGGCGCCATGCTGTCATCCTTATCCAAGCTGTACCCCCCGCTGCTGCCACCCGACCAGGTTCCATCATTATCCGTATCAAAGTCGAGGGGCTGCACCAACTCATAGCCGATGCAGCGCAGGGCGGGACAGCCCGAACTGTTCCCGACCGAGGCGGTACTGGTTTTGTAGCTTCCGCCCGCCAGGTCGTAGCGCATGTTGTGCAGCATGGCCAAGTCGTGAATCTCGATCAGGCCATCTCCATCCTCATCGACGATATCAGCCACAGTGAGGAGGGTGACGCGGTCGCTGTATTCTTGGCCTTCGTCATCGATAGCGGTCAGTCTGAACACCAGGGTGGCCATGATATTCGGTACCAGGAAGGTTGCTTCGCGGCTGTCGGCGCCCCTCAGGGTGACGGTGGGACCCTGCAGTTGCCGCCAATGCCAGGAGCTGATGGCAACGCGACCTAATCTGATCAGGCCGGTCAGGGTGGCGGTTGTGCCGAACAGCACTGTAGAAGAGTCGCCTGCGCTCAGGCCCCCCTGGCCCGGCAACAGGGTGGCGGGGTCGCAAACACCGGGAGGGAACTGGCCGCAACTGAAGGTCATACCCTGACCATCATAGTCGGCATAGTTCAGCACCGGAACCTGAGTGCTGTCACCAAAATCCCAAGCGCCCAAGGTGTTGCTGTCGGCTGCATTCCAGGAGGATCCGGCATGGGTTGCGGTCAAGTCGGCGGCACTGGACACGGGGGGAGCGCCATCCGCCCCCGCGGACTCCCCGCCCATGAGCCCGCCAAAGCCATAGCTCTGCATGATCGAGCTGACTCTCTGCTGTCCTACCAGCCCGCCGACATAGTCTGTGTGGCCCACCCCGCCATCGGCAGCGCCCGTGGCATAGCTCGCCGTGATTGAACCGCCGTTCTGCAAGCCCACCAGCCCGCCGACCCGATCATAGTCGCCGGCTCCGCCATCGGCATTGCCCGTGGCGTAGCTCGCCGTGATTGAACCGCCGTCCTGCCAGCCCACCAGCCCGCCGACATTATCATAGCCGCCGGCTCCGCCATCGGCATTGCCCGTGGCATAGCTCAGGATGATTGAACCGCCGTCCTGCCAGCCCACCAGCCCGCCGACCCGATCACCGTTGCCAAGCCCGCCAGCGGCGGTGCCCTTGGCGTAGCTCGTGCTGATTGCACCTCTCTTCTGCCACCCCACCAAGCCGCCAATGGAAATCCGACCACCGCTGGAGCCGGTGTAATCCGCCAAGTTGTCGACCAGGCCGAGATTGCGGATGGCCGCACCCTCTCCGATCACGCCAAAGAGCCCGACGAAGGCTTGATCGCGACGGATGGCGAGGTGGCCGATGCTGTGGCCGTTGCCGTCAAAGACGGCGGTAAAAGGCTCTACTTCGTCGCCGATCGGCTGCCAGCCGCCTTCGCCGTCTCCATTCACCTCAAAGTACGGCGCCATGCTGTCATCCCCATCCAAACTGTACCCCTCACTGCTGTCGCCCGACCAGGTTCCATCATCATCCGTATCAAAGTCCAGGTGCTGCATCAACTCATAGCCGATGCAGCGCAGGGCGGGACAGCCCGAACTGTCCCCGACCGAGGCGATACTGGTTTTGTAGCTTCCGCCCGCCAGGTCGTAGCGCATGTTGTGCAGCATGGCCAAGTCGTGAATCTCGATCAGGCCATCTCCATCCTCATCGACGGGATCAACCACAGTGAGGAGGGTGACGCGGTCGCTGTATCGCTGGCCTTCGTCATCGATAGCGGTCAGTCCGAACACCAGGGTGGCCATGATATTCGGTACCAGGAAGGTTGCTTCGCGGCGGTCGGCGCCCCTCAGGGTGACGGTGGGACCCCGCAGTTGCCGCCAATGCCAGGAGCTGATGGCAACGCGGCCGAATCTGATCGAGCCGGTCAGGGTGGCGGCGGCGCCGAACGGCACTAAAGAAGAGTCGCCTGCGCTCACGACATCCTGGCCCGGCAACAGGGTGGCGGGGTCGCAAACACCGGGAGGGAACTGGCCGCAACTGAAGGTCATACCCTGACCATCATAGTCGGCATAGTTCAGCGCCGGAACCTGGGTGCTGTCACCAAAATTCCAGGCGCCCAAGGTGTTGCTGTCGGCTGCATTCCAAGAGGATCCGGCATGGGTTGCGGTCAATTCGGCGGCACTGGACACGGGGGGAGCGCCATCCGCCCCCGAGGGATCCCCGCCCATGAGCCCGCCAAAGCCATAGCTCTGCCAGATCGAGCCGTTCTGCTGATTGCCTACCAGCCTGCCGACACCGTCAATATTTCCATCGCCGCCATCGGCATCGCCCGTGGCATAGCTCGCCGTGATCGAGCCATCAAACTGCCTGCCCACCAGCCCGCCGACAAAATCTGTGTTGCCGCCCCCGCCAGCGGCATCGCCGGTGGCGTAGCTCGCCGTGATCGGACCATAGTCCTGATAGCCCACCAGCCCGCCGACAAAATCTGTGTTGCCGCCCCCGCCAGCGGCATCGCCGGTGGCGTAGCTCGCCGTGATCGAGCCGTTGCCCTGACTGCCCACCAGCCCGCCGACCCGATCACGAACTCCGCTCCCGCCATCGGCAGCGCCCTTGGCATAGCTCAGGATGATTGAACCGCCCCCCTGCAAGCCCACCAGCCCGCCAACCCTATCATAGTTGCCGCCCCCGCCATCGACATTGCCTGTGGCGTAGCTCGCCGTGATCGAGCCAGTCCACTGCCAGCCCACCAGCCCGCCGACATAATTACGATTTCCGCTCCCGCCATTGGCGGTGCCGGTGGCGTAGCTGGCGCTGATTGCACCTCCCCTCTGCCACCCCACCAAGCCGCCAATGGAAGTCTCAACAAGGCTGGAGCCGGTGTAATCCGCCAGGCTGTCAACCAAGCCGAGATTGCGGATGGCCGCACCCTCTCTGATCACGCCAAAGAGCCCGACGAAGGCTTGAGCGCGACGGACGGCGAGGTTGCCGATGCTGTGGCCGTTGCCGTCAAAGACGGCGACAAAGGGATTGGCACCGTCGCCAATCGGCTGCCAGCCGCCTTCGCCGTCTCCATTCACCACAAAGTACGGCGCCATGCTGTCATCCCCATCCAAACTGTACCCCTCACTGCTGTTGCCCGACCAGGTTCCATCAGCATCCGTATCAAAGTCCAAGTCCTGCTCCAACTCATAGCCGATGCAGCGCATGGCGGGACAGCCACTGCTGTCCCCGACCGAGACGGGACTGGTTTTGTAGCTTCTGCCCGCCAAGTCGTAGCGCATGTTGTGCAGCATGGTCGGATTGTCGATCTCAATCAGGCCATTGCCATCGCGATCAGCGGCGGCACGGCGAATCAGGGTCAGGGTGTATTGCTGCGTCGTATCTCCGTCCGCCGCCGTCACCTCTATGGTGATGCTGATGAGGTTTGAACCCTCATTGAGAGCCAGCTGATAACCCTCTGCAGTGAGGTCGGCATCTGCCGGCGTGATCGCAACCGAAGCACGGGCATGGGTCGGCGCCGCCGTGAGGGTAATCGTTTCGATGTCGTTGGCCACCGAGACCGTGTAGCTCCGCACCGCCGCAGCAAAGATGGGCCGCAGCCGCAGATCGACGCCGCCGCTCAGTTCCAGCGCACCCAGGGTCGCATCATCGGTGGAGGGAGCGCGGGTCAGAGTCAGGGTGTACCTCTGCACATTCATGCCGTCCTCCGCCGTCACCTCTATGACGATGAGGTTTGGACCCATATTGAGAGCCAGCTGATAACCCTCTGCCGTGAGGTCGGCATCTGCCGGCGTGATCGCAACCGAAGCACGGGCATGGGTCGGCACTGCCGTGAGGGTAATGGATGCGATGTCGTTGGCCACCGAGGCCGTGTAGCTCCGCACCGCCGCAGCAAAGATGGGCCGCAGAGCGACGCCGCCGCTCAGTTCCAGCGCACCCAGGGTCGCATCGGTGGAGGGAGCGCGGGTCAGCGTCAGGGTGTACCTCTGCACATTCATGCCGTCCGCCGCCGTCACCTCTATGACGATGAGGTTTGGACCCATATTGAGAGCCAGCTGATAACCCTCTGCCGTGAGGTCGGCATCTGCCGGCGTGATCGCAACCGAAGCACGGGCATGGGTCGGCACTGCCGTGAGGGTAATGGATGCGATGTCGTTGGCCACCGAGGCCGTGTAGCTCCGCACCGCCGCAGCAAAGATGGGCCGCAGAGCGACGCCGCCGCTCAGTTCCAGCGCACCCAGGGTCGCATCGGTGGAGGGAGCGCGGGTCAGCGTCAGGGTGTACCTCTGCACATTCATGCCGTCCGCCGCCGTCACCTCTATGGCGATGAAGTTTTCACCCACGGCGAGATTCACCTGGTGGCCGTCTCCAGTGCCGTCGGCATCCGCCGGCGTGATTTCAGCCAAGGCATTGAGATGGGCTGGCATTGTTGCGATGGTGATGAATTCGATGTCGTTGACGACCGAGGCGGTATAAGTCAGGGTCGCCCGGGTGAAGGCTGGATGCAAAACAACGCCGGCGCTCAATTCCAGTGCCTTCAGCGCCGCCGGCGGCACCTGGCCCGGCAAAAAGGTGCCGCAGGCACCGGGAGGGAACTGGTTGCAGTTGAAGGCCGCACCCTCGCCGTCATAGTCGGCATAGTTCAGCACCGGGATCTGCTCATCGCTGCCGAAATCCCAGGCGCCCAAGGTGTTGCTGTCGGCTGCATTCCAGGAGGATCCGGCATGGGTTGCGGTCAATTCGGTGGCACGGGGCACGGGGGGAGCGCCATCCGGCCCCGTGAAATCTCCGCCCATGAGCCCGCCAAAGCCATAGCTCTGCCAGATCATCGAGTCCTCTCCCTGAAAGCCGAGCAGCCTGCCGACATAGTCTCTGTTGCCAACCCCGCCATCGGCAGCGCCTGTGGCATAGCTCGCCGTGATCAAACCGCCTTCCTGCCAGCCCACCAGCCCGCCGACCCGATCATCGTTGCCAAGCCCGCCATCGGCATCACCGGTGGCGTAGCTCGCCGTGATCGAGCCATCCAACTGATAGCCCACCAGCCCGCCGACCCGATCATCGTCGCCGCCCCCGCCATCGGCAGCGCCCGTGGCATAGCTCAGGATGATTGAACCGCGACGAAACTGCACGCCCACCAGCCCGCCGACAAAATCAAGTCCTCCGCTCCCGCCAGCGGCATCGCCCGTGGCATAGCTCGCCGTGATCGAACTGCTGATCTGCCGCCCCACCAAGCCGCCAATGAAAATCTGATCATCGCTGGAGCCGGTGTAATCCGCCAGGTTGTCGACCAGGCCGAGATTGCGGATGGCCGCTCCCTCTCCCATGGCGCCAAAGAGCCCGATATGAGATTGATCGCGGCGGATGGCGAGGTTGCCGATGCTGTGGCCGTTGCCCTCAAAGACAGCGACAAAGGGAGCGACGCCATCGCCGATCGGTAGCCAGCCGCCTTCGCCGTCTCCATTCACCTCAAAGTACGGCGCCATGCTGTCATCCCCATCCAAACTGTACCCCTCACTGCTGCCGCCCGACCAGGTTCCATCATCATCCGTATCAAAGTCGAGGGGCTGCACCAACTCATAGCCGAAGCAGCCCTGGTCGGGACAGCCCCCGATGTACCCGACCGCGGCGGTACTGGTTTTGTAGCTTCCGCCCGCCAAGTCGTAGCGCATGTTGTGCAGCATGGCCAAGTCGTGAATCTCGATCAGGCCATCTCCATCCTCATCGACGATATCAGCCACAGTAAAGGTGACGCGGTCGCTGTATTCTCGGCCTTCGCCATCGATAGCGGTCAGTCTGAACACCAGGGTGGCCGGGCTCTCCGGCGCCAGAAAGGTTGCTTCGCGGCTGTCGGCGCCCCTCAGGGTGACGGTGGGACCCCGCAGTTGCCGCCAATGCCAGGAGCTGATGGCAACGCGGCCGAATCTGATCGAGCCGGTCAGGATGGCGGTTGTGCCGAACAGCACTGCAGAAGAGTCGCCTGCGCTCACGTCAGCCTGGCCCGGCAACAGGGTGGCGGGGTCGCAAACACCGGGAGGGAACTGGCCGCAACTGAAGGTCATACCCTGACCATCATAGTCGGCATAGTTCAGCGCCGGAACCTGGGTGCTGTCACCAAAATCCCAGGCGCCCAAGGTGTTGCTGTCGGCTGCATTCCAGGAGGATCCGGCATGGGTTGCGGTCAATTCGGCGGCACTGGACACGGGGGGAGTGCCATCCGACCCCGTGAAATCTCCGCCCATGAGCCCGCCAAAGCCATAGCTCTGCAAGATCGAGTCGCGATCCCACTGATAGCCCACCAGCCCGCCGACAAAATCAGAGTCGCCGTGCCCGCCATCGGCATCGCCCGTGGCATAGCTCGCCGTGATCAAACCGCCTTCCTGCCTGCCCACCAGCCCGCCGACCTGATCCTCAATTCCGCTCCCGCCATCGGCATCGCCCCTGGCATAGCTCAGGATAATTGAACCGCCCTCCTGAAAGCCCACCAGCCCGCCGACAAAATCATAGTCGCCGACTCCGCCATCGGCATCGCCCCTGGCATAGCTCGCCGTGATTGAACCACCGTCCTGCAAGCCCACCAGCCCGCCGACAAAATCAACGTCGCCGATTCCGCCAGCGGCATCGCCCGTGGCATAGCTCGCCGTGATTGAACCGCCGTCCTGCAAGCCCACCAGCCCGCCGACATGATCACGAGCTCCGCTCCCGCCAGCGGCATCGCCCCTGGCATAGCTCGTGCTGATTGCACCTCCCCTCTGCAACCCCACCAAGCCGCCAATGTAAATATTACGATCGCTGGAGCCGGTGTAATCCGCCAAGTTGTCGACCAGGCCGAGATTGCGGATGGCCGCTCTCCCTCCGATCACGCCAAAGAGCCCGACCCAGGCTTGATCGCGGCGGATGGCGAGGTTGCCGATGCTGTGGCCGTTGCCGTCAAAGACGGCGGCAAAGGGATTGGCACGGTCGCCAATCGGCTGCCAGCCGCCGGCAGCGGAATCCACCACAAAGTATGGCGCCATGCTGTCATTCTCATCCAAACTGTACCCCCCGCTGCTGTCGCCCGACCAGGTTCCATCATCATCCGTATCAAAGTCGAGGGGCTGCGCCAACTCATAGCCGATGCAGCGCAGGGCGGGACAGCCCGAGCTGTTCCCGACCGAGGCGGTACTGGTTTTGTAGCTTCCGCCCGCCAGGTCGTAGCGCATGTTGTGCAGCATGGCCAAGTCATGAATCTCGATCAGGCCATCTTCATCCTCATCGACGATATCAGCCACAGCGAGGAGGGTGACGCGGTCGCTGTATCGCTGGCCTTCGTCATCGATAGCGGTCAGTCCGAACACCAGGGTGGCCGGGCTCTCCGGCGCCAGAAAGGTTGCTTCGCGGCTGTCGGCGCCCCTCAGGGTGACGGTGGGACCCCGCAGTTGCCGCCAATGCCAGGAGCTGATGGCAACGCGGCTGAATCTGATCGAGCCGGTCAGGGTGGCGACGGCGCCGAACGACACTACAGAAAAGTCGCCTGCGCTCAGGTCCCCCTGGCCCGGCAACAGGGTGGTGGGGTCGCAAACACCGGGAGGGAACTGGCCGCAACTGAAGGTCATACCCCGACCATCATAGTCGGCATAGTTCAGCGCCGGAACCTGGGTGCTGTCACCAAAATTCCAGGCGCCCAAGGTGTTGCTGTCGGCTGCATTCCAAGAGGATCCGGCATGGGTTGCGGTCAATTCGGCGGCACTGGACACGGGGGGAGTGCCATCCGGCCCCGTGAAATCTCCGCCCATGAGCCCGCCAAAGCCATAGCTCTGCCAGATCATCGAGCCGTCTCCCTGCAAGCCGATCAGCCTGCCGACATAGTCGGTGTTGCCAACCCCGCCATCGGCATCGCCCCTGGCATAGCTCGCCGTGATTGAACTGCGACGAGACCGCAAGCCCACCAGCCCGCCGACAAAATCACTATCTCCGCTCCCGCCAGCGGCATCGCCCCTGGCATAGCTCGCCGTGATCGAGCCATTAAACTGATAGCCCACCAGCCCGCCGACCTGATCCTTAGGTCCGCTCCCGCCAGCGGCATTGCCCATGGCATAGCTCAGGATGATTGAACCGCCGTCCTGCCTGCCCACCAGCCCGCCGACCCGATCACGATCTCCGCCCCCGCCATCGGCAGCGCCCCTGGCATAGCTCAGGATGATTGAACCGCCGCCCTGCCAGCCCACCAGCCCGCCGACCTGATCACCAGATCCGCTCCCGCCAGCGGCATTGCCCATGGCATAGCTTGCGGTGATTGAGCCACTGAACTGAGTGCCCACCAGCCCGCCGATCTGATTAAAGTAGCCGCCCCCGCCATCGGCATCGCCCCTGGCATAGCTCGCCGTGATTGAACCGCCGCCCTGCCAGCCCACCAGCCCGCCGACATGATCACCAGATCCGCTCCCGCCAGCGGCATCGCCCGTGGCATAGCTCGCCGTGATCGAACTGCTGATCTGCCGCCCCACCAAGCCGCCAATGGAAATCTCACCATTGCTGGAGCCGGTGTAATCCGCCAGGTTGCCGACCAGGCCGAGATTGCGGATGGCCGCTCCCTCTCCCATGGCGCCAAAGAGCCCGATATGAGATTGATCGCGGCGGATGGCGAGGTTGCCGATACTGTGGCCGTTGCCGTCAAAGACGGCGGCAAAAGGGTCTGCTTCGTCGCCGATCGGCTGCCAGCCGCCTTCGCCGTCTCCATTCACCTCAAAGTACGGCGCCATGCTGTCATTCTCATCCAAACTGTACCCCTGACTGCTGTTGCCCGACCAGGTTCCATCATCATCCGTATCAAAGTCGAGGGGCTGCGCCAACTCATAGCCGATGCAGCGCAGGGCGGGACAGCCCGAACTGTCCCCGACCGAGGCGGTACTGGTTTTGTAGCTTCCGCCCGCCAAGTCGTAGCGCATGTTGTGCAGCATGGCCAAGTCGTGAATCTCGATCAGGCCATCTCCATCCTCATCGACGATATCAGCCACAGTGAGGAGGGTGACGCGGTCGCTGTATTCTTGGCCTTCGCCATCGATAGCGGTCAATCCGAACACCAGAGTGGCCATGATATTCGGTACCAGGAAGGTTGCTTCGCGGCTGTCGGCGCCCCTCAGGGTGACGGTGGGACCCCGCAGTTGCCGCCAATGCCAGGAGCTGATGGCAACGCGGCCGAATCTGATCGAGCCGGTCAGGGTAGCGGCGGCGCCGAACAGCACTGTAGAAGAGTCGCCTGCACTCAGGTCCCCCTGGCCCGGCAACAGGGTGGCGGGGTCGCAAACACCGGGAGGGAACTGGCCGCAACTGAAGGTCATACCCTGACCATCATAGTCGGCATAGTTCAACGCCGGAACCTGGGTGCTGTCACCAAAATCCCAGGCGCCCAAGGTGTTGCTGTCGGCTGCATTCCAGGAGGATCCGGCATGGGTTGCGGTCAATTCGGCGGCACTGGACACGGGGGGAGTGCCATCCGGCCCCGTGAAATCTCCGCCCATGAGCCCGCCAAAGCCATAGCTCTGCCAGATCGAGCCGTTCTGCTGATTGCCTACCAGCCTGCCGGCATTGTCTTCATTGCCGCTCCCGCCATCGGCATCGCCCGTGGCATAGCTCGCCGTGATTGAACCGCCGTCCTGCCTGCCCACCAGCCCGCCGACCCGATCATCGTCGCCGATTCCGCCATCGGCATCGCCCGTGGCATAGCTCGCCGTGATCGAGCCATTAAACTGATAGCCCACCAGCCCGCCGACCCGATCATACAAACCGCTTCCGCCATCGACATCGCCCCTGGCATAGCTCAGGATGATTGAACCGCCGTCCTGCCTGCCCACCAGCCCGCCGACCCGATCACCATCTCCGCCCCCGCCATCGGCAGCGCCCCTGGCATAGCTCAGGATGATTGAACCGCCGCCCTGCCAGCCCACCAGCCCGCCGACCTGATCAAAGTCGCCGGCTCCGCCATCGGCAGCGCCCGTGGCATAGCTCGCCGTGATCGAACCGTTCTCCTGCTGGCCCACCAGCCCGCCGACATGATCACGAGCTCCGCTCCCGCCATCGGCATCGCCCGTGGCATAGCTCGTGCTGATTGCACCTCCCCTCTGCAACCCCACCAAGCCGCCAATGTAAATCTCACCATCGCTGAAGCCGGTGTAATCCGCCAGGTTGCCGACCAGGCCGAGATTGCGGATGGCCGCTCCCTCTCCGATCACGCCAAAGAGCCCGACGAAGGCTTGAGCGCGGCGGATGGCGAGGTTGCCGATACTGTGGCCGTTGCCGTCAAAGACGGCGGCAAAGGGATTGGCACGGTCGCCAATCGGCTGCCAGCCGCCGGCAGCGGAATCCACCACAAAGTATGGCGCCATGCTGTCATTCTCATCCAAACTGTACCCCTGACTGCTGTCGCCCGACCAGGTTCCATCATCATCCGTATCAAAGTCGAGGGGCTGCGCCAACTCATAGCCGATGCAGCGCAGGGCGGGACAGCCCGAACTGTCCCCGACCGAGGCGGTACTGGTTTTGTAGCTTCCGCCCGCCAAGTCGTAGCGCATGTTGTGCAGCATGGTCAGATTGTCGATTTCGATCAGTCCGTCTCCATCGCGGTCGGCCATGACGGACCCCTGCGCCTGCACGACCCACGGCAGGGCGAGGCACGACAACAACAGGGCGGCCAAGCCCAGCGCCCGGAAGGCGGTGCTGCGCACTGATGCCCGGGATTGAGAGCGTTTCATCCTTGCCGAGTGAGGGGGGCTTGCGTCTGTATGACCCAGAGCAGGACGAAGGCACTGCCTTTTAATAACTCTCGCAAGTATGCTATCTCTTTCATGCCACACAACCACAATAGAATACCTACATTAAAATGGTAACTGAAAATATACCCAAAAATATTTCTTTAGGGAGTTAAAGTATACCATCATGTTTTGCTGTTTGGGTGGATCTTCTGTATAAAAAAACAAAAAACCTGAGGTTTTAAACCTGCCGGCAACCCGGGGACCAGGACGCCATTTCCAGCAGCGCAGCGGGCCGAACGGACGAGCGCCGCCGCCGCAAGCCGAACAGGGGAGGCAGAAGAAGAATCGGCGCCCACGCCCATGGGTCCAGCCGCATCGCCGTCATGAAACAGGGCCATATCGAGCAGAACGCCCCGCCGGCCGAGATCTACGAAAATCCGCTGTCCCGCCATGTCGCTGAATTCATCGGCGAGATCAATATCCTGCCCGAACACTGGAAGGCCGAGGGCAGCGTCCGCAGCGAGCAGTTGGGAGCCGACCTGAAGGCGCGCGAAGTCACCGGCGTCGTCGCCGACGCCCCCGTGTGGCTCGCCCTGCGGCCGGAAAAGATCCAGATCAGCAAGGAGCCGCCGAAAGACAAGGAGTGGAACCACATCAGGGCGCGGGTCGAGGAGATCGGCTATCTCGGCAACCTGTCGATCTATCACCTGCGGGTGGGACCCGAGGGGGAGAAGGCCGTGTCCCTGACCGTGGCCACCATGAACAGCCGCCGCGAAACCAAAAAGCTCGTGACCTGGGAGGACGAAGTCTGCGCCTCCTGGCATATCGACAGCGCCCTCGTCCTGACCCACTGAGGCGCAGTCGGGGGAAGTTGTGAACATGCCGGCGCCGTCCCTCTCCCCCCTGGCGCTGCTGCGGCGGCTGGTCCATGCAATCGAGCGCTGGCGCCGCCTGAGCCGCGCCCTGGTGCTGGCGCTGCCGTACACCTGGCTGCTGATCTTCTTCCTGGTTCCGTTCCTCATCGTCTTCAAGATGAGTTTTTCGGAAACGCAGATCTCCATCCCCCCTACGCGCCCCTGTGGACCCTGGCCGCCGATGGGACCGAAGGCTATGCGCTGCGGATGTTCCTCAATCTGGAAAACTATCTGCTGCTCTTCAGCGACGACCTCTACTTCTTCGCCTGGATCAGCAGCGTCTCCCTGGCTGCATTCTCGACCCTGGTGGCGCTGATCGTCGCCTACCCCATCGCCTACGGCATGGCCCGGGCCTCGCCGGCGTGGCAGGGGCGGCTGCTGATTATGGTGATTCTGCCGTTCTGGACCTCCTTCCTGATCCGCGTCTACGCCTGGATCGGCATCCTCAAGGACGAGGGCCTGCTGAACCTGCTGCTGAGCAGCCCCGGCATCATCAGCGAGCCGCTGCACATCCTCCACAGCAACATCGCCGTCGTCCTCGGCATCGTCTACTCCTACCTGCCGTTCATGCTGCTGCCGATCTATGCCATCCTGATCAAGCTCGACGACAGCCTCAGCGAGGCCGCCGCCGATCTCGGCGCCCGCGGCTTCCAGGTGTTCTGGCGCGTGACCTTCCCGCTGTCCCTGCCCGGGGTCGTCGCCGGCTGCCTGCTGGTGTTCATCCCGGCGGTCGGCGAGTTCGTCATTCCCGATCTGCTCGGCGGCGCCGACACCCTCATGATCGGCAAGGTGCTGTGGACCGAGTTCTTCAACAACCGCGACTGGCCGCTGGCCTCGGCGGCGGCCGTCATCCTGCTGACGCTGCTGCTCGCGCCCATCATCTGGTTCCAGCGGGTGCAGATGCGCCTGGACAGGGCCCGATGAAACGGCTCAGCCTGTTCAACAAGTCGTCGGTCGTCATCGGCATGGGGTTTCTCTATCTGCCGATCGCGCTTCTGATCATCTTCAGTTTCAACAGATCGCGCCTCGTCACCGTCTGGGGCGGGTTCTCGACCCGCTGGTACGGCGAGCTGCTGCAGAACGACGCCATCCTTCAGGCCGCCAGCGTGACCCTCAGAGTCGGCCTGGTATCGGCCACCCTCGCCTCCATCATGGGGGCGCTGGCCGGCATCGCCCTGGTGCGCTTCGGCCGCTTCCATGGTCTACGCCCCCCTCGTCATGCCCGAGGTCATCACCGGCCTGTCGCTGCTGCTGACCTTCACCGCCATCGGCCTCGCCCGCGGCATCCTCACCATCACCCTGGCGCACGCGACCTTCTCGCTGTGCTATGTCGCCGTCATCGTCCGCGCCCGCATGCCCGATTTTGACCGCTCGCTTGAAGAGGCCGCGCCCGACCTCGGGGCGACGCCACTGAAAGTGTTCTGGAAAGTCACCCTGCCGCTCATCCTGCCGGCCGTCATCTCCGGCTGGCTCCTCGCCTTCACCCTGTCGCTCGACGATCTGGTGATCGCCAGTTTCACCAGCGGCCCCGGCTCCCCGACGCTGCCGATCGTCATCTACAGCCAGGTGCGGCTCGGAGTGACGCCCGAGATCAACGCCATCTGCACAGTGCTGATCGTGCTGGTGGCGACCGGCGTCATCATCGGCAGCGGCGCGTTCAACCGGCGCAACAGAGCCGCGACCTGACCCATGGGACAGGGCTGGGGAAAGGGCCCCAGATAGAGGCCGGGGACCTGAGCCGGCGGCAAAAGTCCAGCGCCCGCAAGGCGCAAAGAGCGACCTCGCAGAAATCAGGAATGGGTGAACCATTATAAACCACGAACCCCGATCGGGGAAATTTCTGCGCCTCAATCGGCTCTCTTTTTCTGTCCGCGCCAAACGGACATGTAAGAACCGGAGCAAGCCCCGTCCGCGGCTCGAGGAAGGCCGGCTGGTCCGCGCCCGGATGCCCGCCCCGCCCCGCCTCAGCCGAAGGGGCGCCGCGGCGCTCTGTCCCAGCCGAAGAGGGAGGGGCCGAGGGCCGCCGTCAAATCCCGAGAACCCGCGGCCTGGCCCTTGACGCCGCCGCCACAAAATCCGCCGGCCCGCCCCGCCGACCGGGCGGAATTGGAAGCGGCAGGCCGGACGGCAGGGGGAGCAGCTGCCGTCGCTGCCGACGCCCTGCCGCTCCGGGTCAGCCGCCGCCCGCATGCCGCGCCGGTCAGCAGCAGCACCCAGGCCAACAGCGCCCAGGGGCTCAGAGAACCGCCGCCGGAACCATTGCCGCCAGAGACATCGCTGACAGAGCCATCGCCGCCGGAGCCATCGCCGCCGGAGCCATCGCCGCCGGAGTCACCGCCGCCACCGCCCCCTTCCTCGCTCCTTTGGCCCGGTATGAGCCTGTTGTTGTATTGCACCGCTGGGAGTTGATCGCCGGTACCGAAATCCCAATCCCCGTTCAGCCAGCTTGGTCCAGCATTTTCTGCGCTCAGATCAGTCGCCTGATCCACCCCCTCAGGCCAGGGCGTGCCCGCCGACCCGGGGGACCCCTCCCCGTTGCCGTTGATTCCCTGGCCAAAGCTGTAGCTCGCGGTGATCGATTCCGTGATCCGCCCGGCGCCCACCCGTTTGCCCACCAGGGTGCCGACAACGTCATTGTCGCCCCCGCCGCCGTCGGCATCGCCCGTGGCGTAGCTGGCGATGATCGAGCCCGTGCCGTGCCCGCCGGTCATCTCGCCCACCAGCGCACCGACCACATCATCGCCGGCGCCGCCGCTGGCATCGCCCTCGGCGTAGCTCGCCCTGATCGTGCCGGACTGGACGCCTACCAGCCCGCCGACCACATCGTCGCCGTCTCCACCCGCGACTTCGCCCTCGGCGTAGCTCGTCCTGATCGAACCGCCCTCCTGAAAGCCCACCAGCCCGCCGAGATTGTCCCCGCCAGCAGCAGCGCCGGCGATATAGCCCCCGCTGATCGACCTGCCCTGCTGAACGCTCGCCGACCCGCCAGGGTTGCCCCCGCCAGCGACATCGCCCTTGGCATAGCTTGCGGTGATTGAGCCACTGAACTGAGCGCCCACCAACCCGCCGACCTGATCACCTTCCCCGTCCCCGCCGTCGGTCGGGCCCTCGGCATAGCTCACGAGGATTGAACCACTGAACTGAGCGCCCACCAGCCCGCCGACCTGATCACCTTCCCCGTCCCCGCCGTCGGCCGGGCCCTCGGCATAGCTGGCGATGATTGAACCGCCATTCTGCCTGCCCACCAAGCCGCCAATGGAAGCACCGTCGGAACCGGTGTCATTTGCCAGATTATCGATCAAACCGAGGTTGCGGATGGCCGCACCCTCTCCAATCACACCAAAGAGCCCGATTTCATCTTGATCGCGGCGGATGGCGAGGTGGCTGATACTGTGGCCGTTGCCGTCAAGGACGGCGACAAAGGGATTGAACAAATCACCAATGGGCAACCAACCGCCGGAACCGTCCTGATCCACCACAAAATAAGGGGTCTGGCTGTCGTCCGCATGCAGAACGTAGCCCTCCTCGGCACTGCCCGACCAGGAACCGCCGTCGCTGTTGGCGTCCAAGTCCAGGTCCCGGGTCAACTCATAGCCGCGGCAGCCTGTGACGGGACAGCCTGAACTGTTGCCGGCCGAGTTGGTGTCGGTGGTTTTGTAGCTGGTGCCTGCCAGGTTGTAGCGCATGTTGTGGAGCATGGTCAGATCGTCGATCTCAATCAGGCCATTGCCATCGCGATCAGCGGCGGCACGGCGAATCAGCGTCAGGGTGTATTGCTGCGTCGTGTCTCCGTCCGCCGCCGTCACCTCTATGGTGATGAGGTTTGAACCCACATTGAGAGCCACCTGAGGGCCCGTGGCCGTGCCGTCTGTATCCTCCGACGTGATCGCAACCGAAGCACGGGCATGGGTCGGCGTCGCCGTGACGACTATCGTTTCGATGTCGTTGGCCACCGAGGCCGTGTAGCTCCGCACCGCCGCAGCAAAGATGGGCCGCAGAGCGACGCCGCCGCTCAACTCCAGCGCACCCAGGGTCGCGTCGTCGGGAGAGGCGGCGCGGGTCAGCGTCAGGGTGTACCTCTGCACATTCATGCCGTCCTCTGCCGTCACCTCTATGGCGATGAGGTTTGGACCCACATTGAGAGCCAGCTGATAACCCTCTGCCGTGAGGTCGGCATCTGCCGGCGTGATCCCGGCCCAGGCGTTGGCATGGGTCGGCGTCGCTGTGACGACTATCGTTTCGATGTCGTTGGCCACCGAGGCCGTGTAGCTCCGCACCGCCGCAGCAAAGATGGGCCGCAGAGCGACGCCGCCGCTCAGTTCCAGCGCACCCAGGGTCGCATCGGTGGAGGGAGCGCGGGTCAGCGTCAGGGTGTACCTCTGCACATTCATGCCGTCCTCTGCCGTCACCTCCATGGTGATGAGGTTTGGACCCACATTGAGAGCCAGCTGATAACCCGCTGCCGTGAGGTCGGCATCTGCCG
This sequence comes from Candidatus Porifericomitales bacterium, assembly GCA_965237735.1. Lineage (GTDB taxonomy): Bacteria > Pseudomonadota > Gammaproteobacteria > CBDEFV01 > CBDEFV01 > CBDEFV01. Next base: position 192,375 of record CBDEFV010000003.1, on the reverse strand, counting down.
GCGTGATCCCGGCCCAGGCGTTGGCATGGGTGTCGCCGTGACGACTATCGTTTCGATGTCGTTGGCCACCGAGGCCGTGTAGCTCCGCACCGCCGCAGCAAAGATGGGCCGCAGAGCGACGCCGCCGCTCAGTTCCAGCACACCCAGGGTCGCATCGGCGGAGGGAGCGCGGGTCAGCGTCAGGGTGTACCTCTGCACATTCATGCCGTCCTCTGCCGTCACCTCCATGGTGATGAGGTTTGGACCCACATTGAGAGCCAGCTGATAACCCGCTGCCGTGAGGTCGGCATCTGCCGGCGTGATCCCGGCCCAGGCGTTGGCATGGGTCGGCGTCGCTGTGACGACTATCGTTTCGATGTCGTTGGCCACCGAGGCCGTGTAGCTCCGCACCGCCGCAGCAAAGATGGGCCGCAGAGCGACGCCGCCGCTCAGTTCCAGCGCACCCAGGGTCGCATCGGCGGAGGGAGCGCGGCGGGTCAGAGTCAGGGTGTACCTCTGCACATTCATGCCGTCCTCTGCCGTCACCTCCATGGCGATGAGGTTTGGACCCACATTGAGAGCCAGCTGATAACCCTCTGCCGTGAGGTCGGCATCTGCCGGCGTGATCCCGGCCCAGGCGTTGGCGTGGGTCGGCGTCGCCGTGAGGGTAATGGTTTCGATGTCGTTGGCCACCGAGGCCGTGTAGCTCCGCACCGCCGCAGCAAAGATGGGCCGCAGAGCGACGCCGCCGCTCAGTTCCAGCGCACCCAGGGTCGCATCGGCGGAGGGAGCGCGGCGGGTCAGAGTCAGGGTGTACCTCTGCACATTCATGCCGTCCTCTGCCGTCACCTCCATGGTGATGAGGTTTGGACCCACATTGAGAGCCAGCTGATAACCCTCTGCCGTGAGGTCGGCATCTGCCGGCGTGATCCCGGCCCAGGCGTTGGCGTGGGTCGGCGTCGCCGTGAGGGTAATCGTTTCGATGTCGTTGGCCACCGAGGCCGTGTAGCTCCGCACCGCCGCAGCAAAGATGGGCCGCAGAGCGACGCCGCCGCTCAGTTCCAGCGCACCCAGGGTCGCATCGGTGGAAGGGGCACGGGTCAGCGTCAGGGTGTACCTCTGCACATTCATGCCGTCCTCTGCCGTCACCTCTATGGCGATGAGGTTTGGACCCACATTGAGAGCCAGCTGATAACCCTCTGCCGTGAGGTCGGCATCTGCCGGCGTGATCGCAACCGAAGCACGGGCATGGGTCGGCACTGCCGTGAGGGTAATGGTTTCGATGTCGTTGGCCACCGAGGCCGTGTAGCTCCGCACCGCCGCAGCAAAGATGGGCCGCAGAGCGACGCCGCCGCTCAGTTCCAGCGCACCCAGGGTCGCATCGGCGGAGGGAGCGCGGGTCAGCGTCAGGGTGTACCTCTGCACATTCATGCCGTCCTCTGCCGTCACCTCCATGGTGATGAGGTTCGGACCCACATCGAGAGCCAGCTGATAACCCGCTGCCGTGAGGTCGGCATCTGCCGGCGTGATCGCAACCGAAGCACGGGCATGGGTCGGCACTGCCGTGAGGGTAATGGTTTCGATGTCGTTGGCCACCGAGGCCGTGTAGCTCCGCACCGCCGCAGCAAAGATGGGCCGCAGAGCGACGCCGCCGCTCAGTTCCAGCGCACCCAGGGTCGCATCGGCGGAGGGAGCGCGGGTCAGCGTCAGGGTGTACCTCTGCACATTCATGCCGTCCTCTGCCGTCACCTCCATGGTGATGAGGTTTGGACCCACATCGAGAGCCAGCTGATAACCCGCTGCATTGAGGTCGGCATCTGCCGGCGTGATCCCGGCCCAGGCGTTGGCGTGGGTCGGCGTCGCCGTGAGGGTAATGGTTTCGATGTCGTTGGCCACCGAGACCGTGTAGCTCCGCACCGCCGCAGCAAAGATGGGCCGCAGAGCGACGCTGCCGCTCAGTTCCAGCGCACCCAGGGTCGCATCGGTGGAGGGAGCGCGGGTCAGCGTCAGGGTGTACCTCTGCACATTCATGCCGTCCTCTGCCGTCACCTCCATGGTGATGAGGTTTGGACCCACATCGAGAGCCAGCTGATAACCCGCTGCATTGAGGTCGGCATCTGCCGGCGTGATCCCGGCCCAGGCGTTGGCATGGGTCGGCGTCGCCGTGAGGGTAATGGTTTCGATGTCGTTGGCCACCGAGACCGTGTAGCTCCGCACCGCCGCAGCAAAGATGGGCCGCAGAGCGACGCCGCCGCTCAGTTCCAGCGCACCCAGGGTCGCATCGGTGGAGGGAGCGCGGGTCAGCGTCAGGGTGTACCTCTGCACATTCATGCCGTCCTCTGCCGTCACCTCCATGGTGATGAGGTTTGGACCCACATCGAGAGCCAGCTGATAACCCGCTGCATTGAGGTCGGCATCTGCCGGCGTGATCCCGGCCCAGGCGTTGGCATGGGTCGGCGTCGCCGTGAGGGTAATGGTTTCGATGTCGTTGGCCACCGAGACCGTGTAGCTCCGCACCGCCGCAGCAAAGATGGGCCGCAGAGCGACGCCGCCGCTCAGTTCCAGCGCACCCAGGGTCGCATCGGTGGAGGGAGCGCGGGTCAGCGTCAGGGTGTACCTCTGCACATTCATGCCGTCCGCCGCCGTCACCTCTATGGCGATGAAGTTTTCACCCACGGCGAGATTCACCTGGTGGCCGTCTCCAGTGCCGTCGGCATCCGCCGGCGTGATTTCAGCCAGGGCATTGAGATGGGCTGGCATTGTTGCGATGGTGATGAATTCGATGTCGTTGACGACCGAGGCGGTATAAGTCAGGGTCGCCCGGGTGAAGGCTGGATGCAAAACAACGCCGGCGCTCAATTGCAGTGCCTTCAGCGCCGCCGGCGGCACTTGGCCCGGCAAAAAGGTGCCGCAGGCACCGGGAGGGAAATGGGCACAGTGGAAGACGCTACCAGAGCCGTCATAGTCGGCATAGTTCAGCACCGGGATCTGCTCATCGCTGCCGAAATCCCAGGCGCCCAAGGTGTTGCTGTCGGCTGCATTCCAGGAGGATCCGGCATGGGTTGCGGTCAATTCGGCGGCACTGGGCACGGGGGGAGTGCCATCCGGCCCCGTGAAATCTCCGCCCATGAGCCCGCCAAAGCCATAGCTCTGCCAGATCATCGAGTCGTCTCCCTGAAAGCCGATCAGCCTGCCGACATAGTCGGTGTTGCCAACCCCGCCATCGACATCGCCTGTGGCGTAGCTCGCCGTGATCGAGCCCCTGGACTGCCTGCCCACCAGCCCGCCGACATAGTCGGTGTTGCCGCCCCCGCCATCGACATTGCCTGTGGCGTAGCCCGCCGTGATCGAGCCCCTGGACTGCCGGCCCACCAGCCCGCCGACATAGTCGGTGTTGCCGCCCCCGCCATCGACATTGCCTGTGGCGTAGCTCGCCGTGATCGAGCCATCCAACTGCAAGCCCACCAGCCCGCCGACCTGATCCTCAATTCCGCTCCCGCCATCGGCAGTGCCCGTAGCATAGCTCAGGATGATTGAACCGCCGCCTTCCTGCCGGCCCACCAGCCCGCCGACCCCATCATCGTCGCCGCCCCCGCCAGCGGCATTGCCCGTGGCATAGCTCAGGATGATTGAACCGCCGTCCTGCCAGCCCACCAGGCCGCCAGCCCGATCATTGCCGCCGCTCCCGCCATCGGCGGTGCCGGTGGCGTAGCTGGCGCTGATTGCACCTCCCCTCTGCCGCCCCACCAAGCCGCCAATGGAAATCTCACCATCGCTGGAGCCGGTATAATCCGCCAGGTTGTCAACCAGGCCGAGGTTGCGGATGACCGCACTCCCTCCCATCGCGCCGAAGAACCCGACGTAGGCAGTCTGACTGCGACGGACGGCGAGGTTGCCGATGCTGTGGCCGTTGCCGTCAAAGACGGCGGCAAAGGGATGGGCACGGTCGCCGATCGGCTGCCAGCCGCCGGCAGCGGAATCCACCACAAAGTATGGCGCCATGCTGTCATCCCCATCCAAACTGTACCCCTCACTGCTGTTGCCCGACCAGGTTCCATCAGCATCCGTATCAAAGTCGAGGGGCTGCACCAACTCATAGCCAAAGCAGCCCCGGGCGGGACAGCCCCTGCTGTCCCCGACCAAGGCGGCACTGGTTTTGTAGCTTCTGCCCGCCAGGTCGTAGCGCATGTTGTGCAGCATGGTCAGGTTGTGAATCTCGATCAGGCCATTTCCATCCTCATCGGCAAACTCAGCCGCAGCGGTGAAGAGGGTGACGCGGTCGCTGTATACCTGGCCTTCACCATCGACAGCAGTCAGCATGAACACCAGGGTGGCCAGGATCTCCGGCGCCAGGAAGGTTGCTTCCCGGCTGTCGGCGCCCCTCAGGGGGACGGGGGGACCCTGCAGTTGCCGCCAATGCCAGGAGCTGATGGCGACGCGGCCGAATGCAACCGAGCCGGTCAGGGTAGCGGCGGCGCCGAACTGCACTCTGGAAGAGTCGCCCGCGCTCACCTCATCCTGGCCCGGCAACAGGGCGGCGGCGGCGCAAACGCCGGGGGGGAACTGGGCACAGTGGAAGACGCTACCAGAGCCGTCATAGTCGGCATAGTTCAGCACCGGGACCTGCTCATCGCTGCCGAAATCCCAGGCGCCCAAGGTGTTGCTGGCGGCCGCATTCCAAGAGGATCCGGCATGGGTTGCGGTCAATTCGGCGGCACTGGGCACAGGGGGAGCGCCATCCGTCCCCGCGGACTCCCCCCCGCCCATCAGCACGCCAAAGCCATAACTCTGCCCGATCGAGCCGCCTCCCTGCCAGCCCACCAGCCCGCCGACCCGAGTACCGCCGCCGCCGCCGCCATCGACATCGCCCCTGGCATAGCTCGCCGTGATCCCGCCATCTAACTGTATACCCACCAGTCCGCCAGCCCGATCATTGTCGCCGATTCCGCCATCGACAGCTCCCGTAGCGTAACTCGCCGTGATCGAGCCATCAACCTGCACACCCACCAGTCCGCCGGCACTGTCCCCGTTGCCGACCCCGCCATCGGCAGAGCCCCTGGCATAGCTCGCCGTGATCGAACCGCCTTGCTGCCGGCCCACCAGCCCGCCAGCCCGATCATCGTCGCCGATTCCGCCATCGACAGCTCCCGTAGCGTAACTCGCCGTGATCGAGCCATCAACCTGCACACCCACCAGTCCGCCGACACTGTCCCCGTTGCCGACCCCGCCATCGGCAGTGCCCCTGGCATAGCTCGCCATGATCAAGCCCCCCTCCTGCAAGCCCACCAGCCCGCCGACCCAATCCTTGCCGCCATCTCCGCCATCGGCGGTGCCGGTGGCGGAGATGGCGCTGATTGCACCACTCCTCTGCCGCCCCACCAAGCCGCCAATGGAAATCCCATCATCGCTGGAGCCGGTGTAATCCGCCAGGTTGTCAACCAGGCCGAGGTTGCGGATGGTCGCACCCTCTCCGATCACGCCAAAGAGCCCGACGGAGGCTTGATCGCGGCGGATGGCGAGGTTGCCGATGCTGTGGCCGGTGCCGTCAAAGACGGCGGCAAAGGGATTGACACTGTCGCCAATCGGCTGCCAGCCGCCGGCAGCGGAATTGACCACAAAGTATGGCGCCCTGCTGTCATTCACATCCAAGCTGTAGCCCCCCTTGCTGTCGCCCGACCAGGTTCCATCGCCATCGCTATCAAAGTCCAGGTCCCGGTTCAATTCATAGCCGTGGCAACCCGCCTGAGGACAGCCGAAGGGGTTTCCCTCAGCCGCGGCGCTGGTCCTGTAGCTGGTGCCCGCCAAGTCGTAGCGCATGTTGTGCAGCATGGTCAGGTCGTAGATCTCGATCAGGCCATCTCCATCGCTGTCAGACACGACAACCAACGTGATGCGATCCCTGTATTCATGGTCGTTGCTGTCGACGGCGGTCAGCTCAAATACCAGAGGGACGCCGGGAGCCGGCACTCTGAAGGTCGGGGTGGCCGTGTCTGCGTCTGCCAGGGCGACTATCGGACCCTGCAGTTGCCGCCAGCGCCAGGATATGATGGGGACGCGAAGTGCATGCGAGCCGGTCAGGGTGGCGGTTGTGTCGAACTGCAGGAGGATCGGGGAGTCAGGGTCGCCTACTGCGCTCAACTCCCCCTGGCCCGGCAAGAGGGTGCCGCAGGCGCCGGGAAGGAACTGGTTGCAGTTGAAGGCCGCACCCTCGCCATCATAGTCGGCATAGTTCAGCACCGGGACCTGCTCATCGCTGCCGAAATCCCAGGCCCCCAAGGTGTTTTTGGCGGCTGTATTCCAGAAGGATCCGGCATGGGTTGCGGTCAATTCGGCGGCACCGGGCACGGGGGGATCGCCATCCGCCCCCGCCGCGAACTCCCCGCCCATGAGCCCGCCAAAGCCATAACTCCGCCGGATCCATCCGCGTCCGAAGCCCACCAGTCCGCCGGCAAAGTCTCGCTCGCCATCCCCGCCATCGGCAGCGCCCGTAGCGTAACTCGCCACGATCATCGAGCCGCGGCCCTGCCAGCCCACCAGCCCGCCGGCCCGATCATCGTAGCCGCTTCCACCATTGACATCTCCCCAGGCATAGCTCGCCGTGATCGAGCCGCCTTGCTGCCAGCCCACCAGCCCGCCGGCAGAGTCCTCGTTGCCGCCCCCGCCATCGGCAGAGCCCCTGGCATAGCTCGCCGTGATCGAGCCGCCGTCCTGCCGGCCCACCAGCCCGCCAACCTGATCATAGTCGCCGATTCCGCCATCGACATCGCCCCTGGCATGGCTCGCCGTGATCGAGCCGCCTCTCAGATAGCCCACCAGCCCGCCGACACTATCATAGTTGCCGAGGCCACCATCGGCGACGCCGGTCGCGTAGCTCGCGCTGATTGCACCACTGCTCTGCCTCCCCACCAAGCCGCCAATGAAATTCTGACCACCGCTGGGGCCGGTGTAATCCGCCAGGTTGTCAACCAGGCCGAGATTGCGGATGGCTGCACCCTCTCCAATCCGACCGAAGAGCCCTACATCAGTTTGATCGCGGCGAATGGCGAGGTTGCCGATGCTGTGGCCGTTGCCGTCAAAGACGGCGGCAAAGGGATCTGCACGGTCGCCAATCGGCTGCCAGCCGCCCTCGCCTCCGGACACCTCAAAGTAAGGCGCACTGCTGTCATCCCCATCCAAACTGTACCCCCCACTGCTGTCGCCCGACCAGGTTCCATCAGCATCCGTATCAAAGTCAAGAGGCTGCACCAACTCATAGCCGAAGCAGCCCGAGGCGGGACAGCCCGAGCTGTCCCCGACCGAGGTGGTACTGGTTTTGTAGCTCAGGCCCGCCAGGTCGTAGCGCATGTTGTGCAGCATGGTCAGGCTGTAAATCTCGATCAGGCCATCTCCATCCTCATCGGCGAACCCAAGCCTGACGAAGAGGGTGACGCGGTCGCTGTATGCCTGGCCTTCGCCATCGATAACGGTCAGCATGAATACCAGGGTGGCAGGAATACTCGGCGCCAGGAACGTTGCTTCGCGGCTGTCGGCGTCCCTCAGGGCGACGGGGGGACCCTGCAGTTGGAGCCAATGCCAGGAGCTGATGACGACGCGGCGGCTGAACCTGAGCGAACCGGTCAGGGTAGCGGCGGCGCCGAACTTCACTCTGGAAGAGCCGTCTGCGCTCACGTCGACCTGGCCCGGCAACAGGGTGCCGCAAACGCCAGGAGGGAACTGATCGCAGTTGAAGGCCGCACCCTCGCCGTCATAGTCGGCATAGCTCAGCACCGGGACCTGCTCATCGCTGCCGAAATCCCAGGCGCCCAAGGTGTTGCTGGCGGCTGTATTCCAAAAGGATGCGGCATGGGTTGCGGTCAATTCGGCGGCACCGGACACGGGGGGAGGGCGCTCCGCCATCGTGAACTCCCCGCCGATCAGCCCGCCAAAGCCATAGCTCTGCCGGATCGAGCCGCCCGTCTGCTGTCCCACCAGCCTGCTGGCATGGTCCTCTCTTCCGCCCCCGCCATCGGCATCGCCCATGGCATAGCTCGCCGTGATCGAGCCATCCAACTGCAAGCCCACCAGTCCGCCGGCGCTGTCCCCGTTGTCGACCCCGCCATCGGCATCGCCCCTGGCATAGCTCGCCGTGATCGAACCGCCCTCCTGAGAGCCCACCAGCCCGCCGACCTCATCATAGAAGCCGTCCCCGCCATCGGCAGTGCCCGTAGCGTAGCTCGCCACGATCGATCCCTCAACCTGCGAGCCCACCAGCCCGCCGACTTCATCATGAGCTCCGCCCCCGCCAGCGGCAGCGCCCGTTGCGTAGCTCGCCACGATCGAGCCATCCCACTGCCGGCCCACCAGCCCGCCGACAAAGTCTTGATAGCCATCCCCGCCATCGGCATCGCCCCTGGCATAGCTCGCCGTGATCAAGCCGCCTGCCTTCCGGCCCACCAGCCCGCCGACCTCATCATAGAAGCCGTCCCCGCCATCGGCAGTGCCCGTGGCGTAGCTCTGCTCCGTGATCGATCCGCCTGCCTGCCAGCCCACCAGCCCGCCGACCCGATCACGAGATCCGCTCCCGCCATCGGCAGCGCCCGTGGCATAGCTCGCCGTGATCAAACCGCTGTTCTGCCGCCCCACCAAGCCGCCAATGGAAATCTCACCATCGCTGGAGCCGGTGTAATCCGCCAGGTTGTCGACCAGGCCGAGGTTGCCGATGGCCGCACCCTCTCCGATCACGCCAAAGAGCCCGATGGAGGCTTGATCACGGCGGATGGCGAGGTTGCCGATGCGGTGGCCGTTGCCCTCAAAGACGGCGGCAAAAGGGTTGGCTTCGTCGCCGATCGGCCGCCAGCCGCCTTCGCCGTCTCCATTCACCTCAAAGTACGGCGCCATGCTGTCATCTCCATCCAAACTGTACCCCTCACTGCTGCCGCCCGACCAGGTTCCATCATCATCCGTATCAAAGTCGAGGGGCTGCACCAACTCATAGCCGAAGCAACCCAAGGCGGGACAGCCCGAGCTGTCCCCGACCGAGGCGGCACTGCTTTTGTAGCTTCTGCCCGCCAGATCGTAGCGCATGTTGTGCAGCATGGTCAGGTTGTGAATCTCGATCAGGCCATCTCCATCCTCATCGGCGAACTCAGGCCTGACGAAGAGGGTGACGCGGGCGCTGTATACCTGGCCTTCGCCATCGACAGCAGTCAGCATGAACACCAGGGTGGCCAGGATATTCGGCACCCAGAAGGTTGCTTCGCGGCTGTCGGCGTCCCTCAGGGTGACGGGGGGACCCTGCAGTTGCCGCCAATGCCAGGAGCTGACGGCGACGCGGCCGAACCTGAACGAACCGGTCAGGGTGGCGGCGGCGCCGAACAGCAATGTAGAAGAGTCGCCGGCGCTCAGGTCCCCCTGGCCCGGCAACAGGGTGCCGCAGGCGCCGGGAAGGAACTGGTTGCAGTTGAAGGCCGCACCCTCGCCGTCATAGTCGGCATAGTTCAGCACCGGGAACTGCTCATTGGTGCCGAAATCCCAGGCGCCCAAGGTGTTGCTGCCGGCCGCATTCCAGGAGGATGCGGCATGGGTTGCGGTCAAGTCGGCGGCACCGGACACGGGGGGAGCGCCATCCGCCCCCGCGGACTCCCCGCCCATGAACCCGCCAAAGCCATAACTCTGCCAGATCGAGCCGCCTCCCTGCAAGCCGATCAGCCTGCCAACTTCGTCTCCATTGCCGCTCCCGCCATCGGCAGCGCCCGTGGCATAGCTCGCCGTGATCGAGCCGTTCTCCTGATAGCCTACCAGCCCGCCGGCCTTGTCTTCATCTCCGTCCCCGCCCGCGACCTCGCCGGTGGCATAGCTCGCCACGATCGAGCCGCCTTCCTGCCGGCCCACCAGCCCGCCAACCTGATCAGACCAGCCGGCTCCGCCATCGACGTCTCCCGTAGCATAGCTCGCTATGATCAAACCACTTCTCTGCAAGCCCACCAGCCCGCCAACCCGATCAGACCAGCCCATTCCGCCATCGACAGCTGCCGCAGCATGGCTCGCCATGATCAAGCCGCCTTCCTGCCGGCCCACCAGCCCGCCGACCCAATCATAGCCGCCCCCGCCATCGACATTGCCTCTGGCGTAGCTCGCCACGATCGAGCCGCCTTCCTGCAAGCCCACCAGCCCGCCGGTGACATCGCCGTCGCCATCCCCGCCATCGGCATCGCCGGTGGCGTAGCTCGCCGTAATCGAGCCGCCTTCCTGCCGGCCCACCAGCCCGCCAACAAAGTCATTCCCTTCGCCCCCGCCATCGGCATCGCCGGTGGCGTAGCTCGCCGTAATCGAGCCGCCTTCCTGCCGGCCCACCAGCCCGCCAACAAAGTCATTCCCTTCGCCCCCGCCATCGGCATCGCCGGTGGCGTAGCTCGCCGTAATCGAGCCGCCTTCCTGCAAGCCCACCAGCCCGCCAACGAGGTCATTCTCTCCGCCCCCGCCATCGGCATGGCCGGTGGCGTAGCTCTCCGTGATCGATCCGTCCGCCTGCCGGCCCACCAGCCCGCCGACCCGATCAGAGCCGCCATCCCCGCCAGCGGTAGGACCCGTGGCGTAGCTGGCGCTGATTGTGCCCCTCTGCTGCCCGCCCGCCAAGCCGCCAATAAAAGTCCCATCAGCGCTGGAGCCGGTGTAATCCGACAGGTTGCCGACCAGGCCGAGATTGCGGATGGCCGCACCCCCTCCCAAGGCGCCAAAGAGCCCGATATGAGATTGATCGCGGCGGATGGCGAGGTTGCCGATGCTGTAGCCGTTGCCGTCAAAGACGGCGACAAAAGGATGGGCTCCGTCGCCGATCGGCAGCCAGCCGCCGGCAGCGGAATCCACCACAAAGTACGGCGCCCTGCTGTCATTCACATCCAAACTGTACCCCTCACTGCTGTCGCCCGACCAGGTTCCATCAGCATCCGTATCAAAGTCGAGGGGCTGCACCAACTCATAGCCGATGCAGCCCCGGTCGGGACAACCCGAGCTGTTCCCGACCGAGGCGGCACTGGTTTTGTAGCTTCTGCCCGCCAGATCGTAGCGCATGTTGTGCAGCATGGTCAGGTCGTGAATCTCGATCAGGCCATCTCCATCGCTGTCAGACAGGACAACCAAAGTGATGCGAGCCCTGTATTCACGGCCGTCGCCGGCGGTGGCGGTCAGCTCAAATACCAGAGGGACGTCGGAAGCCGGCACTCTGAAGGTCGGGGTGGCCGTGTCCGCGTCTGTCAGGGCCACCGTCGGACCCTGCAGTTGCCGCCAATGCCAGGAGCTGATGGCGACGCGGCCAAATCTGAGCGAACCGGTCAGGGTGGCGGCGGCGCCGAACAGCAATGTAGAAGAGTCGCCTGCGCTCACCTCATCCTGGCCCGGCAACAGGGTGCCGCAGGCGCCGGGAAGGAACTGGTTGCAGTTGAAGGCCGCACCCTCGCCGTCATAGTCGGCATAGTTCAGCACCGGGACCTGCTCATCGCTGCCGAAATCCCAGGCGCCCAAGGTGTTGTTGGCGGCTGCATTCCAAGAGGATCCGGCATGGGTTGCGGTCAAGTCGGCGGCACTGGACACGGGGGGAACGCCATCCACCCCCGCGGACTCCCCGCCCATGAGCCCGCCAAAGCCATAACTCTGCCAGATCGAGCGGCCTCCCTGCAAGCCGATCAGCCTGCCAATTGTGTCTCCACCGCCGTCCCCCCCATCGACCTCGCCCCTGGCATAGCTCGCCGTGATCGAGCCATACTGAAAGCCCACCAGCCCGCCGACCCGATCATTGTCGCCAATTCCGCCATCGACCTCGCCCCTGGCATAGCTCGCCGTGATCGAGCCATACTGAAAGCCCACCAGCCCGCCGACCCGATCATTGTCGCCAATTCCGCCATCGACGTCTCCCCTGGCATAGCTCGCCGTGATCGAGCCATACTGCAAGCCCACCAGCCCGCCGACCCGATCATCGTCGCCAATTCCGCCATCGACGTCTCCCCTGGCATAGCTCGCCGTGATCGAGCCGCCTTCCTCCTGCCAGCCCACCAGCCCGCCGACGCTGTCAGAACCATCCCCGCCATCGACCTCGCCCGTGGCGTAGCTCTCCGTGATCGAGCCGCCTTCCTGCCGGCCCACCAGCCCGCCGACGCTGTCAGAACCATCCCCGCCAACGACAGGGCCCGTGGCGTAGCTGGCGCTGATTGTGCCCATCTGCTGCCGGCCCACCAGCCCGCCGACACTATCAGAAGAGCGGCCATCCCCGCCAACGACAGGGCCCGTGGCGTAGCTGGCGCTGATTGTGCCCATCTGCTGCCCGCCCGCCAAGCCGCCAATGAACGTCTGCTCATCGCTGGCACCGGTGTAATCCGCCAGGTTGCCGACCAGGCCGAGATTGCGGATGGCCGCACCCTCTCCCAAGGCGCCAAAGAGCCCGAGATGAGATTGATCGCGGCGGATGGCGAGGTTGCCGATGCGGTGACCGTTGCCCTCAAAGACAGCGACAAAGGGAGCGACGCCATCGCCGATCGGCAGCCAGCCGCCTTCGCCGTCTCCATTCACCTCAAAGTACGGCGCCATGCTGTCATCCCCATCCAAACTGTACCCCTCACTGCTGCCGCCCGACCAGGTTCCATCATCATCCGTATCAAAGTCGAGGGGCTGCACCAACTCATAGCCGATGCAGCGCAGGGCGGGACAGCCCGAGCTGTTCCCGACCGCGGCGGCACTGGTTTTGTAGCTTCCGCCCGCCAGATCGTAGCGCATGTTGTGCAGCATGGCCAGGTCGTGAATCTCGATCAGGCCATCTCCATCCTCATCGACGATCTCAGTCTCCTCAACGAAGAGGGTGACGCGGTCGCTGTATTGCTGGCCTTCGTCATCGATCGCGGTCACCATGAACACCAGGATGGTAGAGATCGACGGCGCCCGGAAGACTGCTTGGCGTCTGTCGGCATTCCCCAGGACGACGGTGGGACCCTGCAGTTGCCGCCAATGCCAGGAGCTGATGGCAACGCGGCCGCGGCCGAGGCCGAACAGCAAGCCGCTCAGGGTAACGTAGGCGTTGACCTGCACTGCAGAAGAGCCGTCCGCGCTCACGCCAGCCTGGCCCGGCAACAGGGTGCCGCAGGCGCCGGGAAGGAACTGGTTGCAGTTGAAGGCAGCACCCTCACCATCATAGTCGGCATAGTTCAGTACCGGAACCTGGGCTCTGCTCAGTAGCGGAAACTGGGCTCTACCAAAATCCCAGGCGCCCAAGGTGTTGTTGGCGGCTGCATTCCAGGAATATCCGGCATGGGTTGCGGTCAACTCGGCGGCATCGGACACGGGGGGAGGGCGCTCCGCCACCGTGAACTCCCAGCCGATCAGCCCGCCAAAGCCATAGCTCTGCAAGATCGAGCCGCCTGTCTGCTGTCCCACCAGCCTGCTGGCATGGTCCTCGCTTCCGCCCCCGCCATTGGCATCGCCCGTGGCATGGCTCGCCGTGATCGAGCCATCCAACTGCCAGCCCACCAGTCCGCCGGCGCTGTCCCCGTTGCCGACCCCGCCATCGGCAGCGCCCGTGGCATAGCTCGCCGTGATCGAGCCGCCTTCCTGCACGCCCACCAGCCCGCCGACACTATCATAGGCGTCGTCCCCGCCATCGGCATCGCCCTTGGCATAGCTCGCCGTGATCGAGCCGCCTTCCTGCCGGCCCACCAGCCCGCCGACTTCATCATGAGTTCCGCCCCCGCCATCGGCAGCGCCCGTTGCGTAGCTCGCCACGATCGAGCCATCCCACTGCCGGCCCACCAGCCCGCCGACAAAATCTCGATAGCCATCCCCGCCATCGGCAGTGCCCCTGGCATAGCTCGCCGTGATCAAGCCGCCTGACTGCCGTCCCACCAGCCCGCCGACCTCATCATAGATGCCGCCGCCGCCATCGGCAGTGCCCGTGGCGTAGCTCTGCTCCGTGATCGATCCGCCTGCCTGCCAGCCCACCAGCCCGCCGACCCGATCACGAGATCCGCTCCCGCCAACGGCGGCGCCGCTGGCGTAGCTCGCGCTGATTGCACCACTGCTCTGCCGCCCCACCAAGCCGCCAATGGAAATCTCACCATCGCTGGAGCCGGTGTAATCCGCCAGGTTGTCAACCAGGCCGAGATTGCGGATGGCCGCACCCTCTCCGATCACGCCAAAGAACCCGATGGAGGCTTGATCACGACGGATGGCGAGGTTGCCGATGCTGTAGCCGTTGCCGTCAAAGACGGCGGCAAAAGGATTGGCACGGTCGCCGATCGGCTGCCAGCCGCCGGCAGCGGAATTGACCACAAAGTATGGCGCCCTGCTGTCATGCACATCCAAAATGTACCCCTCACTGCTGGTGCCCGACCAGGTTCCACCGCCATCAGTATCAAAGTTGAGGTGCTGCACCAACTCATAGCCGACGCAGTGCCCGGCGGGACAGCCCGAGCTGTTCCCGGCCGAGGCGGCGCTGGTTTTGTAGCTCGTCCCTTTCATGTTGAAGCGCATGTTGTGCAGCATGGTGAGATCGTCAATCTCGATCAGGCCATCTCCATCCTCATCGACGATCTCAGCCACAACCAACAGGGTGACGCGGTCGCTGTATTGCTGGCCTCCGTCATCGACAGCGGTCAGCACGAACTCCAGGGCGGCAGGGCTCTCCGGCGCCAGGAAGGTTGCTTCGCGGCGGTCGGCGCCCCTCAGAATGACGGGGGGACCCTGCAGTTGCCGCCAATACCAGGAACTGATGGCGACGCGGCCAAATGCAAGCGAACCGGTCAGGGTGGCGGCGGCGCCGAACTGCACTCTGGAAGCGGCGCCTGCGCTCAGGTCGGCCTGGTCGGCCTGGCCCGGCAACAGAGTGGCACGGTCGCAAACAGCGGTGGGGAACCGGCCACAGTTGAAGACGGCGCCAGGGCCGTCATAGTCGGCATAGTTCAACGCCGGGACCTGCTCATCGGTGCCGAAATCCCAGGCGCCCAAGGTGTTGTTGGCGGCCGCATTCCAGGACGCCCCGACATTGGCCGTGGTCAACTGGGCCGCTGCACGGGCTCCTCGAGGTTTCCTGGAGCCATCCGATCCGACTCTTTCGCCTGCCACCACGCCAAAACCGTAGCTCTCCGTGATCAGAGAACCGTCAGACCGCAAGCCCACCAGCCTGCCGACCCAGTCACCAGCTCCATCCCCGCCATCGACGTCTCCCCTGGCATAGCTCGCCGTGATCGAACCATACTGAAAACCCACCAGCCCGCCGACGTTGTCAGAACCATCCCCGCCATCGACCTCGCCCGTGGCGTAGCTCGCCGTGATCGAGCCGCCTTCCTCCTGCCAGCCCACCAGCCCGCCGACATTATCATCGCCGACCCCGCCCCCGCCATCGACAGGGCCCGTGGCGTAGCTCGCCGTGATCGAACCGAATTCTGCCAGGCCCACCAGCCCGCCGACATTATCATCGCCGACCCCGCCCCCGCCATCGACAGGGCCCGTGGCGTAGCTCGCCGTGATCAAGCCGCCTGCCTGCCGGCCCACCAGTCCGCCGACATTATCATCGCCGACCCCGCCATCGACAGGGCCCGTGGCGTAGCTCGCCGTGATCAAACCGCCTGCCTGCCGGCCCACCAGTCCGCCGACATTATCATCGCCGACCCCGCCATCGACAGGGCCCGTGGCGTAGCTCGCCGTGATCAAACCGCTGTTCTGAAAACCCACCAGCCCGCCAATGGAAACCCCACCATCGCTGGAGCCGGTGTAATCCGCCAGGTTGTCAACCAGGCCGAGGTTGCGGATGGCCACACCCTCCCCAGTCACGCCAAAGAGCCCGACATAAGGTTGATCGCGGCGAATGGCGAGGTTGCCGATGCTGTAACCGTTGCCGTCAAAGACGGCGGCAAAGGGATTTGCGCTGTCGCCAATCGGCTGCCAGCCGCCGGCAGCGGAATTGACCACAAAGTATGGCGCCCTGCTGTCATCCTCATCCAAGCTGTAGACCCCATTGCTGTTGCCCGACCAGGTTCCATCGTCATCGATATCAAAGTCCAGGTCCCGGTTCAATTCATAGCCGTGGCAACCCGCCTGAGGACAGCCGAGGGTGTTTCCCCCAGCCTCGGCGCTGATCCTGTAGCTGGTGCCCGCCAGGTCGTAGCGCATGTTGTGCAGCATGGTCAGGTCGTGGATCTCGATCAGGCCATTTCCATCCTCATCGGCGAACTCAGCCGCACCGGTGAAGAGGATGACGCGGTCGCTGTATACCTGGCCTTCGCCATCGATAGCAGTCAGCACGAACACCAGGGCGGCAGGGATATTCGGCGCCCAGAAGGTTGCTTCGCGGCTGTCGGCGTTCCTCAGGGTGACAGGGGGACCCTGCAGTTGCCGCCAATGCCAGGACCTGATGGCGACGCGGCCAAATGCAAGCGAGCCGGTCAGGGTGGCGGCGGCGCCGAACAGCACTCTGGAAGAGTCGCCTGCGCTCAGCTCAGCCTGCCCCGGCAACAGGGCGGCGGCGGCGCAGACACCGGTGGGAAACTGGTCACAGTTGAAGACGGCGCCAAGGCCGTCATAGTCGGCATAGTTCAGCGCCGGAACCTGCTCATCGGTGCCGAAATCCCAGGCGCCCAAGGTGTTGTTGCTGGCGTTGTTCCAGGAGGCCCCGGCATTGGCTGCAGTCAGAGCAGCCGCTGTGCTGACTTCTCGAAGTTTGGCAAGGCCATCCGACCCGGCATACTCGCCTGTCGCCACGCCATAGCCATAGCTCTGCATACTCGAACCGCCTGTCCGCTGTCCCAGCAGCCCACCGGCATAATCACCGCCGCCGATACCGCCATCGGCAGCACCCGTGGCATAGCTCGCCGTGATCGAGCCGCTCTCCTTAAAGCCCACCAGCCCGCCGACCCGGTCACCCGATCCATCCCCGCCCCCGGCAGAGCCCGTGGCATAGCTCGCCGTGATCAAGCCGCCTGTCTGCCGGCCCACCAGCCCACCGACATTGTCTCTATCGCCGCCGCCGCCATCGGCAGCGCCCGTGGCGTAGCTCGCCGTGATCGAGCCTCTCTCCTGCTGGCCCACCAGCCCGCCGACCCGGTCACCCGATCCATCCCCGCCCCCGGCAGCGCCCCTGGCATAGCTCGCCGTGATCATACCGCCCCGCTGAAGGCCCACCAGTCCGCCGACCCAATCAAAGGCGCCATCCCCGCCATCGGCCACGCCCGTGGCATAGCTCGCCGTGATCATACCGCCCCGCTGAAGGCCCACCAGTCCGCCGACACTGTCTCTACCGCCGCCGCCATCGGCAGCGCCCGTGGCGTAGCTCGCCGTGATCAAACCGACCTCCTGCCAGCCCACCAAGCCGCCAATGAAAATCTCATCATCGCTGGAGCCGGTGTAATCCGCCAGGTTGTCAACCAGGCCGAGATTGCGGATGGCCGCACCCTCTCCAATCCGACCGAAGAGCCCTACATGAATCTGATCGCGGCGGATGGCGAGGTTGCCGATGCTGTGGCCGTTGCCCTCAAAGACAGCGACAAAGGGATGGCTGGAATCGCCGATCGGCTGCCAGCCGCCTTCGCCGTTGCCATTCACCTCAAAGTACGGCGCCCTGCTGTCCTCCACATCCAAACTGTACCCCTCACTGCTGTCGCCTGACCAGGTTCCATCGCCATCGCTATCAAAATTCAGGTCCCGGATCAATTCATAACCGTGGCAACCCGCCTGAGGACAGCCGAGGGGGTTTCCCTCAGCCGTGGCGCTGGTCCTGTAACTGGTGCCCGCCAGGTCGTAGCGCATGTTGTGCAGCATGGTCAGGTCCTGAATCTCGATCAGGCCATCTCCATCGCTGTCAGACAGGACAACCAAAGTGATGCGCTCCCTGTATTCATGGCCATCGCTGGCGCTGGCGGTCAGCTCAAATACCAGAGGGACGCCGGGAGCCGGCACTCTGAAGGTCGGGGTGGCCGTGTCCGCCTCTGTCAGGGCCACCGTCGGACCCTGCAGTTGTCGCCAATGCCAGGAGCTGATGGAGACGCGGCCAAATGCAAGCGAGCCGGTCAGGGTGGCGGTTGCGCCGAACTGCAGGGCCGGTGGGGCCCCCACGCTCACATCAGCCTGGCCCGGCAAGAGGGTGCCGCAGGCGCCGGGAAGAAACTGCTTGCAGTTGAAAGCAGCATCCCCGCCATCATAGTCGGCATAGTTCAACACCGGAATCTGGCCCTCGTCGCTGAAATCCCAAGCACCGAGGGTGTAGCTGTCGGCCGCGTTCCAGGCCGAGCCGGCCACCTCTGCGGTCAGCTGAGCCGCACTCGTGATCGTCTCGCTCCCGCCGGGTACGGCGGGCTTGGGGGAGCCATCCGACCCCTGATTCCCTTCGCCCATCGCCTCGCCAAAACCATAACTCACCGTGATCGTCCCAGTGCCCCGCTCACCCACCAGCCCGCCAGCCGCATCATCCCCTCCTTTCCCGCCGTCGGCATCGCCTGTGGCGTAGCTCGCCGTGATCGAGCCGCCGCCCTGCCCCTGCCGGCCCACCAGGCCGCCGACCCGATCACCACCTCCGCCCCCGCCACCGGCAGCGCCCGTGGCATAGCTCGCCGTGATCGAACCGCCCTCCCTCTGCTCGCCCACCAGCCCGCCGACCTTGTCAAAATCTCCATCCCCGCCATCGGCAGCGCCCGTGGCATAACTCGCCGTGATCGAACCGCCCTCCCTCTGCTCGCCCACCAGCCCGCCGACCTTGTCAAAACCTCCATCCCCGCCATCGGCAGCGCCCGTGGCATAACTCGCCGTGATCGAACCGCCCCTCTGGTTGCCCACCAGCCCGCCGACACTGTCAACATTTCCATCGCCGCCATCGGCCACGCCCGTGGCATAGCTCGCCGTGATCAAACCGCTCTCCTGCCGGCCCACCAGCCCGCCGACACTGTCAACATTTCCATCGCCGCCATCGGCCACGCCCGTGGCATAGCTCGCCGTGATCAAACCGCTCCCCTGCCAGCCCACCAAGCCGCCAATGGAAATCTCATCATCGCTGGAGCCGGTGTAATCCGCCAGGTTGTCAACCAGGCCGAGATTGCGGATGGCCGCACCCTCTCCGATCACGCCAAAGAGCCCTACACGAGTCTGATCGCGGCGGATGGCAAGGTTGCCGATGCTGTGGCCGTTGCCCTCAAAGACAGCGACAAAGGGAGCGACACCCTCGCCGATCGGCTGCCAGCCGCCTTCGCCGTTGCCATTCACCTCAAAGTACGGCGCCCTGCTGTCCTCCACATCCAAACTGTACCCCTCACTGCTGTCGCCTGACCAGGTTCCATCATCATCCGTATCAAAGTCCAGATCCCGGTTCAATTCATAACCGTGACAACCCGCCTGAGGACAGCCGAGGGGGTTTCCCTCAGCCGCGGCGCTGGTCCTGTAGCTGGTGCCCGCCAGGTCGTAGCGCATGTTGTGCAGCATGGTCAGGTCCTGAATCTCGATCAGGCCATCTCCATCGCTGTCAGACAGGACAACCAAAGTGATGCGATCCCTGTATTCACGGCCGTCGCTGGCGCTGGCGGTCAGCTCAAATACCAGGGGGACGCCGGGAGCCGGCACTCTGAAGGTCGGGGTGGCCGTGTCCGCCTCTGTCAGGGCCACCGTCGGACCCTGCAGTTGCCGCCAATGCCAGGAGCTGATGGAGACGCGGCCGAATCTGAGCGAGCCGCTCAGGGTGGCGGTTGCGCCGAACTGCAGGGGGCCACCCACACTCAGGTCCCCCTGGCCCGGCAACAGGGTGCCGCAGGCGCCGGGAAGGAACTGCTTGCAGTTGAAGGCCGCACCCCCGCCGTCATAGTCGGCATAGTTCAGCACCGGGACCTGCTCATCGCTGCCGAAATCCCAGGCCCCCAAGGTGTTGTTGGCGGCTGCATTCCAGAAGGATCCGGCATGGGTTGCGGTCAAGTCGGCGGCACGGGGCACGGGGGGAGCGCCATCCGCCCCCGCGATCTCCCCGCCCATGAGCCCGCCAAAGCCATAACTCTGCCGGATCAAGTTGAATGCCCTCACGCCCACCAGTCCGCCGACAATGTCCCTGTTGCCGACCCCGCCATCGACAACTCCCGTAGCGTAACTCGCCGTGATCGAGCCATGCACCTGCCTGCCCACCAGTCCGCCGACACTGTCCCTGTTGCCGACCCCGCCATCGGCAGAGCCCCTGGCATAGCTCGCCGTGATTGAACTGTAAGCAGCATAGCCCACCAGCCCGCCAGCCCGATCATAGTCGCCGATTCCGCCATCGACGTCTCCCTTGGTATAGCTCGCCGTGATTGAACTGTAAGCAGCATAGCCCACCAGCCCGCCGACAATATCACTGTTGCCGGGGCCACCATCGGCCACGCCCGTGGCGTAGCTCGCCGTGATCGAACTGTTGTTCTGCCTCCCCACCAAGCCGCCAATGGAAATCTCATTATCGCTGGAGCCGGTGTAATCCGCCAGGTTGCCAACCAGGCCGAGATTGCGGATGGCCGCTCCCTCTCCGATCACGCCAAAGAGCCCGACGGAGGCTTGATCACGACGGATGGCGAGGTTGCCGATGCTGTGGCCGTTGCCGTCAAAGACGGCGGCAAAGGGATGGGCACGGTCGCCGATCGGCTGCCAGCCGCCGGCAGCGGAATTGACCACAAAGTATGGCGCCCTGCTGTCATCCCCATCCAAACTGTACCCCCCACTGCTGTCGCCCGACCAGGTTCCATCACCATCGGTATCAAAGTCCAGGGGCTGCATTAACTCATAGCCGATGCAGCGCGGGGAGGGACAGCCCGAGCTGTCCCCGACCGAGGCGGGACTGCTTTTGTAGCTCAGGCCCGCCAGGTCGTAGCGCATGTTGTGCAGCATGGTCAGGTCGTGAATCTCGATCAGGCCATCTCCATCCTCATCGGCGAACCCAAGCCTGACGAAGAGGGTGACGCGGTCGCTGTATACCTGGCCTTCGCCATCGATAGCGGTCAGCACGAATACCAGGGTGGCAGGAAGATCCGGCGCCAGGAACGTTGCTTCGCGGCTGTCAGCGTCCCTCAGGGTGACGGGGGGACCCTGCAGTTGGAGCCAATGCCAGGAACTGATGGCGACGCGGCCGAATAGCAAGCCGCTCAGGGTAGCGGCGGCGCCGACCGGCACTGCCGAAGAGCCGTCTGCGCTCACGCCCGCCTGGCCCGGCAAGAGGGTGCCGCAGGCGCCGGGAGGGAACTGATTGCAGCTGAAGGCCGCACCCCCGCCGTCATAGTCGGCATAGTTCAGCAGCGGGACCTGCTCATCGCTGCCGAAATCCCAGGCGCCCCAAGTGTTGTTGGCGACCGCATTCCAGGACACCCCGACATTGGCCGTGGTCAACTGGGCCGCTGTACTGACTCCTCGAGGTTTCCTGGAGCCATCCGATCCGCCTCTTTCGCGGCCTGCCGCTACGCCAAAACCGTAGCTCGCCGTGATCGAACCACCCCTCTGGTCCCTCTGGTTGCTGCCCACCAGCCCGCCGACCTGATCATTAACTCCATCCCCGCCATCGGCAGCTCCCGTGGCATAGCTCGCCGTGATCGAACCGCCCCTCTGAGAGCCCACCAGCCCGCCGACAGAGTCAGAATCTCCATCCCCGCCATCGGCAGCTCCCGTGGCATAGCTCGCCCTGATCGAACCGCCCTCCTGCAAGCCCACCAGCCCGCCGACATGATCAAAGTAGCTGCCCCCGCCATCGGCAGCTCCCGTGGCATAGCTCGCCGTGATCGAACCGCCCTCCTGAAAGCCCACCAGCCCGCCGACCCAATCACGAGTTCCGCTCCCGCCAGCGGCCACGCCCGTGGCATAGCTCGCCGTGATCGAACCGCTGTTCTGCCACCCCACCAAGCCGCCAATGAAAGTCTCAACATCTCCGGAGCCGGTGTAATCCGCCAGGTTGTCAACCAGGCCGAGATTGCGGATGGCCGCTCCCTCTCCGATCACGCCAAAGAGCCCGACGGAGGCTTGATCACGACGGATGGCGAGGTTGCCGATGCTGTGGCCGTTGCCGTCAAAGACGGCGGCAAAGGGATGGGCACGGTCGCCGATCGGCTGCCAGCCGCCGGCAGCGGAATTGACCACAAAGTATGGCGCCCTGCTGTCAGCCCCATCCAAACTGTACCCCCCACTGCTGTCGCCCGACCAGGTTCCATCACCATCGGTATCAAAGTCCAGGGGCTGCATTAACTCATAGCCGATGCAGCGCAGGGAGGGACAGCCCGAGCTGTCCCCGTCCGAGGCGGGACTGCTTTTGTAGCTCAGGCCCGCCAAGTCGTAGCGCATGTTGTGCAGCATGGTCAGGTCGTGAATCTCGATCAGGCCATCTCCATCCTCATCGGCGAACTCAGCCCTGACGAAGAGGGTGACACGGTCGCTGTATACCTGGCCTTCGCCATCGATAGCAGTCAGCATGAACACCAGGGTGGCAGGATTCTCCGGCGCCCAGAAGGTTGCTTCGCGGCTGTCGGCGCCCCTCAGGGTGACGGTGGCACCCTGCAGTTGCCGCCAATGCCAGGAACTGATGGCGACGCGGCTGAACAGCAAGCCGCTCAGGGTAGCGGCGCCGCCGACCGGCACTGCCGAAGAGCCGTCTGCGCTCACGCCCGCCTGGCCCGGCAAGAGGGTGCCGCAGGCGCCGGGAAGGAACTGATTGCAGTTGAAGGCCGCACCCCCGCCGTCATAGTCGGCATAGTTCAGCACCGGGAACTGCTCATCGCTGCCGAAATCCCAGGCGCCCAAGGTGTTGCTGCCGGCTGTATTCCAGAAGGATCCGGCATGGGTTGCGGTCAAGTCAGCGGCACTGGACACGGGGGGAGCGCCATCCGCCCCCGCGGACTCCCCGCCCATGAGCCCGCCAAAGCCATAACTCTGCCAGATCGAACCGTCTCCCTGCAAGCCGATCAGCCTGCCAACTTCGTCTTCACCGCCGCTCCCGCCATCGGCAGAGCCCCTGGCATAGCTCGCCGTGATCGAGCCGCCCTTCTGATAGCCTACCAGCCCGCCGGCATTGTCTCCATTTCCGTCCCCGCCCGCAGCATCGCCGGTGGCATAGCTCGCCGTGATCGAGCCGCCCTTCTGATAGCCTACCAGCCCGCCAGCATTGTCTCCATTTCCGTCCCCGTCCGCGGCATCGCCCATGGCATAGCTCGCCGTGATCGAGCCATCAACCTGCAAACCCACCAGTCCGCCGGCACTGTCCCCGTTGCCGACCCCGCCATCGACATTGCCCCTGGCATAGCTCGCCGTGATCGAGCCGCCTTCCTGCAAGCCCACCAGCCCGCCGACCCGATCACGAGATCCGCTCCCGCCATCAGCGGTGCCGCTGGCGGAGCTGGCGCTGATTGCACCACTGCTCTGCCGCCCCACCAAGCCGCCAATGGAAATCTCACCATCGCTGGAGCCGGTGTAATCCGCCAGGTTGCCGACCAGGCCGAGATTGCGGATGGCCGCTCCCTCTCCGATCACGCCAAAGAGCCCGATGGAGGCTTGATTGCGACGGATGGCGAGGTTGCCGATGCGGTGGCCGTTGCCGTCAAAGACGGCGGCAAAAGGGTTGGCTTCGTCGCCGATCGGCCGCCAGCCGCCTTCGCCGTCTACATTCACCTCAAAGTACGGCGCCATGCTGTCATCTCCATCCAAACTGTACCCCTCACCGCTGCCGCCCGACCAGGTTCCATCATCATCCGTATCAAAGTCGAGGGGCTGCACCAACTCATAGCCGAAGCAGCCCAAAACGGGACAGCCTGTGCTGTTCCCGACCGAGGCGGCACTGCTTTTGTAGCTTCTGCCCGCCAAGTCGTAGCGCATGTCGTGCAGCATGGTCAGGTCGTCAATCTCGATCAGGCCATCTCCATCCTCATCGGCGAACTCAGGCCTGACGAAGAGGGTGACGCGGTCGCTGTACGCCTGGCCTTTGCCATCGATAGCAGTCAGCATGAATACCAGAGTGGCAGAATTCTCCGGCGCCCAGAAGGTTGCTTCGCGGCTGTCGGCGCCCCTCAGGGGGACGGGGGGACCCTGCAGTTGCCGCCAATGCCAGGAACTGATGGCGACGCGACCGAATCTGAGCGAACCGGTCAGGGTGGCGGCGGCGCCGAACAGCACTTCCGAAGCGTCGCCGGCGCTCAGGTCCCCCTGGCCCGGCAACAGGGTGCCGCAGGCGCCGGGAAGGAACTGGTTGCAGTTGAAGGCCGCACCCTCGCCATCATAGTCGGCATAGTTCAGCACCGGGAACTGCTCATTGGTGCCGAAATCCCAGGCGCCCAAGGTGTTGCTGCCGGCCGCATTCCAGGAGGATGCGGCATGGGTTGCGGTCAAGTCGGCGGCACCGGATACGGGGGGAGCGCCATCCGCCCCCGCGGACTCCCCGCCCATGAACCCGCCAAAGCCATAACTCTGCCAGA
The DNA here is from genome assembly GCA_965237735.1 of Candidatus Porifericomitales bacterium. GTDB lineage: Bacteria > Pseudomonadota > Gammaproteobacteria > CBDEFV01 > CBDEFV01 > CBDEFV01. The sequence continues at coordinate 168,001 of CBDEFV010000003.1, read as the reverse complement.
TCGAGCCGTCTCCCTGCAAGCCGATCAGCCTGCCAACTTCGTCTCCATTGCCGCTCCCGCCATCGGCAGCGCCCGTGGCATAGCTCGCCGTGATCGAGCCGTTCTCCTGATAGCCTACCAGCCCGCCGGCCTTGTCTTCATCTCCGTCCCCGCCCGCGACCTCGCCGGTGGCATAGCTCGCCACGATCGAGCCGCCTTCCTGCCGGCCCACCAGCCCGCCAACCTGATCAGACCAGCCGGCTCCGCCATCGACGTCTCCCGTAGCATAGCTCGCTATGATCAAACCACTTCTCTGCAAGCCCACCAGCCCGCCAACCCGATCAGACCAGCCCATTCCGCCATCGACAGCTGCCGCAGCATGGCTCGCCATGATCAAGCCGCCTTCCTGCCGGCCCACCAGCCCGCCGACCCAATCATAGCCGCCCCCGCCATCGACATTGCCTCTGGCGTAGCTCGCCACGATCGAGCCGCCTTCCTGCAAGCCCACCAGCCCGCCGGTGACATCGCCGTCGCCATCCCCGCCATCGGCATCGCCGGTGGCGTAGCTGGCGCTGATTGTGCCCATCTGCTGCCGGCCCACCAGCCCGCCGACCCAATCATAGCCGCCCCCGCCATCGACATTGCCTCTGGCGTAGCTCGCCACGATCGAGCCGCCTTCCTGCAAGCCCACCAGCCCGCCGGTGACATCGCCGTCGCCATCCCCGCCATCGGCAGCGCCGGTGGCGTAGCTGGCGCTGATTGTGCCCATCTGCTGCCGGCCCGCCAGGCCGCCAATGAACGTCTGCTCATCGCTGGCACCGGTGTAATCCGCCAGGTTGCCGACCAGGCCGAGATTGCGGATGGCCGCACCCTCTCCCAGGGCGCCAAAGAGCCCGAGATGAGATTGATCGCGGCGGATGGCGAGGTTGCCGATGCGGTGACCGTTGCCCTCAAAGACAGCGACAAAGGGAGCGACGCCATCGCCGATCGGCAGCCAGCCGCCTTCGCCGTCTCCATTCACCTCAAAGTACGGCGCCCTGCTGTCATTCACATCCAAACTGTACCCCTCACTGCTGTCGCCTGACCAGGTTCCATCAGCATCCGTATCAAAGTCGAGGGGCTGCACCAACTCATAGCCGATGCAGCCCTGGTCGGGACAACCCAAGCTGGCCCCGACCGAGGCGACACTGGTTTTGTAGCTCCTGCCCGCCAGGTCGTAGCGCATGTTGTGCAGCATGGTCAGGTTGTAAATCTCGATCAGGCCATCTCCATCCTCATCGACGATCTCATCCACAGTAAGGGTGACGCGGTCGCTGTATACCCAGCCTTCGCTATCGATAGCAGTCAGCATGAACACCAGGGTGGCCACGATATTCGGCGCCCAGAAGGTTGCTTCGCGGCTGTCGGCGTCCCTCAGGGGGACGGGGGGACCCTGCAGTTGCCGCCAATGCCAGGAGCCGATGGCGACGCGGTCGAATGCAAGCGAGCCGATCAGGGTAGTGGCGGCGCCGAACCGCACTTCAGAAGAGTCGCCTGCACTCACCTCATCCTGGCCCGGAAAGAGGGTGCCGCAGGCGCCGGGAAGGAACTGATTGCAGTTGAAGGCCGCACCCTCGCCGTCATAGTCGGCATACTTCAGCGCCGGGACCTGCTCATCGCTGCCGAAATCCCAGGCGCCCAAGGTGTTGTTGGCGGCTGCATTCCAGGAGGATGCGGCATGGGTTGCGGTCAAGTCGACGGCTCTGGACACGGGGGGATCGCCATCCACCCCCACGGACTCCCCGCCCATGAGCCCGCCAAAGCCATAGCTCTGCCTAATCGAGCCGGATGTCCGCCGTCCCACCAGCCCGCCGACCCAGTCACCAGATCCATCCCCGCCATCGACATCGCCGGTGGCATAGCCCGCCGCGATCGAGCCGCCGTCCTGCCAGCCCACCAGCCCGCCGACAAAATCACCCTTGCCGGGGCCACCATCGGCAGCGCCCGTGGCATAGCTCGCCGTGATCGAGCCGCCGTCCTGCTCTCCCACCAGCCCGCCAGTCCGATCATAGGCGCCGCTTCCGCCAGCGACAGCTGCCGTAGCGTAACTCGCCGTGATCGAACCGTTCTCCTGCTGGCCCACCAGCCCGCCGACATGATCATACCAACCGCCTCCGCCATCGACATCTCCCCTGGCATAGCTCGCCAGGATCAAGCCGCCTTCCTGCCAGCCCACCAGCCCGCCGACCCGATCAGCGCTGCCGGAGCCACCATCGGCGACGCCGGTAGCGTAGCCCGCGCTGATTGCACCACCCTTCTGCCGCCCCACCAAGCCGCCAATGTAAATCCTACCACTGCTGGAGCCGGTATAATCCGCCAGGTTGCCGACCAGGCCGAAGTTGCGGATGGCCGCACCCTCTCCGATCACGCCAAAGAGCCCGACGGAGGCTTGATCGCGGCGGATGGCGAGGTCGCCGACACTGTGGCCGTTGCCTTCAAAGACGGCGATAAAAGGATGGGCTCCGTCGCCGATCGGCTGCCAGCCGCCGGCAGCGGAATCCACCACAAAATACGGCGCCCTGCTGTCATCCTCATCCAAACTGTACCCCTGACTGCTGTCGCCCGACCAGGTTCCGTCACCATCGGTATCAAAGTTAAGGGGCTGCACCAACTCATAGCCGATGCAGCGCGAGAAGGGACAGCCCGAGCTGTCCCCGGCCGAGGCGGGACTGGTTCTGTAGCTCAGGCCCGCCAGGTCGTAGCGCATGTTGTGCAGCATGGTCAGGTCGTGAATCTCGATCAGGCCATCTCCATCCTCATCGACGGCCTCAGGCACAGTGAGGACGGTGACGTGGTCGCTGTATACCCAGCCTTCGCTATCGATGGCGGTCAGCATGAACAACAGGGGGGCCGGGATACCCGGCACCACGAAGACTGGTTCGTGGCTGTCGGCGCCCCTCAGGTCGACGGGGGGACCCTGCAATTGCCGCCAATGCCAGGAGAGGAATTCGACGCCGCGGTCGGATGCAAGCGAACCGTTCAGGGTAGCGACGGTGCCGAACTGCACTGAAAAAGAGTCGCCGGCGCTCACGCCCGCCTGGCCCGGCAACAGGGTGCCGCAGCTGCCGGAAGGGAACTGGCTGCAGTAGTTGGAGCCACTCCCGCCGTCATAGTCGGCATAGTTCAGCAGCGGGACCTGCTCATTGGTGCCGAAATCCCAGGCGCCCAAGGTTACTCTGTCGGCTGAATCCCAGGAGGATCCGACATTGCCTCTGGTCAAGTCGGCGGCATGGAACACGGGGGGATCGCCGTCCACCCCCGCGGACTCCCCGCCCATGAGCCCGCCAAAGCCATAGCTCTGCTCGATCAAGCCGCCTGCCTTCCGGCCCACCAGCCTACCGGCATGATCACCGTCGCCGGCACCGCCATCGACATCGCCCGTGGCATAGCTCGCAAAGATTTTGCCACCAGCCTGGTGGCCCACCAGCCCGCCGGCCTGGTTATGGCTATAAACTCCGTCCCCGCTAGTGACACGGCCGGTGGCATAGCTCGACCGGATCCAGCCGGCCTCATTCCAGCCCACCAGCCCGCCGACCCAACTATAGTGGCCCCCGCTATCGACATTGCCTTTGGCGTAGCTCGCCAGGATATGCGATGATCTTCCACCCTCTCTTTTCACCTCTCCCACCAGCCCGCCGACACGGCTAGAGATTCCATTCCCGCCAGTGACAGCGCCCCTGGCGTGGCTCGCGTGGATTTCGCCGCTCCACAGCCCTCCCACCAGCCCGCCGACAATGTTGCCCCGGGAACCCCCGCCATTGACATGGCCCGTGGCGTAGCTGGCGATGATTCTACTACGGTTCTGCCGCCCCACCAGCCCGCCGACAGCGACATAATTGTCGGTGCCGGTATAATCCGCCAGGTTGTTGATCAAACCGATATTGCGGATGATCCCATCCCTGTAGATAGGCCTGTTCGTTATATTGTTATTAGAGGATTCTACGACGGCATCGTAGTTTGTTCTATCAGTCACGGTGAAGAACCCCACAAGGTTACCACCACCTCTGCGAATGGCGAGGTTGCTGATGGTGTAGCCGTTGCCTTCAAAGTCAGCCCGAAAGCCCTCACTTCCACCGATCGGAATCCAGCCGCCGGCACCGTTGCTCACCACAAAGTAAGGACTCACGCTGTCATCCTCATCCAAACTGTAGTTCCCGCTGCTGTCGCGCGACCAGGTACTTCCATCACCATCGGCATCAAAGTCCAGGTCCCGGGTCAACTCATAGCCGTGGCATCTGTTGTGCTGGGTCCGTACAGTGTCTTTCGAGCCCTGCTCGTGGTCATCGTTGACTAGCCAAGAATGAAGAGGACAGCCGTCTCTGTTTCCCCCATCCTCCCAACTGGTCTTGTAGCTCCAGCCCCTCCGGTCGTGGCGCATGTTGTGCAGCATGGTCAGATTGTCGATTTCGATCAGCCCGTCTCCATCGCGGTCAGCATCCTCCGCCTGCCCGACCCATGGCAGGGCGCAGAGCAGGGCGAAGGCACTGCCTTTTAATGATACTCGCCAGAATGCAAGATATTCATGCCATACAATCATAATAGAACACCTTCAGATTTTTAAAAAATTCCCAGACACTAAGATGGGACCACATGGTTTTGCTGTTGTGGATCTTTTTTGCACATTTGCATAAAAAACAAAAAACCTGAGGTTTTAAACCTGCCGGCAATCCGGGGACCAGGACGCCATTTCCAGCGGCGCAGCGGGCCGAACAGACGAGCGCCGCCGCCGCCCGCCGAACAGGGGAGGCAGAAGGAGAATCGGCGCTCATGGGTCCAGGGAGCCGGTGCTGGCATCGCCGCTACTTTCATCGCGTCCTTCTTCGTTGCAGCGGGGGGCTCAGATCTCTTTGAGGCCCATCGAGAAGGCCGCGCGGCCCGCACCCAGGCGCGTATCGACAGCGGTGAGCAGGCAATGGGCGGCGTCAACCTGCCAGCCCACCAGCCCGCCGACAGAGTCATAATATCCATCCCCACCATTGGCCGCACCCGTGGCGTAGCTCGCCGTGATTGAACCGCCTTCCTGCCTGCCCACCAGGCCGCCGGCACAGTCAGAACTTCCAGGCGCCACCTCGGTATGGCCCGTGGCATAGCTCGCCGTTCATGGCGCAGGGCGTTCAGTTGCCCGAGGCTGGTGCTCTCGATCAGGCCATTGCCATTGCTGTCGGCCGTTGTCGTTTGCGCCAGGAGACCCCGACCAGGGCGCAGAGCAGGGCGGAGGCGACTCCGCCGGCAAAATGGCGCCGGCAGCCCGCTGTTCTCGAGGTCGCGGAAACGATCTTGCATGTCATCACAAGGGTCTTGCCCAAAGCAGACCTGAGCGTTGAACGGAGCTCCCTCCAAGGAAGCGGCAGCGAGCGCCCGGCCGGCCGACCGGCCTCCAGCCCTCGGGGGCAAGCCTGCCCTTCGGGGGGGGGGGGGGGGCAAGATGCCCTTCCCAGCAGCGCAGCGGACCGAACAGACAAGCGCCGCCGCCCGCCGAACAGGGGAGGCAGAAGGAGAGCCAGCGCCCAAGGAGCCGCCGCCATCGCCGCCACTTTCACCGCTCCTTTGACCCGACAACAGCGGGTCGCCGCTATCGGTTGGCAACCGGTCACAATTGAAGGCGTCGCCAGAGCCGTCGTAATCGGCATTGTTCAGTGCCGGAGTCTGGGCATCGGAGCCGAAGTCCCAAGTGCCGGGGGTGTGGCTGGCGGCCGCATTCCAGGAGGTTCCGGCATTGGCTGCGGTCAGATCAGCCGCGCCGGACACCCCAGGGGGCTTGGGAGTGCCTTCAGAACCCCCCGTCGATTCGCCACCTGTGGGCTCGCCAAACCCATAACTCTCCTTAATCACAATGGAACACCTCCATTTAAAAAACGGTAACTGAATTAATATCCAAGAAATTTAATAAAACTATAGAGGATAAAAGTGTATCACATGTTTTGCTGTTTGGGTGGATCTTTTGCATGAAAAAACAAAAAACCTGAGGTTTTAAACCTGCCGGCAACCCCGGGACCAGGACGCCATTTCCAGCGGCGCCAGCAGTGCAGCGGGCCGAACGGACGAGCGCCTGCCGCCGCCCGCCGAACAGGGGAGGCAGAAGGAGAATCGGCGCCCATGGGTCCAGGGAGCCGGCGCTGGCATCGCCGCTACTTTCATCGCGTCCTTCTTCGATGCAGCGGGGGGCTCAGATCTCTTTGATGCCCATCGAGAAGGCCGCGGCCCGCACCGACAGCGGCGGGCAGGCAATGGGCGGCGTCAACTTGTTGTGTCCAGGGCGGCGACGACGAGTCGCGGACACTGAAGGTCGACAATCAGGCTGTGCGCGCCGAACAATTGCGGAAGTTGCAGCGGCTTCTTCGCCCCGGGCGCCGTCGCCCTCGACGCCGCCGGCGAAATCCTGCAGCAGCTGGGTCAGCAGAGCCAGGACTGAAGCCGTCGCCGGCACCCCCCCGGTTACGGCTTCGATGTCGAAGTCCCCGGCCGCCGGAGCAATCCTGCAACAACAGCTGCCGACCCCTGAAAGCCGGGGCGAAGGGGCGCAGTTGAGCGAAAATGAAGGGCGCAACCTGAGCTCAGCGGACGGGGCGGGAGAAGATTGTCAGGGGCGGCGTGCCCTCCCCTCTGGCCGGCGGGGTCCGGGGGCGCCCTTGGCTGTAGAAGAAGCCAGCAAACTGGAGGAGGCGCAGCTGCGGAATCCGCCGGCCGGACCCAGGGTTTAGCGGGGGGCTTTTTTCGAGGCTCCTTCTGCCGCCGATTCAGGCCCGGCGGCGGCTGACGAATGCTGAGGCCCTGGTCGAAGAGGGCGTTGAATATATCTGCCGCCGCTGCAGGGCATAGCGCGCCGAGGAGTCGCTGGCCGAGAGCGCAGCGCCCCTCCCGGGCGATGCGAACGGCGAGACTCGCCGTCCCTCTGGCCTCCAGCCGCTCCCGCGGTTATAATTGAATATTCAGCAGAGGAATGGGGCCAGAGCGGTCAGCTGCAGCCGCGCCTTTCCCTGTCGTCTTCTTATTGCGTTCACCCATCTATTAAACTGGAGTTTTGTCTGTGTCTGCCCCCCGCCTGTCCGGAGGCGAAATCATCATGCAGGCCCTGGTCGAAGAGGGCGTTGAATATATCTTCGGCTATCCCGGGGGGGCGGTGCTCCATATCTACGACGCCCTCTACAAGGAAAAGAAGCTCAAGCACGTGCTGGCGCGGCACGAGCAGGGAGCGATTCACGCGGCCGACGGCTACGCCCGCTCGACCGGCAAGGTCGGGGTGGTGCTGGTCACCTCGGGGCCGGGGGCGACCAATGTCGTCACCGGCATTGCCACGGCCCACATGGATTCGGCGCCTCTGGTGGTGCTGACCGGTCAGGTGCCGCGGCGTTTCGTCGGCAGCGACGCCTTTCAGGAGGTCGACACCCTCGGCATCACGCGCCCCTGCGTCAAGCACAGCTTCCTGGTACAGGCGGCCGAGGACATCGCCCCGACCCTGCGCAAGGCCTTCTACATCGCCTCGACGGGGCGTCCCGGGCCCGTGGTCGTCGACATTCCCAAGGACATCACGGGGGGGGCCGGCGCCGACGCCAAAGCGGCCTATCACTACCCGAAGGAGATCGAGATGCGCTCCTACAAGCCGACCCTGAGCGGCCACCACAAGCAGATCAGGCAGGCCGGCGACATGCTGCTCAGGGCCGAAAGACCCATGATCTACAGCGGCGGCGGCATCATCTGGAGTCAGGCGCACAAAGAGCTGACGGAGTTGACCCAGGCCCTCGGGGCGCCGATTACCAACACCCTCATGGGCCTGGGCTGCTACCCGGCCACCGACGGGCAGTTTCTCGGCATGCTCGGCATGCACGGCACCAGCGAGGCCAACCTGGCCATGCACCACTGCGATGTGCTGCTGGCGGTCGGCGCCCGCTTCGATGACCGCGTCACCGGCGAAATCAAGTACTTCTGCCCCAAAAGCAAAATCATCCACATCGACATAGACCCGTCCTCGATCTCGAAGAATGTGCGCGTCCATGTGCCCATCGTCGGCGACGCCGCCAAGGTGCTGCAGCAGTTGCTCGACTATGTGGGGCCGAAGCTGAAGGAGCAGGGCCGGCCCGACCTCGGCAAGTGGTGGGCGCAGATCGAGGAGTGGCGCCGCGCCGACTGCCTGCGCTACGACCGCAGGGGCAAGCTGCTGAAGCCGCAGTACGTGCTCGAGCGCCTGTGGCAACTGACGGGCGGCAAGGCCTTTGTCACCTCGGACGTCGGCCAGCACCAGATGTGGGCGGCCCAGTTCTACAAGTTCGACGAGCCGCGGCGCTGGATCAACTCCGGCGGCCTCGGCACCATGGGCTTCGGCCTGCCGGCCGCCCTCGGCGTACAGCTGGCCCACCCCGAGGCCGATGTGTTCTGCGTCACCGGCGAGGCCAGCATCCTCATGTGCATCCAGGAGTTGTCGACCCTGAAGCAGTACAACTGCCCGGTCAAGATCATCAATCTCAACAACCGCTATATGGGCATGGTGCGGCAGTGGCAGGAGTTTGACTACGAGAGCCGCTACTCCCAGTCCTATGTCGACTGCATCCCCGACTTCGTCAAGCTCATGGAGAGCTTTGGCCATGTCGGCATGCAGATCACGAAACAGAGCGAAGTTGACGATGCCATCAAGGAGTCGATCCGCATCCGCGACCACTCGGTCTTCCTCGACTGCATCATTGACCCGGGCGAGAATGTCTACCCCATGATTCAGTCCGGCAAGGGGCACCACGAGATGAAGATGAGCCCGCTGCTCGACTGCGAACTGGCATGAGCAGGCGCGTCATCTCGCTGTGGATGGAAAACCAGCCCGGCGCCCTGAGCCGCGTCGCCGGCCTGCTCTCCGCCCGCGGCTACAACGTCGATTCGCTGACGGTCGCCCCGACCCACGACCCCTCGCTGTCGCGCATGACCATCGTCACCCACGGCGACGACGAGATCGTCGAGCAGATCATCAAGCAACTGAACAAGCTCATCGATATCCTCAAGGTGCTGGACCTGACTTCGGAGAACACGGTGCTGCGGGAAATGGCCTTCATCAAAATCCGCGCCCTCGGCGAGGGGCGCCAGGAAATCAAGCGCATCAGCGACATCTTCCGCGCCCGCATCATCGACATGACGCCCTCGACCTATGTCATCGAAGCCACCGGCACCAGCGGCAAGCTCGACGCCCTTCTGGGCGCCCTGACCGACCTGCCGGTGCTCGAGGTGGTGCGCTCCGGCGTCGTCGGCATCTCCCGCGGCGACCGCGCCCTCGGCGGCCGTTGATTCTCCGGCCCGGCCAAAGTTTCCATTCAATTCACCCCTTCATTCCACCAGGGAGCAAATTCATGCAGGTCTTCTACGACAAGGATGCCGATCTGGCTCTGATTCAGGCAAAAAAAGTCGCCGTCATCGGCTACGGCTCTCAGGGCCACGCCCACGCCAACAACCTCAAGGAATCCGGAGTTGACGTCACCGTCGGCCTGGCGCCGGGCTCGCGCACCCGCGCCAAGGTCGAGACCGCCGGCCTCAAGGTCGCCTCCGTCGATGAGGCCAGCTCGTCCTGCGACCTCGTCATGATGCTGGCGCCCGACGAGCTCCAGGCCGACATCTACAGCGAGAGCATCGCCGGCAAGCTGAAGAAGGGCGGCGCCCTGGTGTTTGCCCACGGCTTCAACATCCATTTCGGCGTGCTCGAACCGAGGCCGGACCTCGACGTCTTCATGGTCGCCCCCAAGGGCCCGGGACATCTGGTGCGCTCGACCTATGTCGAGGGCGGCGGCGTGCCCTGCCTGATCGCCACCCACCAGGATGAGAGCGGTCAGGCTCGCGATCTCGCCCTGGCCTACGCCTCCGCCATCGGCGGCGGCCGCGCCGGCATCATCGCCACGAGCTTCCGCGAGGAGACCGAGACCGATCTCTTCGGCGAGCAGTGCGTGCTCTGCGGCGGCCTGGTGTCTCTGGTCGAGGCCGGTTTCGACACCTTGGTCGAGGGCGGCTATGCCCCGGAGATGGCCTATTTCGAGTGCCTCCACGAACTCAAGCTGATCGTCGACCTGCTCTATGAAGGCGGCGTCTCCAACCTCTACTACTCGATTTCGAACACGGCCGAATACGGCAGCGTCAGCCGCGGGCCGCGCCTCGTCAACAAGAGGGCGCGGGCCGAGATGAAAAAGATTCTGGCCGAGATTCAGAGCGGCGTCTTCGCCCGCGAATTCATCGGCGAGCACCGCACCGGAGCCCCCGTGCTCAAGGCCAGTCGGCGACGGGTCGGCGGCGACCAGCTGGAAGAGGTCGGCTCCAGGCTGCGCAACATGATGCCCTGGCTGTCCGCCGGCCGCCTCGTTGACAAGGCCCGCAACTGAACCGGGCCCAGCTCCGACCGAAGAGACCGATGTCAGTCCGGCGGCGGAAGCAGGGGACCCCGGGGGTAGCCGCCCGACTCCAGCCGATGCAGAATCCGCCCGACAGAGATCCGGGCCCGAATCCGCAACCGGGACACCGGCGGCCGGCGACAGGCCTTAAGAGCGGGTCGCCGGCATGAGCGGCTTCCACTCCAGCGCCGCCCCGCCGCGACGGCGGCGCATCATCTACCTGGTACCGAACCTGCTGACGGCCCTCGGCTTCCTCTGCGGCTTCTTCTCGATCATCTCCTCGATCCGCGGCGATTTCGCGGCGGCCGTCATCGCCATCTTCCTGGCGGCTTTCTTCGACAACATCGACGGCCGCGTCGCCCGCATGACCAAGACGAGCAGCGACTTCGGCGCCCACTACGACTCCCTGTCCGACCTGCTGTGCTTCGGCGTGGCCCCGGCCCTGCTCTACTACCAGTGGGCCTTTGTCAATCCGCCGACCGAAGTGGCCGGCCGCTTCGGCTGGGCCGTCGCCTTCCTCTACTCCTCCTGCGCCGCCCTGCGGCTGGCGCGGTTCAACGTCCAGCTGGAAAAATCCGACAAGCGCTTCTTCGTCGGCCTGCCGTGTCCGGTCGCCGCCGCCTTCATCGCCAGCATCCAGTGGATGACGGTGCGCCACGATTTGCCCGTCGAGCTGTGGTTCTGGCTGGCACTGGGCGCCATGTTCGCCACCGCCCTGCTCATGGCGAGCAACCTGCCCTATTTCAGTTTCAAGACGCTGTCGTTCGGGCCGCGCATTCCCTTCAGCGGCCTCATCCTCGTGGTCGGCGCCATCGCCCTGGCCCTGTTCGACCCCTACCTCTGCGTCTTTGTCGCCCTCGCCCTATACAGCTTCCACGGCTTCGCGCTCTTCGGCTGGAAAACCCTGCGCCGGCGCTCTTCCCGCGGCCGCCCGACAGCAGGGCCGAAAACACCGGCATGACCCTTCCGACCCAGACCGGCCGGGGGGCGGGATGCAGCATCGCCATGGCGCAACTGAATGCCCTGGTCGGCGATCCCGGCGCCAACGCCGCAGCCCTGCTGAACAGCCTGCAACAGGCGCAGGAGCCGGCGCAGCTGACGGTTTTTCCCGAGCTCTTCATCAGCGGCTATCCGGCTGACGACCTCTGGTTCAGGCGCGATTTCATCGACGCCTGCGAGCGCGAGACGCGGGCCCTCGCCGCCGCCATGCCGTCGGGGCGGGCTGTCCTCGTCGGGGCGCCGGCGCGGGACCGGGGCAGTCTCTACAACGCCGCCTGGCTGCTGAGGCGCGACCGGGCCGAGCCGGTGCACTACAAGCGCGAGCTGCCGCAGGACGGCGTCTTCGACGAACCGCGCCATTTCCGCCGCAGCGATTCGCTGCGGCCCTTCGACATGGGCGGGCTGAGCCTCTGCGCCGCCATCTGCGAAGATCTTTGGCGGCCCGAAGTCGCCGGCGCCGCCCGAGAGGCCGGCGCCAATCTGCTGGTCGGCCTCAACGCCTCGCCCTTCCATGTCGGCAAGCAGCAGATCCGCCTCGAGGTGCTGCGCCAGCGGGTGCGGCAGACCGGCCTGCCGATCGTCAATATCAATCTTGTCGGCGGCCAGGACGATCTCGTCTTCGACGGCTGCTCGGTGGCTCTGGACAGCGGCGGCGAGCTGATACTGCAGCTGGCCGCCATGGAAACCGACCGCGGCTTGATTCAGGCACTGCCCGAAGGCCGGCTGGAGGCCGGGGCGGGGGCGGCGGGCAAGGGCGACGAGCCCTGGCAGCAGCTGCTCTACAAGGCGCTGGTGCTCGGCATCCGCGACTATGCCGGCAAAAACGGTTTTTCCCGCCTGCTGCTGGGGCTCTCCGGCGGCGTCGATTCGGCCCTGACGGCCGCCCTGGCGGTGGACGCCCTGGGGGCGGAGCGGGTCAGCGCCCTCATGCTGCCCTACAGCTACACCTCCGATATCAGCCTCGAAGACGCCGCCGAACTCGCCGCCCGCCTCGGCATCGAGTACCGGCAGATTCCCATCGAGGGCTTGGTGCAGCAGGCGCGCTCCGCGGTCGATGCCGCCTGCGCCGGCGGCGATGATATCGCCTACCAGAATATCCAGGCCCGCGCCCGCGCCCTGGTGCTCATGGGGCTGGCCAACCGCAGCGACAGCCTGCTGCTGGCGACGGGCAACAAGAGCGAATACGCTCTCGGCTACGCCACCCTCTACGGCGACATGGCCGGGGGCTACGCGCCCCTGAAGGACGTCTACAAAACCCAGATCTACGCCTTGGCGGGCCTTGGAGGGACCTCGGCCGCGGCCATCCCGCAGCGGGTGCGGCAGCGCCCGCCCTCGGCCGAACTCGCCCCCGGCCAGCTCGACAGCGACAGCATGCCGGCCTATGAAAAACTCGACCTCATGCTGCAGGGCCTGATCGAAGAGGATCTGGCCGTTGACGGCGTCGCCGCCCGTCACGGCTTCGACGAGGCCGAGGTGGGCTCCATCGCCCGCCGCCTGCAGAGAGCTGAGTACAAGCGGCGGCAGGCGCCGCCGGGGCCGCGGGTCAGCCGCCGCGCCTTTGGCCGCGAGCGGCGCTACCCCCTGACGAGCGGCCCCTGGTGGCAGCAGGAAGAGGCGGCGCCGGCGGCGGCAGCGACGGACGACGGCGCCGGCTCGCCTCCGACGCGGAGCCGCATGGCGGCAGCCCGTTGATGGGCGGCTATCAGGTGCTGGCCCGCCGCTGGCGGCCCGATGATTTCTCCACCGTCGTCGGTCAGAACCCGGTCTGCGAGGCCCTGAAAAACGCCCTCGATCAGGGGCGGCTGCACCACGCCTATCTGTTCAGCGGCACCCGCGGCGTCGGCAAGACCACGATCGCCCGCATCTTCGCCCGCTGTCTCAGCTGCGAAAAAGGCGTCACCTCGAGTCCCTGCGGCACCTGCTCGAACTGCGTCGAACTGGCCCGGGGCAGCTTCATCGACCTGCTCGAGATCGACGCCGCCTCCCGCACCAAGGTCGAGGAGACGCGGGAGATGCTGCAGAATATGGTCTATGCCCCGAACAAAGGCAAGTTCAAGATCTACCTCATCGACGAGGTGCACATGTTCTCGAACCACAGCTTCAACGCCCTGCTGAAGACCCTCGAAGAGCCGCCGGACCACGTCAAGTTCATGCTGGCGACGACCAACCCGGAGGCACTGCCGGCGACCATTGTCTCGCGCTGCCTTCACTTCCACCTGCGGCCGCTGCCGCCGGATCACATCAAGAATCACCTCGTCACCATCGTCAAGGAAGAGGACATCGCCTACGACGACGACGCCCTCGATCTGATCGCCCGCAAATCCGAGGGCAGCGTGCGCGACGCCCTGGGCCTGCTCGATCAGTCGATCGCCTACTGCAACGGCCGCCTGCAGGCCGACCGCATCGCCGCCGTCCTCGGCATGGTCGATCTCAGCACCATGCTGCAGTTGCTGGAAGCCATCATCGGCGAAGACCACGAAGCCGCCCTCAAGCTGATCAAGGACTTCGCCGCCGCCGGCGTCGATTTCGACAACGCCCTGGCGGAGATGCTCCACCGACTGCACCAGATCGCCCTGGTGCAACTCTCCCCGAAAAGCCGTGAAGACCTGCCCGAGAGCCTGCAGCCGCTGACGCTCCTGGCCGAGCGCGCCGCCCCCGAAGACATTCAGCTCTACTACCAGATCGCCCTCTACGGCCGCCGCGACGCCGCCTTCGCCGCCGACGCCCGCGACGCCTTTGAGATGACGATTCTGCGCATGCTTGCCTTTGCCCCGGCAGATCGGGAAGAGCGGTCGGGCAGAGCGGAGCCGGCGCCCCAGGCAACCGCAGCCGAGAGGGCGGAAGCGCCGGCGAGCAGGGCCGCGCCCGCCGCCGTCGAGGAGAAGGAGGCGCCCGAAAACAGCGGCGACGATGGAGACGGGGGAGCGGCAGACGGCAGCGGCCCTGCGCCTGCCTCGTCCGATGACTGGATCGGCCTCGCCGAAGCCCTGCCGCTCAAGGGCCCGAATCAACAATTGGCGCTGCACTCGGAATTCGCTTCGTGCCAGGGCGGGGTCCTGTCGCTGCGGCTCAGCCGGAAGAACCGACATCTGCACAGCGACACCCGCCTGAAGGCGCTGAACAGAGTCCTGACCGAGGCGACAGGGCAGGAGCTGCGGGTCGAAGTCAGCCTGGTTGACGATGACGAAACCTCCATGTCGACGCCGCAGCGAGCCATCAGTGAGCGCCGGGCCCGCGAAGACGAGGAGCAGGGGCGGCGCTTCCGCGAGACTCACAGGGATCTGCTCGATACTTTCGATGCCGAGGTCGAGACCCGACGCCGCGACTGAAGCCGCCCACCGCGTCGACGATGACGAAACCTTCATGTCGACGCCGCAGCGGGCCATCAGTGAGCGCCGGGCCCGCGAAGACGAGGAGCAGGGGCGGCGCTTCCGCGGGACTCACAGGGATCTGCCCGATACTTTCGATGCCGGGGCCGAGACCCGAGGCCGCGACTGAAGCCGCCCACCGCGTCGACGATGACGAAACCTCCATGTCGACGCCGCAGCGGGCCATCAGTGAGCGCCGGGCCCGCGAAGACGAGGAGCAGGGGCGGCGCTTCCGCGGGACTCACAGGGATCTGCCCGATACTTTCGATGCCGGGGCCGAGACCCGAGGCCGCGACTGAAGCCGCCCACCGCGTCGACGATGACGAAACCTCCATGTCGACGCCGCAGCGGGCCATCAGTGAGCGCCGGGCCCGCGAAGACGAGGAGCAGGGGCGGCGCTTCCGCGGGACTCACAGGGATCTGCCCGATACTTTCGATGCCGGGGTCGAGACCCGAGGCCGCGACTGAAGCCGCCCACCGCTACGCTGCCGGCGGGCCCCGGCACTGCCCGAATTTCGCCGTAGTCTTCCCATTGGCTCTGGCTTGGGTTAGCATTAAACGAAATTTTCGCCTCCCCGCACCTATCCGCCTCTATCCCGCCCTCCCATGAAATTTCCCTTGATCGGAACGAGCCGCTCGGTTCTGTTGTTGCTGTTGCTGTGGCTGCTGATTGCCGCCGGCGCCGGCTACATGCTGCGCGACTGGATTCATCTGCTCTACTTTGAAAATCAGCTGACCCTGACCGGCCTGACGGTCAATGGCGTCATTGTCGGGCTCTTCGCCATCGGCATGCTGAAGCTGATCTTCATCCTCAACTTCTACCGCCTGCAGGAGACGGCCGTGCAGCGCGTCCTGCGCAACCTGGCCTCGGGGGAGAAGAGCCCGCTTCACGGGGTCTCCGAACAAAGCCTGATCGCCTCCCGCTACAAAGCCATGGAGGCGCTGCAGTACAAAAACCTGCTCGCCGTCTACCCGAGCATGGCGATCTCGACGGCCAACACCGAGAGCGCCCGCATGGGGCTGGCGCGCTTTGTCAACAACATCCTGATTCTCGTCGGCGTCTTCGGCACCGTGGTGTCGCTGTCGCTGTCGCTTGTCGGCGCCAGCGATCTGCTGACCGGTCTCGGCAGCGACGCCAGCGGCGTCAACAACATCGTCCACGGCATGTCGACGGCCCTGTCGACGACCATCAGCGCCATCTTCTGCTATCTGTTTTTCGGTTACTTCTACCTCTCGACCCTCCACGTCCAGAGCCGCTTCCTGTCGCAGTTCGAGGGGCTGATCTCGCAGCACCTGCTGCCGCGCCTGGCGGTCGATCAGGAGGCCCTGCCGATCGAGCTCTACGGCCTCATCAAAGGGCTGCGCGAGAGCAGCCAGGCGCTCGAATCGCACCACCAGGCCCTCGAGTCCGCTTTCGGGCAGCTCGTCGAGCTGTCGAGCCGCCTCAACGACCGCATCGAGCGGGGCGGCAACGCCATGGCCGAACTGGTGCAGCAGATGCAACAGTTTCCCGACATCGGCAAGAGCCTCGAGGAGATGAAGGTCAACGGCGAACGCACCGCCCTCTCCTCGGAAAACATCGGCAATCTGATCGGCACCCGGCTGGTCAGCGAAAATCAGGCCGCCAGCGAGCGCCTCGAGAGGGCCGTCCAGTCGGTCGCCGAAACCGTCAACCGCCAGGGAAATGAGACCCGGGCACTGCAGGTGCAGCAGGCCGAGAAAAACCTGACCGCGATCAGCCAGGGACTGCGGTCGCTGAGCCTGGCCGAGAACCTGCAATCCCTGAGCGGCCGCCTCGAGCAGACGGTTCAGGCCCTCGGCGAGCGCCTCAATCTGGAGGGCAGGGAGGGCCGCGCCCTCCAGGCGCAGCAGGCCGAGAAGAACCTGTCCCTACTCAGCGAAAACCTGCAATCGCTGAACCTGACCGAGGATCTGCAGGCTCTCGGCAACCGCCTCGAGCAACTGGTCGGCGCATTCGCCGAACGCCTGGGTCAGGAGGGCGGCGAAATCCGCGCCCAGAGCAGCCGCCACGCCGAACAGAGCCTGGCGGCGTTCAGCGCCCTCGAGGAGCGCATCGGCCGCGAGGGCAGCGAGACCCGCAGCCTGCAGCAACAGCACAGAGACAGCGGCCAGGCCGTGCTGCAGGAGCTGGCGCAGTCGCTCGCCGTCGGCGAGCACCTGCAGAATCTGGCCGCGCGCATCGAGGCCGGGCTGGCCTCGCTCAACGAACTCATCACCCGTGAGGGCGGCCGCCAGCAGAGCGATGCAGCCAACGCCTTCGCCCAGACGCAAAACCTGCTCGAACGCCTCGGCTCGACCCTGGCGTCAGTCGGCGAGCGCGTCTCCCGGGAGGCGGAGGAAAGCCGCAACCAGCAACAGTCCCTGGCCGAGACCGGCCGTACCTTCCTCAATCAGGAGCTCGGCGGGATCGAACTCAGCGGCCCGCTGACGGAAGCCGTCGGCCGCATCGAGCAGGCCCTGAACTCGCTCGGCCAGCAGCTGGCCAGGGAAGAGGACGAGACGCGCCGCCACCTCAGTCAGAACATGCAGGCACTGGAGACGATCTTAAGGGAACATGTCAAAGCTGCCCTCAAAAATATCGGCGACAAGGCCTGATCACCGCCTTGCCGCCGGAGATCGTCGCAGCTCCGCCCGCCTGAGGGCGACGGCGACCACCGCACCCGGGACGCCCGCCAATGTATTCGTACAGTCCTAGAGACTTCGGCAGCGAGCGGCCGGACGAAAGCTTCTGGCCCTCGTTCACCGACGTGATGATGGTCGTGATGATGATCTTTCTCATCATCTCGACCTTCTTGATTCTGCGCAACACCGAGCTCTTCAGCTCGCTGCTGCAGTCGCAGGAGGAAAACCGCCAGGCCGATCTGGTTCTGGAGCAGCAGCTGCTGACTCAGCGCGGCCTCGAAGGGGAGAATCAGCAGCTGGCCGAGCGCCTGCAGAAAACGCTGCAACTGCTCGAGCGGACGCTGGCCGAGAGGGCGAGGCTGGAAAGGGAAGTCAAGGCCAATAAGGAGGCCCTCGCCGAACTTGAGAGCACGCGCAAATACCTGCTGTCCCAACTGGCCGAGGAGCGCAGCAGGAGCAGCGAGCTCAGCGGCGAGGTGGCGGTGCTGTCCGATGAGGTCGGTTCGCAGAAGCTGCGCGTCGATGAACTGCTCAGGGAAATCAGCCTGCTGACGGCCAACCTCGAGCAGGCCCACCGCGACCGCGAGGCCCTGACCGAGCTGCTCGGAGTCCGCACCCAGGAGCTTGAGGAGGCTCTGGCCTCGGCGGCCAGCCTGAAAGACCTCAATGCCGAGCTGGCGGAGCGCCTGGCCCGCGCCGAGGTCGCACTCGCCGCCGTCGAGGCCGAAGATCAATTCGGTCGGGCCCGGACCGACATCGCTGCCCTGAAGACGGCCCTCGAGGAGGAGCAGGAGCGGCTGCAGCGGAGTCTGGAGCAGAAAGATCAGGCCCTGGCCGAGATCGAGTTGATTCGCCGGCAGATCGCCATCACCCGGGAGCAGGCGAGTAAATCCGAGTTCGACCTCAAGTCGGCGAGGGAGGAACTGGAGAAACTGCGGCAGGCGAGCGGCGCGGAGATCAGCGACCAGCTCAGCGACCTCAGCCGCCTGACGCAGGAGCAGCTGCGCCAGTTGCGCGAGCAGTACAGCTCGCTGCGCTCCGACTACGAGAACCTGCAGCAGGAGTACGCCCGCGTCAAGCGGCCGGCGCGCTCGCCGATCGACAAGCAGGTGGCGACCATCATCTTCCACCGGGCGCCGCCGTCGGCCAGGGCCCGCAACAATATCGTCATCGAATACCAGGCCCCCGGCTGGAGCCAGCCGGAGCCGATCACCCGCCGCCGCCTGCACTTCCTGCTGTCCGAGCTCAGGGGGCGCCTCGGCGATCAGCTTTATGTGCTGCTGCGTCTGCCCGAAAGCGAGGAGATCTCCTACGGCGAGGCCCTGGCCTTCAGGCGCGAGTTCGTCGAGCGCTACGACTACTACTATCAATAGGCGCTCTCATGATTGAAATAAAAGGCTCCCCCTATGAGTACTCAGAATCGCAGAAGGACACCCTCGACAAGATTGCCCGGCGAGTCCGAGAGCTCAGGAAAGGCGGCAGTCTGGCAGGGGAGGCTCTTCTCAACCTCAGAAAATACTTCCGCATCAAAAGCATCTACCACTCCAACGCCATCGAGGGCAACGCCCTCGATCAGGGCGAGACAAGACTGGTCGTCGAGGAGGGCATGACGCTGACCGGGAAGTCGCTGAAAGACCAGGCAGAGGCGAGGAACCTCGGCGAGGCTGTGGATTATCTCGAGGAGCTCGTAAAACGTCGGGATGGACCCATCACTGAAGCGGACATCCGTCAGCTTCACGCCCTGGTCCTCAAGGGCGTTGACGATGCCCATGCCGGCGTCTACCGCCAGCTGCCGGTGGAGATATCCGGCTCCGGGTTTTCGCCGCCCGGCCCCGAATCGGTCGCGGCCGAGATGGGTGATTTCGGCCGCTGGCTCGGAGCTGCAAGCGTCGTTGCAGACGACGGCGTCGCCGCTGCCGAGGGGCTGCTGACCGCGGCCGTGGCCCACACTTGGTTTGTCTGTATTCATCCCTTTTCGACGGCAATGGTCGTGTCGCACGGCTACTGATGAATCTTGTGCTCATGCGCTTTGGCATCCCCATCGCCATCATCGCCCGGGAGGACCGGATGCGCTACTACGATACTCTGGAACAGGCGCAGGGTTCAGACCTGTCCGGCTTCGTCGCCCTGCTCCGCGAGTGTGTTGAAGAAAGCCTTGAAGAATGGGAAGAAGCTGCAAAGGAACAAAAAGCGCGGGAACGGAAGATTAAGTCGCTAAGGGAAAAAATGGGAGAAAAAGAGAGAATAAAATCTGCGAATCAGTTCGAGATCTGGCAAAGTGCCATGGACCTTCTGATGGGATATATACAGCAGTTTGCAAAAGACATGTCGGATGACCCGACAACCCAAATCCGGTTCAGAGAATTCGGTGAACTTGATTTCGAGAAGTATCTCTTCCTTAAAAAAAGGGTCTCTGCCAAGCGCACCTGGTTTTTCCGAACCTTTTTCGAGAGCGGGGATCGAAAAGCAGGGTACCTTTTTTTCTTCGGCTTCCCGAGCAGGGTCCTCAGGGAGCACTGCGACGTGACTCTCTGGGTTTCGCGCGAGGAGCCGGCAGGTTCTTTCCACTACGAGAGGCTTGATTACATTCACACCCCCAATGTCCCTGATCTTCGGGAAATCGGCTACAGCGCCAAGGGCGAATACTTTATTGCACGCTATTGGAAAGATCAGACGCGCGTTGAAAAGATCGACCGGATCGGCACGTCTTTCTTCGAGGATGTCATTCAGAAGCATTTTCACAACTGATCGCGCCTGAATCTGTCCGGTCTGTCGATATAATTTTCCGATTACACGATTTCAACCATCCCCCCATGACCCCGACGGCGGCGCCATCAGCCGACGGGCATCCCTGACCTCCCTCCCCCCTCACCCCCATCCCAGGAATTTTTTGAACATGAAACGACTCCCAAGTCTGGCCATCGCCCTCACCGCCCTCGCCACCGTCTGCCTGACCGGCTCGGCGCACGCTCAGGAGTACACCTTCAAGCTGCATCACTTTCTGCCGACATCCTCGATCACCCACGCCGAGCTCATAGAGCCCTGGGCGCGCCGCGTCGAAAAGGACTCCGGCAGCCGCATACGCATCCGCATCTTTCCCTCCATGCAGCTCGGGGGGCGGGCGCCCGAGCTCTATGACCAGGCCCTCGACGGCGTCGTCGACATCGTCTGGACCCTGCCGGGCTACACGGCCGGGCGTTTCCCGCTGACCGAGGTCTTCGAGCTGCCCTTCGTGCCGGTCGATGCCGAGGCCACGAGCCGCGCCCTGCACCAGTACTACGAAAAATACGCCCGGGAAGAATTTGCCGGCGTCAAGGTGCTGGCGCTGCACAACCACTACCCCGGCTCCTTTCACACGCGCAGACCGGTGAGGCGCCTCGAGGACCTGGCCGGCATGTCGGTGCGGGCGCCGAATCGCGTCGGCAGCAAGATGCTTGAGAAACTCGGGGCCGTGCCCGTCGGCATGCCGGTGCCGGAGGTGGCCTCGGCCCTGTCCCGCGGCGTCATCGACGGCACCCTCCTGCCCTTCGAGGTGGTGCTGCCGCTGAAAATCTACGAACTCGTGCAGAACCACACCGAGACCGTCGTCAATCGCGGCTTCTACACGGCGGTCTTCGCCTTTGTCATGAACAGGAAAAGCTATGAATCCCTGCCGCCCGACCTGCAGCGCGTCATTGACGACAACTCCGGCCTCGGGCTGGCCACCCGCGCCGGCAAGATCTGGCAGGATGCCGAGGATCGCGCCCGCCAGGTGCTGAGGGAGCGGGGCAACAAGCTGTACCTGATCAGCGGCGTCGAGCTCGAGCGTTGGAAGCGCAGAACCCGTCCCGTCATCGACGAGTGGATCGCCGACATTCGCTCCCGCGGCCACGACGGCGCCAGGCTGGTGCGAGCCGCCCGCCGCCTGATCATCGAAAACCAGAACTGGCTCCTCGGGCAGTAAGCGCCCCCGTCCTTTCAACCCCTCTTCAGGAACCGCCGTCATGCCACTCTCCATGAACCGCAACGTCTTCATCACCTGCGCGGTCACGGGCGCCGGCGACACCGTCGGCCGCTCCGACAAGGTGCCGGTCAGGCCGCAGCAGATCGCCGATGCCTCCATCGAGGCCGCCCGCGCCGGGGCGGCCATCGCCCACATCCATGTGCGCGATCCCGAAACCGGCAAGGGGGCGCGCGATCCGGCCCTCTACCGCGAAGTGATCGAGCGCATCGGCGACTCCGGAGTCGACATGGTGCTGAACCTGACGGCCGGCATGGGTGGCGACCTGACGCTGGGGTCGCCCGAGGCGCCGCTGCCGCCGAGCAACCAGGGCACCGACATGGCCGGCGCCGAGGAGCGACTGGCGCATGTGGCCGAGTTGCAGCCGGAAATCTGCACCCTCGACTGCGGCACCATGAACTTCGGCGAGGGCGACTATATCATGGCCAACAGCCCCGCCATGCTCGCCGCCATGGCCAAACGCATCCAGGAGCTCGGCGTACGCCCCGAAATCGAGGTGTTCGACGGCGGCCATCTGGTGCTTGCCAAATGGCTGCGCGAGCAGAATCTCATCGACGACCCCGTGCTGGTGCAGCTCTGCATGGGCATTCCCTGGGGGGCGCCGAACGACATACCGACCCTGCTTTCCCTGGTGCAGAATCTGCCGTCGGACTGGATTTTCTCGGCCTTCACCATCGGCCGCGACCAGCTCCCTTACGTCGCCCTCGCCATGCTGGCCGGCGGCAACATCCGCGTCGGCCTCGAGGACAACCTCTGGCTCAGCCGCGGCGTCCTCGCCAGCAATGGTGACCTCGTCGCCCGCGCCGCCGACATCGCCCAGTCCCTGGGCGCGACCCTGCTCGGCCCCGAGGCCGTGCGCGAGAAGCTGCAGCTGACGCGCCGCTGGTGAATATCGGACGTTGCGCCTGCATCGGCGGCGGCGTCATCGGCGCCGGCTGGGCCTGTCGCATGCTGCTGAACGGCGTCGACGTCGCCGTCTTCGACCCGGCGCCCGCCGCCCGGGAGCGTATCAAAACGGTCATGGCCCATGCCGAAAGGGCCTGGCAGAGGCTCTATGAGGCTCCGCTGCCGCCTCTGGGCACCCTGAAGTTCGCCGCGACTCTGGCCGAAGCCGCCGAGGGCGCCGAACTGATTCAGGAGAACCTGCCCGAAGTGCTCGAAATCAAGTGGCAGGTCTACGGCGAACTCGAAGCCGTGGCCGCAGTCGATGTGTTGATCGCCTCTTCCACCTCGGGGCTGAAGCCGACCGATCTGCAGCAGGGCATGAAGCACCCCGGGCGACTGCTGGTCGGCCATCCATTTCAGCCGGTCTATCTGATGCCGCTCGTCGAGATCGTCGGCGGCCGTCACACCGACCCGGCATTCGTCGAACGGGCCCGGACTTTTTACGGTGAACTCGGCATGGCGCCCGTGGTCATCGGCCAAGAGATCGAGGCCTTCGTCGCCGACCGCCTCATGGAAGCCCTGTGGCGCGAGGCCCTGTGGCTGGTCAAGGACGGGGTGGCGAGCACCGGCGAAATCGACGATATCATGCGTCTTTCCTTCGGCCTGCGCTGGGCCAGCATGGGGCTGTTCCAGACCTATCACCTCGCTGGCGGCGAGGCCGGCATGCGCCATTTTCTGCGTCAGTTCGCCCCCTGCCTCGCCCTGCCTTGGACCAAGCTGACCGAGGTGCCGGACATGGACGACACCTTTGTCGATCAAATTGTCGAGCAGACGGAGGCCAGCGTCGGCGGCCGGACGCTGGCAGAGCTTGAGCGCCTGCGCGACGACAGTCTGGTCGCAACCCTTCGGGCCCTGCAGCAACAGGACGAAGGCCGCGGCTGGGGGGCCGGGGCGGCCATCAACCGCCACCACAGCCTGCTGGCCGGGCGGGCCGGCGCCGGCTTGAATCCGCCAAGCACCCGCCGCCCTGATTAAACGGCTGCAGGCACGGCCACTACCGCCCATTCATTCCAACACCTGACGGGAACCCCAGTATGGATTTTGCCCTGACTCCTGAACAGCAGGCGATTGTCGAGACGGTGCGGAGCTTCGTCGAAAAGGAGATCTACCCGCACGAGGCCGAAGTCGAACGCACGGGAAGGGTGCCGCCCGAACTCGGCGCCTCGATCCGGCAGCGCGTCCTCGATCTGGGTTTCCATGCCCCCAACATGCCCGAAGAGGTCGGCGGCGGCGGCCTCGACCAGCTGACCTTTACCCTGCTCGAGCGCGAACTCGGCCGCGCCTCCATGGCTCTCAGCGTCTTCTGGGGGCGGCCCTCGAACATCCTCCTCGCCTGTGAGGGCGAGCAGCGCGAGCGCTATCTGCTGCCGGCCGTGCGCGGCGAAAAACAGGACGCCCTCGCCATGACCGAACCCGAGGCGGGCTCCGACATCCGCAGCATGCAGTGCCGCGCCCGCCGCGTCGGCGACAGCTGGGAGCTCAACGGCAGCAAGCATTTCATCTCCCACGGCGACATCGCCGATTTCTTCATCGTCTTCGTCGCCACCGGCGAGGAGGAAGAATCGGGCAG
Source organism: Candidatus Porifericomitales bacterium (assembly GCA_965237735.1). Classification (GTDB taxonomy): domain Bacteria; phylum Pseudomonadota; class Gammaproteobacteria; order CBDEFV01; family CBDEFV01; genus CBDEFV01. The sequence goes on along the minus strand of CBDEFV010000003.1, from coordinate 144,106 downwards.
GGGCCCGAAAAAGAAAAAGATCACCTGCTTCCTCGTCGACCGCGACGCCCCCGGCTTCAAGGTGCGCGACGGCTATCAATCGGTGTCGCACCGCGGCTACCACAACAGCATTCTCGAATTTGACAGCTGCCGCCTCGGCGACGGCCAGATTCTCGGCGAGCTCCACGGCGGCTTCGCCGTCGCCAACACCTGGCTCTACGCCACACGCCTGAGTGTCGCCGCCCTCTGCGTGGGCCGCGCCCGCCGCGCCTTCGACCTCGCCACCCAGTGGGCCGTCACGCGCCGCCAGTTCGGCCAGCAGATCAGCCGCTTTCAGGGCGTCAGCTTTCCCATCGCCGACATGGCGACCGAGATCGACGCCGCCGACTGGCTCACCCTGGCGGCCGCCTGGCGCCTCGACCAAGGCCTTGAAGCCAACCGCGAAATCGCCTCCGCCAAACTCTACGCCTCGGAAATGCTGGCGCGGGTCACCGACGCCGCCCTGCAGATCCACGGCGGCATGGGCCTCATGCAAGACCTGCCGCTCGAGCGCCTGTGGCGCGACGCCCGCGTCGAGCGCATCTGGGACGGCACCTCTGAAATCCAGCGCCACATCATCAGCCGCGACATCCTGCGCCGCCTCGACGGCTGAGTCGAGCCCCTAGCGCCAGCCTCGCAAAGCGTTGGCCTTTTCCACAAATGCAGGGTTGGGCCGGCTGGCCTGTTTAGCGGGAACCGAGATAATCTCCCTGAGATTGTCGCGGAACCTCTGAAAGCCGCCGGCTAAACCGGCTGCTTGAAGTTCTTCCATCTTCTTCTTGCTGACTTGAATGGCATAATCCGGGCCGAATGTAATCAAGCCGCGGTCGTATGCCCGATGATGAAGTGCGCAGAGGGAAATCCCGTTTGATGTTTCATCGGTACTCTCCGGCATCTGGACGGGCAGGATGTGTGCGCCCTCCAGAAGTTTCAGCTGGACTCCACAGATCGCGCAGCGCTGTTCGTAGGCACTGAGGACGCGGGCACTGAAGTCCAGGGCACGGAGGGCGCGCCGAGTCTCGGTGACGGCATACCGGCGCGGCTGAGCCACGCCAGCGGTAATTTCATCTTCCGACACGCCCTGAGGGGCAGCGGCAATCCGGTCCAACAGGGCAGCTTCGGCTGGGACTGCACCGGTATCGTGAAGTGCCTCGAGATTTTGGGCGTAAGCGCCGATGAAATCCGGCTGGAAGGCAATCACCAGCTCACCTGTATCCTTGCGATGGGCGGCAACTCGGTTGGTAACGGCGGCCTGCAACGCTGCGTGGCCAACTTGAAAAGAGGGCGAGGAGCCAAAGAGGGAACTATGCCGGCGATAATCAAACCCAGCGAAGATTTCATCGCTCGCCCACCATCCCAGAATAAGCGTCTTGTCTCCGGAAACAGGCTGAAAGATGTTTTGTGGAACGCCTGTTACCTGGATGCGGTATTCGTCGACGGCGCGCTCGGCACCGCCGCCATGGCTGATGCTCCAGATGTAGACGCAAGCCGTGAAGCCCCCGGCCTCACGATAGACGCGATAACGCGCCGGATGCTCGCCAGGATTGGAAATATAGAGCAAATTCCAGCCGCTGCTGCGGAAGCCATCCTCAACCCGCTCAAGCAATTGCGCTTTAGTGCGTCTCGCCATCCTCAGTCATCATCAGCTTTGACTCGGGCCGCTTCTCGCCTCCAGTAGGATTGGGGAGGGAGGCCGCTCCATCCCACAGCAGACTTTGGCGGAACTTTAGTTCGGGCCGCTTCCCGCCCCTGCCAGGATCGAGAGAGCTGGGGTCGGCCCCATCCCGCAACGTGCTTGGATGGAGCTTTGCTTTGAGCCGCTTGCTGCCACCGGCAGGATCAGGGAGGGAGGCAGCTCCATCCCCTGACAGACTTTGGCGGAGTTTGGGCTCGGGCCGTTTTCCGCCCCTGTCAAGGTCGAAGGAGCTGGGGCCGGCCCCATCCCGCAACGGGCTTGGGCGGAGCTTTGCTTTGAGCCGCTTGCTGCCACCGGCAGGGTCGAGGGGGCTCGAGTTAGCCCCGTTCCATAACAGGCTTGGACGTGGAATCTTATAGTAGCATTCATCACCCCTGGCGGCGGGTCGCCGAGATGTCGGGGTTCCCTCAAACCGTCCCAATGCGCCTTCAAGGTAGTCTTTGACCAATTCCACACAGGTCCATCTGCGGCCGAGGCGCTCGGCTATCTCGCCCGTCATGCAGCTGCCCGCAAACGGATCGATCACGGAGTCGCCGGGGTCGGTGAGCATCCGAATAAAGTATTCAGGCAAATCGGCCGGAAACCGCGCCGGATGAGCTTTTATGTTTTTCTCCTGGCAGTAGCGCATATAGGCACTGTTGCTTTCGGTATTAGGGATGGCAAGGAGATTGGAAGGGATTGCCGCTCCGTTGTTGATCGAGAATTTACTGCTGATGTCATGGCCAGACGGGCGCAGTTTTGCCTTGTAGCCATTGGCCAACAACGTCTCCATGCTCGGGCTGTACGGTTGAAGCACGCGGCGATTGCTTGCGCGTGGCCATTCGGTTTTGGAAAGCCACCAGACAGGGTTGATGGCGTCCTTGACGCGGATGCGCCGGATGTTCACCCACTCAGCAGGTGCCGGAAGTTTCGATGGATTCCACCAGTAAAAGTCTTGAGCAAGGTGAAATTCAAATTCATCGCAAAGCATGATGAGCAACTTGAAATGGTACAGGCTCCGGACGGGCACACCCGGCTTCCACGCGCCGCCAATGTCGATTACAAGGCTGCCGCTGTCCTTCAATATGCGGAGGAACTCCGAGGCGAACGCACGAAACCACTCAAGGTATTCGCCCTCGCGCATGTTTCCATACTCTTTCTTGCGGGTGAGGCCAAACGGCGGGCTTGTCACCACAAGGTCGACGCTGCTGGCCTCCATCGACTTCATCACCTTGAGGCTATCGGCAGCGTAGATGCTGCCCAGCTTCGTCGAGTAAAACGCCTCGAGAGGGCGGTTGGGAAGCGCGGATTTCATCAGGACCCCATCAAACCCCGGCGCCTGGGCCGTCGCCCAGCGAAGCCCGGCGCCATCGAGCTCATCTGTTCGATGGTGTTCAAACCTTGGACACTGCGCCGTCCCAGTAATGTATGCGGTGATTTTTCTGCCCCTCTCATGTCCCTAATGGTATCTTAAATTCCACAGAACCCGTCAAGTTAAACACCCAAAAGCCTTGGGATCTTTGCAGCCTCAAGAATTCAGCTGGCCTGCCCGGGCGCGGCGGGCCGCCTGCCAGCAGCGGGCCGCCTCCTTTTTGTAGGCAAAGTATCCTTCGTGCCCGGCCAACACCGGCAGTTGCGGATCGACACTGCCCCTTCTGCCCTGTTCGGTCAGCTGGTAGCAGAACCAGTTGAGCACGGCGCCGGCGGGTAACTCGCGGGGGTCGGCAAAATCGCGCTCCCGGGCTGGCGCCTGTCTCAGAGTCCCAGCCAGCATGTGACGGGGAAAACCGGTGTCGAGAACGAAGGGACGGCCCATGCCGATAAGGTCGGTGGCTCCTTCGGCGAGGGTCCGCTCCATGACATCAAGGCTGCGGAAGCCGCCAGTCACCATCAGGGGCACCGAGGCTCGCCGCCTGATGGCGCGGGCGTATTTGAGGAACCAAGCCTCACGGATGCGGGTGCTGGTTTTTCGAGATTGATATTGATAGGCGTTGGGCCGCTCGAAGGTGCCGCCAGACAGCTCGAGCAGATCGATGCCCTCGTCTTCAAGCCAGCAGGCCACCTGAACACTGTCTTCGCTGGTGAGCCCGCCGCGATGAAAATCGGCGGAGTTGAGCTTGACTGCCAGCACCCGGTCACCGGTCGCAACGGCCCGCACGGCCCGGACAATAGCCAACAGCAGGGAAGCGCGGTTCCTGAGCGAGCCGCCCCAGCGATCGCTGCGCCTATTGGTCGCCGGCGACAGCGACGAACTCAGCAGATAGCCGTGGGCGGAATGCACTTCGATGCCGTTGAAGCCGACCGCCAAAGCCAGTTCAGCGGAGCGGGCGAATTGCTCTACAACTTCTTCGAGCTCGAGATCGGTCGCCTCCCGCGGCTCGGCGTAGCCATCGAGCTTCAGGCGTACCGGCGACAGGGACAGGGGACGCCCATTGATGTTTTCCGGCGTCTGCCGCCCCGCGTGACACAGCTGCGCCAGCAGCAGGGCTTCGCCGCTGGTGCCGGCGGCGGCGAGGCGGCGGTAGCGCTCGAGATCGGTGGAGTCGTCGAGAACCACATTGGCGGCATGCTCCATATGCAGGCGATCGATGGCGGTGTGGCCGCCGATGAGCAGACCCGCCCCGCCCTGGGCCCAGCGGCGGTAGAGATTGATCAGACCCTCGCTGACGGCGTTGCGGACATCGGACAGGGCTTCGGACAGGGCCGCTTTTACCAGGCGGTTGGGGATGACCGCGCCGCAGCGCAGGGGCAGCGGTTCCTGGATGCGTAAAGGAAGAGGCATAGGCTGGGCAGGTTGGGCAGGCACCGTAAGAGACGGATTGCCGTGAGCGCCATTATAATACCGACGGCAGCGGGGATTCGGCTCTTTTAAGAACAACAGGCCGAAAAGCTGCGCCTGCATGTCATCGGGCACCTCCTGAAGAGTGTTTCCATGGCATTTTTTACGCCACCAACGGCCCCGGCGCCGTTGCCAACGAGGCACACCCCCATTGAAAACACCCCTGCAGCACTTTCCCAGCGTCGATCAGTCGGACCGCCGTCTTCCCTACAATCTGAGGCAGAGCGGCCCGACACCGGTAGAGATGCTGATTTTCACGCGGGTGCGGAAATCGCCGTTCTGGCACCTGGCACAGGAGGCAGGCTGCTGGCGCGCCACCATCTACAACCGCATCTACCATCCCTTCGGCCACATCCGCCACGAGGACGGGGGACCCATGGCCGAGTACGAGGTCGTCAAGAAGCATGTGGCCCTGTGGGATGTGGCGGTCGAGCGGCAGATCATGGTCAAGGGGCCCGACGCTCAGGCCTTTGTCAACTATGTGGTCACGCGCGACATCAACCGCATGGAGCCGGGGCAGTGCAAGTATGTCATCCTCTGCAATCAGATGGGTGGGGTGCTGAACGATCCGGTGCTGCTGCGCATCGCCGGGGACGAGTTCTGGTTTTCGCTGTCCGATTCCGACATCGGCCTCTACCTGCAGGGCGTCAATCACGACCGGCACTTTGCCGTGACAATCGATGAGATCGACGTCTGCCCCGTGCAGATTCAGGGGCCCCGATCCCTGGCCCTCATGAAGTATCTGATCGGCGATCAGGTGGATATTGAACAACTGCCTTTTTACGGGCTGACCGAGGCTCGGATCGCCGGCAGGTCATGCGTGGTGTCCCAGACCGGTTTTTCCGGCGAGGCCGGCTACGAGATCTATCTGCGCGACGCCACCCTCCATGCAGAGGCGTTCTGGCAGGCCTTGCTGGAGGCCGGCAAAAAGCACCAGCTCCGGGTCGTGCCGCCGTCACACTGCCGGCGGATTCAGGCTGGCATCCTCTCCTGGGGGCAGGATATGGACAACCAGCACAACCCCTTTCAGTGCAATCTCGGCTATCAGGTCTCGCTCTCCGGCAGGGGCGAGTGGAACAAGAAGGGCAACTATGTCGGCCGGGAAGTGCTGGAGGCCATGGGCCGCGATCTGCGGGCCGGCAAAAAACCCTACAAGCTGCAGCTCGTCGGTCTGCGCATGGGCGGCAAGCCGATTCTCGACTTCGCCCCGGACTTCTGGCTGCTGTCGCCTGAGGCGGGAGGCGAGCCCTGCGGCTTCATCACTTCTCCCTGGTACCACCCCGAGGGCGGCAGCAACATCGCCATGGGCTATGTTCCCTTTGACGGCAGCCTCAACCGACACGGCTTCCCCACCGGCAACTACGGGCAGAAGTTCAGGGCGCACCTGCCGGATGAGTTCGCCGAAACCGCCGGCCAGCCGGTCGAGGCAGCGGTGGTTCCCATGCCCTTTACGCCCTCGGTCAACGCCAACACGCGCGACACCCTCTGAACCTGGCGGCGGGGCGACAGCCCGGCCTCTGGTTATAATCTCTGTTTAAGGCCTGCCGGCTCGCCCTCTGGGGCGGGCCCTGTCCGATCCCCGCTTCACCCCACCCGATTTGCCTTGTTTGACGCCCTAAGCGAAAAAATGAGCGGCATGGTGCGCGATCTCACCGGTCGCGGCCGGCTGACGGAACGCAATGTCCGCGATGCGCTCAAGGACGTGCGCGCCGCCCTGCTTGAGGCCGATGTGGCGCTGCCGGTCGTCAGGCAGTTCATTGAGCGCGTCCGCGCCCGCACCCTGGGAACCGAGGTCATGCGGTCGCTGACGCCGGGCCAGGCCATGATCAGGATCGTCCGCGACGAGCTCGTCACCGTCCTCGGCAGCAAGGCCTCGCCGCTGGATCTCAGCCGCAATCCGCCCGTGACGCTGCTGCTCGTCGGCCTCCAGGGCGCCGGCAAGACGACGACGGCGGGCAAGCTCGCCCACCACCTGATCAATCGGCAACGCAAGCGGGTGCTGGCCGTCAGTGTCGACGTTTGTCGGCCGGCGGCCATGGAGCAGCTGGAAACCCTCTGCTCCCAAGTGGGCTGCGACTATTTTCGGCCCCAGTCGCAGGAGCCGACCGGAATCGTCGCCGCCGCGACCGACGAGGCCCGCCGCCGGCTGGCCGATGTCCTCATCATCGACAGTGCCGGCCGGCTGCATGTCGACGACGACATGATGAGCGAGGTCGAGCAGATTCACCGCGCCTCCAAGGCCAGTGAGGTGCTCTTCGTCATCGACAGCATGGCCGGCCAGGACGCCGCCCGCTCGGCCCGGGCCTTTGCCGACAGGCTGCCGCTGAGCGGCATCATCGTCAGCAAGTGCGACAGCGACGCCCGCGGCGGCGCGGCCCTGTCGGCACGGTTGGTTACGGGCGCGCCCATCAAGTTCCTCGGCACCGGCGAAAAACTCGACGCCCTCGAAGTTTTTCACGCCGACCGCGTCGCCTCCCGCATCCTCGGCATGGGCGACGTCCTGAGCCTGATCGAAGACATCAGCCACAAGTCGGAGAGCCGGGAAACCGAGAAACTGGCGGCCAAAATCAAAAAGGGCAGGGGCTTTGACTTCAACGACATGCGCAAGCAGATGGCGTCGGTCTCTGAAATGGGCGGCATCTCGAGTCTGGTCGATAAATTGCCGGCGCACATGAAAACCAACCTCCCCAATCAGGTGCCCGACGGCCAGGAAGAGCGCATCAAGCGCATGATCGCGGCCATCGATTCCATGACGAGGGCGGAGCGCAGAAGGCCCGACCTCATCAACGGTTCGCGCCGCCGCCGCATCGCCGGCGGTTCAGGCTGCCAGATCAGCGACGTCAATCAGCTCATGAAGCAGCTCAAGCAGATGAACCGGGCCGTCAAAAAAACCTCCCGGGCGGGCCTCGAGCAGCGCATCATGCAGCAACTCGGCGGCGGTTCCGCCTTCCGCAGCCACTGACGACAGGAATCCGTGCCCGCAAGGCCGTCACTGCCCGAAAAACTGCTGGAGTTCTACCGCTCCTGGCAATGGATTGTCGTTGTCGCCTGCGATAACTTCTGCCGGCGACATCTCGGTTCCTCACCCCTGCTCGGCTGGTGGCTTCGCCGCCGGCGCCCGTGGCGGCCCGGCGACATCAGACGCCACCGCGACCTCCACATGCGCGGCTCCCGGGTCGACGACAGCCTGAGGGATTCCGGCGAGGACATCAAACAGCATGAGGACAGCCGCCTGTGGCTCCCCTTCCCCTCGGGCAACTTCGCCCTCGCCCTGCGCTCTGCCCTGGTCATTCACCACTGCACCAGGCAGCTGAAACTCGAGGCGAAAAACACCAGGCTGCTGCTGAAGGGGCACTATAACTTCAAGCTGCAGCCGCTGCTGTCGTACTTCGCCTCGGCGCTGAGCGACAAATCACTGGAAAATCAAAATCACTGCTTCGCCGACCTGATTGAGCCCCAGCCCCTGCCCGACACCAGGTGGATTACGAGCAGTGGCGATCTGGCCGAGGATTTCCGCCTGCACGTCCTGAAGGGCGTCGGCCTCAAACCGGCGCCTCCCTGTGCCGGCTTGCGGCGGGTCCGCCTGATCTCCCGTCAGCCCTATGCCGAACGCACTTCCCACATGCCGATCAGCAGAGTCATCGAAAACGAGGAGGAGCTGCTGCAGGGGCTGCAGACGCGCTTCCCGCATATGCAGATCAGCCGCGTCCGCCTCGAGCACCACTCCGTCGAGGAGCAGCTGGCCATCGTCAATGAAAGCGACGCCCTGATCGGCATGCACGGCGCCGGCCTGGCCTACTCCACCCTGCTCCCGGCCAACGCCGCCGTGCTGGAAATGTTTCCCTGCCATTTTCGCCAGCAGCATCACTTTTTTGTCTTTTACATCGCCAGCGCCGTCCGCGGCCTGCACTACCGCCGCTGGCTGCAGCTGCTGCCCTGGCGCACCCGCGCCAGCGAAGACTGCGCCGCCGCTCTGGCGGCCGCGGGCAGAGAAGAGGGTTGGGGCGAGCCGAGCAAAGACCTGACGGTCGTATCGGTGCGCGCCATCGCCTCCAGGCTCCGCGCCCTTGAGCGCGAGGTGGCAGCCGGCGCGAAAAGACTCCCCGCCGGCGTCCGGCCCCCGGCCTGAAGCCCCGGGGCCGATTGCCTCGGCGAAATCAAGACGAGGACTCCGCCGGCCTTTCGTCAGGTCAGGCTCAGCTGGTTGCCGTTTCTGTCTTCGAGCACTTCGACACAGGCGAAAGCCGTCATGTTGACGACGCCGCGGACTGTCACCGACTCCATGAGCACATGGGCGGGCCGTGCCAGCCCCAACAGCAGAGGACCGAGGACGACGGCCTGCTGATCGAACATGGTGGCCGTGTTGGCGGCGATGTACGCGGCGTCGCAGGAGGGCATGATCAGCAGGTTGGCGTTGCCGGAGAAGGTCGAGGACGGCAGGCGCCGCTCGCGGATCTCACGCGACAGGGCCTCGTTGACCTGCATCTCCCCCTCGACCTCGAGGTCGGGGTGGCGCTGGCGCAGGATTTCGCAGGCGCGCTTCATCTTCTCGGAACTGGGGTTGCGGTCGCTGCCGAACGAGGAGTGCGAAATCATGGCGATGCGCGGCTCGAGCGAAAAGCGGCGGACGACGCCGGCGGCCATCTCGGCGGTCTGAACCAGTTCCTTGGCCGTCGGGTCCTGGCGCACATGGGTGTCGGCAAAGCAGATATTGCCGCGGGACGAGATCAGCAGCATGGCGGCGGCGCACTGATCGATGCCGTCCTCCAGGCCGATGATGTCGACAAGTTTCTGCATCTGCTCGCGGTAGCTGCTCTCGACGCCGCAGAGGACGACATCGGCCTCGCCGCACTGCACCATGAGGGCGGCGAGGGCGGTCGGGTCGGTGCGCACCAGAGCGCGGGCGGCGGGCGGGGAAATGCCGAGGCGACCGAGCAGCTTGTGACAATGGTCGGCGTGTTCCCGGACCCTGGGGTTGTCGCCGAGATCGACGACCTGCACCTCATCGTCAAGCTTCAGACGCAGTCCGAGCTCCTTGATTTTCCGCTCGATCGCCTCGGGACGGCCGAGCAGAATCGGCCGGGCCAGGCCCTCGTCGACGATGACCTGCGCCGAACTCAGCACCCGCCGCGATTCGCCGTCGGCGAAAACCACCCGCTGCGGGCTCATCTGGGCCCGCTGAAAGATGGGCCTCATGGCGAAACCGGAGCGGTAGGCGAAGCGTTCGAGGCGCCGGTGGTAATCCTTGGGATCCTGCAGCGGGCGGCGGGCGACGCCGCTGGCCATGGCCGCTTTGGCGACGCTCATGGGCACCTCGATCGCCAGGCGCGGATCGAAGGGTTTGGGCAGGATGTACTGGGGGCCGAAGCGGAGCTCGTCGTTGCCATAGGCCCTCATGACCTGCTCGGCCGGTTCGCGCCGGGCCAGATTGGAGATGGCCTCGACACAGGCCTTCTTCATCTCCTCACTGATGCCGCTCGCGCCCACGTCGAGGGCTCCGCGAAAGAGGAACGGGAAGCAGAGCACATTGTTGACCTGATTTGGATAGTCGGAACGACCGGTGGCGACGATGGCGTCGGGGTGCACGGACAGCACCGCCTCGGGGCGAATTTCCGGATCCGGGTTGGCCAGGGCGAACACCAGGGGCCTTTCCGACATGGGGGCCACATCCTCGGCCTTGAGCACATCGGGGCCCGAGAGGCCGAGAAAAATATCGGCCCCGACCAGGGCCTGCGCCATGGTCTCGGCGGCGGCGTCGCAGGCGTACATGGCCTTGCGCACGCCGAGCACGTCGCGGCCCTTGCAGATCAGACCATGGCGATCAAACACCCTGAGGTTGTCGCGCTTCAGGCCCAGACTCAGCAGCAGGTCGAGGCAGGCCAGGGCGGCCGAACCGGCGCCGGCGCAGACAAGCTTGACCCGGGACAGCTCCCTGCCGGTGATGTGCAGGCCGTTGCGCACGGCGGCGGCGACGCAGATGGCGGTGCCGTGCTGATCGTCGTGGAAAACCGGGATGTCGAGGCGGTTGCGCAGCTCCTGTTCGATGTAGAAACATTCGGGCGCCTTGATGTCTTCGAGATTGATGCCGCCGAAGGTCGGCGCGAGGGCGGCGACGGTGTCGATGAACTTGTCGGGGTCGGTCTCGTTGATCTCGATGTCGAAGGCGTCGACGCCGGCAAATTTCTTGAACAGGACGGCCTTGCCCTCCATGACCGGCTTGGAGGCGAGGGCGCCGATGTTGCCGAGGCCCAGCACGGCCGTGCCGTTGGAGATGACGGCGACGAGATTGCCGCGGATGGTGTAGTCGTATGCGGCGTCCGGGTTGTCGACTATGGCCATGGAAGCGGCGGCGACGCCTGGGGAGTAGGCCAGCGCCAGATCGCGCTGGGATACCATCTGCTTGGTGGCGGAGATTTTTATCTTGCCCGGGCGCGGATGCAGGTGGTAGTCGAGGGCATCCTGTTCGAGCTTGTCTTCTGCTGATTTGTCCATGGTCAGGTGCTGAGGGGTTGGAGTTGGGTGCCATTTCATCATAACCCGGCAGGGCCCCGGCAGAGCCGGGACTGGCTGCCCTCTGGCCGCCCCGTGCCTGTAATATAAGGGGCGGTGCGACCAGGCACCCCCACTTTCGACAACCGAACTCAAGCCATGCGAGCGAGCGAGCTCAACCTCATCACCCTGCGGGAAGATCCCGCCGACGCCGAAGTCATCAGCCATCGCCTGATGTTGCGCAGCGGCATGCTCAGGGCGCACGCCGCCGGCATCTACTCCTGGATGGCGCTCGGCATCCGCGTCCAGCGGAAAATCGAGGCCATAGTGCGCGAAGAGATGAACCGCATCAAGGCCGCCGAGATCGTCATGCCGGCGATTCAGCCGGCCGAGCTGTGGCGGGAATCCGGCCGCTGGGAGGAATACGGCCCCGAACTGCTGCGGCTGCACGACCGCCACGGCCGCGAGTTCTGCGTCGGCCCCACGCACGAGGAGATTCTGACCGACATTGCCCGCCGCGACATCTCCAGTTACCGCCAACTGCCGCTGACCTTCTACCAGATCCAAACCAAGTTCCGCGACGAGATGCGGCCGCGTTTCGGCGCCATGCGGGCGCGTGAGTTCGTCATGAAGGACGCCTATTCCCTGCACCTCGACGAGGCCTCCCTGGCCGAAACTTTCTGGGACATGCACCGCGCCTACAACCGCATTTTCGAGCGCCTCGGCCTGGAGTTCCGCGCAGTCGATGCCGACACCGGCGCGATCGGCGGCAGCGAATCGATCGAGTTCCATGTGCTCGCCGATAGCGGCGAAGACGCCCTCGCCATCTCCGATGGCGGCGAATTTGCCGCCAATGTCGAAAAGACGGCCGTGCTGGCGCGCCCCGAGTGCGCTGCGCCGGAAAAGGCCCTCGAAGAGATGCACACCCCCGGCGTCACAACCATCGATGGCCTGTGCAAGCTGCTGCGGTGCCCGCCGCAGAAGACTCTCAAGACCCTGATCGTCAGGGGCGGCAAAGGCGGGGTCCTGGCTCTGGTGATCCGCGGCGATCACCAGCTGAACGCCGTCAAGGCCGAGGCCCTCGAGGAGGTCGCCCGGCCGCTGGAAATGCTGGCAAAAGAGGAGGTCGCCGAAATTCTCGGCTGCCCGCCGGGCTCCCTCGGGCCGGACCTCGACGGCATTCCCCTGATCGCCGATCACGCCGCCGCCGCCGTCAATGACTTCCACTGCGGCGCCAACCGTGAGTGGTACCACCGGCTGAACGCCAATTGGGGACGCGACTTCGACGAGCCGAAAACGGCCGACCTGCGCAATGCCGTGGCCGGCGACGCCAGCCCGGCCGGCGACGGAGCCCTGCGGATCGTGCGCGGCATCGAGGTCGGCCACATCTTTCAGCTCGGCCTCAAGTACAGCCAGGCCATGCAGGCCAGAGTCAGCACCGAGGGCGGCGGCGTCCAGCCGCTCTATATGGGCTGTTACGGCATCGGCATCACCCGCCTCGTAGCCGCGGCCATCGAACAGAACCACGATGAGGCCGGCATCCGCTGGCCGCTGGCCATAGCACCCTTTCGGGTGGTCCTGGCGCCGGTGCGTCCCGAGGAGGAAGCCGTGCGCAGGGCCACCGAAGAGCTCTACGAAAAGCTGACCGGGACCGGCATCGAAGTCCTGCTCGACGACCGTGGCCTCAGGCCCGGCCCCATGTTTGCCGACCTCGATCTGATCGGCGTGCCCCACCGCCTTGTGGTCAGCCCACGCAGCCTTGAACAGGGGGGCTGCGAGTTCAGCCGCCGCGGCGACGACAGATCGGAAAGCCGGGTGCTGCCGTTTGACGAGGCGATTAAAACCCTGGCCGACAAGGACTGAGCCGCCGCCTCTCGCCGGCGCCCCTCCGTCTGACGCCGAGGATGGACAATCTGCCCTCTTTTGCCCTCCTGGCGCTGGCCCTGGTGCTGTCGCCGGGACCCGACTCTCTGCTGATTCTGCGCAACGCCCTCAACGCCAGCCACATCAACGCCTGGTGGACGGCCGCCGGCGTCCAGGCGGGTCTCGTCGTCCATGTTTCACTGTCCGTTATCGGCCTGTCCGCCGTGCTCGCGGCCTCCCCGACCTTTTTCCACAGCCTCGGTTTTGTCGGCGGCCTCTACCTCGGCTGGCTCGGCTGGCAGACCCTGACTTCGCCCCTGATCGAGGTCGCCCGGCGGAACCGCCACCTCAGGGGGAGAACCGCGGCTTTTCGCGACGGCCTGCTGTGCAACCTGCTGAATCCCAAGGTGCTGCTGCTGTTCATCGGGCTCATGCCGAACTTCGTTGACGCCGCCAGCCCGGTGTCGCAGCAGTTGCAGTTGGTCATCCTCGGGGCGATCCTGCTGGCGATCAACATCCCCTGGCAGTTCCTCGGTCTGGTCATGGCGGCCAAGGCCCTTCTCGACTTTCTCTCCCACGCCCGCTGGCAGAGGACCATGCAGTGGATTCTCGGCGGCGTCCTGCTGCTGTTCTCGATCTCGCTGCTGCTCAACCATCTGCCGGCTTTTTTTGCCCTCTGAACGCAGAAAACCCTGTGCGGGCTGCTCTGTCCGTTGCAGCGGCCTGAGTCGCCACTTGCTAATTGCGCGAGAAAGGGTATAATATGGATTCCGGAGGCAGCACTATCCCCAATCCGTGCCAACCCCAACGAACGACCCAAGAGAATCCCGCCATGTCCGACAGCATCATCGATCACCTCAATCGCAGCCTCGGCGCTGAATTTCTGGCCATACACCAGTACTACATCCACGCCAAGATGTACGAAAACGACGGCCTCTCCAAAATCGCCGCCAGGGAACGCGAAGCCTCAATCCACGAAATGAAGCACGCCGACATGCTGATCGGCCGCATCCTGTTCCTCGAAGGAGTCCCCCAGATGGGCGGCATAGGCGAAGTGAAAGCCGGCGCCGGCACCCCCGACAAGCTCAGGGCCGACCTCGACCTCGAGCACCATGGCGTGGCCATCTACCGCCAGGCCATGGCCGTCGCCGCCAAGGCCGAGGACCACGTGACCTGGAGCCTGCTCAAAGACCTCATTCAGGACGAAGAGGAACACATCGACTGGCTGCGCACCCAGCTCGAGCTTATCGATCGCATCGGCCTCAAGGCTTACGAGCAGTCACAGATCTGAGGGCGCGCCCGGCGAATCCCGTCATTGCCGCCTTGAACTCCGGCGCCCGCGTCACCACCGAGCTCTTGATTCTCGGCTCCGGGCCTGCAGGCTACACCGCGGCCGTCTACGGCGCCCGCGCCAACCTCAGGCCGGTGCTGCTCAGCGGCGCCGAGCCGGGCGGCCAGTTGACGACGACGACCGACGTCGAGAACTGGCCGGCTGAGGCCGAGGGCCTGCAGGGGCCGGCGCTCATGGAACGGTTCCGCCTTCACGCCGGGCGTTTCGGCACCCGCATCATCCGCGACCACGCCCATTCTCTCGACCTGTCGGGCCACCCTTTTGTCGTCGAGGGCGACCAGACCCGCTACGAGGCCGCCGCCCTGATCATCGCCACCGGGGCCAGCGCCCGCTACCTGGGGCTGGAATCGGAAGAGAAGTACCGCGGGCGCGGTCTGTCGTCCTGCGCCACCTGCGACGGCTTTTTCTACCGCAACAAGCCGGTCGTCGTTGTCGGCGGCGGCAACACGGCCGTCGAAGAGGCCCTCTATCTGTCGCGCATCGCCAGCAGGGTGCACCTGGTCCACAGGCGCGACAGCCTCAGGGCGGAGAAGATTCTGCAGCATCGACTCTTTGCCGCCGAGCGCGGGGGCCGCGTCGAAATCATCTGGAATCATCGCCTCGAAGAAGTGCTCGGAGACGAGACCGGCGTCACCGGAGCCCGCCTGGCGCAGGTGGACACCGGAGAGCGGCGCGATCTCGAGGCCCCCGGCGTCTTCATCGCCATCGGCCACACCCCCAACACCAAAATCTGTCAAGGCCTGCTCGACATGCACAGCGGCGGCTACCTCCAGGTCGGCGGGTCCGGAGGCGCGACTGAAACCAGCGTCGCCGGCGTCTTCGCCGCCGGCGACGTCATGGATCCCATCTACCGCCAGGCCGTCACCTCGGCAGCCAGCGGCTGTATGGCGGCCCTCGACGCTGAACGCTACCTCGCCTCCCGCGAGGGCGGGACGGAGGGGGCCCGCGGAGAAGCCCGATCGGAGTCCGTTGCCGTCTCCTGAAGCAGCCATGAAGGACAACTTTTATGACGTAATCGTGATCGGCGGCGGCCACGCCGGAACCGAAGCGGCCCTCGCCGCCGCCCGCGCCGGCAGCCGCACCCTGATCGTGACCCACAGCCTCGACACCCTCGGCCAGCTGAGCTGCAATCCGGCCGTGGGCGGCATCGGCAAGAGTCATCTGGTGCGCGAAATCGATGCCCTCGACGGCGTCATGGCACGGGCTGCCGACTGCGCCGGCATTCACTGGCGCGTATTGAACGCCAGCAAGGGGCCGGCGGTGCAGGCCACCCGGGCCCAGACCGACCGCGTCCTCTACCGCTCGGCCATCCGCCGCCTGCTCGAGAGCGAACCGCAACTGTCGCTGCTGCAGCAGGGCGTCGAGGACCTCATCGTCGAGCAGGGCGAGGTGCGCGGCGTCGTCACCGCCCTCGGCATTCGACTGCGGGCCGGGGCCGTGGTTGTGACGGCCGGCACTTTTCTCGCCGGCCGCATTCATGTCGGCCCCAATCAACACAGCGCCGGCCGCGCCGGCGAACCGGCGGCCAACCGGCTGGCCGAGCGGTTGCAGGAGCTGCCGCTCGGCGCCGCCCGCCTGAAAACCGGTACGCCGCCGCGAATCGACGGCCGCACCATCGATTTTTCCCGCCTCGAGGAGCAGCCGGGCGATGAGCCACGCCCCCGCCTTTCGTTTCTCGACCCGGCACAGCCGCCGCCGCGGCAGGTGCCCTGCCATGTCACCGAGACTTCGGCCGAAGGCCACGACATCATTCGCGCCTCCCTCGACCGCTCGGCCATCAACATCGGCGCCATCAAGGGGCCCGGGCCGCGCTACTGCCCGTCGATCGAAGACAAGATCACCCGCTTTGCCGACAGGGAGAGCCACCGCATTTTCGTCGAACCCGAGGGACTGGACACGTCCGAGGTTTACCCCAACGGCATCTCGACGAGCCTGCCCTACGAGGTGCAGTTGCGCTTTGTCCGCGCCATCAAAGGCTTTGAGCGGGCCCACATCACCCGCCCGGGCTACGCCATTGAGTACACCTTCTTCAATCCTCAGGGGCTGCTGCCGTCCCTCGGGAGCCGCCATCTGCCGGGGCTGTTCCTCGCCGGTCAGGTCAACGGCACCACCGGCTACGAGGAGGCCGCCGCCCAGGGGATCGTCGCCGGCGTCAACGCCGCCCGCCGCGCCGCCGGCCTCGAAGCCTGGTCGCCGAGTCGCAACGAATCCTATATGGGCGTCATGATCGACGATCTCATCACTCAGGGAGTCAGCGAGCCCTACCGCATGTTCACGAGCCGCGCCGAATTTCGCCTGTCGCTGCGCGAGGACAACGCCGACGCCCGGCTGACGGCGACCGGCCGCGAGCTCGGCATCGTCGGCGACGGGCGCTGGCGGGCCTGGGAACGCAAATCGACCCGGGTCGAAGAGTTGCAGAAGCGGTTGCGCGAGAGCCGTATCGTCCCGACCGTCGTGCAGCAGCACTGGGACATGCAGGCCGAGAGCCCCCTGCGGGCCGATCAGTTGCTGCGGCGAAACGGCGTCCGGCTGCGGCAGCTGCTGCGCATTCTCGATATCGACTCGAGCGACTACGGCGAGGACGAGTTGCGGCAGGTCGAAATCGCCGCCCACTACAGCGGTTACCTCGATCGGCAGAAGCGCAGCATCGACTGGCAGAGCCGCCAGGAAAAGCTGCGCCTGCCTCTGGATCTCGACTACTCTGAAGTGGCCGGGCTCTCGATCGAGGCGCGGCAGAAACTCAGCGACTGCAAACCCCTGAATATCAGCCAGGCCTCGAGGATCTCGGGAGTGACGCCGGCCGCCATCAGTCAGTTGCTGATTCACATGAAAAAAATCGGCAATGCCAACCCGGACCAGCCCTCTCCGCCCAGCCATGAATAAGGACCTCGACGGCAAAGGCTGGGACGGCACCCCGGGCTCTGACGGCAGCAACATCGCCGCCGCCCTGCCGCCGGTCGCCGAGAGCATCAGCACCGGAGGCTCCGCCCTGGGGCTTGACATGCCGCCCCAGGCCGCGGAAAACCTCGGCCGCTTCCTGCTGGAACTGCAGCGCTGGAGCCAGGCCATCAACCTGACCGGGGTGCGCGAAATTGCCGACATGGTGCCGCGCCATATCCTCGATTCGCTGGCTCTGGTGCCGCACCTCAAGGGCGGCACCCTGGTCGACGTCGGCAGCGGCGCCGGGCTCCCCGGGCTGCCGCTGGCCATGGTCCGACCGCAGCTCCGAGTCCAGCTGATCGAATCCAACTCACGCAAGGCCGCCTTCCTGCGTCATGTCGTTCACCTTCTGAAGATCGACAATGTCGCCATCGCTCACAGCCGGGTGCAGGACTGGGATGCCGACAAGAGTTTCGACAATGTCGTCTCCCGCGCCTTCGCGCCGCCGCAGGAATTTGTCGCGCTCTGCGCCCAGCTGGTTCGCGGCGGCGGGCAGATGCTGCTGATGTGCGGCCCCAGCGCTCCGAGCCCCGAGGAACTGGCATTCGCCGGCCCCGGCATGAAAGCCGTCCGCGAGCAGCATGTCGACATTCCCGGTCTCGACGGCCAGAGGCGCATCGTCGTGCTGCAACAGCCGCTCTTCTCGACCTCCAGCCGCCTGCACTGATGCCGGAAATCATCGCCATCGCCAATCACAAGGGGGGGGTCGGCAAAACGACGACCTGCATCAACCTGGCCGCCGCCCTGCAGGAGGCTGGCTCTCAGGTGCTGATCATCGACATCGACCCTCAGGGCAACGCCACCTCGGCCTGCGGCGTTGACAAGATCTCAATTGAAAATTCTTCCTACGATGTGCTTATGCGCGACGTCCCGTTCGAACAGGTCGAACAGAAAACCGAGGAGGGTTTTTCGCTGTTGCCGACCAATTCCGATCTGACGGCGGCGGAACTGGAGCTCGCCGGCAAGATGGCCCGCGAGCAGTTCCTCAAACGGGCTCTGGATCGGTATGCGCGCATCAATGAGTTTGATTTCGTCCTCATCGACTGCCCGCCGTCACTCAACATGCTGACTCTCAACGCCCTGGTGGCAGCCGATTCGGTGCTGATTCCGGTGCAGTGCGAGTTCTTTTCGCTCGAAGGCCTGGCGCGGCTTGAAGACACCCTGCGCGAAGTCAAGCAGGCGCTCAACCCCAAGCTTTATACCAGGGGGGTGGTGCGCACCATGTCGAGCCGCAACAACCTCAACGACGAGGTCTCGCGGCAGCTGAAGCACTATTACGGCGAGGATCTGCTGCAGACGGCGATCCCCCGCAGCGTCCGCGTCGCCGAGGCACCGAGTCACAGCCAGTCGATTCTCGCTTATGATTCCAGTTCGAAGGGCAGCATCGCCTACCGCGATCTGGCCCAGGAAATACTCAGACGCACCACCGAAGGACAGCGGCAATGAACAGTAAAAGGCGCCTCGGGCGGGGCCTTGAGACCCTGTTGCGACGAGAGGAACCCGACAGCCTGGAGGGCCAGGGGAGGGAGGACCTCGCCGGCCAGGTCAGCGAAATTGTCGTTGAGTTGATCGAGCCCAGTCCCTATCAGACCCGTCGGCGCTTCGCCAGCGAACCCCTGCGCGAGCTGTCGCAGTCGATCGCCGTCAATGGCTTGATCCAGCCGCTGGTAGCGCGCCGGGTCGGCTCCCGATTCGAACTGATCGTCGGCGAGCGCCGCCTGCGCGCGGCCAAGATGGCGGGCCTGAAAAAGGTTCCGGTCATTATCCAGCCCTTCGACAACCGCAAATCCCTGGCGGCTTCGGTCATCGAGAACCTGCAGCGGCAGGACCTCAACCCGATCGAGGAGGCGCGCTCCTACGAACTGATCAGGGAACAGCTCGATATGAGCCATCAGGATATCAGCGACATGATCGGCATTTCGCGGCCCGCAGTCAGCAACATGCTGCGCCTGCTGAAGCTCACCGAACCCGTGCAGCAGTTGACCGAGGAAGGCCAACTCGACATGGGCCATGCGCGCCTGTTGCTGTCGCTGCCGCCGAGCCGGCAGCTTGTGGCCGCCAATCATATCATCGAGCAGAAGATGACGGTGCGCGACGCCGAGTCCCATGTTTTCGAACTGCTGAAAATGACGGCGCCGCCCAAGGGCAGGGCCGGTAAAAAGCCCTCCCGAAGCAAGGGCCTGCAACCCTTCGTCGAGACCGAGCGGCGCCTCGCCGACCGCTTGGCGGCCAGGGTCAAAATTCATCAGGGCTCAAGGGGGCAGGGGCGCATCGAGATCTACTTCCGCGGCGACGACGAGCTCGAAGGCATCATCAGACGGCTGCGCGGCGACTGAGGCCCCCTGTCGCCGACAAAGCCGCGACGGGGTAACAAAGCCCCTGTCGCTGTCCGGCCCTTTGTTGTATAATAAATGGATTACCCTGCTTTCAGGCTTCTGATCCAGACCCTTCACCCACTCTCCAGCGAAGAACCCCGCTTCCATGGCTGTCCAGAAACGAAAAAAATCCCGCTCCCGGCGCGACATGCGCCGCTCTCACGACCATCTGACCAATGCGCCCTTCTCCGTCGATTTTCTCTCCGGCGAGGAACATCAGCGCCACCACGCCACGGAATCCGGCTACTACCGCGGCCGCAAGGTGTTCGAGCCGCCGCAGACATCCAGCGAAGACGACAGCGAAGATTAGCATCCGGGCTTCCGCGCTGCTTCGCACCGCCGCCAATCCGCCCCGGCAGTCGCCCTGCCCATGAACTCCGAATGCCGCGTTGCGATTGATTGCATGAGCGGCGATCGCGGCGCCGGAATCGCTGTCTCGGCCGCGCTGCAAGTTCTGCAGAAGGAAGCTTCCCTGCACCTGATTCTGGTCGGCGACGAGACTGCAATCGATCGGCAACTCAGGGCTCAGGGGGCCGAGACCGGCGACCGTATCTCTGTCCTGCACACCGACCAGGTGATTCAGATGCACGAATCGCCGGCCTCAGTGCTGCGCGGAAAACCCAAATCCTCCATGCATCTCGCCATCGATCAAGTCGCCGGCGGCAGCGCCCAGGCCTGCGTCAGCGCCGGAAACACCGGGGCTCTCATGGCCATCGGCCTGGTCAAACTGAGGCAGTTGCCCGGTATCGACCGGCCGGCCATCCTCGCCCAGATCCCCGACAGCGTCGGCCATGTCTGGTTTCTCGATCTTGGCGCCAACCTCCAATGCAACGAGAGCGCCCTGACTCAGTTCGCCACCATGGGCTCGGTGTTCTGCTCCCTGATCGACCGCATTGAAAAGCCGCGCGTGGCCCTGCTGAATATCGGTTCGGAGAGCATCAAAGGGCTTGACAGCATCAAAAAAGCTTCGGCCATGCTGGAAGAAAGCCAGTTGAACTACGTCGGCTTCATCGAGGCCGACGGCTTCTGGTCGAAGCGCGCCGACGTCATCGTCTGCGATGGCTTTACCGGCAACATCGCCCTCAAGACCATAGAGGGAACGGCGCGCAAATGCATTGACATTATCAAGTCCCTCGGCGACCACTGGCTGTACCGCCTCGCCCTCGGGCTGCTGCGCCCGAGACTGCGGAAGGCCATGCACCTTATGGATCCGAGCTCTCACAACGGAGCGACCCTGATCGGCCTGAACGGCGTCGTCGTCAAGAGCCACGGGGGCAGCAACCAGAAGGCCTTCGCCAGCGCCATCGGCACGGCTATTGAAGAGATTCGCAGCAACAGCATCGAGGCCCTTGCCAGACAGACCGAGGCCGGCCTGCGCGACGCTGACGGCAACTGCATCGACGTCTCCGACGCCGACACCAACAGCGACGGCAAAGCCAAAGGCAAGGCTGCCGCCCGGGCGGCCAACTGAAGATAGCCGACCTTGAAAAAACCCGTCAGAGCCGATTGATGACAGCAGCAGAGACTCCGTCTATACGGCCTTCAATCATCGGCACTGGCAGCCAGGTTCCACAGAAAATTCTCGGCAATGACGAAATCGCCGCCCGCCTCGGCGTAAACTCCGATTGGATCCTGAAGCGCTGCGGCATCCGCGAGCGCCGTGTCCTGGCTCCCGGCGAGACCACCACCAGCCTGGCACTGCAGGCCGCAGAAAAAGCTCTGGCTTCGGCCGGGCGCCGCGCCGGCGAGATTGATCTGATCGTCGTCGCCACGGCTACGCCGGACCACGCCTTTCCCTCGACCGCCTGCCTCGTGCAGCGGGGGCTCGGCGTCAAGGGCTGCCCGGCCTTTGATGTGCAGGCCACCTGCGCCGGCTTCGTCTATGCGCTGTCCGTCGTCGAGGGCATGTTTCAGGTGGGAAACTCCCGCCTCGCCCTGGTGATCGGCGCCGATCGGCTGACGGATCTAATCGACTGGAACGACCCCAACACGGCCTTTCTGTTCGGCGATGGCGCCGGCGCCGCCGTCATAGAGGCGGCGGCAGAACCCCAGGGCGGCCGCCTCGGCCGGGTGCTTCTCGGCGCCGACGGCAGCCAGGCCCCGAACCTGCAGGCGCGCCCACACAAACAACAGAAAATCGGCGACGTCGAGGCGCACCCCGCCATTCGCCTCGACGGCTCTGTCGTGTTCAAACAGGCCGTACGCGTGCTCTCGAATCTGGTTGAGTCCCTGCTCAGGCAGGAGGGGCTGACTGCCGCCGATCTCGATTGGGTGCTGCCGCATCAGGCCAACAGGCGCATCTTCAACGCTATCGCCGAAGGCACCGGGCTGCCGATCGAACGATTCCTCTCGACCATCGACATCTACGGCAATACCTCGACGGCCTCGATCCCGCTGACCCTCGACCACTCCCTGCGTCAGGGCACCCTCAAGCCCGGGGACAAGGCGTTGATGCTCGGCTTTGGCTCGGGCTTCACCTGGGGCGGCGCCCTCGTTCACTTCTAAGGTATCGCCCCCGGGGCGAGTGCCCGGAGCCCCGGCAACCGCCGCACTTCCAAGAGCGCCGCAGGCCAGATGGAGCTTCCGGCCAGAGTCCCGTTCCCAAGGCGAGTGCCCGGAGCCCCGGCAACCGCCGCACTTCCAAGAGCGCCGTGGGCCAGACGGAGTTTCCGGCCAGAGTCCCGCCCCCGGAGCGAGTGCCCGGAGCGCCCCGGCAACCGCCGCACTTCCAAGAGCGCCGCAGGCCAGACGGAGTTTCCGGCCAGAGTCCGGTCACGGCCGCGCACCGTCCTCCCAGGGTATCAAGCTTGATCGCCCCTTATTCGGTTGTCGGCGGGCTCGTCGGCGCCCAGACGGGTACGATCACGGCGAGTTATGCCGCGGGCGCCGTCTCCGGCGGGGAGGGCGACGGAGACTGTGTCGGCAAACTGGTGGGCAACGTCCGGACAGACAGTCTCACGGCGAGCTATGGCTTTGGCAGGGCCCTGAGCGGAGAAATAGAGGGCTCGCATGGCTCGACCAAACCCGAAGGTGTGGAGACGGCGACTCAGCTGGTCGCAGCCAATGCCGGCCCGTCCTGGAACAGCGCTGACAGCAACACCCTGGGAGTCTGGGATTTCGGTACCGATGAGCACTTTCCGGCGCTGAAATACAACGACTATGACGGCTCCGGCACCGCCTTCGGCTGCGGTTCCAGCCTGGGGTATTTTCCCAATAATGTCTGCAACACCCCCCTGCCCGGTCAACGCAGCGGCCCCGAACCCGGCACGAGTATCGACAACAGCGGCGGTGGCCCCCCGGGACGCTGGTCGCTGCCCTGCTGGCCTTCCTGCCCGGGTCGCATCGCCGGCGGCGGCGATGGGCCGGGGACACAGCAGCCGTCGGAAGCTCTGGTTCCCGTTCAGTTTTGACTCCATAAGAGGAGCCTGACCGGCCGCTTCTGCGGCCGCGCCACCTCGCTCCCTCCCCTGCCAGCCAATTGCTTCATGGCCAGCCGCCAAAGGGGAGTGGGCACGGCACCGCCCCTCACTGGGGCGGCGCTCCCAAGGATTCGAGGCCGGTGCGCATCACCTCGGAAGATCGATGTGCTGTCAGCGTCCGCCTCGCCAAGGCGAGACGCTCTCAACGGCTGCCACCGCCGCGCACGCCCCCGCCATGCCATGAAATTCGACCGCCCTGTGCCCCCGCCGTGTACTACGCCCTCCATGGCGTCGGGTTCAACGCTGCGTGGAGCCGCCCTCAACAGCTCCCAGACTGCGCGCTCGCTCGCTGCGCCCGCGTCGCTCCCCGCCGCTGTTGGCATGCTGCAGGCGCTCAAGCGTCTGCAGCCAAGGCTGGAGGGAGAGAGACTCAAGCAATTTCACATGCCCCTCCCCGTCGTTGAGGGCGGGGATGTATTCAAAACCGGCGCCACCGGCGGCGAGAAAAGCCTCTCTGCCGGCAAGATTGATCTCTTCCAGCGTCTCGACGCAGTCGACCGAAAAACCCGGGCAGACCACCTCGACCGCCTCCCCGGCCCGGGCCAGCCCCAGCAGGGTTTCGTCGGTGTAGGGCCGCAGCCAGGGAGCGGCGCCGAAGCGCGACTGGAAGCACAGCCGCCAATCGTCGGTGCCCAGCTTGAGTTCGGCCGCGATGAGGCGGGCGCTCTTGTGGCACTGGCAGTGGTAGGGGTCGCCCTGCAGCAGCGATTTGTGGGGGGTGCCATGAAAAGAGAACAGCAGCTTGGGGCTGGCCCCCTCTCTGGCGCCTCTGCCCCGGCTTTTGCGGTGCTGACGAATCGAAGCGGCCACCGCCTCTACGTAGAGCGGGTCGTCGGCATAGCCACCGACGAAATGCAGCGCCGGCACCCAGCGCCAGTGTTTCAGGCGGCGCGTGACAGCGTCGAACACGGCTCCAGTGGTGCTGCCGGCATATTGCGGATAGAGCGGCAGCACCGTCACCGAGGAGCAGCCGTGGCGCCGCATATCCTCGAGGGCATCATCGATGAAGGGCTCACTGTAGCTCAGGGCGAGTCGGTACAGGACTGGCTGGCCGCTACGGGCGGCGCGCTCGTTGAGCCTCTCCGTCAGTCGGCGGCATTGAACCCGGAGCGGCGAGCCCTCGTCGCTCCAGATTTTGCTGTAGTTATGCGCTATCCTTCCCGGGCGAAAAGGCAGAATCACTCCGTAGAGCAGCGGCCGCCAGAGCCACCGCGGCAGTTCGACGACCCGCCGGTCGGCGAGGAACCGGCGCAGAAAGGGGCGGATGCCGGCAGCGTTCGGAGCCGAGGGAGTGCCGAGGTTAACCAGAAGGACGCCGATGCGCAACTCGCCGTCGTGGCGAAAGTCGGGGGAGCCGATGAACCTCATGCTCTTGTCTGCGGCTGCGATCTCGGCGCGACTCCGCTGTCAGGACCTCAGGCGACGGGCGCCAGTTTGGCGTAGGACAGCACCAGCCATTTTTCGCCGGCGCCGTCAAAACGAATCTGCACCCGGGCGGCGTCGCCGCTGCCCTCAAACTGCAGTACCGTGCCTTCGCCGAAACTCTGGTGGCACACGCGACTGCCGAGGCTCACCCCCGCGACCGAGGTCGGGGACCTGGAGCCGCGGCCGGGAGCCGCGGCCATCCTCAGAGACGCGGCCGGCGCGGTTGTCGACGGATTGGCAAAGCGCGATCTCGCCCAGCGCAGCAGATTCGTGGCTGGCTGCAACTCGTCGATGAATTGGGAGATCGGGTTGCGCCCGGCGCGCCCGTAGGAAGAGCGAAAGCCGGCGGCGGTCAGGAACAGCCGGCGGCGGGCGCGGGTAAAGCCGACATAGCACAGTCGCCGCTCCTCCTCCAGGCCCTGAAGGCCTTCGAGCGCGCGGCTGTTGGGAAAGAGGCCCTGCTCCATGGCCATGATGAAGACGACGGGGAATTCGAGCCCCTTGGCCGCGTGCAGGGTCATGAGTTGGAGGGCGTCGCCCTCGGCGCCCTCTTCGCGGTCGCCGGCGTCAAGGGCGACGCCGGTGAGAAATTCACGCAGCGGATTGCCCTCGTCGCCCTCGGCCTCGAACTCCTCGCTGAATTTTTCCACCGCCACCACGAGCTCGTCGAGGTTTTCCAGCCGCCCCTGAGCCATGTCGTCGCGGTCTTTGCCGTGATGCTCCTTGAGGCTGCTCAGGGCCACCGCCTGGGCGGCCAGTTCGGGAAGCGGCATGTCTTCCTTCATGGCCCGCAGACGCTGCACCAGGCGGACAAAATCGCCGATGCCCGCGGAGATGCGCTCGCCCTCGAGAGGGGTGTCCGGGCCCGGCGAACCCTCGACCGGAGATGCGGCCGCCCGCCACAGCGAAAGCTGGCGGGATGCAGCCAGATGGCGTAATTTCTCGAGGCTGCGCCCGCCGACCCGACGCGTCGGCACATTGACGACGCGCTCGAAGGCGATGTTGTCGTCGGGATTGGCGATCAGGCGCAGGTAGGCGACGGCGTCGCGGATCTCGGCCCGGTCGAAAAAGCGGCGGCCGCCATAGACCCGGTAAGGCATCTGGGCGGAGACACAGGCCATCTCGATCGAGCGCGACAGATAGTTTGAGCGGTAGAGCACGGCGCAGTCGCTGAGTCGGCCGCCGTTGCTGCGCCAGGCAGATGCCTGGCTGAGGATGAACTGGGCCTCGTCGGCATCGTTGTAGGCGAGGTATCTGTCGATCATGTCGCCGCCGCCGGCGTCCGTCCACAGATCCTTGCCCAGGCGGCGGCTGTTGTTTTTGATGAGGGTGTTGGCTACCTGCAGGATGTTGTCGCTCGATCGGTAGTTGCGCGCCAGTTCGATGCGCCTGACGTCGGTGAAATCCCTGACAAAATGCTGCATGTTGTCGACTCGGGCGCCGCGCCAGCCATAGATCGACTGATCGTCGTCGCCGACGACGAAGACCGGGGGTCCGCCGTCGCGATTCAGCAGACGCAGCCAGGCATACTGCAGATCGTTGGTATCCTGGAATTCATCGACGAGGATCTGCCGGAAGCGGGCGCGGTAGAGTTCGACCGCCCGACCCTCGGCGCTCCTCAGCAACTCGACGGCGCGCAACAGCAGTTCGTTGAAATCGATGCAGCCATTCTGCCGGCACAGCTCTTCGTATTTCCTGTAGATGTCGAGGTATCTTCTCTGCTCGAGGCCGTCGGCGGAGTCGACCCTGTCGGGCCTCAGGCCGGCGCCTTTCCAGCGGTCTATCAGGATCGCCGCCCTTTTCGGCGACCAGGACTCGGAGTCGAGATCGATCTGTTCGATGGCCCTTTTGATCAGGCGATTGCTGTCGTCGGAATCGATGATCTGAAAGTTGTCCGGCAGACCCGCCTCTCCGTGGTGGCGGCGCAGCATGCGATGGCACAGGCCGTGAAAGGTGCCGATCCAGATGCCGCCGGCCGAGTACCCCAGAAGTTCTTCGATGCGCCCGCGGATCTCTTTGGCCGCCTTGTTGGTGAAGGTCACGGCGAGAACCGCCTCAGGCGGCATGCCCTGATCCCGCAGCAGCCAGGCGACGCGGCGCGTCAGTACGCGGGTCTTGCCGCTGCCGGCCCCGGCGAGCACCAGGGAGTTGCCGACCGGCATGGTAACCGCCTCGAGCTGTTTTTCATTGAGCCCCTCAAGCACTCTCGAGGGGGCCGTCTCAGCCTCCATCGCCCAAGGCCCTCAGGCCAGCGGTTGTTACAGGCCCCGGCAGCGGCGGCGGCAACTGAACCGGGGCCGGGGCGGCTTCAGACTCCATCTCCGAGAAGGCCCAGGCCGCTGATCTTCAACAGGATTTCCTGCGCCAGCTGCAGGGGCGTCAGCTCTTCGTCGCCACTCAACACCAGATCCGGATTCTGCGGTCTCTCGTAATCGTCGCTGATGCCGGTGAAGTTCTTGACCAGGCCCAGACGCGCTTTCTTGTAAAGCCCTTTGCGGTCGCGCTTCTCGCAGATTTCGAGGGAGGTGTTGACAAAGACTTCGAGATAGCAGCCCAGAGGCTCGAGGTAGGCGCGCACCTCGCGGCGCACCTGCTCGTAGGGGGCGATGGCCGCGCAGACGGCGATGCCGCCGTTCCTGGCGACTTCTCCGGCAACATAGGCGATGCGGCGAAGATTCAACTCCCTGTGTTCATGGGAGAAGGTCAGTTCGCTCGACAGCAGCTTGCGCACGATGTCGCCGTCGAGCAGGGTGACGGCGCGACCGCCGATCTCCAGCAGCTTGATCTGCAGGGCCCGGGCGATGGCGGACTTGCCGGCGCCGGACAGGCCGGTGAAAAAAACCACGAGCCCCTGGCGCTCGCGCGGCGGGCTGGTGCGGCGCAACTCCCCGATCACCTCGGGGTAGGAGAACCAGGACGGCACCTCCTGTCCACGCTGCAGGCGGCGGCGCAGCTCCGTACCCGACAGGCGCAGCACCGACTGCCCTTCGCCGGCTTCCCCGACCGGCGCATAGGCGTCGATATCCTCGACATAGACCATCTCTTCAAAGGGCACCATGGCGATGCCGATCTCCTCCTCGTACTCGCGCAGCAGTTCCTGGGCATCGTAGGGCCCGTAAAAGGGCCGGCCCTCGGAATCGTCGCCCGGACCCGCGTGATCGCGGCCGACAATCATGTGGGTGCAGCCGTGATTTTTGCGGATCAGGGCATGCCACAGGGCCTCTTTGGGGCCGCCCATACGCATGGCCAGGGGCAGCAGCGACAGCATGACCGTCGATTCACTGTACCGCTTCAACAGGTGCTCGTAGCATCGAACCCGCGTGAAGTGATCGACGTCGCCGGGCTTCGTCTGGCCGACGACGGGATGCAGCAGGAGGTTGACGCCGCACTGAGACGCCGCCCTCAGGGTCAGTTCATAGTGGGCCCGATGCATGGGATTGCGCGTCTGAAAGGCGACGATCTGACGCCAGCCGAGCTGGGAGAAGTGCTCGGCCAGTTGCTCGGGGCCGTGGCGATGGTGGTTGAAATCGTAGTGCTCCACCGGCCTCAGGCCGCGGACGCGCCCGCCGACATAGACAGGTTTGGTGTGGCGCTGCAGGTAGGCGACCGCCGGGTGGAGCTCATCGACAGTGGAAAACACCGCCTGCGCCTCATGTTTGAGATCGGGCCGCCAGATGTCGCCGACTTCGAGCAGCGCCAGCGGCATGCCCTCCAAATCGGCCAGCACGATCAGGGAGCCGGCTTTGAGCCGGGAGGCGAAATCTTCGGCGACGTCGAGAGTCACGGGAATCGGCCAGAGCGCGCCCGAGGCCAGACGCATGGAGGAGAGAACGCCGTCGTAATCGTCCCGACCCATGAAGCCTGTCAGAGGAGCAAAACCCCCGTTCATTAGGAGCTCGAGGTCGCAGATCTGGCGCGGATTCAGATCGAGCCAGGGCCAGTCAGCCAGTTGCCCGGAGAACTGTTGCCGCTCCTGTTCAGAGACGTATAGGTTGGGTGGAGGGACGTGCAGGAGTGCGGACATCAGGAAAGAGGAGGGACAGACACTTTGAAAATCAGGGGCGTTCCAGGACGCAGAAGGCTTCGCCGGTCGAACTCCCTCAACAGACCAGCCTTCATTATTATAGTGAGGAACGGCAGCAGAGAGGCGTTACTGCAGGGGCCCGCCGACAATGAGCCGCCGCTGGACCCGGGGCGCCGGCTCGGCCGCTCAGCGGCCGACCGCCGCCAGATAGCCGACGGGGTGGCCGCGGGAGTTGAGAATCGACGGCGAAGAGAGCGCCGCCAAGGCTTGGCGGTCGCCGATATGATCGAGCGCCTCCAAACTCTCAAGCACGGCGATCAGGGCGACTTCGGCGGCTCGCACGGCGCCGTCATCGATCTTTAGCGCCATGCCCCAACCCAGTTCGGGCAACATGGCGATGTACACCCCTTCGGCGCCCATCTTGACGATCAGGGCTCCGCCGGCCAGCTGCAGCAGGCGGGAGCAGCAGCGGCCAGTGCCGGCCAGTAACAGGGGGTGCTCAACCATGGCCTGGCGCAATTGGGCAGCCGCCTCCTTCCTCTTTGCGGCCAGGCCCGCGCCCCGGGCCATGCGAGCATAGGCCGAGGCCAGCGAACGCAGCGGCAGGGCCGGGGCCGGCATGCCGCAGCCGTCACCCGCCATGGGCATGGCGTCGAGGGGATAATCGGCCATCTCCTGCAGCGCCTGGAGCCAGCGCTGCTGGGCCGGGTGCTCGAGCTCCTCATAGCCGTCGACATCTTCGCGGGCGTGAAGGCAGGTCGTCAAAACGCCGGCATGCTTGCCTGAACAGTTGTGGTGCCAGCGGCGCGGTTGCTCGCCCGCTGTGACGCCGGCCGCCTTTTCGCCGAATGAATACTCGGCCCCGCAGCAGAGGGACTCTTCGCCGAGTCCCAAGTCTTCGAGCCACGCCTGAACTGCCTCGGCATGCATGGCCTCGCCGTTATGGGAAGCGCAGGCCAAGGCCAGTTCGCGGCTACCGAGGCCGTGGCTCGCGGCCGCTCCCGTCTCAATCAGCGGCAGCGCCTGCAGCGGTTTGATCGATGAGCGGACAAAGACCGGCCGCTCTATGTCGCCGGTGGAATAGATCTCTGTGCCGGTCTCGTCAAAGACGGCTACAGCTCCGCGGTGCAGACTCTCAACGGCCGCGCCGCGCCGGACCTCAACGAGCCCGGGATTGACTGGAACCCTCGGCCACCCGCCTGCTCTGGTGGGCGGGGCAGTCAGAAAGCCTGGTCGTCGTCAAGGTGCGGAGACTCAGGGTCGAACAGCTCCTTGTCAACGGGGATCTCTTCGGCGAGTCCGGCATGCATGTCACGATGCTCGTCCACCAGATCGGAGATGCCTCCGGAATGCTGGTGGCGATAGATGTCGTCGGCATCGTCCGACTCTTCCTCAAGCAGGAACCGATCATCGAAATCATCGGTGCCATGGGGCGTAAAGTCAACTTCGCCCAGGCTTGGCTCTTCAATTAAGTCAAATTCGTCTTTGGGGTTTTGAGCAACCATGGATATCGCGGGTGGAAAGGGACATGAAATGCCAATGGCATCAACCATTGGATGCACTTTCAGACTGAGTATAAAAGCTTTTTTGTCCACTGACAATCACTTTTTGGCAAAAAAATCAAAAAATTGCAAGCTTTAATCCGTAAAAAAGCCTCCAAACCTGAAGAAAAAGTGATCCATGACGGCGGCTTTCAGATCTTCTTTTCGTGTGACAGAACCTCTTTGATACGGGCGGCCGTCAACATCTTCGCCGCCGAAAAACCCCTTCTTTACCGCCCTTCCCGGCCCGACCCATGCCTTTACGGGATTCTCTGCCGAAACTGCGCATTTCCTGCCAGGCATTTTTATGAACGGCATGCAGGCGTCCTGGCGGCAGCGGCCCAAACAATAACCCTCAAGCCCTGCTCTGGCGCCTTCAGTGCATGCAAATGCACCTTTACAGAACCAATTACCAACCGCTTTTGCACTCAATCCTTCTTTGCATAAGCGCTTACGCGCCCCAAAAGCGAGCTTGCAAATGCCTGAAAATTAATTTCTGCACTGGCTTGTGAATACTCTCCCCGCAACCCTTTCTCTCTGTCAGAAAGCAGCAGGCATGTGGCATCATATAGACGCTCGCGCACCAGCCGCTGACAAAACATCTGGTATCGCTCTGCATAAGAAGCATGACGAAATTCATCAAAGACAGCAAAATGAGGCTCCGATACCCGGACTGGGGACCGGGAGTTATGAACATCTTCAAGAATCATCATCCAGCCGAGCCAAGGTCGCCAGGATCCGGCAAATGCGCCTTCGCGATAAGCAGTCCAAATATCTGAAGCACTTCCTACGGCTTCTTCCACTCGATTATTGAAATTATTCCCGAAGGACGGCCCTACATGCGACTTTAACTCAATCGAGGCAATGAGATGACCCCCATGCACCACTACGACATCCCAATTTTTTGTTGGCCTGAAATACCCCGGCAACACCGCTTCTTTCGTATGTACGGATTGTGCAGGAAGCCCTGTTTCGGTGACTATGGCTGCCACCAACTCAATAAATCCCTCCAGCTGAGCCCCACCGGTGACAGCACTGCGGTTGCCAACATCTTTAGCATTGGACTCAGATTCCTGCCTCTCACGCTGTTTTTGACGTGTTTTCCAAAAGTGCTCAATCGCTCTCTTCAGCTCGCGCTCATACCGCATGGGCCAAAGCTTCCTGGACGATAATCCCGGCATTCGAAAACAGTGAACTGGCCGATCTTCGCAAGCGTTTTTCTGCAAACTCAAAATATCTCGGATCAAGCTCAATCCCAATGCTGTTGCGCCCCCATTCAGCAGCAGCTACCATTGTCGTTCCCGTGCCCATGAATGGGTCCAGGACTGTATCTCCGACAAAGCTGAACATTCGAATCAATCTTTTGGCGATTTCTTCGGGATAGGGCGCGGGATGATCGCGGGTGGACGCCCCCGAAAGTCCTGTCCATATTGATTTAAACCACTTGTGGTGGTTCTCGTCGGAGATGACAGACAGCAATCGATCCGGGATGGACGGCTTGCGGTATCCCCCGTGTTTGCGCAGCATGAGAATGAACTCTATCTCATTTTTAATGACGCCGTTGGGCTCATAAGGCTTACCAAAAAAGCCCGCCCCTTTTCCTTCAACCTCATATTGAGCATTGGCGATTTTGTGCCAGATAATCGGAGCTAAGTTGTCAAAGCCCCAGGCACGGCAATGTTCTTGAATGGAGGCATGTAATGGAACAACGACATGGCGCCCATTATTCTTCTTCCGTGACAGACAGACATCTCCAACTACACAGACAACGCGTCCGCCAGGAACAAGAATGCGATGGCAATGTTGCCAAACTTTGTCCAATTCGAAAAGAAATCTCTCGTAATCTTCAACTTCTCCAAGCTGCTGCTCATGGTCGTTGTACTTTTTCAGTGTCCAGTAGGGTGGAGATGTAACCACAAGGTGAATCGATTCGTCTGCAATAAAAGATAAATCACGAGAGTCACGGCAATACAGTCGATGCGAAGTGGGCATTTCTCTCACTGCAGACTCAATCTGACTCAACAGATTGGGGTCCTTGGCTATACGTGGTATATCCGTTTGGACATCGCCCAAAGAACGTAACGCCACAGGCAAAAAGTCGAGGTTGTTTTTTCTGACACTCATATCGACAGTATAGGAGATAACGACTGACGGGGATTGGCTTCGCTAACAGAACCCCTTACCGATTCAGACCGTTCCGGCGGCCTGGGGGTCTTTATTATTGCGCAGCGCCTCTTCGGTGCGCTCGCGCCGCGCGCGGTTTTCAAGCTCTGTTTTGGCCCTGGCGTTGAGTTGGCCGATGAGCCCGCGCAGATAGCGCTCGCGATCGAGGATGGCGGCGCCGACGTCCGGGGGAATCGTGCGGCCACTCAGATGCTGTGCCCGCTGATAGAAATCGTCGCCCTGGCCCCGCATCCGCTCCAGCAGGGCGGCAGAGCTGAGGTTCTTCTTTTCCCGACCGAAATCGAAGAGGGCGGTCAGCAGCTTGATCTCCTCCTCCGGCAACTCAGCGAAGTCGCAGTCGGCCTCGACATTAAAGAGCTCAAGCAGCTCGGGCTGCTGCAGGATGACGATGGCGGCGGCGTTGCACCATTGCCGCACCGCCGGACTGCCCGACTTCGCCCCCGCTGGAACCGGCCGGCGCAGGGCAGGACGGGAATCAGGGCGATTCGCCGGGCCCGATGCCAGGGCCGCCTCAGGCAACTCGAAGCCGAGCTCCTTCTCAACGGCGCTCTTCAATTCCATGCGCAGGGGCCGCTGCAGCACGGACTGCAACAGCTCTCCGAGGCGGCGGCCGATGCGCTCGCGGCCGAGGACCGTGCTGCCGTCGCCCTCGGTCGCGACGCAGCGGGCGGCAAAGTGCTCGAGCGGCAGGGCCTCCTCCTCGACCAGGCGGCGAAACTCCTCGCGGTCGCGACGCGCCATGTCGTCCGGGTCCTGGCCCTCGGGCATGAAGGCAAAAGAGATCTCGGCGGTGCCGCTCAGGGTGCGCAGCACTATTTCGAGCGAGCGCGCGGCCGCCCGCCGGCCGGCGGCGTCGCCGTCAAAACAGAAGAGAGCGCGGTCGCAGCGCTGTTGCAACAGGGAGGACTGGGTCTCGGTCAGGGAGGTGCCGAGGCAGGCGACCGCCCCGCCAAAGCCGTGCTGGTGCAGGGAGATCACATCCATGTAGCCCTCGACCACATAGAACACTCTCTTGTTGCCGCTGCCTGCAGGCGCCATCTCATGCAGGCCATAGAGCTCGCGCCCCTTGGAAAAAACCGGCGATTCCGGCGAATTGATGTACTTCGCTGCCTTGCCGTCCGAGCTGAGATCGCGGCCGCCAAAGCCGATGAAGCGGCCGCGGCGGTCGCGGATGGGAAACATCAGGCGATTGCGGAAGAACGGATAGGGTGGGCGGCCCGCCTCCTCGGGCTGTCTCAGCATGCCGAGCCTGAGCAGCCAGGGGTCGGCCTCGGCGCTGCTGATTTTCGCCAGGCTCTCCCTGCCCGCCGGGGCGTACCCGAGGCCGAAGCGGCGGATGGTCTCGTCGTCGAGGCCCCGGTCCCCCAGGTATTGCCGGGCCTCGGGCGCCCGCTGCAGGTTTTCGCGGTAGACCTCGGCGCAGCGCTCCATGAGTTCGTAAAAAGGGGTCCTGTCCGGGCCGCTGGAGCCCGCCCGGCGCGGCGGGGGCGGCAGGCCGCACTCCTCGGCCAGCCGTTCGACGGCCTCGGGAAAGGAGAGGTTGACGTGATCCATCAGAAAGCCGATGACCGAGCCCGAGGCGCCGCAGCCGAAGCAGTGGAACATCTGCTTTTTCGGCACCACATGGAAGGAGGGGGTGCGCTCCTGGTGGAAGGGGCAGCAGGCCTTGAACTCGCTGCCGGCTTTCTTCAGCGACACATGGCGGCCGATCACCTGGACGATGTCGGCGCTCTCCAGCACCCGATCGATGTAGTCTTGGGGGATCAGGGCCATGGCGTTCCCTGCCTCTGCCGCTCTGCCGCCTAGGCCGCCTGCAGCAGGGTGTCGAGCAGGCTCTGCAGCTCGGTCGCCTTGGGCGTCACCATCCAGAAGCGCGACGACAGGGCGTAGAAATCCTCGATCAGCTCCTTGCCGCGAAGGCTGCCGGTCTCGCGCACATGATCGTGCAGCAGCGTCAGCAGATAGTTGCGGTAGGCCTGGAGGGGCTCGCGGTGGAGCCGCTGAATTTCGATGAGCTCGTGGTTGTAACAGTCGACAAAACGGTTGTGCGGGTCGAAGACAAAGGCCAT
Organism: Candidatus Porifericomitales bacterium; assembly: GCA_965237735.1. Lineage (GTDB taxonomy): Bacteria > Pseudomonadota > Gammaproteobacteria > CBDEFV01 > CBDEFV01 > CBDEFV01. Next base: position 109,834 of record CBDEFV010000003.1, on the reverse strand, counting down.
GCCGCCCGTCATGCCGGCGCCGAAGTTGATGCCCGTGTCGCCGAGGATGGCGACGGCGCCGCCGACCATATACTCGCAGCAGTGATCGCCGGCGCCCTCGACCACGGCGACACAGCCGGAGTTGCGCACGGCGAAGCGCTCGCCAGCGGCGCCGGCGGCGAACAAAGAGCCGCCGGTGGCCCCGTAAAGACAGGTGTTGCCGACGATCGTCTGGGCTTTCTCGGCCAGGGCCGAGCCGCGCCGCTGACGGCCGTCGCGCGGCAGGTAGATGACGATCTTGCCGCCGGCCATGCCCTTGCCCACATAGTCGTTGCACTCCCCTTCGAGGCGAAGGTGGAGGCCGCCGGCATTCCAGACGCCGAAGCTCTGGCCGGCGACCCCGGTCATGTTGATCTCAAGCGGGCTCTGCTCCATGCCGAGATTGCCCCAGCAGCGGGCGATCTCCCCCGACAGGCGAGCGCCGATCGAACGCTGGGTGTTGTTGATCTCGTAGTGGAAGCCGCCGCCGTCGCCGGCTTCAACGCTCGGCATGCAATCGTGCACCATGCGGGCGTTGAGCTCGGCTTCGTCAACCGGATCGTTGGGCTTCTTCAGGCTCTGCCGCGGCTCGCCGCCGCCGTTTTGATCAGCCAGCAGCGGCTGCAGGTCGAGGCCGTGCTCCTGACTCGCCCGCTCATTGATGTCGAACAGTTCATTGCGGCCGATGATCTCCTCGAGCGAGCGCACGCCGAGACTGGCGAGGATGTGGCGCACATCTTCGGCCACCAGCGACATGTAGTTGACGACCTTGTCGACCGTGCCGACAAAGTGATGGCGGCGCAGGGCCACGTGCTGGGTGGCGACGCCTGTGGCGCAGTTGTTCAGGTGGCAGATGCGCAGGTATTTGCAGCCCATGGCGACCATGGGCGCAGTGCCGAAGCCAAAGCTGTCGGCTCCGAGCAGGGCGGCCTTGATCACGTCGAGACCGCTCTTGAGGCCGCCGTCGGCCTGCAGGACGACGCGACCGCGCAGATTGTTGCCGCGCAGCACCTGCTGGGTTTCGGCCAGGCCGAGCTCCCAGGGGCAGCCGGCATATTTGATGCTGGTCAGCGGCGAGGCGCCTGTGCCGCCGTCGTGGCCGGAGATGGTGATCATATCGGCATAGGCCTTGACGACGCCGGCGGCGATGGTGCCGACGCCGGGCTCGGACACCAGCTTGACCGAGATAAGGGCCTCTGGGTTGACCTGCTTGAGGTCAAAGATGAGCTGGGCCAGATCCTCGATTGAGTAGATGTCGTGGTGCGGCGGCGGTGAAATCAGGGAGATGCCGGGAACAGAGTGGCGCAGCCGGGCGATGAAGCTGTCGATCTTGTTGCCCATGAGCTGGCCGCCCTCACCGGGTTTGGCGCCCTGGGCGATCTTGATCTGCAGTACCTCGGCGTGAATCAGGTAGTTGGGGGTGACACCGAAGCGGCCCGAGGCCACCTGTTTGATTTTGGAGCTGCGCTCGGTGCCGTGCCGCGCCTCGTCTTCTCCGCCCTCGCCCGAGTTGGAGCGCGAACCCAGGCGATTCATGGCCTCGGCCAGGGTCTCGTGGGCCTCGGGAGAGAGGGCGCCGAGCGACATGCCGGCGCTGTCGAAGCGGTTGACGATGGCCGAGATCGGCTCGACTTCCTTGAGGGGGATGGGTTTTTTACCCTGGCGCAGTTGCAGGAAATCGCGCAGGGCCAGAGGCGGGCGGTCGTTAACGGCGGCGGTGAACTCCTGAAAATCGCCGTAGTCGCCGCTCTCGACGGCGCGGTGCAGGGTCCTGACGACTTCCGGGTTCCAGGCGTGGTATTCGCCGCCGTGGACAAAGCGCAGGGCGCCGCCGACCTCGATCGGCTTGTTCTGGTCCCAGGCCTGGGTCGCCCGCTGCTGCAGCTGGTTGGCGAAATAGTTGAAATCGCGCCCGCCGATGCGGCTGACGATGCCCGTGAAGCAGAGCTCGATGATCTCCGGCGCCAGGCCGATGGCCTCGAACAACTGGGCGCCTCTGTAGCTCGTCATGACGGAAATGCCCATCTTCGACATGATCTTCAGCAGCCCCTTGTTGACGCCGGCGCGGAATTTCTGCTCGAAATGGCTCGCCGAAAACGGCTGGTGAAATTCGCTGGCGGCGGCCATGCGGCGGATGACCTCGTAGGACAGCCAGGGGTGGACACAACTGGCGCCGCAGCCGAAGAGCACGGCGAAATGGTGCGGATCCCAGGCAGAGCCGGTATCGACGACGATGTTTGCGCCGCAGCGCATGCCCTCTCTGGTCAGGCGGTGATGGACCGCGCCCGTCGCCAGGAGGGCCGGCATCTGCAGGCGGTCCGGGGCGAGGCCGCGGTCGCTGAGCACGACCAGGACCGTGCCGCGGTTGCGCACCGAATCGACGACGGCGTCTGTCAGTGACACCAGGGCCGAACGCAGGTCCTGGGAGGCCGGGTCGAAGTCGAGCGCAAAGATTTCGTTGGCGTAGAGCTCGCGATCGAGCGACATCAGAACTTCAAACTTGTTCTCCGACAGCACTGGCGAGCGCAACAGCAGCTGTTGCGCCTGGCGGACGCTCTCCTCAAAGATCTCTTTTTCCGAGCCGATGGAGATCTCCAGCGACATGACGATGGCCTCGCGCAACGGGTCGATCGACGGGTTGGAAACCTGGGCAAACAACTGGCGGAAATAGTCGAACAGCGGTCGGTGTTGCTGCGACATGGGGGCGATGGGGGTGTCGTCGCCCATGGAACCGACGGCTTCGTGGGCATCCTGCACCAGAACGCGCAGCACGTCCTCGCTCTCCTCGCGCGTCATGGCGAAGTACTTGCGGTAGGCCGGCAGGTAGTCGGGATGCGGCGGCGGCGCCTGCCACTTTCCCTCGCTGTCCACAGACTGGGAGCGGATTTGCTCCGAGTGGCACGAGACCCATCGGCGGTAGGGATGCCGGCTCTTCAGGCGGTCGTTGATGGCGCCGTCTCGCAGGATCTCGCCGCTCTGGGTGTCGACCGCGATCATCTGCCCCGGCCCGATGCGGCCGCGCTCGATCACCGACACCGACTCATAGTCGTTGACGCCCACTTCCGAGGCCAGCAGCAGCACCCCGTCCTCGAGCAGGACGTAGCGGGCCGGACGCAGGCCGTTGCGGTCGAGAGTGCAGCCGACATAGCGACCATCGGTGAAGACGATGGCGGCAGGGCCGTCCCAGGGCTCCATACGCATGGAGTTGTACTGCAGAAAGGCGCGCACATCGATGTCCATGTTGTCGATGTTGTGCCAGGCGGGCGGCATCATGAGGCGGGCGGCGTACAGCGGGCCGAAGCCGCCGACGAGGAGGGCCTCGAACATGTTGTCGAACGAAGCCGAATCCGACCCGTCCATGGACACCAGGGGCGACAGCGTCGGCAGCTCCGGGCAGAGGTCGGAGACAAACAGGGGCGCCCGCGCCAGGGCCCAGTTGCGGTTGCCGCTGATGGTGTTGATCTCGCCGTTGTGGGCGATGCAGCGGAAGGGCTGGGCCAGCCACCATTCGGGCATGGTGTTGGTCGAGAAACGCAGGTGGAAAAGGGCGAAGGAGATGGCGCAGTCGTCGGCGGCGAGATCGAGGTAGAAGAGGTGCAGGCGGTCGGCCGGCAACAGGGCCTTGTAGCCGATGCTCTCCGTCGACAGCGAGACGATGTAGAGGTCCGAGCGCTCCACCGCGAGCTCGGTGCGGCGGCGGGCGACGAAGAGATCGCGGTTGAGCTGCGCCGGAGAGGCGCCGGGGCGGGCATTGACATAGACCTGTTCAATTTGCGGCAGGGTGGCGCAGGCGCGCTCGCCCAAAACTGAAGAATCGAGAGGCACTTCGCGCCAGCCGGCAACTTCGTGGCCGAAGACGGTGAGCTCTTGCTGCAGGCGTTCCCTGGCTTGCTGAGACCGGTTCTGATCCCCGCTGAAGAACGCCAGGCCCGTGGCAAAGGTGTGCCTGAGGGAGATACCGGCTTCTGCGGCCAGGCGGCGCATGAGCCCTCTCGGCAGGGAGATTTTGATACCGCAGCCGTCGGAAGACAGGCCATCATCGGCCACGGCGCCGCGATGGCTGAGGCGCGTCAGGGCCGTCAGGGCCCGGTCGCGCATGTCGGTGCTGGCCTGACCTTCGATGTTGACGACGAAGCCGGTACCGCAGGCGTCGTGCTCAAAGGACGGGCGATAGAGGCCTCTGCCGTCGGCAGCAGCATTCATGGGCGAGGCGCCTCAATTTCCTCCATCCAGAGGCTGGCGCCGAAGCGGCCGGGCTGGCTGGCAGGGGGGCAAAAAACGGGGATCATAAGGCTCTGTGGATTTAACAATTCTGGAATCTGAACATTTGACGGGCAACGGAGAAGGAGGGGGGCGTTGCCGGGGCAGAAATATGCCTGAGCGGTTAATTATAAGTAAAAAAGCCCTGACGGGCAAAAAAACGGCCAAACTGCGGCGAGCGCGGCTGCAGCAAAGTCTTTTCATGGCGAAGAGGGCGGCAGCAGAAACAGGTGCATGGAGCGCGGTCCATGGGCGCCGAGTTCGATGGTCTGCTCTATATCGCCCGTGCGCGAGGGGCCCGTGTTGAAGAGCACCGCCCGCGGCGGCTCCTCCAAGGCCGACACCAGGGCCTGGGCGTCTTCGAGATGATCGACCACACGATCGCTGGTCAGGGCCAGGAGGTGATAGTCCGGCAGAAAATGAGCGGCCGCAGGCTGGCCCGAGCCGGAGACCAGCACCAGACTCCCCGTCTCGGCCACGCCGCAGAGGGCGGATCCCAGGCCGACGAGGGCGCTGCTGTCGTCGGGCGGCAGCAACTCGAGGCCGTCGGGCCAAGGTTGATCTCGAAAGGCGGCGTCGACGGCGAGCCGCGGCGGCAGGCCCTGCTCCCCGATCCAGGCGAGGACGGCCGCCGGCAGCAGTTCAGCCCTGTCGACAAAAGAGTATGTCATGGATACCTGCCGCAGGCGGGAAAAGAACCGCTCCAGCCGGTCTCCAGCCGTTGCCGGCCGCGGCATCTCCGGGCCCTCGGCCGGCGGCGCTGCCGTCTCGCTGCCGCTGCGCCCCAGAGCGGAGCGGAGGGCCTGGAGAATGCGCTCGCGCGAGCCGCTCATCGGCGGCCGATCCAGAGTTCGCTGAGGGTCTGGCGGCATTCGGGTACCGGCAACTCGCGGCTTGAACGCCAGCTGCCGGCGCCAGGCGCCCAGCGCACCCGGCCGCCGTGGCCGAAGAGTCTGGAAACCTTGACCGCCAACGAAAAAACGCCGCTGTAGAGGCGGGGGCGAAGCGCCAGAAAGCGCCAGCACTTCAGGGCCCAGCGGGCTTTGGTTGAGCTGATTCCCTCGCGGTGCTGCCGGCGGCGGTGGCGGCGCAGCAGGTCGGGCAGGGGAATCTTCATGGGGCAGACTTCGGCGCAGCGGCCATTGAGGGTGCAGGCCTGGGGCAGATCCGGCGCTCCCTCGAGACCGACGATCTGGGGCGTGATGACGGCGCCCATGGGACCGACATAGACCGAGCCGTAGCTGTGGCCGCCGACGGCATTATATACCGGGCAGTGATTCATGCAGGCGCCGCAGCGGATGCAGCGCAGCATGGGGCGAAACTCGCCGGAGAGCATGCGCGAGCGACCGTTGTCGACGAGCACGACATGGAATTCCCCGGGACCCCTGCCCTCACCCGGGCGCACCGGGCCGCCGTAGAAGCTGGTGTAGTTGGAAATATGCTGGCCGGTGGCGCTGCGGCTGAGAAGCCGCGCCATGGCGAGGGCGTCCGCAGCCGTGGGAACGATTTTCTCAATGCCGGCGACGACGATCTGCACCCGCGGCAGCGACGAGCACAGATCGCCGTTGCCCTCGTTGGTAACCAGCAGGTGCTGGCCGCTGTCGGCGATGAGAAAGTTGGCCCCGGTCAGGCCGCCGTCAGCGGCGAGGAACTGCTCGCGCAACACCTCCCGCGCCTGGGCCACGAGGTCCTTGCGCTCACTGACCTGGGGGTGGCCGAGGGGGCCGTGGTGCCGGTGGAAGAGATCGACGATCTGATCGCGGTTTTTGTGAATCGCCGGCGCGATGATGTGGCTCGGCGGCTCCTCGGCCAGCTGCAGGATGTACTCGCCGAGGTCGGTTTCGACCACCTTGATGCCGGCCCTGATCAGGGCCGGGTTGAGGGTGATCTCCTCGGAAACCATGGACTTCCCCTTGACCAGCAACTCAACGCCCGAAGAGCGGCAGATGCTGGTGATCAGCGCCCGCGCCTCGGCATCGTCGAGGGCCCAGTGAACCTTGCCGCCGAGGGCACTGACATTCCTCTCGTACTCTTCGAGGTAGTAGTCGAGATGCTCGAGCACCCGGTTTTTCATGCGGACGGCGGCCTCGCGGATCTCATCGAACTCCGGCAGGGCCTCGACCGCCAGCCGGCGCTTGTCGACGAAGCCGCTGCCAACTTTGCCGAGGGCCCGCACCAGATCGGGATCGGCCAGGGCGCGCTCGGAGGCGCGGCGAAATTCAATCGCCCGGGTCTGCATCAGTCTCCTATGGGCTTGTCTGCACCCGTCAGCAACTCGGCGGCGTGGTAGACGCGCAGCGGAACTCCGAGGCGGAGCGCGCGTCCCGCCATGTTCAGCAGGCAGCCGAGGTCGCCACCCGCCAGAGTCGTCGCCCCGGTGTCGCGGATGGCTTCGATCTTGTCAGTGACGAGGCGGGTCGATATCTGTGGGTATTTGACGCAGAAAACCCCGCCAAAGCCGCAGCAGACATCGCCGTCTCCGATCTCCCGCAGCTCGCAGCCGCGAACCTGCGCCAGCAGGGCCCGGGGGGCCCGACGCACGCCGAGTTCACGCAGGCCCGAACAACTGTCGTGGTAGGCGACTTTCTGCGGATAGTCGGCGTCTATGTCCTTGAGGCCGCGGACATCGACGAGAAAGCTGAAGAGTTCGTGGCAGCGGCCGGCCAGTTCGACCACCCGGTCGCGCTCGCTCCCGGGCTCGAACAGGGTCGGGTAGTGGAGGCGGATCATGGCGGCGCAGGACCCCGAGGGCACGACCACATAATCGCAGTCGGCGAAGTCCTCGACCACTTTCAAAGCCAGTTCGCGGGCGCTGTCGTCGTCACCGCTGTTGTAGGATGGCTGGCCACAACATGTCTGGGGCGGCAGGCGCACTTCGCAACCGGTGCGCCCGATCAGCTCGGCCGCGGCCAAACCAACGCCCGGGCGCCAGGAATTGACGAGGCAGGTTGCAAAGAGCCCGACGAGCGGTCGCTCGACTGGCTGTCCGGCTGTTTTAAGTTCAGGTTTTTCTGGCAACAGGAACAGGCCCCCGCCTCTGGTTGGAGAAGATGCTGGCTCGCCGCGCCGGGGCAAAAGCCGATAGCATTTTTATTGTAGAGCCAGGGCGCTCTTTTCGCTGTCGGTTTTCTTCCCGGCACTGCCTCGGAGCACAGCTCTGGAGCTTGGGTTGACGGCGGGGTCTATTGGAGGGTCAGGGCAGAAACCCCGCCGCCGAAGCCTTCTGCCCTGATGAATTTGATTTTTTGCAGCAACTTTATTCCAGAGCCGGAAATTGAATCCGTCCAGGGGGTCTGAACCCGTCCATGGAGTCAAAACGAAGTGCGAAGGCTCAGGCAGAACTCCCGCCACTAAGGTTTCGGGGGAGGGCGGAGTGTCAGCAGAGAACTCCTGCCGCCAAAGAATGGCGGCAGGGGGAGTCAAAACGAAGTGCGAAGGCTCAGGCAGAACTCCCGCCACTAAGGTTTCGGGGAGGGCGGAGTGTCAGCAGAGAACTCCTGCCGCCAAAGAATGGCGGCAGGGGGAGTCAAAACGAAGTGCGAAGGCTCAGGCAGAACTCCCGCCACTAAGGTTTCGGGGAAGGCAGAGTGTCAGGAGAGTTGGCGGCGGGGTGTTGGAGGCTCAGAACAGAAACCCCGCCGCCAAGTGTTTTTCTGTCCCATTGGGAATCTAATCTTAGCGCCAGAGGCCGGACGGATACAAGCCCCGATTATTACAGCCAGGCAAGCCCCTGAGCGCGGCCTTGAGCGGACGGCGACCCGAGCCCGGGTTCCGGCCCTTTAGCAGTCGGCGCCCCCTGGCCCGCTCCCCCTGCCGCCACCGGAAAATCGCTGCTCATTACAGCCCGGTAAGCCCTTGGGTGCGGCCTTGAGCGGACGGCGACCCGAGCCCGGATTCCGGCCCTTTAGCAGTCGGCGCACTCTGGTCTGTCCCCCTGTCGCCACCGGAAAATCGCCGCTCATTAGAGCCCGGCAAGCGTCGCAGGCGCTATGGCGAAGCCCTGAGGGCGAAACCGCTGGTTAAAATAACCCTTAGCTTCTTTTCCCCGAGAGGCCCGCACCCGTCCCTCCCCTGCCAGCTTTGCAAGAGCCCGCCCCCATACCGCTGCACCGACGCTCCGCCGTCCTCGTTGACCTCGACGGCACGGTCTGGAGCGGGGACCGAGCCATAGACGGGGCTGCCGCCGGTATTGAGCAACTGCGCCTCGCCGGGCGGCAGATACTTTTCTGTACCAACCGCTCAAATGAGACGCTGGCCGCCGCCGCCGCCAAGCTGCAGCGCCTCGGCATCGACGCCACCACCGATCAGGTTCTCTCTACGGCCTCAGTAGCCGCAGAGCGCGTCGCCGCCGCCTCCGTGTTCTGTATCGGCGGCGAGGGATTAATCCAGGCCCTGCAGGAGTCCGGCGCCCTGCTGTGGCAGCCGCCGGCAGACTGGAAAGAGAGCGGGATCGGCGAGCCTCCCGCGGCCGTCGTCGTCGGCACCGACTACCAACTGACTTTTGACAAGCTCGCCATCGCCTGCCTCGCGCTCCACGCCGGAGCCCGCTTCATCGGCACCAATGCCGACGCCAACGGCCCCTCCCGGGCCGGCATCATCCCCGGCAACGGCGCGACTCTGGCAGCCCTTGAACGAGCCAGCGGCCAAACCCCCGAAGTCGTGGGCAAACCCCATGCCTCCTTCATCGAAATCGCCCTCAGCCGCCTCAGGGCCGAGCCGCAGCAGGCGGTCATGGTCGGCGACAACCTCGAGACCGACATCGGCTGCGGCCTCAATGCCGGCGTCGCCACCGTGCTGATCATGACAGGCGTCACCAAGGCACACCACCTGGAGACGGCGACGATCAAGCCAGACGGCATCGCCCGCGACTGGCGCGAGCTCGTCAGCCTCCTCACCCTTGAACGGGGCTGAATCACAGGACCTTCTTCCATGGCTGCTCTTTCGTGATGGCAATGGGGTCGCGCGGTCTCTGGCCGATCCTCGGCTTCAGCCTGGCATCCTTCCTGCTGGGCTCCGTATCGGCCTTGCTGCTGTCGGACCTTCGGCGGCAACAGCTCTCGGGGATGCTGACCGACGAGCTCTCCATCGCCAGCAACGAGCGCGGGCAATTTCTGGCTGCCGGCACAATCAACGGCGAGCGGGTGCGTTTTCTCATCGACACCGGCGCCACCAAGGTCTCGGTGCCGCTGGAAATTGCCGAGGCCGTCAGACTTGAGCGCGGCGAGCGGCGGCGTATCCTGTCCGCCGACGGCCAGCAGTGGGTCTACGCCTCCGTCATTGAGCACATTTCGCTCGGCCCTATCGAGTTGTGGCAGATCCCGGCACTGATCAACCCCAACCGCAGGAGCGGCCTGGTCTTCCTCGGCATGTCTTTTCTCCGGCAGCTCTCCGTCGAGTTCGAAGGCGGGCATATGAAACTGGCGCTGCCGGCCCGGGCTGCCGGCAAAGCCCGGCCTCCGGGGACAGACCGCGGGCAGCGACCCGACCTGCTGAGTCTCAGTTGAGGCGCAGAGGCGAAGCTTCCAGCCCACTTCTCAGCTCCGGACCATGATTGATCAGCAGCAGCGACAGCAGGCCCGCAAAGCCGGCAGGGTCATGGTTTTCGGCTTCTGGCTGCTGCTGTTAATCGCCATGGCCTGGTGGTTTGAAGGCCTGCTTGAGGGCATGAGCAACCCCAACACCGATCCCGAAAGCTCCCGGGCCGCCGACGGCACTCAGGAGGTGCTGCTGCAGAGCAACAACCGCCGGCACTATGTCGCCACCGGCTTCATCAATGGCCGAGAGGCGCGTTTCCTGCTCGACACCGGCGCCACCCTCGTGGCGGTGCCGCTGAGTCTCGCCGATCGCTTTCAACTGAAACGCGGCTCCGTCATGCATGTCATGACCGCCAACGGCCCGGCCCGGGCCTACGCCACCAGCATCGACCGCATCTCCCTCGGCGGCATCGAACTGCGCGATGTACGGGCCTCCATCAATCCAGGTCTGGACAGCGATACAGTGCTTCTCGGCATGTCTTTTCTCGGCCAACTGGAGATGAGGCAGGAGGACGGAACCCTGTTGCTGCGGCAGAACCCCTGAAGCGCCGGCGCAAAGCCGAGAGGCCCCTTGCGGGTCGGGCACTGAGCGTCAAGCAATCGTTGGCGCCCCGTCGTCGATTGTTTTTTACCGGGGGAGGCCTTGCAGGCGGGCCGCATTTCGCGGCCACCCTATGTATTTGAGAAATAAAGAGTGCGAGGGCGCGGCACCATCACTTCCGCGTTCTCCCTCGCACATTACGTATTTGAGAAATAAAAGAGTGCGAGGGCGCGGCACCATCACTTCCGCGTTCTCCCTCGCACATTACGTATTTGAGAAATAAAAGAGTGCGAGGGCGCGGCACCATCACTTCCGCGTTCTCCCTCGCACATTCGGTAAGCTGTCGAAACCCGAGGCCTGGAATCAACAATATTCTGAATACAAAGCCAGCCTCTGTCAAGTCGCCCCGCCGAACTCAGCCCCCAGGACCAAGGCTCGGTGGGTTTGAGGCCAGTCGATTCTGCCCCGGGAAAACCCCGAGACCTGATTTCCGTCGCCTGGCCCGCCGTGACAGCGGTCTTGCCTGAAGACGATTTCATTATAGGAAAAAGCCGGGCAAAAGTCACGCCTGAGCCGACCGTTTTTGGCCCCTGTTCACCGTCGAAAGGCTACATTCAATTAATGTTTGCCGACAATCGGCATAATTGCTTAGGCTTTTGCTGCGCCAATCTGAAAAAACAACACCAAACCGAGAGAAAAAAAGAAAAGCGGCACATTCTTGCGATCGACCGCTGCTCCGGGCCCCTTCAGAAGCCTTATCCCAGTCGGTTACTGGCTTGACATCTCTTCGGCGAGAGCGCGCTTTTCGCTGTTGGCTGCACCCGCGACGGCAAAGCCTGCAAGCCTGCCCTCGGGGGTGCGAAAGAGCGCCTTCGTGCCGGATTCGTCGCCTGACAACTCCCAGGACCCTTCGACCTTCGACGGAACCACGGCACTGACGGGGCAGGCCGGGGTCTTGACGATCACTGGCATGACGGGGAAGCGGACGGCCATCGGAGTGCCGGCGAGCGTCGCCGCCAGGGCGCGGGCACTGTGCATGATCGGCATGACATAGGGTTGCACCAAACCGTCAATTTCGGCGCAGTCGCCAATTGCATAGACCCCCTCGGCCGAAGTCGCCAGCTGGGCATCGGTGATCAGGCCACTGCCGCATTGAATGCCCGCATCCAGGGCCAGGGCCGTATTGGGCACCAGGCCCGCAGCCGAGAGAGCGGCATCGGCGACGATGCGTTCGCCGTTTGCCAGCCCGAAGCTGAGTTTGCCCTCGTCGCGGTCGATGGAAGCAACGGTTGTGCCCAGATGCCAGACGGCGCCCAGGGCGCTGAGCTGCCGCTGCAGGAGGCGCCCCACCCCTTCGGGCACCAGGGTCTGGAGGGGCCAGTCGTCGGGGGCGACCAGCTGTACGCTCTTGCCCGCGTTCAGCAGGTCGTTGGCGAACTCGCAACCGATCAGACCGGAACCGATCAGCACCAGCTCCCTGAGATCGGCGACGCGGCGGAGAAAGTGGCGGTAATCGTCGAGGGAGTTGACCGTCATGACTTCGTCCTCGGCGTCGCCGGTGAAGGCGAGGCGTCGCTGGGAGGCGCCGAGTGCGAGCGCGAGGGCGCTCCAGGACAGATCGCGGCCATCGGCCTCCAGGCTGCGGCCCGCGCAGTCGATTGATGTGACCGAGGTGCGGGCATCGATCGCCATCTTCAGCGACTCCGCCATGTCCGCCGCCGACTTGCTGATCAGGGCTTCGGCATCTCCCCCCAGAGCAAAGCCGTTGGACAGCTTGGGTTTGGCGTAAAACTCGCCGCCGTCCGAAGTAATCATGCGAAGGGGGCCTTCCGGCAGAAGTTTTCGCAGTTCGCGCGCCAGGGTGTAACCGCCGAGGCCACTGCCGACAATCAAAATTTCTGTCATGGGAAGGAGAGACTGGTAAAGACGGGAAAATCGACGGCACCCGGGAAGAGAGTCGAAGCGGGATGTCTGCTACAGCATAAAGACAGCCGGGCGGAAAAGACGGCCAAAGCAGAAAAAGCGGCCCATTTAATTGCGGCTGAAGCCTGAAATCGAGGACCCCAGCTGCCGAGCGCCGCAGCGCCTGTCAAACAGAGCCCAGGCCCTTCGGCGGGGCGCCGGGCCTGGCTCTAGCGCGCCCTGAACTCGAGCATGCGGGCGAGCGGCACCAGGGCGCGCTGCGCCAGGTCGGGGTCGACCCTGATCTCATGGCCCGCTTCTCCTTCCAGTGCCCGCACCAGGCCGGCGAGGCCGTTCATGGCCATCCACGGGCAGTGGGCGCAGCTGCGGCAGGTGGCTCCGGCTCCGGCGGTGGGGGCGGCGATAAATTCCTTTTCCGGCGCCGCCTGGCGCATTTTGTAAAAGATGCCGTTGTCGGTGGCCACGATGAATTTGTCGTGAGGCAGGGACTGGGCGGCGGCGATCAGTTGGGAGGTGGAACCGACGGCATCGGCCTCAAGCCTCATCTCGTGGGGTGACTCGGGATGCACCAGCAGGCCGGCGCCCGGGTGTTGTCGGCGCAGCCTGTCGAGACCCTGGATCTTGAACTCTTCGTGAACCACGCAGGCTCCGTCCCAAATGGCCATTTCGACGCCGGTCTGGCGCTCGATGTGATGGCCGAGGTGGCGGTCCGGCGCCCACAGCACCCGCCTGCCCTCTTCGTCGAGGTGGCGCACCACCTCGACGGCGATGCTCGAGGTCACGACCCAGTCGGCCTGGGCCTTAACGGCCGCGCTGGTGTTGGCGTAGACGACGGCCACATGGTCGGGGTGCTCGGCGCAAAACTGGCCGAACTGATCGGGCGGGCAGCCGACATCGAGCGAGCAGGTGGCCTCGAGCTCCGGCATGAGCACGGTTTTTTCCGGGCTGAGAATTTTGGCGGTCTCACCCATGAAGCGGACGCCGGCGACAATCAGGGTCGAGGCCGGGTGCTCGGCGCCGAAGCGGGCCATCTCCAGGGAGTCGGAGATATGGCCGCCGGTCTCCTCGGCCAGCCGCTGGATGCTCTCGTCGGTGTAGTAGTGGGCGACGATGGCGGCGCCGCGCTTTCGCAGCAGCTGGCGCGCCCGTTCGTAGAGCCTGAGACGTTCATCGCCCGAGGACGGTTGAAACCTGGCGAGGCTGTCGAGCGTCCGCGGATAGAGGTGCGGCTTCAGGCTGTGCTGGCCTGGCTGCTCGTTAAACTCAACCGCTCTCATGAGCTCGGCGGGATGGGGAGGAGGGAGGACTGGGAGGGCGTAGTCGGCGCCCCTGCCGGCACCTTTTCCACGGCGATGTCGCGCAGCCGCTCGCCGTCAAAGGTCAGGCGGATGAAGCTGCGCTCGCGGACTTCTCCGAGATCGCCGTCGAGGTAGGGGTAGAGCCACAGATCCGGACTGAACAGATTCTCGGCCGGGGGGTCGCCGAGGATGAACCGCACCTGATTGCGGGTGAAGCCCGGCTCAAGGCGGGCGACCTGCTCTTCGTCGATTGTCAGTCCCTGGCGCAGATGAATGTCGCGGACACAGGCGCTGAGGGGGACCAGCAGTAGCAATAGCAACAGCAGGCGGGCGTTGCGGGCGAAGGAACTGAGCTTCATCAATCGGGATCTGGGGGGAAAGCGGCGGCCGGCAATGGCCTGGCCTCGCCGTCAAGGCGCAGGGCGTTGCCTGAAGAACCATAGAGTCTATTATAGTTGATAGGGAAGCATAGTCAAATTTACCCCCGTCGGGGCCACTCTGATGGGTCGGGGCGCCCTCTCCCGTGGGAACGACCCTTGAAAAAGGGGTATAATTCTACAATTGGCGGGAGGCCATGCACCCCTTTGCGCCTATCCCCGCCCTCCCTTTTTGGGGCCGCCGTGCCTGTCCTGTTTTCTGCAACCCCCTGCCCCCGTGGTATCCTCTCTCCATAAATCCTCTCCCACCCAAGAGATCAAAAAAGCCGGGCTCAAGGTGACGATCCCGCGCATGGAGATACTGCGGCTGCTGGAAAGCGCCGAGCAGCACCACATGAGCGCTGAGGAGATCTACCAGACACTGCTGAAGATGGGTGTGGACATCAGTTTCGCCACGATTTACCGCGTTCTGACGCAGTTCGAAGACGCCGGTATTGTCATCCGCCACCACTTCGCCAGCGGCCAGGCGATCTTCGAGCTCGACCCGGGCGACAACCACAACCACATCGTCTGCATCAAGAGCGGCCGCGTCGAGGAGTTCAAGGACATCAACATCGAGAAACGGTTGCAGGAGATTGCCCAGGAGTTGGGTTACAGTGTCACCGAGCACCGCATCGTCATCTACGGCATCCACCGACAGGCGCAGGACGAAGACATCAAGCGCTCGCGCGGCGGCTGAGCGGTCCTTTCGCCTCAGAATGACCCCCGGCAGCGGCCTGCCGGCCGCAGGTGTTTTTTCCCTGCTACACGACTTTTCAGGAGGCTTCCATTGACAGCTAGATTCAGAGCCCTGCGCATCACCTCCGAGGACGGCGGGCGCAGCGTCGACTCGGGCATCGCCGAAATGGCCATCGATGAACTGACTGCCGGCGATGTCGTCATCAGGGTACTCTGGTCCGGCATCAATTTCAAGGATGCCCTCGCCGTGACCGGCAAAGGCCGCATCCTGCGCAAGTTCCCGCTCAACGCCGGCGTCGATCTGGCCGGCACCGTCGTCGAATCGTCGAGCGCCGAATTCAAGGCCGGCGATGAAGTCGTGGTCTGCGGCGGCAGCCTGTCGGAGTTCCTCGACGGCGGCTACAGCGAGTACGCGCGCCTGCCGGCCGACATCGTCGTGCCCCTGCCGCCGGGCCTGAGCCTGAGCGAGGCCATGACTCTCGGCACCGCCGGCTTCACCGCCGCCCTCGCGATCGAGCGGATGGAAGCCCTGGGGCAGGAGCCCGGTCTCGGCCCCATGCTGGTCAACGGCGCCACCGGCGGCGTCGGCGGCTTTTCGATCAATATGCTGAGCCGGCTCGGCTATGAGGTCGTCGCCGTCAGCGGCAAGGCCGACAAGAGCGATTACCTGAAGTCTCTGGGTGCGGCCAAAGTCGTCGCCCCCGACGAGCTCGGCATCGACAACTCCAAACCCCTGGCCAACGCCGTCTGGGGAGGGGCCGTCGACAGCCTCGGCGGCGACATGCTCGGTTGGCTGACGCGAACCGTCAACCCCCGCGGCAGCATCGCCTCCATCGGCCTGGCCGCCGGCATCAAGCTGGAGAGCACCGTCATGCCCTTTATTCTGCGCGGCATCGCCCTGATCGGCGTCAATTCGGTCGAGATCCCGCGCGAACTGGTGCGGCGCCTGTGGCTGCGGCTCGGCTCGGAGCTGCGCCCGACCTGCCTCGACAGCATTGTAGCCGACACCGTCTCCCTCGACGACTTGCCCCAAGCCTGCACGCGCCTCATGGAACGCAGCCTGACCGGGCGCATCCTCGTCTCGGTACAGTAGGCCTGAGCAAAGGAGGGGGCGAGCAGCTGATGGGGCATCGACTGTCGAAGATCTACACCCGCACGGGCGACAAGGGCGAGACCGGTCTCGGCGACGGCAGCCGTACGGCCAAAAATTCGCCGAGGGTGCAGACTTTCGGCGACATCGACGAGCTCAACAGCGTCATCGGTCTGGTGCTGGCTCACTTCGAGGGGATCGAGGCGCCGCCCCTGGCTGCCAGGGTTCTGCACGAGGTCCAGCACCATCTGTTCGATCTCGGCGGCGAGCTCTGCGTGCCCGACGGCAGTTACCGGGCGATCGGCGAAAAGCACAGCGAATGGCTGGAGAAGGTGCTCGATCAATTCAACGCCGACCTGCCCTACCTCAAGGAGTTCATCTTGCCGGCCGGCGGCCGCGCCACCAGCGCCTGCCACCTGGCCCGCACTGTCTGCCGCCGCGCCGAACGCTCGCTCGCCGCCCTGGCGGCTGTGGAAACTGTCGGCGCCGCGACCCTCGCCTACGTCAACCGCCTGTCCGATCTGCTCTTTGTGCTGGCGCGGGTGTTCGCCCGTGCCGAGAGCGGCAGCGAGACCTTGTGGCAGCCTGAACGCAAGCAATTTCCCACCGACTGACAAAGCCATGAGCAACGACCAGAGCCGCAGCAGGGAAGCCGCCCAACTCGAGCGGCGCCAGAATTTCCCCTGGTTTCTGAAGGTGCCGACACGCTGGATCGACAACGACTCCTACGGCCACCTGAACAACGCCTTTTACTACACCCTCTTTGAGACCGCCCTCATGCACTACTGGCGGATTGAGTGTGGCTTCGATCTCGATCTCGGCGCCCACCGCACCCTCAGCGTCGAGAGCTCCTGCCGCTTCCTCGCTCCCCTGGGCTGGCCCGGCAATGTCGACTGTGGCCTGCGCGTCGCCCATGTGGGCCGCTCCAGCATCCGCTACGAACTGGCGATTTTTGGCGAAAGGGATGAAAACCCGTCGGCTCTGGGTTATGTCGTCGATGTCATCGTCGATAGCAGCAGCAACAGGCCGACCCCGATCCCCGACGGCATGCGCGCCGGCCTGCGGGCCCTGCAGGGCAACAGTAGCGGGGAGGCCTGAGCCGGATATCAAATGAAAGACGACAAAGTAAAGGCTCTCAGCATCCGCGGCCTGCGGAAAACATACAGCCAGGGCCGGATAGAGGCGCTCAAGGGCATCGATCTCGATGTGGATCAGGGAGATTTCTTCGCCCTGCTCGGGCCCAACGGCGCCGGCAAGTCGACCCTGATCAACATGGTCGCCTCCCTCGTCAGACGCGATCAGGGGGATATCTTCATCTTCGGCCACAACCTGCGCACCCATCAGGAGCTCGCCAAAAGCTGCCTCGGCCTGGTGCCCCAGGAGATGAACTTCAACATCTTCGAGCCGGCGCGGCAGGTACTGCTGCAACAGGCCGGCTACTACGGCATCCTGCCCGGCGAAGCCCGTGACCGCATCGACTGGTATCTCAAGCACCTTGAGCTCTGGGATCAGCGCAGCATGCCGGTCATGCGCCTGTCCGGCGGCATGAAGCGGCGTCTGTTGATTATCCGCGCCCTGATTCACCGGCCGCGCCTGCTGATTCTAGACGAGCCGACCGCCGGCGTCGACGTCTCCCTGCGCCGGGACATCTGGGAATTTCTGCGCCAGACCAACCGCGCCGGCAGCACCCTCATCCTGACGACTCACTACCTCGAAGAAGCCGAAAGCCTGTGCCGCAATGTCGCCATCATCGACCACGGCAACATTGTCGAGTGCGGCAGCGTCAAGGACATGCTGAGCCGTGCCGCCGGCCAGACCTTCATCCTCGATCTCAAACCCGGACAGCAGGCCAAGCCGATTGAGGGCCTCGACATGAAGCCCGGAGAGACTCGGGGCGAGATCGAGGTGACCCTGCCCCGGGGGCAGTCGCTCAATCCGGTCTTCGCCGCTCTCGGCGATCAGGGTCTGGAAGTCGTCAGCATGCGCAACAAGAGCAATCGCCTCGAGGCCTTTTTCCTCAACCTCGTGCAACAGAACAGGAAAGCTGCCGCCGAGGCGCCAAAAGAGAAAGCCGCAGTGAGAAAAAGGAGGGCCTCATGAGCGCCGGAGATGGAGCCCTGAACCGGAAAGCGCCTACCGGTGCGGCGGACAGCTCTTTCCTCGCCCCGGCTGGTCAGCACGCCGGCGGCCGCTCCATGCTGATGATCAATCTGGTCGCCTACCGCGCCCTGGTGTCGCGCGAGGTCAACCGCATCTTCCGCATCTGGGCGCAGACCCTGATCCCGCCCGTCATCAACGCCTTCCTCTACATGACGATCTTCGGCGCCCTCATCGGCCCCCGCATTGGCAGCGTCCTCGAAGGCCAGCAGGTGCCCTACATCAATTTCATCGTCCCCGGCATCGTCATGATGTCGGTCATCGTCCACTCCTACTCCAACGTGGTCTCGTCTTTTTTCAGCATCAAATTTCACCGCAGCATCGAGGAAATCAGCGTCGCTCCGGTGCTGCCGCTGACGATCATGCTCGGTTTCATCACCGGCGGCATCATCCGCGGCTGCACGGTCGGTGTCCTTGTCACCCTGGCATCCATGCTGTTCACGGACCTCGCCATCTCCCACTTCGGCCTGACCCTGGCAATCTTGGTCCTGACCGCCGTCCTCTTTTCGATCGGCGGCCTGATCAATGCCATCTTCGCCAACTCCTTCGATGAAATCAGCCTGATTCCGACCTTTGTCCTGACGCCCCTGACTTACCTCGGCGGCGTTTTTTACTCAATCGAGTTGTTGCCCGACTTCTGGCGCAGCCTGTCGCTACTGAACCCCGTCCTCTATATGATTAATGGCCTGCGCTACGGCTACATCGGCGTCAGCGATATTGACGTCTACCGCTCCCTGGCCGTCATCGCGCTGTTCTGCGTGATCTTTGCAGCCATCGCCCTGACCATGCTGAGCCGCGGCACCCGCTTCAAAAGCTAGCCCGCACCCTGGCGGCAACAGAGCAGCCGATGGCACAGGATGCCGACAACAGGCCGAAGCCCCCCGGGCCGTCCCTGGAGCCCGGCCAGAGAATTTCGCGGCGGGCGGCCCCGTTGCCCGATGCTCCCTTCGCCGGACTCCTCGGCGAGCCGCCGCTGCGGCGGCCCCTGGACGGTTCGCGGCGCGCCCTGATTCGCCTCAATGCTTTCGCCCTGCTATCGCTGACCGGCCGCGAAATCAGGCACATCCGCATATTCTGGGCCGAAACCCTGGTGCCGCCAGTGGTCAACGGCTTCCTCTACATGACGATCTTCGGCGCCCTGATCGGTTCGCGCATCGGCCCCCTCGACGGCCACGCCTATATCGCCTACATCATCCCCGGCGTCGTCATGATCGGCGTCATTCTCGATTCCTACATGAGCGTGGCCTTTTCGTTTTACGGCGACAAATTCATGCGCAGCATCGACGAAATTCTCGTCGCCCCCCTCCACACCAGCGTCATCTACTCGGGCCTGGTGCTCGGCGGCATGATACGCGGCTTCCTCGTCGGCTCCCTGATTTTCCTCGTCGCCTGGTTTTTCACGCCCATCGAGGTCGCCCACCCGCTGATCGCCGTCCTGGTCGTGGCCCTGGCCTCGGCCCTCTTCGGCACCTGCGGCCTGATCAACGGCATCCTCGGCGAGAGCTTTGACGATCTGACCATCGTCTCGACCTTCATCCTGACCCCCCTGATCTATCTCGGCGGCGTCTTCTACTCGATCGACCTGCTACCCGACTTCTGGCGCCAGTTGTCGCTGTTCAATCCGGTGCTCTACATCATCAGCGGTCTGCGCTACGCCTTTCTCGGCAGCAGCGACATCGGCATCGGCCAGTCCCTGGCCCTGCTGTTCTTCTTTCTGCTGGCTTTCGCGGCCACCGCCCTGACCCTGCTGCACCGCGGCATCCGCTTCAAAAGTTGAAAGCGCAATCCGCCGCCGCCAGCCCTGTGCCCCGACGGCGCCATCGCCTCGCCGATCGCGCCGACCGCTACCGCCTCTATCAGCTGGCGGTGCAGAACCCCGAGTTCGAACTCGATTTCATGGCCCGCACCTTCCGCGACCTCCGCGGCCGCGCCCCCCTGTCGATGCGTGAGGATTTCTGCGGCACGGCCCTGTCCTGCTGCGAGTGGGTCAGGCGCGGCGAGGAGCACCGCGCCCTCGGACTCGACGTCGACAGAGAACCGCTGCAATGGGCTGCCGACAAGTTGCTGCCGGCCCTGAGCGCCGGCCAGAGGAAGCGGTTGCGGCTGCTGCCGCTGAGTGTACTCGAGGCGCCGCTGGACGAGCCCGTCGACTTCATTCAGGCGCTGAATTTCAGCTACTGGATTCTGCTGGAGCGGTCGACCATGAAAGAGTATTTCAGCCGCGCCCTCCAATGTCTCGAAAAGGACGGCATCCTCTTCCTCGATGCCTGCGGTGGCAAGGAAATGCATTCCATCCAGCAGGAAAAACGCGTCCTTGAGGATGACGGCATCGGCAAATTTACCTACGTCTGGGACCAGGCGCAGTACAACGCCGTAACCTACGAGATGCAGTGTCACATCCATTTTCGCTTTCCCGACCGCTCGAAGATCGAGCCGGCCTTTTCCTATCACTGGCGGCTCTGGGGCGCACGCGAGATCCGCGAGCTGCTGGAGGAGGTCGGTTTTCGCCAGACCCTGGTCTACCGGCAGATGTTCGATGATCAGGGCCAGGCCACGGATCATTACAAGGAGACGGAAGAGGCGGAAGACTACGCCACCTGGATCGCCTACATCATCGCCGTCAAGTAGGGGGCGCGGCGGAGAGGAGTAGCAGCGGCCGGGCTAGCTGTGGACGCGGCGGACGAGGCTGAGGAGAAAGAGCAGCATGGCCGCGAGAACAATGGTCGGCCCGGCGGGCAGGTCAACGAAGTAAGACGCCGACAACCCCGCAACCGAGGCGAGGCAGCCGATCAGGGCGGCGATGGACGCCATCTGTTCGGGCCCCGAAGCAAAGCGGCGGGCGGCGGCGGCGGGGATGATCAGCAGGGAGGTGATGAGGAAGATGCCGACCACCTTGATCGCCATGGCGACGACGACGGCAAGAAGCAGCGTCAACAGCAGTCTCGAGCGCTCGGGTCGGAGGTTTTCGGCCGCCGCGATTTCGGGGCTGACCGTGGCCACCAGCAGAGGGCGCCAGAAAAGCGCCAGAACGGCCAGCACCAGGCCGCCGCCGCCGTAGATAAACATCAGATCCCGCCGGGTTACCGCCAGGATGTCGCCAAAGAGGTAGCCGAACAGATCGGCGCCGCCCCAGCTCAGGAGTGCGAGCAGAATCAGCCCCAGGGCCAGGGTCGAGTGGGCGAGGATGGCGAGCAGGGTGTCGTTGGCCAGGAGCGAGCGCCGCTGCAGCAGCAGCAACAGCAGCGAAATGCCGGCGGCGGCGATGAAGACGCCGGTCGCAGGCTCAAAATCGATCAGCACCGCCAGGGCCACGCCCAGGAGCGCCGAGTGAGCCAGGGTGTCGCCAAAGTAGGCCAGGCGGCGCCAGACGACGAAACAGCCGAGGGGTCCGGCGACGAGGGCCACCCCGAGGGCGGCGGCGAGGGCATGGATGAAAAAGGGTTCCATCAGCCAGGTTTGTCCCCTTCCTGATCCAGGCCCACGGCGCGGCCGTCCGGCAGGTGGCGGTGGTCGTGATGATGTTGGTAGACGGCCAGATCCCCACTGCCGTGGTCGCCGAAAAGCCGGCGGTACTCCGGGTGGGCCGCCACCGACTCGGGCAGACCGGAACAGCAGATGTGGCCGTTGAGACAGATGACCCTGTCTGTCTGCCCCATGACCAGGTGGAGATCGTGTGAAACCAGCAGGATGCCACAACCTGACTGGCTGCGAATTTCGCCGATCAGCCGGTAGAGGGCGATCTCGCCGGTGAAATCGACTCCCTGAGCCGGCTCGTCGAGAATCAGCAGCGGCGGCGGCCCACCGACGAGAACCCGTGCCAGCAGAGCGCGTTGAAACTCGCCGCCGGACAAACTCTGGAGGGAGCGCTCGGCGAGGTGGCCGATGCCGACCTGATCCAGGGCCGCCTCCACCGCCTGGCGGCTGTGAGCCCGGCGCAGGGTCAGAAGCCGCCGCACCCTGATCGGCATGGCGGGATGGACCGCCAACCGCTGGGGCACGTAACCGACCTCTGTATCCGGCGCCCGCCGCACCGAGCCCTCGTCGGCCGCTGTCACGCCGGCCAGGCACTGGGCCAGCGTGGTTTTGCCGCCGCCGTTGGGGCCGATCAGGGTGACGATCTCGCCGCGGCCGACACTGAGGTCAATTGAGCGAATCAGCCAGCGACTCCCACGGCGTACGCCGAGGCCAGTGGCTTCAAGCAGGGGTTGGGCGCCCGATTCCATTAGAGGGTTTTTCCGTGTATTGAGCTGGGGGCGGCCGCTGCCAGGGGCGATTCAGGGATGGCCCCGGGGCGTCTCCGGGGGCTGAGGAAGCAGAGAAGTTCTGCCTGCGCTCGCCCGCATGATGGGAGTAGACGAGGCGTGATTTATTATTATAGACTTAAGTAAATTCCTATTCAGAGATTCCTTTCCATGACTCCAACCCGCATGCGGCCGCTCCTCGCCGTATCCCTGCTATCGCTGTGCCTGACGGCAGCCAGCGGCACTCGGGCCCAGACAGGCGGAGCGCTGCAGGTGGTAGCCACCATCAGGCCGATTCATTCCCTGCTGGCCGCTGTCATGGAAGGGGTCGGCCAACCGGGCCTGCTGATCGAAGGGAGCCAGTCGCCGCACCACTACCAGATGCGCCCGTCGGATGCGCGCCTGCTGAGTCGTGCCGCCCTGGTTTTCTGGGTCGGCGGCGCCTTGGAAACTTCATTCAGGACTCCTCTGCTGCGTCTGGCGTCCGAAGGGCGGTTGGTCACCCTGAGTCAGGCGACCGGCGTCACGCGGCTGACCGGCCCGGACGATGAAGACGGCTTCAACCCCGATGGAGACCACGAACATGAAGTTCCCGACTTCGACCCGCACCTCTGGCTCGACCCGCAGAACGCCGCCGCCATGGTGCAGGCCATGGTCCGCACCCTGGCCGCCGCGGATCCGGCCAACGCCGCCCTCTACCGTGTCAATGGCCTGACGGTGCAGAGCCAGCTCGACAGCCTGACCGAGGAGACGCACCGGCTGCTGGCCAGGCTGCCGACAAGGTCCGTCATGCTGACGCACAATTTCCTGCTCTACTTTGCCTATCGCTTCAGCCTCAAAGTTGAAGGCTACATCAGCGGGCATGAAGAAGTCGCGCCCAGCGCCCTGCGAATTCGCCAGTTGCGCCGGCAGTTGCGCCACCACCCCGAAATCTGCGTACTCGAGCCTCCGCCCGCCGGCTCCCGCCTGACAGGCGCACTCGTCGCCGGCACCAAGGTGCGCACCGGCGTTTTCGACCCCCTGGGAACCCGGGGAATGACGCCCGGGCCCAGGCTTTACTTCGATTTGATGCGGCGGAATGCCGACAACCTCTACTCCTGCCTGAAGGGGACGCGATGAGGACCGACTCGAATCCTGCCCCGACGGCCATCGACAGCGGCGAGTACAGCGGCATCGTCGAGGCCCTCAACCGCGGCGACCGGGTGGTGCTGGCCACAGGCGGTGCCGGCACCGGCAAGACCACCCTGATCGAATACCTGAGCAGCGAAGCCGGCCGCCGGGCCCTGCCGCTGGAAACCGTGATTCTGGCCCCCACCGGGACGGCGGCGATTCGCGCCGGCGGTTCGACGATTCACTCTTTTTTCCTTTTTCCGCTGCTACCCTTTGACCCCGACCAACGCTGCTTTCTCGGCGAAAAACCGCGCAAGGTGCGGAGCCTCAGCCGCAAAAAGGAACTCATGCAGAAACTGCAGCTTCTCATCATCGACGAAGTCTCCATGGTGCGGGCCGACATCATGGATGCGATCGACGCCTCCCTGCGCAGGAACCGCAGCCGGCACCTCCTGCCCTTTGGCGGCGTCCAGCTGCTGCTCGTCGGCGATATCTTCCAGCTGCCCCCCATCGCCGGCAAGGGAGGAGAGAGCCAGCTGTTTGGCGAGCTCTACCGGCAAGGCTTTTTCTTCTTTCATTCCCGGGCCATCGGCCAGGCGCTCGACCAAGGCCGCCTGAGTTTTTTCGAGCTCAAAACGCCGCGGCGCTATGTCGCCCACGATACCAAAGGCCAGGAGTTTTTCGCCATGCTCGGGCGCATCCGTACCGGTCAGGGAAGCCGGGAAATCGAACAGTTCAACCAGCTTCTCGGCCACCCTCAGCACCTGAAGAAAGTGAGACAGCAGGGCGCCGTCATCCTCACCGGCCGCAACGACACGGCCAACCGCGAAAACGACAGTCGCCTGCGGGCCCTGAGCGGCCCCGTCTGCTGTTTTATCGGCAGGGCCGAAGGCAAGTGCGCCGACTTCAGGGACGACCGCCTGCCGGCGCCGCAGAGGCTGGTGCTGAAGGAGGAGGCTCAGGTCATCTTCATCAAAAACGACAGCGGCGAAAACCGGCGCTGGCAGAACGGCACCCTGGCCACGGTGGCGAGCCTGAGGCAGAATCCTGAGGCGATCCGGGTGCGGCTGCGCGAGAGCGGCCTGGAGTTTGACGTCGAACGCGAGACCTGGGATATCATCGAGCACCGCTTCGACGACGAGGAGGGCAAAATCGTCGCCGAATCCGTGGGCCGCTATATGCAGTTTCCGCTGATTCTGGCCTGGGCCCTGACGGTGCACAAGGCCCAGGGGCGCACCCTCGACCGCGCCATCCTCAACCTCGAGGGCGGCGCCTTCAGCGCCGGCCAGGCCTATGTGGCGCTGAGCCGCTGCCGCAACGCCCGGGACCTGGCGCTGGAGCGGCCGCTGCGACCGCGGGATGTCTACTGTGATGAGAGCGCCCTCGAATTTTACGACCGCTGCCGGGCGCTGCAGGAGGGCGCAACTACAGGAAATTCCCGCTCGCTGATCTGAGGTCCGCCCCCGCCCCCATCGCCCCCGTCTAGCCGCTGCGGTAAATCAGGGTCACCGGGCCCTCGTTGATCGATTCGACTTCCATGCGGGCGCCGAAAACACCGCTGGCCACTGTCCTGTCCGGCAGGCGGGAGCGCGCCTCCGCCAACGCCAGCTCAAACAGCCGGGAAGCCGCCTGAGGCTCCAGCGCCGGTGAAAAATTGGGGCGGTTGCCCTTGGCGGTGTCCGCTGCCAGGGTGAACTGCGGCACCAACAGCAGGCCCGCCTGCTCGAGGTCGCGCAGACTCAGGCCGAGGCGGCCGCTGCCATCGTCAAACAGGCGGCAGCTGAGCAGGCGGTCGATCAGGGGGGCGACCTGGCCATCGCCGTCGCCCCGTTCAAAGGCGAGCATTGCGAGAACTCCAGCGGCTATGGCGCCGCATGCCCTTCCCTCGACCCGCACCGATGCGCGCGAGACTCTCTGCAAAACAATGATCATTCGGGGGCGATCATTCGCTGGCGGCCAGCACCTGAATGCCGACCTCGGCCAGCATCTCGCCGACCAGAATCAGGGGCAGCCCGACCAGAGCCGTGGGATCGCGGCTGTCGATGCGCCGGCACAGGACGATACCGAGGCCTTCGGATTTGAAGGCGCCGACGCAGTCCAGAGCCGGCTCGCGCTCAAGGTAATTATCGACTTCAGACTCGCTGAAGGGGCGGAAATGCACGGTCGTCAGTTCCATGCGGACATCGAGAGTCCGTTTCTGGCAATCGCCGACAGCGAGGGCGCTGAAGAATTCGACTCTCTGGTCCGAGAGCGCGAGCAACTGGGTGCGGGCGCGCTCGACCGTGCCGGGCTTGCCCAGTAGCTGATGCCCGAGGCAGGCGACCTGATCGGCGGCGATGACGATGCCTGC
This sequence comes from Candidatus Porifericomitales bacterium, assembly GCA_965237735.1. Taxonomy (GTDB): domain Bacteria; phylum Pseudomonadota; class Gammaproteobacteria; order CBDEFV01; family CBDEFV01; genus CBDEFV01. The sequence goes on along the minus strand of CBDEFV010000003.1, from coordinate 84,197 downwards.
AAGCTCCCCCCAGACGCTCTCGGCCTTCTCGCGCGCCAGGCGCAGACAGCGATCGAGCGGACCCTCGCCGGCGACTTCCGCCTCCTCGCAGCGCGGCGCGCAGTAATTGACCTCCAGGCCCAGGGTCTCAAGCTGCCGACGGCGGTAGACCGAAGTCGACGCCAGCGTGATCAGCGCCATGCCCGTCCCCATAGCCTCTGCTGCTTCATCCTGGGAGGCGGCAACTCTGGTATTCTCTGGCGAGCCGCTGCACCAGACCGGCCACCGAGGGCACGTCCCTGATCGAGCCGACTCCCTGGCCGGCGCTCCAGATGTCTTTCCATACCTTGACGTCTTCGCGCGCCACCTCGGACAGGTCGGCCGGCCCTCCCTCGGGCAGGTTTTGCGGATCGAAACCCGCCCGCTCGATGCTGGGGGCGAGAAAGGCGGCGTTCATGCCGGAAAAGGCTCTGGTGTAGAGGATGTCGGCGGCCGTGGCATCGACGATCATCTGCTTGTAGTCATCGGCTGCAGCCGCTTCGCGCGAGGCGATGAAACGCGTCCCCATGTAGGCCAGATCGGCTCCGAGCACCTGGGCTGCGCGGATTGAGCGGCCATCCGACAGAGAGCCCGACAGCACCAGGGGGCCGTCCCAAAAATCCCGCACCTGCTGGACGAAGGCGAAGGGGCTCTGATCGCCGGCGTGACCTCCGGCGCCGGCGCACACCAGAATCAGGCCGTCGACTCCAGCTTCCACGGCCTTGCGCGCATGGCGGATGCTGATGACGTCGTGAAAGACCAGGCCGCCGTAGTCGTGAACCCGGGAGACGGTCTCGCCGGGATGGCCGACGCTGGTCAGCACCAGCGGCACCTGGTGGCGAATCACCGCCTCGGCGTCCTCCTCGAAACGGCTGTTTGAGCGGTGGACGATCAGATTGACGGCAAAAGGGGCCGCCGGCTGGCCGGGATGGCTCTGGTCCCATTCGGCCAGTTCGCGCTCGATGCGCCTGATCCAGTCTTCCAGTGTCGCAGCCGGGCGGGCGTTGATCGAGGGAAAGGAGCCGACCACGCCTCCCTGACAGGCGGCGATGACCAGCTCGGGGCCAGAGACGAGAAACATGGGCGCCACGATCAGCGGCAGCGACAGGCGCTCTTCAAGCAGGGGCGGCAGCGGCATAAGCTAGCTTGTGGCTGAAGACTGGACGGCAGATTCGCCGGCGGCGCCGGCTCCCATGGCCCTTTGAACGGCGGCGACCAGGCTGGCGGTATCGGCTTCGCTCTCGGTGTCGATTTCGACAAAGGGCTCATCGGCGGTCAGGGGCTCAAGCAGGCTCTGCTGCATCTCGTAGGTGTTGTAGAAGGCTTCGGACACCCGGTGCTGGGAGAGCGCCCGCTGATCGAGGCGGCGGCGGATGGTTTCGCGGCTGGCGGTCAGGGACAGCAGGCACAGGGGGACGCCGGCCCTGGCTGCGAAATCGCGAAACTCCTTGCGATGGCGCAGGTTGAGGAAGGTTGCATCGACGATGACCGGCCAGCCGCTGTCGATCACGGTCTCTGCCAGCTCGATCAGACGGCGGTAGTTGGCGTCAATGGCCGGAGCGCTGTAAAGCCCCCCGGCGAACTGTTCGGCCGGCAGGCGCCGGCGCTCGAGATCGGAGCGGAGCCGCATCGCCCCCAGGGCCGAGACCAGCCGCGATGAGCAATAGCTTTTACCGCAGCCCGAGGGGCCGTGCATGAGAATCAGCGGGCCGCGGCCGCTCTCGTCGATAAAATCCGCGGCCAGTTGCAGATAGCCGGTCATGGAGGCGGCAAGCTTCCTGGCCTCGTCCTCGTCCTCGACCTGACGCCGGCGAATGCAGTCGATCTTGGCCCGCACCAGGGCGCGGTACACCAGATAGAGGCGCATGACGGCCAGGGCCCCGTAGTCGCCCGAGGCCTCCGCCCAAGACGACAGCAGGGTACGGGCGAGTTGGGGCTGCCGGCGATGGCGCAGGTCCATGACCATGAAGGCGAGGTCGGAGGCTCCGTCGATCCAGCTGAGGGAAGGGTTGAATTCAATGCAGTCGAAGGCGGCGATTTCGCCTTCGTGGAGCAGCAGGTTGCCGAGATGGAGGTCGCCGTGCCCCTCGCGGATTTTTCCCGCAGCCCTGCGCCCCTCCATGACCGGCGCCAGGCGGGCAAAGGCCTGTTCGCTGTAGAGGCGAATCTCTTCCAGCAGGGCCGCCGAAGCGTCCCGGCAACAGGGGGAGATCTCGGCAAAGTTGTCAAAGTGCTGCACGCGCAGGTCGGCAACGGATCCGTACGGCGAATCAACCGAGGCGACCGCCGCCTGCCGCTGGCATTCGTGCAGCTTCCAGGCGAAAGCGCGCAATTGCCCGTGACGCAGGCCCGTGCGCGCCAGCACTTCATCGAGCCGGTCTTCGGCCGGGAAGCGCTTCATGCTGACGGCGTACTCGATCGCCGGCGCAGCGCCCAGTCCGGGCTCATCCACAGACCCCCCTATGGCGACGGCCTCTTTATAGATACCGGGAGCGAGGCGGCTGTTGAGGCGAACTTCTTCGGAACAGCAAAAACGCCGACGCTGCAGCGTCGAAAAGTCGAGGAAGGGAAATTTCAGGGCCTTTTTGATCTTGTAGGCGCACTCCGGGGTCAGCAGCACCCAGGACACATGGGTCTCCACCACCTCAGCCGGGTCGCCCTCGCCGGCCCAAGCCCCCGAAGCCAGGGAGGCGACCAGACGACTCTGGCTTTCGACATCCAGTTCAGCGCTCATCAAAAGGCAACCCATCCCGGGCAAAGCCTGTCGGTTCTCGGCGGAGGGGAGCAGAAAATCATGGAAAACAGCGGTGGCGGAAAGCTCAGAGGCATGGCGACGGACGACGGCAGGGCCGGAAGTGTGAAAATCTGTCGGAATAAGGATTTTAACAAAAAGCGGGGTCCTTGCATAGCCTCGACGCTCAAGGAGACGAAATCTGTTGCAAGCTGCCGCTCCCCCGACGACGAAATTGTCGACAATCACAGCCACGAAAACGTGAGTCCCGCTCCGCCTCCCACGCGACCTTCACCCCCTGAGACTCGCAGTCCCGTCGGAGGAACTTTTCTGTATACTGAAACGACTGCCGCCCATACAAAGAGCAGGATGCCCGAACCGGATTTGCCTCCCAGGGGAAAACCGGATGGGCTCCCGTCCGGCGGCGGAAGCCCCTTCACAACACAGCATTGAGGAAATTTGAATGAAAAATAGAGTTGACCTTTCTGGACAAATCATTGAACCGCCCCAGACTTCTCACACGACAGACGGCAATGCGGTCTGTCGCTTTGTGCTTGAGACCGTACACATGGGCCTGGAAAAGGAAGTTACGGAACGGCACGACATTGCCGCCTACAATCGACCGGGGGGCCGTCCGTGGGCAACGTTCGCACAGAAGCAATTGAAAGTTGGCAGCCAGGTTTCTCTCAGGGGAAGTATCGAAACACCCGATTCGCCATCTCAGGAGAACTCCAAGGAAATTGTTGTTGGCTTTTTGGTTGCTGGCGACCCTCCTGCATCCAAGGCATTCCAGGCCGGGTGGATGGGTTCAGTTGATGGGAGAACTGCAGGAAAAATCCTTGACTTCCCGAATCCCCGGGAAGGGTCGTCGATAGAAGATTTCAATATCAATGAATTCAAGGAAAAACTCCAGCAGGCCGTCGAGGAGAAGAGAACTTTCAATAAAGCACTTCAGAAGGGAATCAATGAATTTAGTAATGATTCCGACCTTTTTATACATACTCACAACTGGCTAGAGCATTTCCGGGAGAACTTTCAAGAGCTTTATGGAGAGGGCGATTTTACGGAAACAAGTCTGGACCATGTTTTGGATCAGCTTAGTTGGCTGATAATTGATGTAGCCGCTAAACTCGCAGACTGACGGAACACAAAATGATGTCGTTGATGGGCTCTGATGCCTGAAGCATACGGGGAACTTGGAGATGAGTCATGCAAGATTCCACTCGGAGGTTATGGAGCTGGTGTTCGAAGCATCCGGAAAACTGATTCCCAGCTCCTTCAAGCCACAGCGGGCAGGTAGGAAGAAGTAGCAAAAGAGAAAAAGAAAGAGCGCAGGAGCATTGAAGCGACTTGAAATCAGATGAACAAATCCCCTGTCGATAAAATCGTCGATAATATAATAAGTAGTCATCGAAAACTCAGGAGCCCCGCTCCGCTCTTCACTCCCTGGTGCGACCAGACCCTCATGAGATCCGCAACTCCAGACGCAGGCAAGAGCCTGTCCCTGTCCGTGCATGCGCCCCTGAATCCCGGGATTTTCGCCGCCTCCGGCGAGCCTGTCGGGGCGCGTGTGGCGGCCGCCGACTTTTCGCGCCTGCTGCCGCGGCTCGACCGCGGCGGCGACAGCGGCCAGATCGCCGTTCGGGTGCATTTTGTCAAAGGCGGTCGCGGCGGCGACTGGACGGCCGAGATCGAAATCGAAGGCTCGCTGCCGCTGCTGTGCCAGCGCTGTCTCGCCTCCATCAGCCTGCCTCTGCAGGAAAAGTACCGGCTCTCGCTGATCGCCTCAGCCGCCGAATTCGACCGCATGGGCGCCGGCAAAGACGCCATCATGCTCGACCGCCACGGCCAGACAACCCTGGCCGATCTCGTCGAGGATCAACTGATTCTGCTGCTGCCCTTCGCCCCCAAATGCGAGCACGCGGGGGCCGGGGAATGCTCGCCGGCACCGGTGGAACCGGGCTCGAAGAAAGGCAAGACAAAGCCTGCCTGAGCCCCCAAACGGCTACTTCTCTCTGCCGCTGCGCCTGCCCTCGACAAGGGCGTCGAGGGAGCCGCGCTCCAGGGTGACCTGAATCGGGGCGCCGACCGCCACCTTGGCCGCATCGCGCAGAATATGGCCGGAGGCGTCACGGGCCACGGCGAAACCCCGTTTCAGCACCGAATCCTGATCCAGCAGCCGCAGACTGGCCTCGGCCCGTTCAAGGCGTTCGCGCAGCCGACCGCAGCGCCAGGTCACCGCCTGTTGCAGCCGCCGCTCGAACGACAGAGTGCCATTGCGCATGCCGGCGAGGCGAAGCTGCTCCCGGCGCAGTGCCTGCCGGGCCCGCAGAAGCAGAACTTGCAACTGCTCGCGCCAGCGGGCGAGAACACGGTCGGGCCTCTGCGCCCGCAGTCGCTTTTCCAGAGCCTGCAGCCGCTCGGCGCGGTTGGCGACGGCGAGATCGAGGCTGTGCTGCATGCGCTCGACCCGCGACAGAGTGCCATTGCGCATGCCGGCGAGGCGAAGATGCTCCCGGCGCAGTGTCTGCCGGGCCCGCAGAAGCAGCGCTTGCAACTGCTCTCGCCAGCGGGCGAGAACGCGGTCGGGCCTCTGCGCCTGCAGCCGCTTTTCCAGGGCCTGCAGCCGCTCGGCGCGGTTGGCGACGGCGAGATCGAGACTGTACTGCATGCGCTCGACCTGCTGCCGGACGCCTCTCTGCAACTCGTCGCGGTCGATCGAGGCGACCTCGGCTGCGGCCGAGGGCGTCGGCGCGCGGTAGTCGGCGACAAAATCGGCCAGGGTGAAGTCGATCTCGTGGCCGATGCCGCTGACAATCGGCAGAGGGCAGGCGGCTATGGCCCGCACCAGGGCCTCGGAGTTGAAGCAGGAGAGATCTTCGGCGGAGCCGCCGCCGCGCACCAACAGCAACAGGTCGCAGCCGTCGTCGCGCCGCCCCGCCGTCTCGAGGGCGGCGACGATCTGCCGATCGGCGCCGGCGCCCTGAACCGGGATGGGATAGAGGACGACTTCGGCCCCCGGGTCACGCCGCCGCAACACCCGCAGCACATCCTGCAGAGCCGCGCCGCTCGGCGACGTCAACACCCCCAGGCGGCGGGCACAGGGCGGCAGCGGCCGCTTGCGCTCAGCGGCGAACAGGCCCTCGGCCTGAAGTTTTTTCTTCAACTCCTCGAAGCGTCGGGACAGGGCGCCGGCTCCCGCCTCCTCCATGCGGTTGACGACAAACTGGTACTGACCCCGGGGGGCGTAGAGATCGAGGCGCCCCCGGGCGCAGACGAGAGTGCCGACCTCGGCCGCGAAGCCGACCCTGGAGTTGTCGCCGCGGAACATGACAGAGGAAATCCACGCGTGTTCATCGGCCAGGTCAAAGTACCAGTGGCCGGAGGCGGCCCTCGTCATACGCGAGATCTCTCCCTCGACGGCGATATCGCCAAAAGCCTGGGTCAGGAGTTCGGCGGCGGCGGCGTTGATCTCGGAGACGGTGAATACCGGCGGACCCGGGGCCCTTTCGACAGATCGATCGGTCATGGCTGCGGGCTCAGGATGTCGGCGACCAGGGACGGGTTGTCGGCGCAGAGCCACTCGAGGCGGGCGAGATCCGCCGCCGTGTCGACCCCGCCTGCCTCGCCGCCCTCGACCTCGTCGACACGGATGCGCACTCCCGCCGCCAGGGCCCGCAACTGCTCCAGGCGCTCCTGGCGCTCGATATCCGCCGGCGGCAACTCATGCCAGCGGGCCAGCAGCGACGGACGGTAGGCGTAGAGGCCGAGATGCAGGCGGGCCGACAGCGGCAGGTCTGGGCCCTGGGGGATGGCCGCGCGGCTGAAGTAAAGGGCGTAGCCGGCGGCATCGCAGACGACTTTGACGGCCTGTGGCTGCCGCCACTCAGCCTCGTCGGCGAATTTGCGGCAGATTGTCGCCATGTCGGCGGCGGCATCGGCCTGCAGCGACGCCGCCACCTGTTGAATCCAGGAGGGCGGCATGAGGGGTTCGTCGCCCTGGAGGTTGACGACTACAGTGCCGTCGTCCCAACCCTGAGCCGCCGCCACTTCAGCGATGCGCTCGGTGCCGCTGGAGTGGCCGCTGGCCGTCATGGCAACCTGACCGCCGAAAGCCCGCACGGCCTCGGCGATCTCGTCGCTGTGAGTGGCGACCCAGACCGAGTCCGCGCCGGCGGCGAGGACGGCGCGCCGCCGGCAGTGCTCGACCAGAGGCAGGCCCGCGAGCAGCAGCAGCGGTTTGCCCGGAAGCCGCTCGGCCTCGAGACGGGCCGGGATGACAACGACAAAAGGGCGGGCTTTCACCGGCCCGGATGCACCTCCGAGGGCTCCATATGGAGGCGCTGGCAGATGGAAGTCCAGAGGGCCTCGGGCAGTTCGAGTTCGAGAACGGCGACGAAAACCCGGCAGCCCAGCTTCATCGATCGCATTTTGACAGCGTCCTTCTGCGTGACCCAGACCGGCAGATCCTGATCGACGGCAAAGGCGAAATCCTCAGCCACAAAGGGGTGGTGGTCGGGAAAGGGGTGTTCGATGACCTCCAGGCCCGCCCGCCTCAAACTGTCGAAAAAACGGCTGGGGCGGGCGATACCGGCGACGGCGTGAACGCGCGTCCCGGCAAAGTCGGCCAGGGGCGCGAGGGCATCGCCGGCCAGTGGCCTGACGCCCTTAAGGCGAGGCTGGCAGACAAAGGAGGGTACCTTGGGCGACTCTTCGGCCGTGGCTTCGCTGACGATGATATCGACGCTGTCGAGGCGACGGGGAAGCTCGCGCAAAGGCCCCGCCGGCAGCGGCCAGCCGTTGCCATGGCTGCTTCCGACAAGGGCGATCTCGAGGTCACGCTCCAGGGCGTAGTGCTGCAGGCCGTCGTCGGCGATGATGAGATTACAGCCGCAGTCGGCAATGAGCTTTTCCGCCGCCCTCCGCCGGTCCCGCCCGACGGCTACCGGAACCTGGGCCTCCTCGCTGATCAACAGGGGCTCATCGCCAAACTCGCGCCAGTTTCGCCGCCGCCCGGCCCTGTCCCCGCCATCGGCATCGATCCCGGGCGACAGCAGCCTCAGGTCGCGGTCGCGGCGCCCCCAGCCGCAGCTCAGGACGCCGGGGTTTTGGCCGGCGCGCTTGAACCTGCGGGCAAGGGCGATGACCAGCGGCGTCTTGCCGGATCCACCGACGCTGATGTTGCCGACAACGACGACCGGCACCCCGGGCTTGCCGCTGGCAACTATGCCGTTGCGGTAGAGGAGGCGACGGCAGTACACGACCGCGGCATACAGCAGCGACAGCGGATAGAGGGCGCAGGCCCAGGGGCCGCGGCCCTGCCACTGCCTCTCAACGGCGAGGCGCAGACTCGCGGGCACGGGCATCTGCTCAATCCTCTTCGCCTTCGCCGTCTTCGCCGGACACAGGCCTCTGACTGTACAGATGAAAGTAGAGGCCGCCCGCGTCCATGAGTTCATCGTGCGTACCCGTCTCCTCAACCCCGCCGTCATTGATGACGACGATACGGTCGGCGTCGCGCACCGTGCTCAACCGGTGGGCGATGACCAGGGTTGTGCGGTTTTTAACGAGGGTCTGCAGGCTTTCGTGAATCAGGCGCTCGGATTCGTTGTCGAGGGCCGAGGTCGCTTCGTCGAGAACGAGGATGGGCGCATCCTTGAGCAGAGCGCGCGCGATCGACAGGCGCTGGCGCTGGCCGTTTGACAGCAACAGCCCGCGGTCGCCGATGATGCTGTCGTAGCCCCGGGGCAGGGCGCGGATAAATTCGTCGGCATGAGCTACTCTGGCCGCCTCGACGACTTCGTCGAAGGAGGCATCGGACATCTCGCCATAGGCGATGTTGGCCGTGACGGTGTCGCGAAACAGATTGATGTTCTGACTGACATAGGCGATGTGGCCGCGCAGGCTCGTCAGGGAGGCCTCGTGAATGTCGACGCCATTGATCAGGACGCCGCCGGCCCGGGCATCGTAGAAGCGGGTCAGCAGAGACACCAGGGTGGTTTTCCCCGAGCCTGACCGGCCGACCAAGGCCACCCGCGAGCCCGGCGAAATCGAAAAGCTGATGCCTTTGAGCACTTCTTCGCGGCTGTTCGGATAGTGGAAGCGGATGTCTTTGAATTCAATCCCCGGCGGCGATGTCCAGATGAACTCCCGGCTGCCACTCGCCTCCTCGTCCCGCTCCATGTACTCGAACACCTGGCTGGCCGCAACCGCGCAGCGATTGATCGCCGGCTGGGCCGCAGCCAGGCGCCGCAGCGGCTGGAACAGCATGCTCAGGGCCGTGATGTAGGCGACAAAAGTGCCGGTCGATACCTCGGCAAAACCGATCCCGAGAAGGCCAAAATAGACGACGGTGACAAAGAGCAGAGCCACGAGAAACTGAATTAATTGAGGGCTGGCCGATTGAATCAGGGCAAATTTCATCTCCACATCGAACAGGCTGGTGTTGACCGTCTCAAATTTCCTGATCTCGCTTTCCTGGCCCCGGTAAACCTTGATCTCCCGGCCGCTGTCGACCGTCTCGCCGATAATCTGCAACAGCTTCTCCCGTGCGCTCAGGGACTTGCGGGTGTAACGCTTCAGGGTGTTGCCCAGAAAGAAGAACAGGGAAAATGCGACAAGAACCATGACCAGCACCGCCAGCGACAGCAGCCAGTTGTAGTAGAGCAGGATGCCGACGATGGCCGCCGTCAGGAAAATATCGCGGGGGAAGACGGTCACGGCGAAGATGAAGGCCCGGTTGATTTCACCCGTGGCGTTGACGATGCGGGAGACGAACTCTCCCCGGGGTTCGGTGTCATACCTGCTGACCGGCAGATCCAGGTATTTGGCGAACAGAATCCTCTGCAGCCGGCGACGCATGCCGATGGCGATATAGGAGACCGCATAGGACGACAGGAAGTTGCTCAGCGAGCGCACGCTGATGGCCGCGAGAAGGCCCAGTGGAAGCAGGACGATGGCGCTCTGGTCGCGGTTGATGAAGCCCTCGTCGAGCAGCGGCTTCATAAGCAGCACAACCGAGGCGTCGGCCGCGGCGGAAACGGCAATCAAGGCCAACAGCACCAGCAGCACCCACCTGCGACCGCGAAGATGCCGCAGAAGACGGCGAAAAACGGCGATGAAAGACAATTCTGCGGGATCTGCCCTGGTCGCTGTCATGATTTAAGATCCTCTGGTTGATCGGGTGCATCCAGATCGCTGTATAGAGAAAACAGCTTTTCCCGCTCCAGGTGCCAGTTGAAGCGTTCGCGGACAAAGCGGGCGCCGTTGCGCCCGAGAGCCGCCAAGCGTTCGCGGCCGCCGTCGGCGTAGAGTGCGATGATAGCGTCGGCGACTTCTTCTGCAGGGGCGTCTGCCGGCACCTGAATGCCGGCCTGCTCCTGCTCGACCCGCCGCAGGACCAGAAAATCGCTGGCGACCACCGCTGTTCCCAGCATCATGTACTCGTAGATCTTATTCGGATTGGTGTCAGGCAGATCAACCAATGCCGGAAACCAATTGAGCCCCAGATCGGCCTCAATAACCCTGCTGTATGCATCTTGCCGCGACAGGAGTCCCAAAAACTCGCTGAACTCCCATCCCGGCCGCAATTTCCAACTCTCCACCTGGTCCTGGGACTCGGGCGTTCCAGCAATAGCCAGCCGGGCGGGGCAGGCACGGGCCACCAAGGCCGCTGCCAGGTCAATCATGCGTTCGGGTTGTCGCACCGACTCCAGATCCCCTATATAGATCAGGCGCAGAGGCCCGTTGGCCGGTTGGGCATGAGCCTGGGCTCTTGCGATGAGGGCTTCATCAACCAGAGGTGGATTCCTTATCAGTCGGGTCTGGGGCATGCTCAGTGCCTGGGTTTCCTGAGTCACCAGCATGGCGTTGGCCACTCTCGCTGCCAGCCGCTCAAGTACGCTTACTGTCAGGGAGACGGGACGGCGCAGCAGTCTGGGGAGCCAGTAGCGGGCCAACAGGCGCTTGGGGAAGTTCTCGTGAGTGTCGTATACAACTGTCCGTCCCAGCGCCCGCAGGACGAAGACCAGCGGCAGGGTATCGGGATTGTGCAAATGGTAGACCTGAGCCGGCGTCGCGATTACCCGCGCCATCAACAGGGGCAGCGACAGAAAACGGAAAATGCGACTCGACCAACTCCGTGTCGGCTTCAGCCGAATCGACCCGGTGTCGGTGCCGTCGTCGCGGGCAAAGAGGGTCACTTCGTGGCCAATCTCGACCAGAGAGCGGGCTTCCTTGTAAAAGACGCGGACATCTCCGGCGATGTGCACCGGTGCTACCATACAGATTCTCATGTCCGGCCAGACAGGCGGTTGGCGACGCCGGCGAAAGAGTAGTGGGCCAGATAAAAGAGCGACAGAGGCCAGGACAGCTTCAGGTGGCGGCGGTAGATGCGCCATTGGCCCATGGCTGCCAGCACTTTGTTGGCCGAGCGGGAGGCGCGGCGCAGGCGGTAGCTGCCGAGAATTTCATCAATCCCGTAGGCGCGGTCAACCTCCGCCAACAGGTCGAGCCAGAAGGCGTAGTCCTCCTGCATGGGGTACACCGGAAAGCGCAGCCTGTCAAGCACCCGGCTGTCAAGCATGACTGTCGAAGTGCTGATGGGGCAGATCTTCAGCAGGTCGTCCCGCGACACTGAGGGCATGAAGGGGCGGCGGCGAATCTCCCTGAGGCCGGTTTCATCGACACAGATGTAGGCCGTGTAGCTGAAGACGCAGTGGCGCGAGCGCATGAACTCAAGTTGCCTTTCAAGTTTGGTCGGTAACCAGAAATCGTCGGCGTCGAGAAAGGCGATAAAACGCCCTCGGGCCTTGTCGATGGCGGTGTTGCGGGCCGAGGAGGGGCCCTGCCGACCCTGGCTGATCACGAGGATGCGTCTGTCTTTTTCCGCCCGGGCCCGAACTCGGGCAAGGGTGCCGTCAGTGGAACCGTCGTCGACGAGAATCAGCTCCCAGTCGAGGAAGGTCTGATTCTGCACGGAATCAAGGGTGTTGTCAAGCCAGGGTTCGCTGTTGTGGGCCGGCACGACTACACTGACCTCCGGCCCAGCCGCTGAACTCGGACCTGACGTGGTTCTGCCGCCTGCTTTGACTTTCACGCGATCGGGCTGTTGACGGGTTGGCCGCGCTCGATGACCTTCAGCTCCGCAGCGACTGACGGGAGTTGACAAATTCTTTGCAGAGCCGCAGAAATCGGTCGACACTCGCCGGCATGGGCGTGCGCATGCCGCCGAGGTTGTTCATCAGGGAGCGCCCGCGCTGGAGCAACTCAAGGCCGCGCCGGCCGAGTTCGCTGTCACGTACCTCGGCTTCGGGCTCAAAAGCCTCAAGTTTTTCATCGGCGATGACGATGCGCGGCCAGACGGTAAAGAATTCGGGGTCGTTTTTCATGATTTCGGCCTTCCGCTTGGCCGCCTCGGAGTGATCCTCAATCAGGCGCGCCACCTGAGCAAAACCGTCGAGCCGGGTAAAGACTTCGAGCATTTTGCTGCGGACGCGGTCAATGTCGCTGAGGGTCGCTGCGATCTTGAGGTAGCGTGAACGGTATACCTCATCGGTCGGGAAGGTGAACGCCTTGAGCGTTTCGCCCCAGAGCTCGTCAGCCTCAAGATGCTCGTTACGGTGCTTGACATTGCGGCTCAGTTCAAAGGATTCCTGAAGACACTGCTCGCAGCGCTTCATGAGTTCGCTGTCGGCGCTCACAGGGATGCCCATGCTCTGCATCTCGACAATCTGGCGAAAGATGTCGTTGGCGTGATTGAACAGGCACCCGGCCAGCATGGCGGCGTTGACACGGCGGCGGTCGGGGTCGGCTTCGGCCTCGTAGGCCGCCCGTGCCTGACCGAGCATTCTTCCCGGGGTGTTGATGCCCTCCTCGGCGTGGTGAAAGACTCGCCGAGCCATGTTGTCGATGAGTTTTTTCCGCGCCTTGAGGTTGTCTGGAGGGGGTTCGTAATAGCGAATCCAGTAGCCCTTATAGTAGGTCTGAACACAGCCCTCATGCTCGCGCATGGATCCGTTTTCGATTTTCTCTGGGATCGCTTCTGACTTCATTGGGCGCCCGTCTGCAACTGTCTGGCTTCGGCCGCCCGGGCAGGCTCCAGCCAGAGATCGTAGATGCGATCTATGCGCGAGTCGCTCCAGCGAAGGTCGTCTTCGCTCTCACCCCTGGCTCTCTGCCTGACGCCGACGGCCGATCGCTGGCCGGGGCCTGTCGGCGGCAGCAGCGAATCGTCGACGACGGCCGAGGCGATGCCTGGCAGGAGTCTTGCAGACAGGGGCTGCCACCCTTGATCAGGGTCGTGGCTACTCTTTAACAGCAGGGCCGAGTTGGGCAGGTAGTTGCCGCGGCGGGGGCGCAGAAACAACGGCAGTCCTCCGCCTTCATACGAGAGCTCGCACTGCTGCAGCACTCTGCCGATCGCCTCGCGCCGGCTCCACTTCCGAGGCCAGATGGCAGCGGGAATTTTTTGCATCCAAAAAGCGAGAGACAGGGGCGAAAACAAACTGGCCTGGTGCCAAGCGCTGAGGTTGGCGTAAAACAATGAAAGGGATAGATGAAACAACAAAAACTCGGGCCTCCGAGGCTCTATTTTAACTAAACGGTCCTCAATCATCAACGGCAGGTCGGACGAACGCAGCAGTAAAAAGAGCTGTGCCCACGAATCCCCGGTCCTTTTCGCCTTTTCGGACCGATAAAGCCATTCGCCGAGGGCGATCTGCAGGGCGTTGAGGCCGATACTGCTGACGGCTTCGGGGTCGGCGCCCTGCCGGCACAGCTCGGCGGCGAGGGAGGCGTTACCGGCGCGGGCCGCATGCATGAGGGGGGTGAAGTTGTTGGGGTCGCGGTAGTTGACGCCGTACTGGTCGACTTTCTGCATGACTTTGGCCGGATTGTCTGACGCGTACACGCCGAGGCCGAGATCGAGATCGAGGTTTTCCATGTCCCTTGCGATACGCAGTTGCCGCCTGGCCGGGGCCAGCAGGCGCAGCAGACGGAAATGCCGGTGCAGCAGGGCGAAGCGGTAGAGCTCCTGCCGCTCACGGCTGTCGAGTTCGAGGCGGTTGGCCACAGGGTTCAGCCTGGAGGCGACCGTTTCGGCGATTCTCCCGGCCGTCAGCGGCTGCCAGGATGTGCCTTTTTCAGGCTGATGAAACCGCTGCAGGATGGCTTTGGCCTGCTGGCTGCGACCGTGCCCCTCAAGCTTCCGCGCCTCCTTTCGCCAATTCTCGGCCGTGGAAGTGTGGGCCTCAAGAGACAGTTCGCCGCCACCGACCCTGCTCAGCCCGAGCAGCTGCAGCAGGATGTGAGAGGGGTCGCGCTCGACCAGATAGAGGGAGCCGAGGGTCCGGGTCATGCCGACATAGAGGGCATTGACATAAAACTTGTAGCGATGGAGCGATCTGTCGCTCTTGTTGCGGGCACGGGAGTAGACAAAATCACCGCTCATCTTCTGCCGGTCGAGACCGCGGACAATCTCGGAAAATTCCCTGGCGGCGCTGTCGACAAGGTTGTAGAGAACGATATGGGGGTACTCGAGCCCCTTGGCCTCGCGCACTGAGAAAATCAGGGGCGTGTCAAAGGCGCGGGCCGCTTCCTCCTTGTCCCGATCGCGCAGAACGATGACGGCGCAGTCCGTTGAGCGAGCGGTGCGCTCATTGAGATCCGTGATTATGTCGGGGCTGGCAGTCAGCAGCGAGACTTCCCCTTGATTCTGCTTCATGGGCGCCAGCAGGGTATTGCTTTCACGATCCAGGGAGCCGAAACGGGCGCGTTTCAGGCGCAGCACCCTGTTGGCTACATTCGCCACTTTCACGGGGTTGCGGAAGTTGTTGTCGAGCTGGCGCACCACCCTGGAGTGGGCGATGAACTCGCGGCGGTGGTGGAGCAGGCTCTTGAAGGCGCTCCAGGAAAAGAAATTCGGGTGCACCACCTGATTGCTGTCGCCGCAGACGACGAACTGGCCGGCCGTCTTCAGGCTGCGCAACAGCAGATATTGCTGGGCCGGGGTCAGGTCCTGGGCCTCGTCGATGACAAGAAAATCATAGGTGGGCTCGATGCGCTGGCGGTAGTGGCCGGCCGTGAGGCCGAGGCTGCAGAGCCCCCGCTGCCCAAGGTGTCTGGTGTAAGCGGCAAAAGAGTCGTAAACCGCTGCGCGCTCACGTGGCGGGAACAGGGCCTGGCGCAATCCGAGGGCGCAGTATTCGGCTCGCGTCAGTGGGCGCGGCGGCCCCTGGGGCGGCAAGGCGCCGCCGATGACCCCCATGAATTCTTCGTACAGCATGTAAAAATCGCGCTGAGCCGACAGACCCGGCTGCCGGGTCAGCCACAGCAGAAAATCCTCGAAACTG
Organism: Candidatus Porifericomitales bacterium; assembly: GCA_965237735.1. GTDB lineage: Bacteria > Pseudomonadota > Gammaproteobacteria > CBDEFV01 > CBDEFV01 > CBDEFV01. Next base: position 69,098 of record CBDEFV010000003.1, on the reverse strand, counting down.
GTCCATCTTCCCGGAGGGCGGCCGAAGCTTTCAAGAAACTCGACAAAGGATAAAAAGGACGCCTGCTGTCCCGGCTGCCGGTCCACGGCCCTGTCGTAGAGATGGCGCGAATGCCGCACCAGTTGCGGCGACAGGGACACATAGAGGACCTTGCCGGGCACTGCCTTCATTTTTTCCAGAGCCAGCAGGGTTTTGCCGCTGCCGGCCGTGCCCGCAATCAGAATCGGCGGGACGGCATGACAGATATCCTCCTGACTGTCGTTATAGCTGATGAATTTGTCGAAGATCGCCAACCGATCACTTTTGCTGTTGAGGTATTCGAGCTCTTCGCACTCCTCGGCGTCAACCCGGTCGATGGTTTCGATGCGATCTTCATCGACTGGGACTCCGCGCAGGAAACGCGAACTGGCGTAGTCGTGATTGGGGATGTACTCCAACAGGAGCCAGCACCTTTCTACGCCCCAACTGACGAGCGACAGCAGCATGCGGTTCTTGCGATCGAGGCGGGCACGGTAGAGGCCCGGACGAATTTTCTTGACGTCGGCTGATTTGCAGTCGCCGGCTTGCAGATAGGCGACCAGCTTGGCGAGCCCCGGTATTTCCGACCTGCTCAGGCCCCTGTATTGCAGGATTTTCAAAGGCTCCCGAGAGAAAACCGCTTCCGGGCCGCCCAGGCCAGCAAGATCACCAGGCCCAGGTACAGCAGCCACGTCTGCCCGGCGATCGAAAGGCCGAGGAAGGTCCAGTCGACAAAGCTGCAGTCGGCCGTGCCGGCAAAGGCATCGACGACATAGGCCAGGGGGCCGCTGTCGGCGGCGAAAAACAGGCAGTCAACACTTTCGGGCGGATACCACTGCAGCCAGACATGGCGGCTGCCGACGGCCGCGCCCGCCAGCAGGCAGAGGCCCGCCGAGGCCAGCGCAGCCCAGGCCCAGGGCGACCTGTGAATCAGGGCGGCGAGCAGAAGCCCGAGGCCGGCGCCGGCGATGGCGAAGCGGTCGAGGACACAGAGAGGGCAGGGCTCCAGTTGCAGATGGCCCTCGAGAAAATAAATGGCGAACAGCAGGGAGCCGCCGCAGCCGAGGGCGCCGATGAGACAGAGGGCGACGAAAGGCCGGGCGCGGCCCAACTCAGTCAGAGGGGCGGGGGTCGGCATGAGTTCAGCAGAACCGGCGCTCAGCCGCCGGCGCCCAGGCCTCGATCGTAGGCGACCTGCTGGTGCATGAACTGCTGCGCCGTGCGCTCGAACACCGGCAGGGACACTTTCCACTCGGGCTTGTCGTCAACAGAGCTGTTGCAGTGGGCGACAAAGAGCTGGTAAATGAATTTGTAGAGCCGCCGCGGCACCCGCACCGCGTTCAGCGCCAGCAACAGCCGCTCGGCCGTGATGTCCTCGCTGAGCATGTCCGGCAGGGACGGCGATGCCCCCTTTTCGGCGCAGATTCGCAATCGAGTGTTTGCCATGCTCAGCAGGGATTCGGCGGTCCAGGAAAAATCGCGAATCATATTCTGCTTGTCGAGCCGCGCCCGCTGATAGAACTCGGGCGTCTCCTGATCAATGTATTCAACCAGCTCCTGCGGCAACAGCAACTTGAAACCAAGGCCTTCGTATTTCAGCAGCTTGTTGTCGAGGAGCGGCCAGATCAGCTTTTTCATGGCCAGGTTCGAACCGTTGATCAGGTGGGGCTCGTCGATTCGATCCATGACGACGATGATGCTGGCAAAGCCGAGTTGGCGCAGAATGGTCTGCAGCTTCTCCAGCAGGGCGTAGCGATCGTCGGAAGAAGCTTTGGTCGGCAGGGGCCGAATCTGCAGCTCTTCGCGCGGAAACCGCATCAGCAGCTGGCGCCAGATGGCCGCAGTGCGGCTCGAGATGCGCAGATTGTGCTGAACGCCACGCCCTGCCAGGGTTGCGCGAACAAACCTCGACAGCCAGGGAAACCAGGCCGCCCCTGTAACCAGGGCCAGGCCGATAAAGGTCCAGAGCCCGAACTCGCCAACCCAGATCTGGCGCAGCAGCAGCAGCAGCGCCAGGGCGCTGATCCCGGCGCCGAGGCCGAGGTCGCGCAGGCGGCCCCAAGGGCGGGGCAGCGGCAGTTGGGAAGCCAGTCGCTGAAAACGCGAGACCGGCGTCTCCGAAGTCGAGCTGTCGTAAAGCGCAGCCAGCAACAGCAGGTCATAACAGCAGGCGCTGGGCAGATTCTTCAGCTTCTGCCGCACATTTTTCCGCTCATCCCCCTTTTCGCTGGCGGCCGCCAGCCCGCCCTCCTCGCCGAGGACAAACCTGACCAGCCGGGCCGTCGCCAACGTCAGAATGCTGTCCATGTGGTCTTCCAGGGTCCAGTGGTCGAGGACCGAAGAGGAGTCGCCGCGGAAGCGGTGATCGCGCAGGCAGACCACTTCAAAGCGGTCGAGCAGGGGGTTGAAGTCGTCGTAGGGCACGAGAAACACCCGCCGATCTTCGTTTTCGGCGTTGTAATCCTCAACCGAGCGGGCGATCTGCAGGCGGATGGCCGTCTTGCCCGAGCCTTTTTCGCCGAAAATCACTGAAGTCGTCGGATAGCTCATGTCACCCAACACCTTGTCCCAGGCCGGATGATAGGTTGTCGCTATGCAGTGGTCGCGAAAAACCCCATCTGTCTGGGCGTCTTCTTCGGAAAAGGGATTGCGCTTGAGTTTGTGGTGGTGAAAAAATTGTTTAAGGTCCATACAGAGTAGGCTTGAGTGCTGCCATGGTCTATTTTAATGGAAAGACGCTTCATTCCCAACCACCCTCTCTGAACACCATGGATCATTCACCGCAAAACTTCCGCGCCGCCGCCGTGCAGATGACCTCGTCCGATGATCTCGACGCCAATCTGGCCGCCGCCGGCCACTGGATCGAACGGGCCGCCAACAGGGGTGCCCATCTGGTCGCCCTGCCCGAGTTCTTTCCCATGATCTCGCCCGACAGGGAGCGGCTGGCGCAGATCGCCGAAAGAGACGGCGAGGGGCCGATGCAGGAGTTTCTCGCCGGTCAGGCGCGCAAATTCTCGCTCCACCTTGCCGGCGGCACCGTTCCCCTGAGGGGCGGCGACGATGAAAAAGTCCGCAACAGCCTGTTGTTTTACGCCCCTGACGGCAACCGGCTGGCGCGTTACGATAAAATTCACCTGTTCCAGTATCTCGGTCGGAAAGAGCGGCACGATGAGAGCGATTTTCTCGAGGCCGGCACAGCTCCCTGCTCAGTCGATACCGAACTCGGCCGCATCGGCCTGGTGGTGTGCTACGACCTGCGTTTTCCGGCACTGTTTCGCCTGCTCAACCAACCCGATCTGATCATTGCCCCCTCCTCCTTTACCGTGCCGACCGGCAAAGCTCACTGGCAGTTGCTGCTGCGCGCCCGCGCCATCGACAACCTCTGCCATCTGCTGGCGCCGGCCCAGACCGGAACCCACGCCGGGGGCCGCAAAACCTGGGGGCATTCGGCCATCGTCGACCCCTGGGGGCGGATGTTGGCCGAAAACAGCGGCGACACGGGACTGGCGATCGCCGATATCGATTACAGCCTGACAAAGGAATGCCGTGAACTGTTGCCGCTGCTGAACAACCAGCGCCTGTGAAGGACCCTCCTCTGCGCCTTCAGATCGCTGTGAGGAGATTCAGCCGCTCAGGACAGGCTGCTCCAGGTCCCCCCCTCTGGAGGACAATGCCCTGAGAAACAACCCCTGGAGAACAACCCCTGGAGAACAACCCCTGGAGAACAACCCCTGGAGAACAACCCCTGGAGAACAACCCCTGGAGAACAACCCCTGGAGAACAACCCCTGGAGAACAACCCCTGGAGAACAACCCCTGGAGAACAACCCCTGGAGAACAACCCCTGGAGAACAACCCCTGGAGAACAACCCCTGGAGAACAACCCCTGGAGAACAACCCCTGGAGAACAACCCCTGGAGAACAACCCCTGGAGAACAACCCCTGGAGAACAACCCCTGGAGAACAACCCCTGGAGAACAACCCCTGGAGAACAACCCCTGGAGAACAACCCCTGGAGAACAACCCCTGGAGAACAACCCCTGGAGAACAACCCCTGGAGAACAACCCCTGGAGAACAACCCCTGGAGAACAACCCCTGGAGAACAACCCCTGGAGAACAACCCCTGGAGAACAACCCCTGGAGAACAACCCCTGGAGAACAACCCCTGGAGAACAACCCCTGGAGAACAACCCCTGGAGAACAACCCCTGGAGAACAACCCCTGGAGAACAACCCCTGGAGAACAACCCCTGGAGAACAACCCCTAGAGAACAACCAGGTTATCGCGGTTGATGACTTCGGGCTCGTTGATGTAGCCCAGAATGCCCTCGATCTCGCTGCTGGGCCGGCGGGCTATGCGGCGCAACTCTTCGGAGCTGTAATTGACCAGGCCCTGGGCGATACGCTTGCCCTCGGGATCCATGCAGACCACCAGCTCGCCGCGGCTGAAGTTGCCGCGCACGTCGCGCACTCCCACAGCCAACAGGCTTGAGCCGCTGTGCTGCAGGACGCGGGTGGCCCCGGCGTCGATGCGCAGTTCACCGCGGGCCAGCTGATCGCGCAACCAGCGCTTGCGCTCCTGCGGTTTCTCATGGGTGCTGGTGGCCGTCAGCAGGGTGCCCAGCGGGGCGCCTTCGCGCAGGCGCAGGAGGATATTCTTTTCGGCGCCGGGCGCGATGACCGTCAGGGTACCGGAGCTGGCGACCCTTCGCGCCGCCTCTATCTTGGTTTTTATGCCGCCCCGCCCCAACTGGGTGTTGCTCGGTCCGATCATGGGGACCAGGCTGCTGTCGTAAGCCTGAACCTCAGTCAGGAGGCGCGCGCCTTTTTCCGTCGGCGCCCGATCGTAGAGGCCCGCGACATCGGTCAGCAGAATCAGGGCGTCGGCATCGATGATGGAGGCGATCATGGCCGCCAGGGTATCGTTGTCGCCAAAGCAGAGATTGCCGACCGTTACGGTGTCATTTTCGTTGAGAATCGGCACTATGCCCAGACCCAGAAGGGTGTTCAGGGTGTCGCGGGCGTTGAGGTGGCGCCGGCGGTCGGCGAGGTCATCATGAGTCAGCAGCAGTTGTCCGGTCTGGATGCCATGACGCGCGAAGCTGTCGGAGTAGGCTGAAACCAGATCGTTCTGACCGATGGCCGCAGCCGCCTGCAACAGGTTTTCCTGATTCGGCCTCTCCTTCCAGCCGAGCCGCGCCATGCCGCCGGCGACGGCACCCGAAGACACGACCACAATCTCGCAGCCGCTCCCGCGCAGGGCGGCGATGTCGCTGCACCAGGAGGAAATGGCCGAAAAATCAAGGCTGCGACCGTGATCGGTCACCACCGAACTGCCGGCCTTGATTACCCAGAGGCGAGCCTTTTTCAGCTGATCACGCGCTTCGCTCGTCGGCTTCATCGGAAAAAAATGTCTTGAGATCGGCCAGCAGGGCCTCACAACCGACTCCTGTCTCGGCCGAGACGGTGTAGAGCGGTTGACCGGCGCCGAGACGGGCGCGCACCAGGGCCGGCAACTGCTGATCTGCCGCCTCGGGCCAGAGATCGATTTTGTTCAACACCAGCCAGCGGGGCCGCTCGGCCAGGCTCAGGTCAAAGCTCTCGAGTTCGCGCTCGATCACGCGAATCTGGTCGGCGACGGCGGCGCCGTCGGCTGAGCCGGCATCGACCACATGAAGCAGCAGCCGGGTGCGCATGAGGTGGCGCAGGAAGCGGTGGCCGAGGCCGCACCCCTCGGCGGCATGCTCGACCAGCCCCGGCACATCGGCGATCTGAAAGGAATTGTTGAAATCGCTGATCACTCCAATCTGGGGGTTCAGGGTTGTAAACGGGTAGTCGCCGACGCGTGGGCGCGCTTTGCTCAAAGCCCGCAGCAGGCTCGATTTGCCGGCGTTGGGCAGACCACAGAGCCCGACATCGGCCAACATGCGCAACTCCAAACGCAGCTTGCGCCGCTCTCCGACGGCGCCGGGCGTGGTCCGCCTGGGGGCGCGGACAATGGAGGTGCGAAAGTGGGCATTGCCGATGCCGCCCTTGCCGCCGCAGGCAACCGTGAACTCCTGTCCCTCGGCCGTGAGATCAGCCAGCTTTTCGTCGGTTTCGCGCATATAGACCAGAGTGCCCAGAGGCACGGGCAGCGACAGGGAGGCGCCGCGGGCGCCGGTCGATTTGGATTTGCCGCCTTTTTGTCCCTGGGCCGCGCGGTAGAGCCGGCGGCGGGCCAATTGACGGAGGTCCTGCAGAGAAGAACTGGCAACGAGGACGACATCGCCGCCGTCGCCGCCGTCGCCGCCGTCAGGGCCGCCCCGGGGAATGAATTTTTCCCGGCGAAAACTGAGGCAACCATTGCCCCCGTCGCCGGCAACGACATCTATGTGGATTTCATCCCGGGTTCGCCCCATAGCTGCGCAATATCAGGATCTGGCAAGATTTTTCGGCAGGGTGCGCCGACATGATTCACCGGCCTGGACAGGTCGGCAATGTGTTCAGGCGAGGGAGCGCACCCGATGGCTGAGGCGGCTTTTCTGGCGGGCCGCCTTGTTGCTGTGGATCACGCCCTTGCGCGCCATGCCGTCGAGCAGGGACGAAGCCAACCTCAGTTGCACTTCGGCGGCGCTGCGGTCACCGCCGCGAACTGCCAGCAGAACATTTTTGACCACCGTGCGGGCGCGGGCGCGCTGGGCGTGGCGGAGAAGATAGAGGCGGGCTCCCTGACGAACCCGTTTGCGCACCTGTGCTTTATTGGCCAATGAAAGACTCCGGGGGGATTGTTGAATTCTGAAGGACAGAAGGGGCGCTGATGCCGTCAGACACGCGCTCGTCCTGTCGACATGATACCGCCTCGACGGGAAAAATCAACACCTGAAACGCATGAAAACGGTTTTGTCCCCTGACGGCGACAACTGTGCCGCCCTGTCGGTTTCACGTGAAACGAGCCGCGGCCCCCCTCCTGATCGAGCCTGGAATTCAGTTCCCCAACGTCCGGGGGCAGCCGCCGGGCACCTGCCCCAAATCATGCCCGCCCCTGAGCCCGGGGCCCACTATAATAGACAGTGGGAATGCGGGCCGCGTCCTGAAAATCCCTTCAAGCGAAATCCTCTTTTCTTCAGCCAGATCCCATGAACAGCCAATCTCCAGACCCTGTCGTCATCGTCGGAGCCAAGCGCACTGCCATTGGAAACTTTCAGGGCTCGCTCTCTTCCGTCCCCGCCCCCGAACTCGGCGCAGTCGCGATCAGGGCCGCCCTCGACGAAGCCAAGGTTTCTTCCGACGCCGTCGAAGAAGTGGTTTTCGGCTGCGTCCTCCCGGCCGGCATCGGCCAGGCCCCCGCCCGCCAGGCGAGCAAAGGCGCAGGAATCCCCGACGACGCCGGCGCGACCACCATCAACAAAATGTGCGGTTCAGGTCTAAAAGCCATCATGATGGCCACCGACGGACTGCTCGCCGGCTCCAGCAGAATCAGCGTCGCCGGCGGCATGGAAAACATGTCGAAAGCTCCATACCTCCTGCCCAAGGCGCGCGAGGGCTACCGCCTCGGCAACCAGACCGTGGCCGACCACATGTTTCTCGATGGCCTTGAAGACGCCTACGAGCCGGGAGTCCTCATGGGAGAGTTTGCCGAGCGCACCGCCAGCAAATACAATTTCAGCCGCGAGCAGCAGGACGAATTTGCCATCCGCTCCCTCAAGCGCGCGCGCCAGGCGACCGAAAGCGGCGCCTCGGCCCGTGAGATCGCGCCCGTGACCGTCAAAAACCGCAGCGGCGAGACCACAGTGGCCATTGACGAGCTGCCGCAGACGGCCGTGATTGAAAAGATTCCCGGCATGCGGCCGGCCTTCGTCAAGGACGGCTCGGTCACGGCGGCCAACTCGAGCTCGATCTCCGACGGCGCCGCGGCCGTCGTCCTCATGCGTCAGTCCGAGGCCGAAAAACGCGGACTGGAGCCTCTCGCCCGCATTCTCGCCTGCTCGTCGCATTCGCAGGAACCCCAATGGTTCACGACCGCTCCCGTCGGCGCTCTGAAAAGGCTGCTGGACAAGATCGATGCCGGGGTCGGGGACATCGATCTCTTCGAGGTCAATGAAGCCTTTGCCGTGGTCACCATGGCGGCCATGCACGACCACGGCATCCCGGCGGAAAAGATCAATGTCTACGGCGGCGCCTGCGCCCTCGGCCACCCTGTCGGCGCCTCGGGGGCGCGCATTCTGGTGACCCTGCTCAACGCCCTGCGCTCGCACGGGCTGAAAACGGGCGTCGCCAGCCTCTGTATCGGCGGCGGTGAAGCCGTGGCCGTGGCCGTTGAACTGCTCTGAAGGTCGGCCACACTGAGGGCAGAACATCCAATTGCTGCCTGAGCCCGACATGACCGTCCTCAACAGCGCCATCGACAGAAAATCAGAGGATTTTCTCGCCAATGCGGATTTTCATCGCGGACTCGCCGAAGAACTCCAGGCCCTGCTTCAACAAATCGCCCTTGGCGGAGGCGAAAAAGCCCAGCAGAAGCTGCGCCAGCGCAACAAGCTGCCCGTACGGTCGCGTATCGACCGTCTGCTCGACGAGGGCTCTCCCTTTCTCGAGTTCTCGGCCCTGGCAGGGCACGGCCTGGATCCCGCAGCGCCGGCCGCCGGCATCCTGGCAGGCATCGGCAAAGTCGCCGGCGTCCTCTGCATGATCTGCGCCAACGACCCCACCGTCAAGGGGGGCACTTACACTCCCATGACGGTGAAAAAGCACCTTCGCGCCCAGGAAATCGCCGAGCGCAACCTCCTGCCCTGCATCTACCTCGTCGACTCGGGAGGAGCCTTCCTGCCGCAGCAGGCCGATGTCTTCCCCGACCGCAATCACTTTGGCCGCATCTTTTACAACCAGGCGCGCATGTCGGCCAGGGGAGTACCGCAGCTTGCCGCCGTCCTCGGCTCCTGCACCGCCGGCGGGGCCTACATTCCCGCCATGTGCGATGAATCGGTGATCGTCCACAATCAGGGGACGGTCTTCCTCGGCGGCCCCCCTCTGGTCAAGGCGGCGACCGGCGAGACGGTAACGGCCGAAGAGCTCGGCGGCGCCGACGTCCACACCCGCATCTCCGGCGTCATCGACCACTGGGCAGAAAATGAAGAGGAAGCGCTGTCAATTCTGGGCTCCATCGTCGCCCGCCTGTCGCCGAAAGTCCCCGCTCCTGAAGGCGAAACCGACTACGCCGAGCCCCCTCTGTCCGGCCGAGGACCTCTACGGGCTTCTGCCACGCAATCCCCTTCAGGCGCACGATATCCGCGAACTGATCGCCTGCCTGGTCGACGGCAGCGAATTCGATGAGTTCCGCGCCCGCTACGGCACTACCCTCGTCTGCGGTTTTGCCCGCCTGTGCGGCTATCCTGTCGCCATCCTCGGCAACAACGGCATCCTGTTCTCGGAAACGGCCCTGAAGGCGACCCATTTCATCCAGCTCGCCTGCCGCCGCCGCATTCCGCTGCTCTTCATGCAGAATATCACCGGCTTTATGGTCGGCAAGGAGCATGAGGCCCGCGGCATCGCCAAGGATGGGGCCAAGATGGTCAATGCCGTCGCCTCGGCCGAGGTGCCCAAGTTGACCCTGATCGTCGGCGGCAGCTTCGGCGCCGGCAATTACGCCATGTGCGGCCGCGCCTTCGGCCCCGAATTCCTATGGCAGTGGCCCAATGCCCGCCTCTCCGTCATGGGCGGCGAGCAGGCGGCCGAAGTGCTGTCGATCGTGCGGCGAGAGGGCCTCGAGGCTGCCGGCAAAAAGTGGAGTCAAAAGGACGAGGCCCAGTTTCGCCAGCAGGTGCGCGATCAATATGAGACCGAGGGGCACCCCTATTACGGCAGCGCCCGGCTGTGGGATGACGGCGTCATCGACCCGGTCGACACCCGCCGGGTTCTCGGCCTGGCCCTGGCCGCCGTCTGGCAGCGCCATCCCTTTGCGGAAAGCCATCCCGGCCTTTTCCGCATGTAAGATTTCCATGCCCGTCAGGCCTTGTTTCATGTGAAACAAGGCCTGACGGGCAACCACCGCCTCAGTTCACTACAGGAGTTTCGTTTTATGGACACCAAGCCACACATCGCCGGTCTGCGCCCCATACCGGTTGAAGCCGAAGCAGGAAAAAAATACTTTTGGTGCGCATGCGGGCTGAGCCAGAACCAGCCTTTCTGCGATGGGTCCCACAAGGGCGGTCCTTTCGTGCCCGTGCCCTATGAGGCCGAAGAGACCGACACAGTTAAATTCTGCGCCTGCAAACACACGAACAACCGGCCCCTCTGCGACGGCACCCACCGAACCCTGGAACCCGATCAGGACTGAAGCCCGGTCCCGGGGTTGCTGTCATGTCCCAGAGCCAGAGAACGCCAGTCCGCACCCACAGCGACAACGGCTGTTTTCGCATTGAGATCGCCCGCGGCTCCAAGCGCAATGCCCTGGACGGCCCCACCATCCTCGCCATCGCCTCGGCGATTGAGGCCGCGGAGGCCGCACAGGCCCGCCTGATTCTGCTCTCGGGAGAGGGCGACGATTTCTGCGCCGGCGCCGATCTCAACTGGATGCAGAAGATGGCCGAGGCCGATCATGAGGCCAATGTCGCCGATGCCGAAAACCTGGCCCGCATGCTGAGGCGGCTGCGGAACACGCCCATTCCCACCATCGCCCGTGTTCAGGGGCAGACTTATGGCGGCGGCCTCGGCCTCGTCTGCTGCTGCGACCTGGCCGTGGCGGCGAACGACAGTGTTTTCTGCTTCTCCGAAGTCCGGCTGGGGCTGATTCCGGCAACGATTTCACCGCATGTCGTCGATGCCGTAGGTGCGCGCCTGGCCCGCAGATGGTTCTTGACCGGCGAGCTGATCGATGCCGGGGCCGCCTGCGCCAGCGGACTGGTGCATGAGCTTGTGGCACCCGCCGAGATCGATGAGCGCATCGACAGAGCCATCGGCTTTCTGCTCGCTGGGGGGCCCGAGGCTCAGAGGCGCATTAAATCCCTGATCGATCTTCTCCTCAGCGCCGGCGACCGCAACCATATCGATCGCAAAACGGCCCGTCTCATCGCCGATGCCCGGGCTTCCGACGAGGGTCGGCAGGGAATCCGCGCCTTTCTCGAAAAGCGGGCGCCGTCCTGGCGCCAGGGCCCGCCCCGAGAGCGATGAAAAGACTCCTGGTCGCCAACCGCGGCGAGATCGCCTGCCGCATCCTCGCCAGTGCAGGGAAACTCGACCTTGAAACCGTCGCTGTCTATTCCGATGCCGATGTCCGCGCCATGCATCGAAATCTGGCAGATCAGTCCCTCTGCCTCGGGGCAGCCGAGGCCCTGAGCAGTTATGGCAGTATCGACAGGATTCTGGAGGCGGCCCGCGCCTCGGGGGCCGACGCCATTCACCCGGGCTATGGCTTTCTGTCGGAAAAGGCCGAATTCGCTGAGCGTTGCCGTGAGGAGGGCATCATTTTCATCGGGCCACCGGTCGAAGCCCTGAGAATTGCCGGTTGCAAGATGCGCTCGAGGGCGGCCGCAGAGCAGATCGACATCCCCATCCTGCAGGGATCAGCCAATTCAGGCGATGACAGGGGAAGCGGCGCCGTCAATTGGCGCGAGCGTGCCGATAAACTGGGTTATCCGGTGCTGATTAAGGCCAGCGCCGGCGGCGGCGGGCGCGGCATCCGCCTGGTGGAAGCGGCGAAACAGCTGGAGACAGCGATTGCCAGTGCCCGGCGCGAGGCTCTGAACGCCTTTGGCGACGGGGCCCTCTTCCTGGAAAAATACCTCCGCCCGGCCGCCCATGTGGAAGTGCAGATCATGGCCGATCACCAGGGCAGCTGCGTTCATCTCTACGAGCGCGACTGCTCGGTGCAGCGGCGGCACCAAAAAATCATCGAAGAGGGCCCCTCGCCGCGGATTGACGACTCCCTCAGGAACCGGCTGACCGGGGCGGCCGTCAACTTCGCCCGGAACATCGGCTACGCCAACGCCGGAACGGTCGAGTTTCTCATCGGCGAGGCGGGAGATTTCTATTTTCTTGAGATGAACCCCCGGCTTCAGGTTGAGCACCCTGTCACCGAGGAACTGACCGGCATCGATCTGGTCGAGTGGCAGCTGCGCATCGCCGCCGGCGAGTCCCTGCCCCTGCCGCAGGAGAAAATCGAGGCCCGCGGCTGGGCCATGGAGGCGCGCCTGTGCGCCGAAGACCCGAGGCGCGGCCTTTTTCCGCAGACCGGCACCCTGCGCCACTTGAGATTGCCCGCAAGAAACGGCATCCGCGTCGATACGGGCCTGAGAAGCGGGGACAGCGTCAGCGAGCACTATGATTCGCTGATCGGCAAGGTCACGGCCCGCGCCCGCGGGCGCGAGGAGTGCCGGCAACTGTTGCTGAAGGCCCTTGCAGAAGAGCTTCAGGTCGTCGGCGTCGCCACCAACGCCCCCTGCCTGATGCGCGTCCTTGAACACCGGACCTTCGCCGAAGGAGCCGTGCGGACGGATTTTTTTGACAGTCAGGACGCTGATCTGCTCCGCCCGGCTGTCGCCGATCACGACTGGCTGCTGCTGGCTGCCGCCCTGACCGCCAGCCGCCGCGCCGCCGCCGCGGCCAAGTCCGTCTGGCGCAACGACGGCTGGCGCCTGCGCGCGGGACCGCGCCGGGAGAATTTTGTTTTTTCGGGCTCGGTGGCGGGCTCTGTCACTGTCGTCTTCACCCCCGGCAGCGATGAACTTCAACTGCAGACTGGCGTTGCCGGCGCCGAACACCAGCTCTCCGGCCGCCCCCGCCTGCGGGAAGACGGGCAATTTCTGCTGGAAGGCTCTGATCATCGCTGCCACGCATACAGGGAAGGGCAGCAGTGGGTTTTGACCTGCCGCCATGAGGTCGCATCCCTGACGCCAGCCACCCGGCAAGGGGAAAAAACCGGGGCTCGCCAGCAGAGCGGCCCGCAGGACGTCGAGGCTGCAGGGACCCTGGTCGCCCCCCTGACCGGAACCCTGAACAAATATCATGTGCAAAAGGGCGATGAAGTCGTCGCTGGCACCCCTCTACTGGCGATTGAATCCATGAAAATGGAGCATGTGCTGCGTGCCTCGGCTGCCGGCATCGTCAGCGATCTCAGGGCCCGGGCGGGAGATACGGTCCGTCAGGGCGACGTGCTGCTAAGAATCGCCGCCCCCGAAGAGCGGCCCTGAGAGCTGGAACGATTTCGCTGTTTTCAGGTTCTCTCCTGTTTCACATGAAACCTCTGACCTCTCCCACCGCATCGATTCACAGAAAGATCGCCCCCTGAGACCGGTCTTGTGCGACAATTTTGCTGACGAACCAGGCCCCCTCACTCTCCCCTGAATCATGAAAATCGTTTGCTTCAACATCAATGGCATCCGCGCCCGCATCCATCAGATCGATGAGGTCGTCCGCCGCCATTCGCCCGACATCATCGCACTCCAGGAAGTCAAGGCCGAAAACAGCGCCTTCCCCTTCGACGACCTCAGGGAACTCGGTTACAGCATTCACACTCACGGCCAAAAAGGCCATTACGGCGTCGCCCTCATGAGCCGACAAAAGCCCCTGAGCGTCGAAAGCGGCATGCCGACCGATACAGAGGATGCTCAATGCCGCCTGATCCGCGGGGTCTTTGACAGCAGCATCGGCCCAGTGACTGTCATCAACGGCTATTTCCCTCAGGGCGAGAACCGCAGCCACCCCGTCAAATTCCCTTACAAGGAGAAGTTCTACCGAGACCTGACCCATTATCTGCGTGAGCACTGCGATAAAAACTCGCCGGTCCTCCTGGTCGGGGATTTTAACATCGCCCCCTCGGACCTCGACATCGGCATCGGCGAAGACAACCGCAAGCGCTGGCTGCGCGAGGGCAAAACCGCCTTCCTTCCGGAAGAGCGCCTGTGGCTCGAAACCCTGATGGAGTGGGGATTTCAGGACACCTATGACCACAGCAGGGCGTCCGACCCGCGTTTCAGCTGGTTCGACTACCGCAGCCGCGGTTTTGCAAGAGAGCCCCGCAGAGGCCTGCGCATCGATCTGATTCTGGCGACCGCCTGCCTGCATCAGCTCCTTGTCAAAGATGTGGAGATCGACTACCAGACCCGATCCATGGGCCGCCCTTCCGATCACTGCCCGATCGTGGCCCGCTTCGATGCGGACCTGACATGAACTGGCCGCTGATTCTGGGAACCTGGGCCCTGTGCTACCTGCTGGGATCGATCCCCACCTCCCTGGCTGTCTGCCGCATGCTGCGACTGCCCGACCCGCGCTCCGTCGGCTCCAAAAACCCTGGAACCACCAATGTGGCGCGCACCGGCGGCAAGCTGGCCGGCGTACTGACACTCGCCGGAGACGCCGGCAAGGGCTTTCTCGCCCTCTGGGTCGGACAGCTGCTGCTGCTGCAGGAAGCGGCTGCGGCCTTCTGCCTCGCCGCCGTCATCGCCGGCCACTCCTTCTCGATATTTATCGGGTTCCGCGGCGGCAAGGGCGTAGCTACGGGTTTGGGGGCGGTCTCTGCCATCTCGCCGATCTGCGCGCTTCTCGCCGTCGTCACCTGGCTCGGAGTGCTGCTGAAGTTCCGCATATCCTCGGTCGCCGGCATGACCACTTTCCTCGTGCTGCCGCTGTATCTCTGGCTGCTGAGCCCCTACGAGGAGTTGTTGTGGGCCTTCGTCGGCCTCGGATTCTTCATTCTCGCCACCCACAGGGGCAATATTGCCCAACTGATCCGCCGCGAAGAACCGACCATCGACTGATTCTCGCGGCGCCAACCGAGACAGGCACGGCGGCAAGAAAACAGCCTGCGCCCCTGCGCCAAAGAGCTCGGGTCAGGCCTTGATTATAATATATTGAATAAAATAAAGTTATATTTAATCAATTCTGACCTGAGGTCCTCTCTCCGGGCTTTTTCTGCGGCGGCGCTGTCCTTGCAGATGCAAACTTTCTGCGCCTCTGGCATGCAGTCGGGGAAAGTGCTGTCTGCCACCTTGTTGCAGCCTCCCTCAGTGGAGCAGACGGGCAATACACTGACTGGCCTGCTGTCGGTATTCGCTGGCAGCACGTCTCGCGTCATTCCAAGTCTGCCTGCGCTTGGCATACTCGGCATCTGTGTAATCGCTTTTTCTTACGGACGAAAAGCTGCTCCAGAGGTTGTAGTCTTCCCCTGTCCAATCCTTCCCAAACCATCGCTCGATTTGGGCGGCGGTCTTAATCTCCTTCAGGCACTGCTCCGGACTGCTGCTGAACAAGAAATGCCAGAAGATGAAGGCGACGGCGGCGAGGGCGACGGTCCAAGCGGCGGCGCGCTTGCGGTTAGTCGGCGTCATCAGGCAACCTTATAGGTAGTGCAGGCAAAAGTGACAATCAAGGCACAGCGGGCCGGGCGTAACGGGAAGCCCAGCGAAACCCTGTCGCCGTCGCCGACGGGAATCTTCGACTGGAGGAGGCCGGGACGCCTCCCAGCATCAGGCCGCTTTGGGGTTGAAACTGTGGCCGAGGGCTTGGGCAACGCCGGCGGCGTAGTCGGGATGAACCCTGTGAAGATGGTTCAGTTGCCGGTCGATGATCTCGACGGGTACCCCCTGCATGGCCGCCGCCATATTGGCGTAGAGGCGTTCGCGCTGCCTGGAGTCAAAGAGGCCGAACAGAGCCCGCGGCTGAGAGTAGTCGTCATTGCCTTCACGGTGGTTGTAGCGGTCGGCGTCGCCGGAAATTTTCAGCGGCGGTTCGCCGGCAGACGCCTCTTCGAACGGGCCGCTGAACGAATTCGGCTCGTAATAGGCGTCCGGATTGGGGTTGTTGGCGAAAAAGCGCATGGGGCCGTCCTTGTGGTAGTGATGCACCGGGCACTTGGGCGCGTTCACCGGCAAAGCCTCATAGTGCGTGCCCAGACGGTAGCGGTGGGCATCGGCGTAGGAGAAAATGCGTGCCTGCAACATCTTGTCGGCAGAAAAGCTGATGCCTGGGACGATGTTCGACGGGGCAAAGGCGGCCTGTTCAATCTCGGCAAAATAGTTGTCCGGATTGCGGTTCAGCTCCATGATGCCGACTTCAATCAGGGGGTAGTCCCCGTGGGGCCAGACTTTCGTCAGGTCAAAGGGGTTGAAGGGCGTCTGCCCGGCCTGAGCCTCGGTCATGACCTGAATGCAGAACTTCCACTTGGGAAAATCGCCGTTGTCGATGCTGTAGTAGAGGTCTTCCTGAGTCGTCTCGCGGCTCTTGCCGACCCTGGCCTCGGCCTCGGCGTTGGTCCAGAAGTCATGGCCCTGCAGGGTCTTGAAGTGAAACTTGACCCAGACGCGCTCGTTCCTGACATTGATCAGGCTGTAGGTGTGGGAGCCGTAGCCGTTCATGTAGCGCGCCGACTGCGGCAGGCCGCGATCGGAGAAGAGGATCGTCACCTGGTGCAGACTCTCCGGCGACAGCGACCAGAAATCCCACATGGCCGTGGGCGAGCGCAGGTTGGTCCGCGGATGGCGCTTCTGGGTGTGGATGAAGTCGGGGAACTTGTATGGGTCGCGGACAAAAAACACGGGGGTGTTGTTGCCGACCATGTCCCAGTTGCCCTCTTCGGTGTAGAACTTCAGGGCGAAGCCGCGCACATCGCGCTCGGCGTCGGCCGCCCCGATCTCGCCGGCGACGGTGGAGAACCGTGCCAGAACCTGGGTTTCCTTGCCGATCTTCGAAAAGATGGCGGCGCGACTGTACTGACTGATGTCCTGAGTGATTCTGAGGGTGCCGAAAGCTCCCCAGCCCTTGGCGTGCACCGGGCGTTCAGGGATGCGTTCGCGGTTCTGATGGGCCAGCTTCTCAATGAGCTTGTAATCCTGCAGCAGCAGGGGCCCCCGGGCGCCCGCGGTCAGTGAGTTCTGGTTGTCTGATACCGGCGAGCCGGCAGAGGTGGTCAGAGTTTTTTTGGACATGTCGGCGAACTTTCAAATAGTTGAGATGAACGGGATGATTGGAAGATTATTATAATGCCTCGGCCCCGCTTCGCTCGAAAGAGTCAGGGACATGGGACTGCTGCTGCCGGCTCCTTGATTGCGGAGCCGCTTTGACGGGCTGCGCGTCTCTCATTTCGATTCCGTAATATTTACCCCTGAGGCCCCAATCCGAGGCACATAAGATGCCGAGAGCCCGACGCCCCCCTGGGCCGCGTCTGCCGATCCCCGGTCTCGAAATCCCTGTGCTGGGCGAAGTCCTCAATTACCGCGCCCGAGCGCCTCGCCCGCGGGTACCCGGGCCCGTCCGCCGGGCCTTGACGAGGCCGCCGTTTTCAAGGCTCCAGTCGCTGAAACCCTCAAGCTGAAGGTCGCCGTGGGCATTGACCACCACGGCCATGCCGGACGCGCGGGCCCGATCAATCAGGTGGCGCACACGTTCAGCCAGCGTCTGGTCGAGGGAAGCGAAGGGCTCGTCGAGCAGAACCAGGCGCGGGTGCCGCAGGAGTACCCGGGCGAGGGCGAGGACGCGGCTCTCGCCGACAGAGAGGGTGCGGGCATCACGCCGCGCCAGGTGCTCCAGGCCAAAGGTCGTCAGGGCCTCGTCGACCCGGTGGCGGAGACCGCCGCCGGCGATACCCTGTCGCGCCAGACTGTAGGCGAGATTGGAGGCGACATCGCCATCGAACATGTAAGGCTCCTGATGCATGTAGCTCAGGTGCCTGCGGCAGTCGGCCCTGCTCGCTCTGCGGCCCTCGATCAGGATCTCGCCACCGCTCGCCGGCACAAGGCCGGCGAGGATTCGCAGGAGGGTGGTCTTGCCCGAGCCGTTGGCCCCGTGAATCAGCAGGCAGTCGGGGGCGGAAATCTTCAGGTTCTCGATACGCCACAGGGTTTTGCCGTTGAAGCCGGCAGTCAGCGCCCGCGCTTCCAGCAGGGGAGCCGTCATCTCGCCTGTCCCCGGCCCTGCAGCCAGGTGAGAATCAGGTTCAAACCCAGGGCCACGGCCAACAGCACCAGCCCCAGGGCAATCCCCTGAGCGAATTGACCCCTGTTGGTTTCAAGGGCGATCGCCGTGGTGATGCTGCGGGTGTAGTTGAGGATGTTGCCGCCGATGACGAGCGAGCAGCCGACTTCGGAGATGACGCGACCAAAGCCGGCGATCAGGGCCGCGCCCAGGCCAAAGCGGACCTCGTGTATGAGGGTCAGCAGTGCCCGCGGCCCCGAGGCGCCGAGAGTCAGGGCCGTCTCCCAGGCGCGCCTCTGGCCGCCGGCAAGAGCGCTGTGGGCCATGGCGACGAGAATCGGCAGGCTCAGCAGGATCTGCCCCATGACCATGGCGCTCTGGGAAAACAGCAGCCGCCAGTCGCCGAGAGGCCCGTGACGTGACAGCAGCATATAGAGCAGCAGGCCGATGACGACGGTCGGCACCGCCAGCAGGGTGTTGACCAGCGAAATCAGCAGCCGCCGCCCGGCGAAGTTGCCGTAGGCGAGAGCAAAGGCAATGAGAAGAGCCAGGGGAGCGGAGATGGAGATCGCCCGCAGGGACACGCCGAAGGAAACGGCGACAATGGCCCAGAGATCTTTATCCAGAGCGAAAAGAAGGGCGAGGGCCTCGCCGGTCGCTCGAATCAGCTCGGCCATCAGGAGAGCTCTGGTTTTTCAGTGCGCACCGGGCAGCTCTGGCAGCAGTGCTAGCGCGGCCAGGGCTCAAACAGCAGATCGCCGCCGTGCCTGAAGTTCAGAAACAGCTGCTCTGCCTCGTCCTGCAGCAGCCAATCAATGAAGCTCCTGGCGTCCCTGTAGTTGAGGTCGGGGTAGCGCTGTGGGTTGACGGCCATGACACTGTAAATATTTTTCATACCGGGCTCGCCGGCGCCGGCGAATTCGACCAGATCAAGGCCCATGCGCAGAGCCAGCCAGGTGCCGCGGTCGCTGAGGGTGTAGCCGCGCAACTGATCGGCGATCTGCAGAGTGCGCCCCATGGACTGGCCGGTCTCGAGATAGAGCGGTCTCGATTTGAGCGGGATGCCGTTGCGGCGCCACAGGGCCAGTTCAAACTTGTGAGTGCCGGAGTCGTCGCCGCGCGAAACAAAGCGCGCCCTGTGGTTGTGAATCAGCCTCAGCGCCCGGACCACGGAGGCGTCTCTGATAGCGGCAGGATCGTCTGCCGGGCCGATCAGGGCAAAGTAATTGAACAGAATCGGTGTTAAGTGGACTACATACCCCTGGGCGGCCAGAGCCCGCTCGTCCTGGGGAGCATGGGTCAGGAGGGCATCGACTTCACCGTCGCGACCGAGTTTCAGCGCCTTGCCGGTGCCGACGGCTATGACTCTGAGATCTATCGGGAAGCGTCGCTCAAAAGCCTCTTCCACAAGGGTCATGAGGCCGCTGTTGTCGAGGCTGGTCGAGGTCGCCAGCCGCAGTATCGATTCGGCTTTCGCCGCTGAGACCAAGCCCGGAAGCCAGAGGGCGGACAACAGGGCTGCCATCCAAAGCGCCCTGGGCCACACCCGCCCGATCAAAGCCATGGGCGCCCGCTTAAAAGGAGGAGCCGGGTTGCTTGAGAAACTCGGCCTCTTCGGCCGTCGAGGTGCGGCCGAGGACTTTATTGCGATGGGGAAAGCGGCCGAAGCGTTTGATGATGTCGCGGTGGCGGCGGGCGAAGTCCGCGGTGTTGGCATTGCTCCAGGCCTCGAACAACTCGACGGAAAGTTCCTGATCGGCTGCGTTCTCACTGTGCATCAGGGGCATATAGAGGAAGGTGCGCTCCATGGATTCGAGCTGCCGGTCGGCCCCTTTCCCGACCTGGCTTCTGGTGATCGCCTGCGCCTTCCCATCGTTGTCGAAGGCGCGCGGATCATCGCGGTAGATGTTGCGGGAAAACTGGTCGAGCAGAATGACCACGGCCAAGGCCCCCCGGGGGGTTTCGAGCCAGGCGTCGAACTCGCCGGCAGCGGCCGCGGCCAGGGTCGCGCCAAAGCGCTGCTCAACCTGGCGGTCGAAGTCGGCATTTTTCTGGAACCATTGCCGGGGAGGCGTTTCCTTGAACCAAAAGTCGAGAACGGTTTCGGGAGTCGTTTCTGTCATTGCTCTATAGTCGTCGTTGCGGAGAATCAGAAAAAGACACTGACCAGGCTGTCGAGGCCGTGCAGGCAGCCGCAGACAAAAAGGCCGGCGACAACATCGTCTGCCATAATAGCATGGCCCCCGCGCCAGCGGTCGATGACCGACAGCGGCCAGGGTTTGGCGATGTCGAGCAGGCGGAAGAAGACAAAAGCCAGCAGCATCCACGGCAGGCTGGGTTCGAGCGCGAAAACGGCGCAGCCGTAGCCGACCATTTCATCCCAGACGATTTCCCTGGGGTCGCCGCCGCCGAGTTTTTTCGAGACGCGATCGCAGACAAAGACCCCGACGAGCATGAGCGCAATCAGAATGCCCGCTTGCAGCTCCGGGCTCAGGTGCAGCAATAAAAAGGCGAAGGGCACGGCAAACAGGGTTGCCCAGGTGCCCGGCATCCAGGGCAACAGGCCCGAGCCGAAGCCCAGGGCCAGAAGACCGCTGGGCGTCGCCAGGAGTTCGCTCGGATGAGGCGGTGTTCTATTCATTCAGGTTCTTCTTGCAGTTGTCTTTTTGTCTGGGCCAGGGGCCGATCGGAAAAATGGTCATAGCCGCTGGTCTGAACAGCATCCCCGTCGATGAAAAGGCCGGCCGTTTCGGCCCGGATCACGCCGATTGGCGACCAGGGCACGGCTTGGGCGGACAGCGCCTGACTGAGCTCCTCCCGGGCGGCTGGCGGCACTGTGAAGCAGAGCTCGTAGTCGTCGCCGCCGTACAGGAGAGGTTCGAGATCGCTCGACTGGGCCAGTTCCTGCAAAACCGCCCGGTCGAGATCTGCCCCGGTCGAACTTGCCCTGAGGATGTGCCCGAGGTCGGCGGCCAGGCCGTCGCTGATGTCGATGCAACTGCTGGCGACGCCGGCGAGGGCCATGCCGAGGTCAAGGCGCGGGCTGGGGCGCAGTAGCGTTTGCAGGGATTCCTCGTCGACAGCTGTCGTATCGGCGGGGCCGCCGCGCCAGCTGCGCAGGGCGCGGGCGGCGCGGCCGGGACGTCCGGAGACATAGATGTGATCGCCGGCAGCGGCGCCGCTGCGCAAAAGCGGACCGCGCTCGCCGATTTCGCCCGTCACCTGAACCGTTATGCTCAGGGGACCGCGGCTCAGGTTGCCGCCGACCAGGGAGGTTCCACTCTGGTCGAGAAGTCGGCGGAATCCAGAGACAAAACCGCTGAGCCAATCGTGATTGATCTCGGCCAGGGTCAGCGAAAGCAGAGCCCACAGAGGCTTGGCCGCACAGGCAGCGAGATCGGACAGGGCCGCGGCCGCAACCCGATGGCCGATGTCCGGAGGGTTAAATCTTCTGTCGAAGTGACGGCCATCGACAAAGGTGTCAATCGACATGGCGAGCCGCTCCACCGGCGGCGCGACCAGGGCGCAGTCATCGCCCGGACCGAGGAGAACGCCCGATTTTGCGTCTTTCCGGGGCCAGGCCCGGGCGCTGAAGTATCTTTCAATCAGCGCAAACTCGCTTTCCCGAGGCTCGGTCGCTGTCTCAGGCGGGTGCTCAGCCATGACCTCCAAATCAACTGCCTTTGGCGGTGGAGGCCTCAGCCGGGACCGGCTCTGCGCCCGAGGCTGGATCACGCCTCGCCTCGCCCGGCCTGAGGTTGGCCGACATGCGGTCGAGCACGCCATTGATCAGCTTGTAGCTGTTGCCCGGGGAAAACTCGTGGGCCAGTCTGACTGCCTCATGGACGGCGACGACTGCAGGGGTCTGGGGGCAGTACACCAGCTCATAGCAGGCCAGGCGCAGAATCGAACGCTCGACCATGCCGACCAGGTGCATGGGGTAGTCCGTCTGGGGAACCAAATGGGCATCGAGAGTATCAACGCAGGCCAGAATGTCGGCGAGTGTCTGCTCGAAGGAGTCGCCGGAGTCTTTTTTCAGGTGGCCGCAGTCGCGGAAGGAGGCGGCGATCTCGACGGCGTCCTGTCCCCTCAGCCCCCATTGATACAAGGCCTGGAAAAATTTGAGACGCAGCGCGTAGCCAAAACCGCCCGGCGCTTTTTCAGGTGCCATCAGTGCTTCTCAGAAAAGCCGGATCTTGTCGAGCAGATCGAGCATGCCCAAAAGCGCCAGGGCCGCATCGGCCCCCTTGTTGCCGGCCCTGCCGCCGGCGCGATCGAGGGCCTGCTCCCTGTTTTCGGTCGTCAGAACCCCCAGGGCCACGGGCTTGTCGTGCCTTTGCATGACATCGGCCAGGCCGCGGCAACACTCGTTGCAGACATAATCAAAGTGCGCCGTTTCGCCGCGAATGACCGAACCGAGGGCGATGACGCCAGCGCAGTCCCTGCGGGCCGCCAGGCGCCGGGCGGCCAGCGGCAGTTCCCAAGCGCCGGGCACATGGACGACGACAATGTTTTCAGGTTTCATGCCCTTTTCCAGCAGTATATCTATGGCGCCGCGCTCCAGGCGGCCGCTGACCTCGGGGTTGAACTGAGACACGGCCAGGCCGATGAGGCGGTGGTAGCGCCCGCCCGGCACGCCCCTGAGCACGTGCGGTTCTGCATTCAGAGCATTCGGCGGCGGGGCGGCGGCGGCGTCAGACATGCTGAATCTTCTATGAGTGGGCGGGCTCGACCGCGAGCAGGAGAGAGGGAGAGAGGGGTTAAACCGATTCTAGCGTCAATGTAGGCGAGCGGGGCCTTCAGTCGGTGATGAACTCCTCGATCTCGATGCCAAAGGCCGCCAGCCCCCGCATGACCTTGGGGGCGGACAGGGGGCGGATCTTTTTGACCCCGAGATCGGCCAGGATCTGGGCGCCGACGCCGTAGTTGCGAAACTCTTCGGCATCCTTTGACACTGGAGGCGCCGCCGGGGGCGTCTTGTCAAAATGGCTTTTGATGAGTTGGTCTTCGTTCTTCGTGCGCAACAGCACCACAACCCCGGCAGGCTCTTGGGCGATGCGCTGGAGAGCGTCGTGCAGCGGCCAGCCGCCACTGCTGATATCGAAGAGATCTGCCAGCAGATCGTGCACATGCACCCGCACGGCGATGGAGGCGTTGCCCTGAGCGGCCAGATCGCCCTTGACGAAGGCGAGATGCAAAACCTGATTGACGCGCTCGCGATAGAGGTGCATGCGCAGGGAACCGAGGGTGTCGTCGGCGATGTCCATCTCGCCGATGCGATCGAGCGATTTCTCGGTGTGCAGACGGTAGCGGATCATGTTTTCGATCGAACCGAGCTTGAGGTTGTGCTCTCCGGAAAACTTTTCGAGGTCGGGCCGCCGCGCCATGGTGCCGTCGGGGTTCATGATCTCGACTATGGTCGCCGCCGGCTCCATGCCGGCCAGGCGCGCCAGATCGCAGCCGGCCTCGGTGTGGCCGGCGCGCGCCAGGACTCCGCCCTCGATAGCCATCAGGGGGAAAATGTGACCCGGCTGGACAATGTCGGCCTCAGAAGCCGAGGCGGAAACGGCCACGGCGATGGTGTGGGCGCGGTCCGCCGCCGAGATGCCGGTGGCAATGCCCTGGGCGGCGTCGATCGAACGGGTGAAGTTGGTTTCCCGCACTGCCTTGCTGTCGGCTACCATCAGCGGCAGGCCGAGCTTGCGGCAGCGTTCGGGGGTCAGGGTCAGACAGATCAGGCCGCGCGCCTGGCTCGCCATGAAATTGATGTCGGCCGCCGTGGTGTGCTCAGCGGCCATGACCAGATCGCCCTCGTTTTCCCGCGCCTCGTCGTCAACAACGATGACCATGCGGCCTCGCCGTATCTCTTCGATCAGCTCTTCTGTGGAGTGCAATGTCGGGCTGCCGGCGCCGGGGACCGAATTAACCGGCTAAATGGATCTTCCCCGAATGAATCTTCCGAGGACCGCTGCGACCCGCCCTGCTCAGGGCAAATCCCAGGCAGAGCGCAACCGCCAGCGCCAGGCTGGCGCAGAGCCCGATGCCCGGGAGGACATCATGGCCATGAGCGCTGACCGGCCCCCCCCCCATGGCAAGGTCCTCCTGAGAGTGGCCGGGATGGGCCGATGCAACTGTAGTCAGGCCGGCGAGGGCCGCGGCGGAAAGAGATTTTGCGCAGAGACGAAATAAAGACATAAAAAGCGAGATCCTTAAGATGGGCATTGAGGACGAGGGGCTCTGCCCGATCAGTCCCGGGCTGAGAGGTAAAGCTGGCACCACTGACTCCAGGAACCCGGATAGAGGCGGGCTCCCCTGAGGCCGGCGACTTCCATGGCCAGCAGGTTGTGGCATGCGGAAACGCCTGAACCACAATAGCATACAGTATCCTCGAGCGCGCGGGCCGCCAGAAGCGCAAGAAATTCCCGCTTCAGCTGCGCCCCCGGCTTGAAGGTGCCCTCTGCGCTGAGGTTGTCCATGTAATAGCGGTTTAAGGCCCCGGGGATATGGCCGCCGACGGGATCGAGGGGCTCGTGTTCGCCGGAGAAGCGATCGGGACTGCGGGCGTCGAGGCAGAGGTGTTCGCCTTTTTCCATTCCCGCCATGAGCTGCCCGGCCTCGACGGTCATGAGCGGCTGGGGATGAGGGCGGAAATTGCCGTCCGGGGAGGGCTGGACCTCTTCGGCCGGGCCACATTGGTAACCGAACTGTTTCCAGCGGTCGATGCCGCCATCCAGCACCAGGGCGCCCCTGTGGCCGAGCCAGTTGAGGGTCCACCAGAGGCGGGCCGAGAACATGCCGCTGGTGCTGTCGTAGCAGACGGCGATCGAATCACTCTTCAGCCCCAGGGATTGGAGGCGGCCGGCCAACAGGCCGGGGTCGGGCAGCGGATGGCGGCCGCTGGCCTGATCGGCATCGCCGGACAGATCCTCGCCGAGATCGAGGTGGCGGGCGCCCCGAATGCATTCCTCGCGCCAGGATGCGCGGCCGGCATCAGGGACCATCAGATCGTAGCGGCAGTCAAAAAGCACGACCCTGTCGCCGCTTTCAGCCAGCAGGGAGCGCAGTTCCCCACAGGAGATCAGCGGCGGCGCGTCCAGCTTCAGGCCTGGAGGCATGGGCACAAATCCCTCAGCCACAGGGGCTCGCTGCTGCAGCTGTCTGCAGTTCGGAGGGCAGAGAGTGAGGCCTGACGCTCATTGTCATGGAAGTAGCGGGGGGAACAGCGGAAAGGAGACATCTATGATGATAACAGCCAGCCACGATGAGGAATGGCCATTGCAGATTTTACCGCCAACGGCAGGAAATCTTTCGAGTCGGTCCGCCTCTTTCTGCAACTCCATGCCCGGAAGGGGGCGCGGCCCGGTCGGGCTGCCCGCCTATCGCCATGTCGGTTCAGGCGGACGTCGACGATCTCAGGCAGGCGTCACCCCGAGCCCTCCCCCCAGCCAGCCGGCGCCTTTCTCCCCCGGACGGGTGGGTGCGAACAACTCGAAGACGAACACGAGCATCCCCGCGAAAATGAACAAGGCGCAGAAAATGAGCCAGAAATAGAGCAAGAGAGTCGGACAGGAAAGACATAATCACATTGTGGGCGACCGCCGTGGGGAGATCGACGGGCTTATGCTGCACCAGCGCACCCAGTGCAGGCAGGTACAGCTGGAATATCGGAGGGTAGTGCTAAGATGAGACTCCAATGTCCACAGAATCCTCCGCCCCGCCCTCAAGGCCCCGCTCCCTCTGGTTGTGGCTGCGGTCTGCGCTGCTTCTCGCCGCCGAAATCGTCCTGACGGCTGTCCTGATTGCGGCCGCCCTGCTCTTTTCCTTCATACCCTTTTTTGCCGACCCTGCCGGCGGCAGCGCCTTCGGGGTGCAAGAACTGCTGCTCCGCGCAGCCACCGTCTTCTACGGCCTTTCGGCCATACTGGCGGTCTGCTCGATCAGCCAGCGGCACGGCCGATACTATGTCGATGTCGTCGTCGGCATCCCCCTGGCCCTGGCCTCCGGGCTCTGGGGCGGAACCCTTCTCTACCAGGCCCTGGCGTCGTCAGACTTCACCCCTGCCGACCATGCTACACCCTTGTCCGTGTCTGTCGCCGGCCTGCTCTATCTCGCCCTCGCCGGAGCGGCCCTCATCGGCGCCGTCACGCGAAGATCCTGGTGGTTCCGGCTGACAGGCTACGGCGCGGTCGGCCTCATCGCCTCCTCGGCAGCGCTGTTGCTGGTGGTGTGTTTCTCGCTCTTCTCCACTGGAGACGCCTCACCGGCCGGGGACTGGAAGCTTGCCGCAGCCATGATGGCGCTGGGCGGCATGGCCGCTCTTCAGGGGCGCGTCCGTACCTGGACCCGTGCCGACAACCAGGGCAGACTCAGCCTCCCGACTCAACCACCATCAGAGTCACCAGAGCTGTCGCGCAGGGGTGGCGTCTGCCGTCGCGCTCGACTTCGACATCGGAGCGGGCGTGGACGATGGTGCGTCCCGGCCACAGGACCCTCCCTGTGGCCCAGAGCCGGCTTCCCTCCCCCGGCGCGAGCAGGCTGAGCTTGTACTCTCACTGTCAGGATGCTCTGCCCGACAGACACCAGGCTATAGGAGGCAAAGCCCGCCGTATTGTCGGCGAGGGCGCCGATCACGCCTCCGTGGAAAAGCCCATGGTGCTGGGTCAGGGTGCTGGCAAAGGGCAGGCTCAGCACCACCTCTCCCGGGGCGACGGACTCGAAACAGACCCCGAGCGTCTCCATAAAGCCCTGATCGGCGAACGCCTGCCGCACTCGCTCGGCGTAGTCGGGGTTGCGGGGTTCAAAAACAGTCATGAGTCAGAGGGGGCAAATTTTTCTATAGCCGCAAGCGGGCCGACACGAATGTGCGGCCAGTGCCTTACTGATAGCCGCTTCCGTCCGCCGCTTGCAGTCAGGTGAAGAACGTTCCACGACCCCGTCCGCAGATTCGACAAAAAATCTTTTCGTCCGTCATGCGCCGATTCCCGCTGCCGTTTAAAATAGAATATTAAGCGCATTACTCTCAATACCTGTAACTAAAGACCCTACTTCGGAGACTTTTACAAAATGGACCTCAACAAAGTCATGATCATCGGGCGCCTCGGCAGTGACCCCGAGGTGCGCTTCGCCGCCAACGGCAGCGGCATCGCCACCGCCAACGTCGCGACCTCGCGCCCCTATACCGACAAGGCCGGCATGCGCCAGGAACAGACCGAGTGGCACCGCGTCGTCTTCTTCGACCGCGGCACTTACCGTATGGCGGACATTGTCGGCCGCTTCCTGCACAAAGGCTCGCAGGTCTATGTCGAAGGTCGCCTGCAGACCAACAAATGGGTCGATCGAACCGGCGCAGAGCGCTACACCACCGAAGTCATTGCCAATGAGATGATCATGCTCGGCCCCCCCTCCGGCAAGTCCCGACAGGAACACTCGGGCAACGACCAGCGGCAGGCGCACCCTAAGCGCCCGGCCCGCGACTCTGGCGCGGCCGCCAATTCCGGCAGTTCCGGCCGCCAGGCGGCGCCTGCAGACGACGAATTCGACGACGACATCCCGTTCTGATCGAGCTTTCGTCCTCCGGCATCTCTTCCATCCACTGAAACCCAAGCCCGCAACCCTCTGTGGAACAGTATCTGGAATTCATCGGCAATCATCCCTACATGGTGCTCGCCCTGGTGGCGACCCTCGGCATGATCGCCTTTGCCGAGTACCAACAGCACATCAACCGCCCCTTCTCTCTGGAGCCCCTGGAGTTTTCGCGTCTCAGCAGCGACGGTAGCACGGTCCTCGTCGATATCCGCAAGCCCGCGCTCTTCGAGCGATCTCATATCGTCAACGCCGTCAATATATCCTTGGGCAATCTGACGACGAAGGCGGCGCTCGATCAGTTGCGCCTCAAGCACAAGGACAAGAAAGTTGTCGTCTATTGTCAGAGCGGCTCCCTCTCGCCCCGGGCCCGCTCCATCCTGGTCAAGAAAGGCCTGGATCCGGTTTTCTTCATTGCCGGCGGCGTGGCCGCGTGGAAAAAGATGGACCTCCCCCTCACCGAGCCCCAGTAAAAGTCATGAACGATCCTCAGAACACCAAGGTCAGAATCGACC
Organism: Candidatus Porifericomitales bacterium; assembly: GCA_965237735.1. Lineage (GTDB taxonomy): Bacteria > Pseudomonadota > Gammaproteobacteria > CBDEFV01 > CBDEFV01 > CBDEFV01. Next base: position 41,101 of record CBDEFV010000003.1, on the reverse strand, counting down.
TCAAAATGAGGCGCATCTTCCTGAAGTACGCCTCATTCGAGCCGGTCAACAGCGATCACCTGCTGAAGCCCTCCCTGGAGTGGAAGCCCGATGTCAACATGCACATCAACATCGACATCCAGGCGGTGGACAAGTTGCAGGAGGTCACCCTGACGGCCAAGATCACCGTCAAAAACCAGAGCAAGACCATGTATCTGGCCGAAGTCAAGGAGGCGGGTCTGTTCGAGCTCGCCGAACATCTCGACGACAGGAAGCGCCGCCAGGTGCTGACCACCCAGTGCCCTCAGATCCTCTTTCCGTTTGCCCGCGAGGAAATCGCCCATCTCGTGGTTCAGGGCGGCTTTCCCCAGCTGCTGTTGATGCCGGTTGACTTCGCCGCCCTGCTCCGCAGCCAGGAAAAACAGGACGGCCCGGTAAACCTTAAGCCCTCCTCAGTCTCTCACTCAACCCACTAAAGACTCAGGTGGCCGCACCTGCCGGCTCAATCTGCGTCTTCGGTGCCGGATCCTGGGGGACCGCCCTGGCCTGGTGGCTGGCGCAGAGTCACCCGACCTCCCTGTGGGGGCGCAACTCCGCGGCTGTGCAGGAGATGCGCGAAAAATCGGAAAACCATGCCTATCTCAAGGGGGTGGCGCTGCCTGCATCCCTGAACCTGGTTGAGGATATCGGCCATGCCTGCGCCGCTGAGGCCTGGCTTCTGACCGTACCGATTCAGGGGTTGCGGGACCTGCTGCAAAAGTTGCGTTCGCATCTGCGACCGCAACAGCAACTCTGGTGGGCCTGCAAGGGTCTGGAGCGGGAGACCGGCCTGTTCGCCCACGAGATCGTCGCCGGCGAATTGACCGGGCGCTCTTTCCGCGGCGCGGCTTTTTCAGGCCCGACCTTCGCCTTTGAAATCGCCCGCGGGCTGCCCGCGGCCATGGTCGTGGCGGCCCCATCCGAAGACTACGCCAAGGCTGTCGCCCAGCGGCTTCATTCACCGAAGCTGCGCCTTTACAGCAGCACCGACATGATTGGCGTCGCCCTCGGCGGCGCCGTGAAGAATGTCCTTGCCATCGCCAGCGGCATTGTCGATGGCCTCAACCTCGGCGCCAACGCCCGGGCGGCCCTGATGACCCGGGGCATGGCGGAGATGATGAGGCTCGGCAACTCCCTCGACGCCCAGCCCGAAACCCTGAGCGGCCTGTCCGGGCTCGGCGACCTCATGCTGACCTGCACCGGCGATCTCTCGCGCAACCGCCGCCTCGGACTCGCCATTGGCCGCGGCCTGTCGGTTGAGGCGGCGGCCAGGGAAATTGGACAGGCCATCGAGGGCCTGGAGGCGAGCCGACAACTCATGCAGAAAGCCGGGGAACTGAACCTGGAGCTGCCGATCACGACCCAGACATACAGGGTGCTGTTCAAAGGCATTTCGCCGCAGGAGGCCATGACCAGCCTCATGGCGCGGGGGCCGCGCAGCGAGGCCAACGACAACCCCGGCTGACGGCCCAACTGCCGGAAAACACCTCGGCTCCGCCGCCGAGCCCCCCTGCACCTCCATCAAACGGGCGCACCTTTTGACCAGGGGCGCCCTAACCTATAGAATAGAGAAGGCAGGGCAAACGCCGCCCTGCCCTTCGCCTGAAATTTTCCCTGCACCCCTCCGACTTCAATCCGTCCCCCATCTGCCAATGCTGATATCTTCCCGGTTTCAGGAAGCCAAAGAGCTCAACAACCGCCTGGCCTCGCTTTCTTCCGCTCTCGACTGCGAAGCCAAGAGGGCGCGCCTGGCCGAAGTGACCGAAGCCCTCGCCGACCCTGCTGTCTGGCAGGAGCTCGGGCGATCGCGCGGGCTCGGCCGGGAGCGGGCGGAGCTGGAGGCGGCCCTGAACAGCATCGACGACCTGCACACCCGGCTCGAAGAGGCTTCGGGACTGTTGCAGATGGTTGCCGATGAGGGCGGCCATGAAGAGGATGCCGACGAGGGGGTGCTGGTCGACATCCAACAACTGTTGCAGGATTGTGCCCAGGACCTTGACCGCCTCGAGTTTCAGCGCATGTTCAACCGGCCGGAACACGCCAACAACGCCTTTGTCGACATCCAGGCGGGCTCCGGCGGCACCGAGGCCCAGGACTGGGCGCAGATGCTGCTGCGCATGTATCTGCGCTGGGGCGAACGGCGACAATACAAAACCGAGCTCATGGAGGTCTCGCCCGGTGAAGTTGCCGGCATCAAGTCGGCGACGATTCTTTTTTCCGGCGATCACGCCTACGGCTGGCTGCGCCCGGAGACCGGCGTCCACCGCCTGGTGCGTAAATCGCCGTTCGATTCGGGCCACCGCCGCCACACCTCCTTTGCCGCCGTCTTTGTCGCTCCCGAGGTCGATGACAAAATCAAGATCGAGATCAACCCGGCCGACCTTCGCATCGATGTCTACCGCGCCAGCGGCGCCGGTGGCCAGCATGTCAACCGCACCGAATCCGCCGTGCGCATCACCCACCTGCCGACCAACACCGTCATTCAATGCCAGAACGACCGCTCCCAGCACCGCAACAAGGCCACGGCCATGAAACAGCTGGCCTCTCGCCTCTATGAGATGGAGCTGCGCAACAAGCAGCAGGATCAGAAGGCGCTGGAAGGCGAGAAATCAAATATCAGTTGGGGCAGCCAGATTCGTTCCTATGTGCTCGATCAGTCGCGCATCAAGGACCTGCGCACCGGCGTCGAGATGAGCGATACTCAAAAAGTGCTGGACGGCGACCTCGACTCTTTTCTCGAAGCCGCTCTCAAGGCGCAGAGCTAGGCCGCTATCGGCGCCTGCATGCCCCCTCTGCATTAAAATCCCCTCCGTCCTCTCCTGGAACCCATCATGACCAGCACATCCAAACTCGACAACACCGACAAACTGATCCTCTCGCTGCTGCAGTCGCGCGACAACCTTTCCATCGCCCAGATTGCGCGGCGTGTATCGCTCTCAAGCACCTCCTGCTGGAACCGCATCCAGAAAATGGAGGAGAACAACATCATCAAGACACGGGTGGCGATCCTCGACCGCTCCCAGCTCAACCTCGATGTCATCGCTTTTGTCGCCATCCGCATCAGCAATCATGAGCCCGAACGCCTGAAAGAGCTGACGCGCGTCATCCCAAAACTGCCTGAGGTCACCGAGTTCTATCGCCTCAGTGGTTCCATGGACTACCTGCTCAAGGTGGCGGTGCCCGACATCAGGACCTACGACGAGTTTTATCAGAACCTGATCTCCAAAATCAAGCTCGACGACGTCACCACCAGCTTCGCCATGGAGGAGATCAAGCACACCACCGCCCTGCCCCTCGGCTACCTCCAGGCTCAGGGGGGCCGGGACAAGGGCAAGGACAGGGGGTAACCGGGCACAACCCCCCAAGCTGAGCCTCAACTGCGGCTCAGCGCTGGTTCTTGAGCCCGTCCGGGTGAAACCAGGGAGTTCGCTCTTCGGCCGCCAGAGGCGCTTTTCCGAGGATGTGATCGGAGGCTTTTTCACCCGCCATGATCGAGGGGCCGTTCAGGTTGCCGTTGGTGATGCGGGGGAAGATGGAGCTGTCGGCCAGCCGCAGTCCGTCGACGCCGATGACTCGATTCAGCGGATCGACGACGGCCATGAGATCCCCGGCATCTCCCAGCCGGGCCGTGCCACAGGGGTGATAGGCCGATTCGGCGTGGGCGGCGACGAACTCGTCGAGGGCCTCGTCCTCAAGGGCGGCTTCGCCGGGTTGGATCTCCTCGCCCCTGAACGCCGCCATGGCCGGTTGCGCCATGATCTCGCGGGCGAGGCGGATGCAGCGGCGAAAATCAACCCAATCCTCGTCACAGCTCATGTAGTTGAAGCGGATCTCAGGCGCCGTGCGCGGGTCCTGGCCGCGCAACCTGACCCAGCCGCGGCTTGGTGAGCGCACGGGGCCGGCATGTATCTGAAATCCGTGACCGGCAAAAGCCGAGCGACCGTCGTAGCGCATGGCCACCGGCAGGAAATGGTATTGCACATCGGGGTAGCTGACCCCGGCGGCTGAACGGATAAAACCCAGCGTCTCGAACTGATTGCTGGCGCCGAGTCCCGACTTGAAAAACAGCCAGCGGACTCCGATCAGGCCTTTGCGGAAGAGGTTCAACTGACTGTACAGCGTCACCGGCTGCAGGCAGCGGAACTGCAGATAGACCTCGAGATGATCCTGCAGATTCTGCCCGACTCCGGGCCGGTCCGCCACGACCTTGATTCCCTGATCGCACAGGTGCCCGGCCGGACCCACGCCCGACAGCATCAACAGCTTGGGGCTGTTGATTGAACCGGCGGCGAGGACGATCTCGCGCCCCGCCTCCAGCCGCACCGAACGGCCCCGGCGGCGGTAGTGGACGGCGACTGCACGGCGGCCGCTGAATTCGATGCGCTCGACGAAAGCTCCTGTGATCAGGCGCGTATTGCTCCGCCTCAGGGCCGGCCGCAGGTAGGCGTTTGCGGTAGACCAGCGGCGGCCGCGCCAGATTGTCATCTCGGCGGCGCCGAAGCCCTCCTGGCGCTCGCCGTTGTAATCCTCTGTTTCGGCATAGCCCGCCTCGACGGCAGCCTCGACAAAGGCCGCGTGCAGCGGATTGTCGCGCGGCCCGCGGGTGATGTGCAGGGGGCCGCTGACTCCCCGCCAGCCGGCCTCGCCGCCGTGGGAGTGCTCCATGCGCTGAAAATAGGGCAGGACGTCGCTGTAGCCCCAGCCTGTAACTCCGAGCTCATCGCGCCAGTAGTCGTAATCGCCGGCATGACCGCGGACATAGATCATGCCGTTGATCGACGAGGAGCCGCCGATGACGCGCCCGCGTGGACAGACGAGGCTGCGGGCGCCGAGGCTGGCCTCGGGTTCGGCTTTGTAGCCCCAGTCGTAAAAGGGCATGTTCATGGGATAGGACAGGGCCGCCGGCATCTGCACCAGGGGGCCGAGGTCGGTGCCTCCGTATTCGAGTACAACCACGCTGTGGCGGCCGCTCTCCGACAGGCGGCAGGCGAGGGCCGAGCCGGCCGAACCCGAACCGACGACAATAAAATCGGAAGTGTTGTTCATCAGGGGACCCTGTGCCTGGAGATTATTCAGTCCCTATCGACAGCCCCGCCGCCTCGACAACCGGAACTCTCAATGAAAGGGAAGGGGAAGAAAACAGAGGCAGAGAGAAAAACCGTGAAGAAACCGCATCTTTCAGTGCTGACAGGGAACTCACGGCTGCTCAGAGCCTTCTATTTGACATTTGCCAAGCTTAATATGATACAATTGCCAGCACCTACTACCACCATCAACCAATCTCCACCACCTTAGGATGATCTCAAATGAAAACGGTCAAACACTTTAGCACTCTCGCCGTTGCCGCCACCCTGGCGCTCGGTACGACTGCCCAGGCGGCAGAGCCCGCGTCCTGCCGCACGGTTCGGTTTTCGGATGTCGGCTGGACCGACATCACTTCGACCACGGCCGCGGCCTCTCTGGTATTGGAGGCCTTGGGTTATCGCACTGACGTCAAGGTGTTGAGCGTACCGGTTACCTACGCCAGCATGCAGAACAAGGACATCGACGTCTTCCTCGGCAACTGGATGCCGACCATGGAAGCCGACATCGCTCCCTATCGCCAGCGAGGCACGGTTGACACTGTCCGCCCCAACCTCAAGGGCGCGAAATACACCTTGTCCGTGCCGAAGTACACGCACGACGCCGGTCTCAAGGACTTTGCCGACATCAGCAAGTTCCGCGACGAGCTCGACGGCAAGATCTACGGCATCGAGCCGGGGAACGACGGCAACCGCCTGATTCTCGACATGATCGCCAACGACACCTTCGGCCTCAAAAGCCTTGAACTGGTCGAGTCGTCGGAGCAGGGCATGCTGGCCCAGGTCGCCCGCGCGGTCAAAAAAGACGAGCACATCGTCTTTCTCGGCTGGGCGCCGCACCCCATGAACGCCAACTTCAAGATGGCCTACCTCTCTGGCGGGGACGACATCTTCGGACCCGATTTCGGCGGGGCCACGGTCTTCACCAACACTCGCGCGAACTATGTCAGGGAGTGTGAGAATGTCGGCCGGTTCCTGAGGAACCTGACCTTTACCCTGGCGATGGAGAATGCGATCATGTCCGCCATTCTCGATGACGGCCAGGAGCCCGACGATGCTGCCAAGGCGTGGCTGAAGAAAAACCCGGCCTACCTCAACGTCTGGCTCAGAGGCGTCAAGACCCAGAGCGGCGACAACGGACTTCAGGTGGTTCGGACGTCGCTCGGCCTTTAAACAGGCCCTCTGTGGGACGCGGCTTCAACTGCCATCCGCGGTTGAAGCCGCTTTTCCCAAGCCTGAAAAAGTCCAGGAGCTTTTCAGGTTCAACGAAAAACTCCGCCCTGGTTCTGGTTTTCGCCCGAACCGGAATCGGGGCGGCTTTTTTTAGGCTGTTTCTTCTTTCTCTCCTCTGTCGCCTGCCCATGTCATGGAATGGTTAGAAATCGAAAAAATCCCCATCGGCAAATGGGCGAAAAACTTTGTTGACTGGCTGACCGACAACGCCGCCTGGTTTTTTGACGGCCTCTCCGTCGTCATCGAGACCGGCGTCGAATCCATTCTGTGGCTGCTGTCCACCCCTCCGCCTCTGGTGACCATCGCCGCCATCACCCTTTTCTCCGGCTACATGCACCGCTCGTGGAAGCTGGGGGTCTTTGTCATGCTCGGCCTGTTGTTGATCGTCAATCAGGGCTATTGGGAAGAGACCACCGAGACCCTCTCCCTCGTTATCGGCTCGACGATTGTCTGCATGGCCGTCGGCGTCCCCATCGGCATAGCCGCAGCTCACCGCCCCTGGCTCTACACAGCCCTGCGGCCGGTGCTCGATCTCATGCAAACCATCCCCACCTTCGTCTATCTCATACCCGCCCTGATTCTCTTTGGCCTCGGCATGGTTCCGGGTCTGGTCGCCACCGTGATTTTCGCCGTCCCGGCGCCGATCCGCCTGACCTATCTCGGCGTGTTCTCGACCCCCACCGCCCTGGTTGAAGCGGGCCAGGCCTTCGGCGCCAACGGCAGGCAACTGCTGTGGAAAGTTGAGCTGCCCTACGCCAAGCCGCAGATCATGGCGGGCCTGACGCAGACCATCATGCTGTCGCTCTCCATGGTCGTCATTGCCGCTCTCGTCGGCGCCGACGGCCTCGGGGTGCCGACCCTGCGGGCGCTCAATCAGATCAATATCGCCAAGGGCTTTGAAGTCGGTCTCGCCATTGTCCTGATCGCCATCATGCTCGACCGGGTCTGCCGGCCGCGGGAAAAATCCAAATGAGCACGGCCGTCAGCTTCAGGGACGTGTCGATTATTTTCGGCCCCAATCCCAGGAGCGTCCTTGAGCGCGCACGTGCCGGCGACAGCCGCAGCGACATTCAGAAAGAGACCGGCCACGTCCTCGGCGTGACCGGCTGCTCGCTCGACGTCGAGGAAGGGGAAATCGTTGTTTTGATGGGGCTTTCGGGCTCGGGCAAATCGACGCTCCTGCGGGCCGTCAACCTGCTGAACCCCATCACCGACGGCGAAGTCGTGGTTCAAGGCGATGGCACCGCCGTCAATGTCGGCCAATCTTCTGCCGAAGAATTGCGGCAGTTGCGCATGAAACGGGTCGCCATGGTGTTTCAACAATTCGGTCTCCTGCCCTGGCGCACGGTGCGCGAAAACATCGGCCTCGGCCTGGAACTGGCCGGAGTCGGCATAGGAGAGCGCAATGCCTGCGTTGACAAACAGTTGCAGCTGATCGGCCTCGAGCAGTGGGCCGATCGCCGGGTTCAGGAACTCTCCGGCGGCATGCAGCAGCGCGTCGGCCTGGCGCGGGCCTTTGCCGCCGAAGCTCCGATTCTGCTGATGGACGAGCCCTTTTCCGCCCTCGATCCCCTGATACGGAACCACCTGCAAGACGAACTTCTCGGTTTTCAGAAGAGCCTGAAGCGCACCATCATCTTCGTCAGCCACGACCTCGACGAGGCGGTCAAGCTCGGCTCCCGCATCGCCATCATGGAGGGCGGCCGCATCATCCAGATCGGAACGCCCCAGGAGATCGTGCTCAACCCGGTCAACGACTATGTCGCCGATTTCGTCGGCCACATGAACCCCCTGCATGTGCTGCGCGCCCAGGAGATCATGGGCACGGAAAAGGCCGGCAACGGGGCTCCCGCCGTAGCCCCGGAAACGCCTATGCGCGAATTGATCTCACAGTTTGTCAACGGCGTCGAGGAACTGGCCGTGAAACAGGGCGGCAAGGCCATCGGGCGGGTCACTCAGAAGCACATCTTCGACAGCCTGCTGCGCGGCTCCACCGGCGGCGCCGGCGCCGGCAAAACAGCCGAGGCGACCGGCCCCCAAAGCTCTCTCGATTAACCCCGATCTATCCCTTCTGGGGTGATTTTCATACCGGCAACCAGCTGTTGCCGCTGCTTTTCCGACAGCGGCAACTGCGGCGGCAGCACCCGCTCCCACTGGGCATCGCCGGTTATCGACGCCAGCAGGCTCTTGACCGAGGCGACGGCCGGGAACGACATGACCCGATCGCGGCAGGGAGTCGGGCTCGGCGGCGCCCGTACTCTGCACCTGGAACCAGACCTCACTGGCGAGGCGGCTGTCGACATTGACGCTGGCCGAGATACAGCCGGCGTATTCCCGACCGCCTTCGAGGGCCAGGGACAGCTCGTTGCCCGGAAAAACCGAAAAGCCGACAAACTGTCGGGTCAGAGTCAGGCCGTAGTCCTGATCGTCGGAACTGTTTTTGCAACCGACAAAGATGCCCGGGAAAGAGTCGAGCAGCCGTGCGATCAGCTCCTGTGACCAAGGGCCGCCGCTCAACTGTGGGAAATGGTAGAGATGGAATTTCGGTTGTACGCCTTTCAGCGCTTCGATCAGCCGACAACAGTAGCTGAACAGACCCTCTTCCGGGTCGATGGCATAGTAGAAGGGGGCAGCAGCAGGCAGCCGCCGAAGCCCATGGCCACCGCCTCGCGGCTCAGGTCGGCAGTTTCTTCCAGCGAGCAGAGCCCAGTGCCGACCATGTGATTTTTCATGCGGAAGGGCCCTTTGGCAAAAGCCTCCATGAGGCGCAGGCGGGCAGAGAAGGAGAGGGAGTTGGCCTCGCCGGTCGAGCCGAGGACATTGATGCCGTCACAGCCGTTGGCCAACAGCCACTGGCAGTGATCGATATAGCGCCCGGAGTCGACGCGACCGCCTTCATCGATCGGCGTCGCCGCGGCCGCCATGACGCCTTGGGGGGCTTCTGCCGGAGGGTGCATGGAAAATTACTTGCAGGGGAAGTTATAATTGCCTTTCGCCGGTCGGCGATGATTCAGGCATGAATCAAGAAGATTATACCCCTCTCAGGGACCTTTCCCTGAAGTCCTTCCATCCCGGGTTCCAGAGCCTGTCCGCATGATTGTTGATCTCAGGTTCCTGCTTCCCGTGCTGGCGTTTGCCCTGGCTTCATCGATCACCCCGGGGCCCAATACGCTCATGATCATGGCATCCTCGACCAACCACGGCTATGTCCGTACCCTGCCCCACATCCTCGGCGTAACTCTGGGTTTTCCGCTCATGCTGATCGCCCTCGGCCTCGGTCTCAACGATGTCTTTACCTCGCACCCCTGGGTCTACGACGTTCTGAAATACCTCTGCATACCGGCGCTTCTGTGGATAGCCTGGCTCATCGCCAGCGCCCGCGCCCCCCAGCATCCTCAGGACGCCGGGGGCCGGCCGAGGTCGCACTCCGCAAGGCCTTTCAGGATGTACGAGGCCATGCTGTTCCAGTGGATCAACCTCAAGGCCTGGCTCATGGCGCTGAGCGCGATCTCCCTCTACACCCGCGCGGAATTGCTCCTCTGGCCGCAGGTGCTGGCCATCGCCATCTGCTTCAGCTTTGTCATCCTGCCCTGCTGCTCCGCCTGGGCCCTGTCCGGCCTCGCCATTCGCCGACTGCTGCGCTCGCCGCTCACCCTTCGTCTCTTCAACGGCACCATGGCCGCCCTGCTGCTGGCCTCCATGCTGCCGGCGCTGATCGCCGGCTGAAAGGCCCCCGTAAAAATCGCCGGGAAGCGATTACAATAAAGGTACAGGCCGCTTCTCCCGGCTGGCCGCCCCCATCGGCATGACCGCCGTTCTCCCTGCTCTCTCCCCCGGCTTCTGCATGACCCCTGTGCGCAAAATTGTCCTCGCATACTCCGGCGGTCTCGACACCTCGGTGATTCTCAAATGGCTACAGGAGCAGTACGACGCCGAGGTGGTCACCTTCACCGCCGACATCGGCCAGGGCGAAGAGGTCGAACCCGCACGCGAAAAAGCCCGCCTCTGCGGGGCCCGAAGCATTCACATCGCCGATCTGCGCGAGGAGTTCGTGCGCGACTTCGTCTTTCCCATGCTTCGCGCCAACGCCCTCTATGAAGGCGAGTACATGCTCGGCACCTCCATCGCCCGCCCGCTGATTGCCAAGCATCTGGTGGCCTGCGCCCGCGGGGAGGGGGCCGACGCCGTCGCCCACGGGGCGACGGGCAAGGGCAACGATCAGGTGCGCTTTGAGTTCGGCGTCGCCGCCCTCGCTCCCGAACTGGCGGTAATCGCCCCCTGGCGCGAGTGGGATCTCAACTCGCGGGAGCAGCTGCTGGCCTACGCCGCCCGCCATCAGATTCCCATCGAGCGCAAAGCCGACGGCGGCTCGCCCTACTCCATGGACGCCAACCTGCTGCACATCTCCTATGAGGGCGGCGTGATCGAGGACCCGTCCCAGCCGCCCGAAGATTCCATGTGGCGCTGGACGCTGTCGCCGAGCGAGGCCGCCGATCTGGCCGAAGAGATCAGCATCGATTTTGACGGCGGCGATCCGACCGTAATCAACGGCAGCAATCTCTCCCCGGCCGGGCTCCTGACCGAGCTCAACGCCCTCGGCTGCCGCCATGGCATCGGCCGCACCGACATCGTCGAGAACCGCTATGTCGGCATCAAGTCGCGCGGCTGCTACGAGACGCCGGGCGGCGCCATCCTGCTCAAGGCCCGGCGGGCCCTGGAATCGATCACCCTCGACCGCGGCGAGGCCCACTTCAAGGATGAACTCATGCCGCGCTACGCCGAGCTCATATACAACGGCTACTGGTTCAGCCCCGAGCGCGAGATGATGCAGCGAGCCATCGACCACTGCCAGGCGAGGGTCTGCGGCCAGGTGCGCCTCCGGCTCTACAGGGGCAATATCGAGGTCCTCGGCCGCGACTCCCCGCTCTCGCTGTTCGACAGCCGCATCGCCAGCTTCGAGGACGATCAGGGCACATACAATCCACAGGACGCGGAGGGCTTTATCCGCCTCCATGCCCTGCGCCTGAGGACCCTGGCGCGCAGGCGCAGCGATCTGTCCGGATCCCGGTCATGAGTCTGGTTGTCTCCGCCCTCTACGTCTACCCGCTGAAGTCGGGCCACCGCCGGCGCGTCGAGCGCATCCAACTCGACGCCAACGGCCCCCACAGCGATCGCCGCTGGATGCTGGTCACCGCCGGCACCGATGAGTTCATGACCCAAAGGCGCTTCCCCGTCATGGCGCTGATCATCGCCCGCCCCGACAGGGAAGCGGTCAATTTTGAAATCCCCGGCTACGGCTCCCTGCGGGTGCCGCGGGGCGGCGTCGACGAACGCCAGTACCGCGTCTGGGGTCGAAGCGTCCTCGGACTCTCCTGCGGCGGCGAAGCCGACCAGTGGTTCAGCGAGTACCTCGGCAAGCCCTGTCGCCTGATCTACGCACCCCCGGCGCAACAGACCCGCGACGACGACATGTCAGTCTCCTACAGCGACGGCTACCCCCTCCTGATCACCAACGAAGAATCGCTGGCCGACCTCGACTCGCGCCTCGGCGAGGCCGTTGCCATGACGCGCTTCCGCCCCAACATCGTCGTCAGCGGAGCTCCCGCCTGGAGCGAAGATCGCTGGCAGACACTGACGAACGAAGCCGGCGTCCGGCTGAAGATCGAAGAGCGCTGCGAGCGCTGCTCGGTGCCGACCATTGATCAGGACAGCGGCAGGCGCACCGGAACCGAGCCGATCGAGACCCTGCGTTCCTTTCGCATGTCGGAAGACGGCCGCGTGTTTTTCGGCGTCAACGCCAGCATCGTCGAGACCGGCGAGATCCACATCGGCGATACCCTGACCATCTCTCAGGGGGGCTGAGGCCTGCCTGAAGGCCGCCATCCGTGACTGTGCAGCCGGGAGCCTCCACGGGCACGGCGCCCTGCAATTTCGGCTTTATTTTCTCCTGATTGCGAGGCCGGCGCCCTCGAGCGTCGCCATCATGCCCCCCTCGATGGCGACCCCGCCGGCATAGATATCCTCGGCGAGATCGAGATGGCCGTCGAGATCGAGATAGCGCGTAGACGGGCATGACAGGGCCGCATGGAGGGCGCCGGCAATGCTGACGACGCTTTCATCCATGCAGCCCCACATGAGGTTGACGCCCGCGGCCTCGGCTGTGTTGGCGATGCGCCGCGCCGGCTCGAGGCCTCCGCATTTCATAAGCTTGATGTTGAAAATTCCGCACAGCCTCTGCGGCCTCAGCAGGTCGAGGGCGTCGGCCGGGGAGATCAGGCTTTCGTCGGCGGCGATGAGTTCGCGCTGGCCGGCATCGAGCTGGACCAGATCGCCGAAGGAGGCGGGGGGCAGCGGCTGCTCGACGAATTCGACGGCAAACCCCGCCAGCTCTTCGAGCCAGCGGCGCAGTTCATCGAGGCCATAGCCCTGATTGGCGTCGATGCGCAGGCGCACCTCCGCCGGCGGATAGAGCTCGCGCAGCCGGCGGATGCGCTCATGGTCTTCCCCGGCGGACAGACCCACCTTGACCTTAAAGCAACGAAAGCCGCGGCTGTAGTATTCAGCCGCATCGGCCAGGGTTTCGGCGACGGGCGAGATACCGATGGTGATCGAGGTCTCGATGCGGTCCTGGGCGCGGCCAAACCAGTCGACCAGCGGACAGCCGGCGTGCTGGGCCGCCAGATCAAAGAGGGCGACGTCGATGGCGGCCTGGGCGGCCGGAGCGCCCGGCGCAGTCGGGGCAAAGGCGGCGATGGACGCAAGCGGCGTCTCGGCCCGGCGGCCACGCAGAATCCCGTCGGCCCGGGAGAGGGCGGTGGCCGTGTCCTCGGGTGTTTCCCCGGTCACGCCGGCGGCGGGAGCGGCGCAACCGTGTCCGATCAGGCCGCCGGCGCTCTCGATCTCAACCAGAGAGTGCTCGACCGTCTCGACCAGGCGCGTGGCGATGCGGTAGGGGCGGCTCAGCCGCTGGGTGACGGCCTCGATCTGAACGGAGCGGATGCGAGCCACTGCCGGAGCTCAGGCGGTGAGGCCCTGAATCTGATCGGCGATCAGGCTGACGCCATCGACGACCGGGTCGACGACGGGCACCTGATAGCGCCGGCGCAACTGCTCTTTTTCGCCTTCCAGCTGTTGCTCCCGGCAACCCTCGCCGTTGATTGAAAGCGCCAGCAACTGACAGCCCCAGAGGTCGAGGATCTCCAGTTCCCGCTCAAGGGGCGGCAGCGGCACGGGGCCTGCCAGGCCGACAAAATGGCGCCGCCCGGGCGCGTACTGCATGACCAGATGGCGGGCGTCGGCCGACAGCACCAGCTCCGAGCCGCAGGGGCCGGAAGGATTCGACAGGGACGACTGCCCTTCGAGCAGCACCGCCTGCGGGGCCTTGTCTTCCAGACAGCGCAGAACCGCGCCTTCGAGCTCGCCGCTGACAAAATCATTGGGCAGGGAATCGAGGATGATGCCATGAGAAAAACCCTGCATCCAGCCGGTCTGTCCGGTGTAAATCAACTCGGCCCTGAGGCCGCGGCGGCACAGCTCATTCAGCGTCAGGGAGGCGGCGGTGCGCTTGCCGATGGCGCAGTCCATGCCGAGAAACGCAATCCGCGGCGTCGGGTGACCCCGAAGTTCGCCGGTCCAGAAGCGCAGCTCCTGAACGGGAGGGGGTTTGCGCACATCGATCAGCTTGACTCCGCGCCTGGCGGCAGCGGCGGCAATTTCATCGTCGTTGACGAGAAAGTGGTGCAGGCCGTTGCAGACATCCAGATCCTGGCCAATGGCCGCCAGAACGTCCCGACGCAGGGGCGGGGTCAGCACTCCCCCTTTGGTGGCGACGCCGATGACGGCGCACTGAGGCTTTGGATGGCCCGCCTTTTCGGCGGCGGCGACGGCGGCGGCGACTTCCGGGGCCGTCGGAATATTGCGCCTCCGTCCGTCGAACAACTCGCCGGCATCGCGGCCCTCGAGCCCTTCGCCGGCAACAGCGGTGACGGCGAAGCGTTCGCCGTAGCGAATGAGGCCATGGGCCACCTTGGCGTTGCCGCTCATGAAGAGATCGGACACCAAGAGCACCACAGGGATACTCACCGGAGCGATTCCTCTGCCGTTTTGCCGTTGGCGCAGGGCGGAAATGAAGTCCGCTATACCGGAGTCAGCCAGTGTCTGTATTCGGGGCGCTTGCCGGAAACAGCTTCCAGATACAGGGTCTGCAATTTTTCGGTGATGGGGCCGCGCTCGCCGTCGCCGACGATGCGGTCGTCGACCTCGCGTACCGGCAGAATCTCGGTCGCGGTGCCGACAAGGAAGACTTCATCGGCGATATAGGCTTCATCGCGGGTAATGCGCCGCTCCCGCAACTCCAGGCCCAGATCTTCGGCAAACCGGGCAACAGTGCGGCGGGTGATGCCGTCGAGCACTGAGGTCAGCTCGGGCGTGTGCAACTGGCCGTTGCGGACGAGGAAGATGTTCTGCCCCGAACCTTCGACGAGAAAGCCGTCGGTGTCGAGCAGAAGGGCCTCGTCATAACCGGCTTTTTTCACCTCCTGTACGGCCAGCATGGAGTTGACATAGTTGCCGTTGACCTTGGCCTTGCACATGGAGACATTGACATGGAGGCGGCTGAACGAGGATATTTTCGCCCTTATGCCCCGGCGCCTGCTGTCGCGATGCAGCACCGGCATGGCGCCGGCGGCGACCATGGCGTGGACGCTGAGATCGCCCGCGTGCAGGCCGATGGTCTCGCTGCCGTAGTAGCACATGGGGCGGATGTAGGCCGACCTGAGGCCGTTTTCGCAGACGACATCGCGCTGTGCCTGAGAGATCTCCTCTTCGCTGAAAGGCAGCTCCATACCCATGATCTTCGCCGACAGAAACAGTCGGTGCGTGTGCTCCGGCAGGCGGAAAATCGCGGTCCCATCCTCTGTCTCGTAGGCGCGTACGCCCTCAAAAATACCAAGGCCATAGTGCAGGGTGTGGGTCAGCACATGAGTTTGAGCCTCGGCGCCTGGAATGATGCGCCCGTTCAGCCAGATTTTTGATTGCTCCGAAAGTCTCATTTCCGTCTTCCTGTGAGGGTCGCTGAAAGTTAAAAAAGTAAAGAGTTATTGATTTTAATGCATGGCGGAGGCGAGACTGACCTCAATCCACTGCCGCCCTTCACGCTCTCGGGCTTTAAGGCCGACAACCGCCTCTTCGCCGGTCTCTTCAAACGTCGGCAGGGCTCGCCAGAGGGCCCTGCCCCGGCGCCACTCGACCAGGCCTTCGAGACACCAGCGCAGGGCCAGGGGATAGAGCAGATGTTCGAGGCGGAGCACGCGGGCGGCCAATCCTGCCTCATCGTCGCCGCCTACTTCCAGGGGCGCCTGGGCAATCAGGGGCCCTCCATCAAGCGTCTCGTCGATGAAATGGACGCTGGCGCCGTGGCGGCGCATGCCGTCGCGCAGCGCCCGGGCATGGGTGTCGAGCCCGGGGTAGAGCGGCAGCAGGGAGGGGTGGATGTTGAGCATGCGCCCGCGCCACCGGGCGACGAGCGGGGCCGGCAGAATGCGCATGTAGCCTGCCGCCAGAATCCAGTCAGGGCGGAGTTCTTCCAGGGCGGCCGCGAGGGCGGCATCGCGCTCTCTGCCCGCCGGCAGCAGCCGTGTCGGCACCTCCTGATCGCGGGCATAGGCCAGCCCCGGCGCCTCCCTGTTGTCGCTGATGACCGCGGACATAGTGGCCTTGAGCCTGCCGGCGCAGACCGCTTCACAAAGGGCGCGCAGATTGGAACCGCGACCGGAAATCAGGACAACCAGACGCTTGGCGGCGGTCAACAGTAACGTACCCTGGCGGCCCCGGCTCCGGTCTCAATGTGGCCGATCACATAGGCGGTTTCGCCCATCTCGTTCAGCAGCTCCCCGGCCCTGTCGGCGCTGCCGGCGGCGACCACCAACGCCATGCCGATGCCGCAGTTGAAGGTCTTCAGCAACTCCTCCTGCGACAGTTGTCCCCACTGTTGCAGATATCTGAAAATTTCAGGGCGCGGCCAGGAGGAGAGGTCGATTGAGGCCGAGCAGTTCGCCGGCAGGACGCGCGGCAGGTTGGCGGTCAGCCCGCCGCCGGTGATGTGGGCCAGGGCGCGCAGGGACGTCGACAGTTGGCGGCGCAGGGCCAGCAGCGACTTGACATAGATGCGGGTCGGCCGCAGTAGATTCTCGATCAGGGGCCGGCCATCGATTTCGACATCGCCGTCGCTCCTGGTTTCGAGGATTTTGCGCACCAGCGAAAAGCCGTTGGCGTGGACGCCCGAAGAGGCGAGGCCGATGATGACATCGCCGACAGTGACCCCGGAACCGTCGATCTCCTCACCGGCCTCGACGACGCCAACGCAGAAACCGGCGAGATCAAAGTCGCCCCCGCGATAGAGGCCGGGCATCTCCGCCGTTTCGCCGCCGGCCAGGGCGGCGTTCGCCTGCCGGCAACCCTCGGCGATGCCGGCGATGAGTTGCTCGCCCCGATCGGCATCAATGCGGCCGGTGGCGTAATAATCGAGGAACATCAGAGGTTCGCCGCCGACGGCGACCAGATCATTGACGCACATGGCTACCAGATCGATGCCGAGACCCTGGAAGCTGCCGTGCTGGCGGGCGAGCAGCACCTTGGTGCCGACGCCGTCTGTCGAGGCGACCAGCCGCGGCCTGCGATAGCCCGCAGGCAAATCGGACAGGGCGGCAAAACCGCCGATGCCGTGCCGCAGCTCCGCCCGGCTGGCGTCGCCGGCCAGGGTTTTGATGCGCTCCACCAGCGCATCGGCGCGGTCGATGTCAACGCCTGCGCGGCTGTAGGTCCAGGGTTTGTCCGCGCCTGAGTTCAAATTCGTGCAGATTTCCGGCCGGCGCTCTGTCGCAGGGCGATCTCAGTCGGCCAAGGCGGGATTGCGGGCATCGGTCTGGCCGAACAGCACCTGGCGCACCTTGTCGTCGGTCAGGTCTTCCCTGTCGAACTCCTCGGCCCGCCCGTAGGCGCGAACGACCGCCGGGCGCTGACGGATGCGCTCAAACCAGGCGCTCAGGGTAGGGTGATCGCCGAGTTGCATGCCCTGGCCCTCCCAGGGCAGGATCCAGGGATAACAGGCGATGTCAGCAATGGAATACTCGCCCGCTATATAGTCGCCGCCGCTGTTTTCAAGCTGGCGGTTGAGCACCCGGTAGAGCCGCAGGGTTTCGTTGCGATAGCGTTCAATGGCGTAGGGAATCGGCTCGGGAGCATAGCGGCCAAAGTGGTGATTCTGCCCCAGCATGGGGCCGAGTCCGCCCATCTGCCACATGAGCCACTGGACCGCGGTCCATCGGGCGCGGCTGTCACGAGGCAGCAGTTTCCCGGTCTTCTCGGCCAGGTAGAGCAGGATGCTGCCCGATTCGAACATGGGGACCGGCTTGACGCCATCGGCCGGCGCCTGATCGACAATGGCGGGGATGCGGTTGTTGGGGGCGATGGCAAGAAAACTGCTGTCAAACTGATCGCCCCGACCGATGTTGATGGGGTGGATGCGGTATTCAAGGCCCAGCTCTTCCAAGGCCATGGTGACTTTGTGGCCGTTGGGCGTCATCCAGTAGTAGAGGTCAATCATAATAACAGAGCGTCGGCAAAAGTGGGGAGAACGCGGACGACTCTGCCGCGCCGCACCTCTGTTGCCGGCGGCGAAAGCCGTTGTCGCTCCGCTTTCGATTATAGAGGCCCGACCTGGCTCCACACCCTCAAAGAGACTCAAATCCAGCCCAACTCCATGCAAGGCATCACCGATTCGCACTGCCATCTTCACTTTCCTCAACTGGCGTCCAACCTCGACGCCGCCTTGGCCAACATGCGCCATGCCGGCGTCGATCGGGCCCTCTGCATTGCGGTGACGCCCGAGGAGACGCCGCGCCTGATTGACCTCGCCAGGGCCCACCCCGAATTGCTGGCGAGCGTCGGCCTGCACCCGGTCTATCAATGGGAGCGGGAGCCGGGCGTCGATCATCTGATCGCCCTGGGTACCGATCAGAAGGTGGTCGCCGTCGGCGAAACCGGCCTCGATTTTTTCCGCACGGACAGGGCGCCGCCGCGCGAGCTGCAGGAACTGAGGCTGAAAAACCACATCGAAGCGGCCCGGGAACTGAAAAAGCCTCTGGTCATCCACACCCGCGATTCCCTCGGCGAAACTCTCGATCTGCTCGATCGCCTGGGGGCCGCCGAAGTCGGCGGCGTACTGCACTGCTACACCGGCAACTGGGAGAGCGCCCAACGGGGGCTGGATCTGGGTTTTTACATCTCGTTCTCGGGCATTCTGACCTTTCGCAATGCCGCAGACCTGCGTGCTGTGGCCGCCCGGGTGCCCGAAGAGCGGCTGCTGGTCGAAACCGACGCCCCCTATCTCGCCCCCGTCCCGCACCGCGGCAAGACCAATGAGCCCGCCTTCGTCCGTTTTGTCGTCGAGGAGCTGGCGCGGGTGCGGCAAACCACACCCGAGCACATGGCTGCCGCCACTGCCGCCAACTTTGACGCCCTGTTCAACTGCCGCCCCTGACCCCTCCAGAGGCAGGACGGCCTCGTCCGATCGGGCGCTGCGCCCTGCCGGCATTCAACGGGCCCCCAGCTTGTCAAATTCATTTCGATAGTAGTTTTTTGCTCCCCGGTGATAGGGGGCGTAAGGGTTGGGAGCATACATGGCTTTTGCCGACAGGGCTCCGAAATCGGGATGACGTTTTTTCAACTGCTCCAGTTCCTCAAACACCAGGCGGGTGGCAGCATAAATCAGGGAGCCCGACACCGCCGACGAAGAGATCAGTACCATTCTTACACCAAAAGTCTGCAGGCTTTTCATCTGTCCCTGAAGCACCAGAAACCGGGGCCTGATGGCCCGGTAATAGGGAACGTCTTCGTCATTATTCAACTGGGCCAGGGTACTGTCCGCCAAGTCCAGCGCCACCCCGCCGCAGGCTCTGGCCCCGTCCGCATTGGGCCCCGAGCCCTCAATGACATAGGCGGCAACGCCTGAGGGACCGCTACAGAAGGCACGGGTGCGCTGCTCTTCGCTGGCGGAAAAGGATTGACGGAATTGATATGGAGAAACCTGCTTCCACCAGGAGGCCGCTAAATAATAATTGCCTCGGATGGAGCCGAAATCGACCGCGCCGCCGCCGACATCGCTGATTCTGAGCTGTACGCCGCGAGCGTTGCGGGCAAACACCACAAAAGGGCGCTCATGCAGCGACATCAGGGAGCGCAGGGCCTCCGCCCCGCGGCTTAGAGAGCTGCTGAAACCTCCGTTGATAAGATGCGCCAGAGCATCCGCCTGCACCGCGGCGACCTCGATCTTTCCATCGAGAATTTTCCTCAGCGCATCAGCTGAATCAGAGACTTCGACAAGGGTGCAGAAAATCCCGTTGGCGCGGAGCATGCGGCGCATGCCCGAGCAGACGCCCTGTGCAAAGGCATGGGAAGCCTCCGCCTCAGGCTCGGCGCCGATGCGAAAAACCAGCCTGTCGCCAACTTCCTGAGCCGACAGCGGCGGCGCCCCCACGAAACAGCCGACAGCTGCAACCAACAACCCTGTTACCCGGCTCGGAAAACGGGAATGGCGTCTCCTTGTGAAAAGAGTCCTCAACGGCATCCGCGGCGACCCGGAGCAAAGCCAGCCAAGCGGGCTGCAGAGGCTTTCTGCATAAGAGGGGAAGTGTGCGGGTCGCCCCTGCCTGCTGAAATGGGGGCCGCAGCCTGCCCCGGCCCTCGAAGCCAGTTCTGCCCCTTGGGTCCGCATCTGTCTATTCGCCTGTAGGAGGGTTGCCTCCCTGAGTTTTCAGACATGAAAAGCTAAAATGGTTCTGAGTATCTCTGGCTACGGACCCAAGCCCACTTAAAGCCTATTAAAGTTTAGCATGGTCTATGCTTTCATGCATGCGCGGTCCGAGCGTGCGGTGCGGGCGTCACAGGCTGGCATAAAGCGCCTTTGTGCCCCGCCGCCAAGCTCGATTCTCACTCTTTCTTCGCCAGTTCATGACTTACCTCTGTACCTTCCGACCCTACGACAACGAAGAACTCGAACAGATACGGCAGGGCGTGCAGCGTTTTGCCGCCGCCGAGATCGCCCCGAGGGCGGCCGGCCTCGACAGCGACAATGAGTTTCCCCCCGACCTATGGCGAAAACTTGGGGAGATCGGGGCTCTGGGCATCTCCGTCGCCGAAGAATACGGCGGCAGCAATCAGGGTTATCTCGCCCATGTCGTCGCCATGGAAGAGATCAGCCGCGCCTCGGCGTCGGTAGGCCTGTCCTATGGGGCCCACTCCAATCTCTGTGTCAACCAGATCTTTCGCAACGGCAGTGAAGAACAGCGACGACTATATCTGCCGCAACTCATCTCCGGCAAAAAAGTCGGCGCCCTCGCCATGAGCGAAACGAACTCCGGTTCAGATATCGTCTCCATGCGTCTGCGGGCGGAGAAAAAGGATGATCACTATCTGCTGAACGGCCATAAAATGTGGATCACCAACGGCCCGGATGTCGATACCCTGGTGGTCTATGCGCGCACCGACCCTGAGCCGGGGCCGCGTGGCATCACCGCCTTCATCGTCGAAAGCTCCTTTGCCGGCTTCAGACGCGGCGCCAAAATGGACAAACTGGGCATGCGCGGCTCGAACACCGGCCAGCTGTTTTTTGATGACTGCAGGGTGCCCTGCGAAAATGTGCTCGGCCGGGTGGGCGGCGGGGCCGAAGTCCTGATGAGCGGCCTCGACTACGAGCGGGTCGTCCTCGCCGGCGGCCCTCTGGGGATCATGGCGGCGGCCATGGATATCGTCGTTCCCTATGTTCACCAGCGCCGCCAATTTGATCAGCCAATCGGCTCCTTTCAGCTGCTGCAGGGCAAACTGGCCGATATGTATGCCAGCATGAATGCCTGCCGCTCTTATGTATACGCCGTTGCCGCCGCCTGCGACCGCGGCGAAACCACCCGCATGGACGCGGCCGCCTCCATCCTCTATGCGTCCGAACGGGCCACCGCCCTGGCCCTTGACGCCATCCAGTGCCTCGGGGCCAACGGCTATATGAACGAATTCGCCACGGGTCGCCTGCTGCGCGACGCCAAGCTCTACGAGATCGGCGCCGGCACTTCGGAAATCCGCCGCTGGCTCATCGGCCGCGAGCTTTTCGAGCAGACTGCCTGAAACTTCTTTTTCGCCCACTTCTCTCCTTCTACCTCCATGACAAGCTCAGCCGCTATTGATTTCACCTACGACCAATGGGTTGAAAAAGCCACTTCCATCAACCTCGACGCCGCCAACTTCATCGACGGCAAGCTCATGCCCGCTGCCTCCGGCAGAACCTTTGACGACATCAACCCGGCCAACGGCCAGATGCTGGCCAAATTGCCCCGCAGTGGCGAGGAAGATGTCGATCAGGCCGTCGCCGCCGCCCGCCGCTCCTTTAAATCCGGTTCCTGGTCGCGGCTGGAACCGCGCAAACGCATGCAGCTACTCTACCGCTTCGCCGACCTGATCGAGCGCGAGACGGAGCGTTTTTCGCTGCTCGACACCCTCGACATGGGCAAGCCAATCCTCGACATGGTGCAGGTCGATGTGCCCGGATCGGTGCGGACGCTGCGCTATTTCGCCGAGACCATCGACAAGCTCGAAGGCTATGTGACCAACACCCGCAGCGACGCCCTCCACTATGTGCTGCGCCAGCCCCTCGGCGTGGTCGGCTGTGTGGTGCCGTGGAATTTTCCGCTCATGATGGCCATGTGGAAGGTCGCGCCCGCCCTCGCCTGCGGCAACTCCATCGTCCTCAAACCCGCCGAGCAGTCGCCGCTCAGCGCCGTTCTGCTGGCGCAGCTCTTTGTCGAAGCCGGCGGCCCCGAAGGCGTGTTCAATGTGGTTCAGGGCCCCGGCGAGGAAGCCGGCAAGGCCCTGGCCCTGCACATGGACGTCAACAAGATCGGTTTCACCGGCTCGGTCGAGGTGGGCAAGCTCATGCTCGTCTACGCCGGTCAGTCGAACATGAAGCGCGTCTCCACCGAGTGCGGCGGCAAAACGCCGCAGATCGTGCTGGCCGACACGCCCGACCTCGACGCCGTTGCCCGGGCAGCCATCGACGGCATCTATTTCAATCAGGGAGAAGTCTGCAATGCCGGTTCGCGCCTGCTGGTCGAAGAGTCGGTCTACGACCGTTTTGTCGAGCGCTTCCAGACTCTCGCCAAGGACAGCTATGTGCCCGGCGACCCCCTGGAGCCCAAGACGCGCATGGGACCTCTGGTGACCTTTGAGCACCGCGACCGCGTGCGTCAATACCTCGAACTCGGCGAGCGCGAGGGGGCCAGGGTCGCCTTTCGCCAGGATATGCCCGCCGGCCTCGACAAGGGGGCTTACATAGAGCCCGTGCTCTTCACTCAGGTTGACAACAGCATGCGCATTGCCCAGGAAGAGATTTTTGGCCCGGTGACCGCGGCGATTCCGGTGAAAAACGCCGAGCACGCGATTGAGGTTGCCAACAAGAGTCTCTACGGCCTGGCGGCCTCGATCTGGACGCAGGATATCGACAAGGCCCTCGGCTTTGCCCGCGATGTCGAGGCCGGGGTTGTCTGGGTCAACTGCTTTGACGCCGGCGACAGCACCACCCCCTGGGGTGGCTACAAGCAGTCGGGCAACGGGCGCGACAAGTGCTTTCAGACTCTCTACGACTACACCCAGACCAAGTCGGTGTGGGTTCCGATTCGCAGCTGAAGTTCCCTGAGATTCAGGCGGGGATCAATCAACGGCCGCTGAACTTCGGCGTTCTCTTTTCGCGAAAGGCTCGGATGCCTTCGCGCCTGTCGGCCGTAGCCACCAGAGGGCGGTAGGCGGCGAGCTCGGCGAGGCAGGCGCCCTGGATGTCGCCTTCAGCCTCTCTCAGGGCCCGCCGCGCGGCGGCAGTGGCGAGGGGCGCCCCGGCCGCGATCCGGCCGGCGGCGGCCCGGGCTTCCGCCATGAGGGCGTCCGGGGGGAAGACCGCATTGACCATGCCCCAGTCGCAGGCCTCGAGCGCACTGAAGCGGCGGCCGGTGAGAATGAGCTCCCGCGCCCGCCTCAGGCCCACCGCCTGCGGCAGTCTCTGAGTGCCTCCCATGCCGGGGATGATTCCGAGCGAAGTCTCCGGCAGCGCGAAAAAAGTGCCCTCGGCGGCATAGATGAAATCGGCCATGAGCGCCAGCTCGCAGCCGCCGCCTACGGCTGCCCCGTTGACCGCCGCGATCAGGGGAAGCGGGCTGTCAGCTACGGCCGTGGCCAACTGCTCGAAGAGGGAGTGCTGCCGGTGCCAGTCTTCGTCCTCCATGGCATGCCGCTCCACGAGGTCGGCGCCGGCGCAGAACACCGAACCCGATCCGGTCAGGAGCAGGCAGCGACTGTCACCAGGTTCGTTGCACACCAGCCTGAAGAGGGTGAGAAGCTCTTCTGCCATGACCGTGTTGAGGGAGTTTGCCGCCTGAGGCCGTTTCAGGGTCAGCTCCAGAACGGAACCCGACCTCTTCGCCTGCAACTGCCGCAGGGGAGGCAGCGACAGGGTCATGCTTTTTCCTGCCCCTCCTCAAGCAGTTTCTGGCTCTCCCGGTCGAGCCAGGAGTTGATCTCATTCTCCAGCTCGCGGGTGTTGCCGCCAGGGCCGCCCATGGGGGGGCCCATCTTCAGGACGGCCGTGCCGGGGAAGATCATCATTCTTCCGCTCTGCCAAAAAAGGCCGGTGTTGACTGCAATGGGCACAATCCTGGAGCGGCAGCGGAACGCGAGAGCCGCGGCCCCCGGCTTGTACTTGCCGCAGCCGGCCTCGGACACCGGCCTCCTGGTGCCCTCGGGGAACAGAACCACATGGCGGCCCTCGCGCAATCTCCTGTTGCAGGACGCGATCAGATTGAAAAAGGTGCGGGCCCCGAGCTCTCGATTGACGGTGATTTCTCCGAGGGTCCAGAGCGGCCAGCCGAAAAAGGGGATCCACAACAGACTGCGCTTGAGGATGAAGGAGGTGGGGGGGAGGTAGCCAAAAAGGGCGACGGTTTCGAGGGCGGACTGGTGTTTGGCAAAAATCATGCAGGGCTTTTCGGGCAACTGCCCAAAGCCGCGCAGCTCGATCTTCACTCCGGTGAAAGCCGTGAGCATCCAGCAGACATTGCGGCACCACCAGCAGGCCAGGCTGTATCGCCGGCGAAAAGGCAGGGGCAGGATCAGAGTCATGGTCAGGGCCCAGCCGACAATGTTGATCCAGAAGCCCAGATGGAACAGGGAGGAGCGCAGAAAACACCAGGAATCCTGACGCTCAGAGGCTGATTGTAGTGACGGCTTCGCGCTCATGGCCGACTGACGGGATCGAGGATGGAATCGACAAAGGCGGCGAGGTCGACAAAAGAGGGAACTGCCGCTGTCTGCTGCTTTTTTCCTGTTTCAGGGGTCTCGCCGGAATAGACCAGGGCCGGCTTGACGCCGGCGGCCTCGGCGGCGGCCAGGTCGCGCTCCGAATCGCCGACAAACCAGGCCTCAGATGGCGGGCGGCCCGTGCGGTCCAGCACCTCCAACAGCATGCCGGGCCTGGGCTTGCGGCAACTGCAGCCCGCATCGCGCGCATGCGGGCAGTAGGCGATGAGGTCGATGCGGCCTCCGACCTCGTGCAGTGCCTGGATCATCCTGTTGTTGACGGCGAAAAAGTCCTCCTCGCTCATCCAGCCGTATCCGATGGCCGTCTGGTTTGTGCAGATGGCCAGCTGATATCCGCAGCTGTTGAGGCGGGCGATGGCGGCCAGGCTGCCGGGCAGGGGGAGCCACTGATCGGGCGCGGCTACATAGCCGGCGGCGCTCAGCTCGTTGATGACCCCGTCGCGATCGAGCATGATCAGGCTGTTCACTGTCCGTTCCCCTCCGACATCAATGTCAATTGGCCGTTTTGCCGGCTCTGCCCGCAGGCTTGTGCGAATTCTTGTCCGGGCTCCCGCCGCCGCTGGCAATCGGCATCAGCGACAGTTCGGCGATATCGCTGAACTGTCGCCGCACCCGATGCAACAGCGCCAGGCGATTGGCGCGCAGCACCAGATCATCGCACAACACCATGACTTCGTCAAAGAAACCGGCCAGCAACGGCCGCAATTCGGCCGCCTGGCGAAACACTTCCATGTAGTCGCCCCCGCGCTTGGCCTTTGCCAGGGGCTCGGATGCCTGTTCAATCCACTCGAACAGAGCGCGCTCGGCGCCGCTTCCAAGGCGTCCGGCATCGAACCCTTCCTGCGCCGGATTGGCGCTCAGGATATTGACAATGCGCTTGTGCACGGTTGCCAGGTCGCCGGCTTGCGGAGCGGCGGCCATTTCATTGAGGGCCTGAATCCTCCTGCCCCTGTCGACGAAGGAGGCGGGCGGATCGCTGGCCGCCTCAACCGCGCGCAGGGCCCAGCGGGGCATGCCCTTCCTGTCGACAAAATAGTGCTCCAGGCGACCCTCGATAAAATCCTGAATAGCGTCGAGGTCGAAAAACCTTTTCTGCTTTTTCTCTGCCTGACGAAGTGTCGGAGAAATGATTGCTGCCGCCCGCTCCAGCAGGTCTTTCGTCGCCAGCGACCGCTCGCTTTCGACGAGAATGCGTGCCAGTGCCAGGGCGGCGCGGCGGAGACCGTAAGGGTCGCGGGTGCCCGAGGGGTTGAAGCCGATAGTGAAGCCGCAGATGATCTCATCGAGGCAATCGCAGAAAGCCAGCAGCTGGCCTTCGGCGGTCGTCGGCAGGACGGCGCCGGCAGAACGAGGCCAATAGTGCTCGGAAATTGCCAGGGCCGCCTTTTTATCTCCTTGTTCCTGCAGCAGATAGCCGCCAATGACCCCCTGGAGCTCGGGGAATTCACCGACGGTTTCGCTGGCGAGGTCGGCTTTGCAATGGAGCGCTGCCGTCACCGCAACCCCGGCGTCGGCTGTGAAATCTTTGGCAAACGCGGCCGCCAGGGCCTGCAGGCGCTCGCTCTTGTCGGCCAGGGAGCCGAGATTTTCATAAAAATCGACCGCCGCCAGCTTCTGTCCCAGGGCCGCCAATCCGGTTTTCCGATCGCGTGCCCAGAAGAAAGCGGCATCGTCGAGGCGCGAGCGCAAAACCCGCTCATAGCCTTCGACAACTTTCCCGGGGCTTTGGCTTTTGAGGTTGGCCACGGCGATGAAAACCGACATGAGGGCGCCCCTGTCATCGATCACGGGAAGAAACCGCTGGTGTCTCACCATGGCCGCGATCAAGAGCTCTGGCGGCAGCTTCAGGCGCTCAGGGTCAAACTGACCCGAGAGCACGACAGGCCACTCGACAAGATCGGTGATTTCTTCAAGCAAACGACTGATATAGGGGCCGCCCTGATCTGCACGACCGCCGAGCTTCCCGGCTTCGGCAAGGACTCTCTCCTGGATGAGGCGGCGCCGCCGGTCGCGGTCGGCGATGACGAAACCTTTTTCCAGAGTTTGCCCGTAGTCTGAGGCATCCTTCAGCCTGAGGCCCGGGGCCTGGATTCTGTGGCCGCGGCTGCCGTCGCCGCCGTCAACTGAAAACGCAGACAGGGGCAGTGCCTGGCCGCCGTACTGCAACAACAGCCAGCGCACCGGCCGCACAAAGCCGCCTCCCGAACCCCAGTGCATGGCCGTAAGGGAAATTTTTGCCAGAGTATCGGCGACGACCTGCGGCAACAGCTCAGCCGTCGTTCGGCCCGGGAGCTGTACGCGAAACAGTAGCCGCTCACCCCTGCCGTCAGAATTCTCAATGCTGAGCTGATCGACGGCGACGCCAACCGAGCGGGCAAAACCGAGGGCGCCCTGGGTCCAGCCGCCGCTTTGATCGCGGGCAGCGCTCAGGAGGGGACCTGAGCGGATTTGCTCGCGTTCGGGGGTGTGCCCGGCGACTCCCCTGGCCAGCACAGCCACCCGTCGCGGCGTCGAATAGATCCGCCAAGCCGCCGCTGGGCAACCGAGGGAGGCAAGGCTTTCCTTCAGCAGTTGCATCAAGGCCTCGGCCAGCCGCTGGGGTTGTCCCGGCGGCAGTTCCTCACAGCCGATTTCGACTAATAGATCGCGCTCGCCCTCGCCGCCCCGATCGTCCGGCAAGGGGGGAGGTGGAGGCGGAGCAGGCTCGGCGCCAAGGCGCAGCAGCGGAAAACCCTCGGCTTCGCGCGCCTTTAACCAGGCTCGCGCCACTGCAGCCGCCAGGGTGCGGATGCGCAGAATATGCTGCTGCCTCAGGGAGGTTGACAGGGACCCGCGGGCATCGAGCATATTGAAGGCATGGGAACAGTTCAGCACCCGCTCATAGGCGGGCAGGGGAAGGCCCCTTTCGACGAGTTCGGCCGCTTCGCGCTCGCTGTCGACAAAGCGGCGCGACCAGGCCTCGACCTGGGCGCATTCGAAGTTGTAGGTCGAGTGCTCGCGCTCGCCCTGCAAAAACAGATCGCCGTAGGTGACGGTGCCGGCCGGGGTCTCGTGCCAGCGCAGATCGCGCACCTGATCGACCTCCTGCAGGTACATGGCCAGGCGTTCCAGGCCATAGGCGATTTCTCCCATGGAGGGATCGCAGTCGAGGCCGCCAACCCGCTGAAAATAAGTGAACTGAGTGATCTCGAGGCCGTTCAGCCACACTTCCCAACCGAGTCCAGAGGCGCCGAGCGTAGGCGATTCCCAGTTGTCTTCGACAAAACGGATGTCATGCACGGCGAGATCGAGGCCCAGAGCCTTCAGCGAGCCGACATAAATCTCGACGAAATCGGCCGGCGCCGGCTTCATGACCACCTGAAACTGGTAGTAGTGCTGCAGCCGCGAAGGGTTGTCGCCATAGCGGCCGTCGCCCGGACGCCGCGACGCCTGGACATAGCAGGCGTACCAAGGCTCGGGCCCGAGGGAGCGGAGAAAGGTCGAAGGGTGAAAGGTGCCTGCGCCCACCTCCATGTCGTAGCCGGCATGGGGCAGGCAACCCTGGGACTGCCAGTAGTCGCCAAGACATTGAACCAGCTCGTGAAAGGTGGTTGGAAGCCGGGTTGTTCTGTCTGCCAAAAAGAGTGAACCGTTGCCAGAGGAGAAGAAGGAGTTTACAGCAGAAAGAATAACGCAAAGGCTGTCTTTACAGGGGCTTGGGGCCTGAAAGATTGTTGTTTTTTCCCCTTTGACCGAAGCCTTTGCTGTTTTTTTGCGAAAGAAAGACGGATTTGTATTGTTGCGAAAGTGAATATAAATTATAATTATTCGCAATTAGATTTTCACTTCCCCCTGAACTTTCATCTCCCGCTGGATTCTTCCATCTCACCTTTCACCTTCACCCCTGACCTCATCCCTCAACCATCATGAACAGTCTCCCCTCCAATCCGCCATCGCCGTTGTTCTCCAGACCCTATCGAGCCTTGACCTCACTGGCATTTGCGCTCGCGTTGCCGCTGCTGTCCCCCCAGGCAGCGGCAGAGGAGATCACCCTCTACTCGTCCCGCGGCCCCAACCTGATCAAGCCCCTGATCAATGCTTTCAGCCAGAAGACCGGCATTGAGGTCAAACTGCTGACAGCCAAGGCCGGCGCCCTGATTCGCCGGCTTGAGTCCGAAGGGACCCGCTCGCCGGCCGATGTGCTGCTGACGGTCGATGCCGGCCGGCTTCACCTGGCCCGCGCCAGGAAATTGCTGCAGAAAGTCCGCATCCGCCGCTTTGTACCCACCCACCTGCGCGACCCCGAGGGCTACTGGTACGGCCTGTCAAAGAGGGCACGCGTCATTGCCTATTCCCCTGATCGCGTCTCCATCGACAACCTGTCGACCTACGAAGGCCTCGCCTTCAAGGAATGGCGCGGCCGCGTCTGCATGCGCTCGTCGGACAACATTTACAATCAATCTCTGGTGGCATCCATGGTCGCGCATTTCAGCGAAAACTACGCCGAGAGGTGGGCGCGCGCGCTCGTGGCCAACCTGGCGGCACCGCCAAGCGGCAACGATCGGGCACAGATTTCGGCAATTGCCGCCGGCAAATGCGATCTCTCTCTGGTGAACACCTACTACATGGGGATCATGACGACTTCCGACGACCCCAGGCAGGCGGCCAGCGCGGCCAGGGTGCGGCTGTTCTTCCCCAATCAGAGAGGGCGGGGCACTCATATCAATGTCAGCGGCGCCGGCGTTGTTGCTCATGCCCCGAACCGCAGCGGAGCCATTCGTTTCATCGAATTTCTGCTGTCGTCTGAAGGCCAGAGAATCTATGGCAGCAAAAACTTCGAGTACCCTGTCATCTCCTCGATCCAGCCCGACGCCCTGGTTCGCTCCTGGGGCTGGCCGTTCAAGCAGGACCCTCTGCCCATGGAAAAGCTGGGCGAGTTCAATCCGGCGGCGGTTCGCGCCCTGGACCGGGCGGGCTGGCGTTGATCGCTACAGGCAGCCCTTTTCAATCGATCGGAACTCTTTGACTGCCTGTGAACTCGAGCCTGCTTCTGCGAAAACTGCCTCTGTCCGTCCTGCTGCTGACAACCCTGTTCGCGCTGCCGCTGGTCTTTGTCGTCGGCAGTCTGGCCAACAAGCAGATCGATCTCTGGTCGCACCTCCTGGCCACGGTTCTGCCGGAGTATGTGGTCAATTCAATGCTGTTGCTTCTCGGCACGGCCGTGGGTGCCGGCCTGGTCGGCATCCCCAGTGCCTGGCAGGCAGCCCTTTTCAATCGATCGGAACTCTTTGACTGCCTGTGAACTCGAGCCTGCTTCTGCGAAAACTGCCTCTGTCCGTCCTGCTGCTGACAACCCTGTTCGCGCTGCCGCTGGTCTTTGTCGTCGGCAGTCTGGCCAACAAGCAGATCGATCTCTGGTCGCACCTCCTGGCCACGGTTCTGCCGGAGTATGTGGTCAATTCAATGCTGTTGCTTCTCGGCACGGCCGTGGGTGCCGGCCTGGTCGGCATCCCCAGTGCCTGGCAGGCAGCCCTTTTCAATCGATCGGAACTCTTTGACTGCCTGTGAACTCGAGCCTGCTTCTGCGAAAACTGCCTCTGTCCGTCCTGCTGCTGACAACCCTGTTCGCGCTGCCGCTGGTCTTTGTCGTCGGCAGTCTGGCCAACATGCAGATCGATCTCTGGTCACACCTCCTGGCCACGGTTCTGCCGGAATATGTGGTCAATTCAATGCTGTTGCTTCTCGGCACGGCCGTGGGTGCCGGCCTGGTCGGCATCCCCAGTGCCTGGTTTGTCAGCACCCGCGACTTCCCCGGTCGCAACCTCTGCTGCTGGCTGCTGGTTTTACCCTTTGCCATCCCCCCCTACATCGCGGCCTATGTCTATGGGAACCTGATCGGGCCCGCCAGCTTCCTCACCGAGCTGGGCCTGACGCCGCCGCCGCTCCACAGCCTGACAGGGGCCATCCTGTTGCTGAGCTTCATGCTCTACCCCTATGTGCACATCATGGCGAGAATGTCGTTCTCGCAAAACTGCATCGCCAGCATGGAGGCGTCCCGCACCCTCGGCAAGAAAAGCTGGCAGTCCTTCACTCAGGTCGCCCTGCCCATGTCGCGCCCCTTCATCGCGACGGGCCTCGCCCTGGTCATGATTGAAGGCGTCAGCGATTTTGGCACTGTTCAATATCTCGGCGTACCGACCCTGACCACCGGTCTCTACCGCGCTTGGAGCGGTCTCTACGACTACGCTGCCGCGGTGCAGATATCGCTTCTTCTGCTGACCCTGCTGGCAATTCCCCTGATCTTTGAACGGCTGTCGCGGCGTTCGGCCAAGTATTCATTTTCCGGCGAGATCAAGAAACGCCGGGCGATCAACTCTCCGCTCAAGCTCGTCGGCGTCTGGCTGGTCTGTCTGATACCGCCTCTGTTCGGCTTTTTGATCCCGCTTTTCGCCCTCATCCGCTGGGCCCTGCTCAGCTCGGCAACCAGCGACGACTCCTTCTGGCAACATGCCTCCAACAGCTTCACAGTCGCAGCCGCCACGGCTGTCCTCGTCACCCTCTGCGGCTTCTTTTTCGCCTACGCCAGAAGAGTCAGGCCCACCCCTCTCGTGCGCGCAGCCGTCGGCACCTCGACCCTCGGATACTGCCTGCCCGGCCTGGTCGTGGCGGCCCTGATCATCATCCCCATCGGCCTTTTCGATCACGCTCTGGCGGATTTCCTCGAAGCCTGGTTCGATGTCGATACCGGCCTGCTGTTAAGCGGCGGACTGGCCGTGTTGATCTATGCCTACGCCGTGCGCTTTCTGTTGCCGTCCGTCGGCATTCTCAGCTCGGGTCTGAGCCGCATCCGGTCGGTGCTCGAGGAGAGCACCCTGATTCTGGCGAAGGGCTCCAGAAAAACCCTGATCAAAGACCTTTACCTGCCCATGCTGACGTCCTCTTTCTGCGCCTCTGTCATCATTGTTTTTGCCGAAGTCATGAAAGAACTGCCGGCAACCCTCATGCTGAGACCGGTCGATTTTGACACCCTCTCCGTCCACCTCTACCACCTGGCCAGCGAGGAGCGCATTGTCGAGGGCGCCGCCGGCAGCCTCGTCATCGTCCTCATCTGTTCGCTGCCCGTACTTTTTCTCAACCTGGCTTTTCCCCGCGATCAGGAAACTGCTGAAGAGACCGCCCAATACGACCCCGCCTACGCCTGAGTTATAGCGTCCCTGACAAGGTTGTAACATCCTTCCATGCTGGACAGCCAACAGGATGTCAATGGAGGCTGGAATGGGAGAAGAGAGGCTTAATCTGGGAATCAGATACATTAAAAACACATATGAGAATGGCTTATGATATAGAAAATCAATGTAAATTGTGAGACAATATGTTCGTTCCTACGAAGTTTATTATGACGGGAACAATCTGATGAACAAACCACCGCGAGTAATTGAATGCAGCTAAACTAAACTTACAGGGATTTGGCGCAATGAAGAACAGGTTGCTCGGCCAATTCTTTACTCCACAGAAGATTGTGGAGAAAATGCTGGGGCTGCGTTCCAATCAGGGCAAGGTCCTGGAGCCGTCTGCTGGCAGGGGCGCGTTTTTGTCGCGCTTAGAACCAGAAGCGGTCGGGGTGGAGATTGATCGGGACCTTTTGCGGGACAATCGATTGGTTGTTGCGGATTTTTTTGATTATCCGGCTACAAATAAATTTGACACGATTATTGGCAATCCTCCTTATATCCGTTATCAGGATATAGGTAAGAGCACCAAGCGTATCTTGCCCATGAAGATGTTTGATGCTCGAAGTAATCTGTATCTGTTTTTTATTGCCAAAAGCATTGAACATCTTAACCGGCATGGTGAGTTGATCTTTATAACTCCGCGTGATTTTCTCAAAGCGACGTCTGCCAGATATTTGAATGACCGCCTGTACAGGCAAGGCTCCATTACGCACTACTACGAACTTGGCGATGCAATGATTTTTAATGACGCAACTCCGAACTGTGCTATCTGGCGTTGGGAGAAAGACAGAAAATCACGGCTCATGGAAACTGGTGGTAATTTTTGTTGCAGGGATGGCCAGGTTTGGTTTGGAAACCATTCGAGAAATAAATTGAGTGAGTACTTTGATATCAAGGTTGGGGCAGTCAGTGGTGCGGATGATGTGTTTGTCAGCGAGCGTCGCGGGTGCACGGATATGGTCTGCTCCAAAACTGTATCAGATGGCAGGACGAGGCGTGTGATTTACAATCGCAGGGATGAAAGTCTTGAGCATCATAAAGCACTTTTGCTTAGGCGGAAAATACGTCATTTTGACGAGTCAAACTGGTGGCAATGGGGAAGAAGGTTCTGTCAGCGCACTGGTCCCCGTGTTTATGTCAATAGCAAAACCAGAAACAGACAGCCCTTTTTCATAAGTGAAGTTGAGGCGTATGACGGGTCGATGTTGGCCTTATTTCCGAAAGATGGTGTCTGTGTAGAGCGGGCGGCGGGACAATTAAACCGCATGGATTGGGAGAATCTTAGCTTTGCCTGCGATGGGCGGTTGCTTTTTACTCAGAGAAGCTTGGCTAATGCGCCCATTGATATACTATGATTCCTACCGTTTTGAAGGAAGTGGAAAAACATTTGCAGGATGTCAGTGTGCAATTGTCTACTTCCGGGCGGGATACACGAGGGGATTCCAGCCAATCGGAGTTTTTGGTTGCTCAGGCATTGCAGAACACGACGAGATGGGGTGTAGTTTCCCCGCATTTGGGAAAGGGGCACAATCGGTCTTGGCATGACGTAAAAATTGGGGATTATTATTGTGATATTAAAATCAGTAACTGTGATGCCAATGATAATACCAATGCAAAGAAGGCAATTTTTTATTTTTTAACCGGCCGAATCCCCGATGATGATGTCCCAGTCCAGACGAACAAGTTTTTTGCGATGATGAAAGAGACTGAAAGTCCGGATCAGAATAGAGATTATTATTATCTTGTTGTTAACAAAAATAATACACAAGATGCTTTTATAGTGAGTTTGAAGGGGTTGGCGCATTGTAGCCCTTCTTCAAACAATATGCCTTTTCAATCCAATTGGGGAAAATGCAGAGAGCCTGTTGAGAGGTCGTGGAATGAAGCTCGGAATTTCTTGTTGGAGAAATGGGCTGAATCGATTCGGCGTGCGATAGACAATCACCAAACAGGTATGCCCAAGTCCTATCCAGAGTTTTTTAACGATTAACCTGGCTTTCAGTCTCCGGAGCTTTCCGAAATAACAGTGGCGGCGTAGGGATCGCCGGGTTTTCCATCGGCGGCGACTCTGCCGTGATGGACTTCAAAACGGCCGCGACTGCGATCTGCATGAAACAGCCTCAGGCTCTCAGCAACAACCGGAAAGGCCAGCTCCCCCCATGGAGTTTCGGCCGCGGTAAAAAAACGGGCCTCCATGGCTTCGCTGCCCGGCACAGCCTCAGCCGCGCTCTCAATGCGCCCGCGGAAGGCGACATAGACCTGATCGATAAAGCTCAGGCTGTGAACGCTGAAAAGCTTTAGATCCAAGGCTTTTACACCGACCTCTTCGCTGGCCTCCCGAGCCGCGGCAGCGGCCAGGCTTTCGCCTGATTCCATGAACCCGCCTGGCACCGACCAGAAGCCAGAGCGCGGCTCCGTGGCCCGGCGCAACAGCAGAATCCCTTCACGATCAGGACTCTCCAGCAGAGCGGTGCAGACCAGCTTGGGATTGGTGTAGTGAATGTAGCCACAGGCCGTGCAGAGCAGGCGCTGCCGGACATCTGCAGCCGGCACCCCGAGCTTCAGCGGCTGGCCGCAGCGGAGGCAATAGGCTTTTTTCAATCGCTCGCCCGGCCCTTTTTATGGAGGCTGGACGAAGCCTCCCGCCCCCTATGCAAAAACTTCAGGCAGGCCCTCAGACGAGGATGGGCATGACAACATAGTGATAGTCGCTGTTTCCCTCTTCTTCAATCAGGCAACCGGTCTCGGAATCCTTGAGGTGAAACAGCAGCTGCTCCGCCTGGGAGTTCTGCAGCATTTCGAGCAGATAGTCAATTTTCAGGGCCAGGGTCAACTCCTTTTCGGCCTCCTTGAATTCGATATCAATCTCGA
This sequence comes from Candidatus Porifericomitales bacterium, assembly GCA_965237735.1. Classification (GTDB taxonomy): domain Bacteria; phylum Pseudomonadota; class Gammaproteobacteria; order CBDEFV01; family CBDEFV01; genus CBDEFV01. Next base: position 6,279 of record CBDEFV010000003.1, on the reverse strand, counting down.
CTTCGGCCCTGTTTTTCTCCGAGCCCTCAGCTGTGATCTTGAGGCGATCGCTGTAGAGCGTCAACTGGGCGACACGGCTTTGGGCATCAGACACCACTTTGGCACGGGAGACCGCATCCCTGATGATGTTGCGCGCCACCCGCATGACTTTTTCGTTCGACGTTGGAATCAATCTCTTGTACTGTGGGTAAACGCCTCGCAACAGATTGGTTCTCATGGAAATCGACGGAGTACTGAAGCGGGCGAAATCCTCGCTTGCACGAAGGACGATCTCGTCTGCAGAATCGAGTATTTTCAACAGATCGTCGATCACCGAGTGGGGAATGATGAGTTGCGGCCCGTCCCCCTCGGCGCCGGTCTCGGCGGGCTCATCAGAATTCCGGGATTCCTCCGACTCCTCTTTGTCAGCTCCGCCTTTTTTCGTCCTCTTCGCTTTGGACGCGCCCAGAACCGATCTGTTGCGGGAGACGGCGATACGGTGGCCATCGCAGCCAACACATGTCAGGGCCCCGTTGTGAAAGTCAAAGAGGATGCCGTTGAGAAAGACGCGGGCGTCTTCCGTCGCCATGGCGAACTTCGTCATGTTCAGGAGGTGGCGCAGATCTTTCGATACCAGGTTGTACTCGTGCTTGAACTTCTCCTCCTCATCCTGTTTCACCGGATAGTCTTCCACTGGAAGCTTTGCCAGGGAAAATCGATTGCGCCCGGCCTTGATTTTCATCACCTGCTCGCCTTCGACGACAGTGTTGGAAAAATCAATGGTCTCGTCAAAGGGAAGGGCGTTGCAGATATCGAGAAGCTTTCTCGCCGAGAGGATGGCTGCGCCCGCTTCTTCCAACTTGATTTCGACGACACAGGAGAGGTCCATGTCCTTGTCCGTCGAATAAATGCGCAGCTTGTTATCCTTTTCCGCCTGCAGGTGGATATTGCTCAGCACTGGGGTTGCAGTGGCCCGGCTGGCGACCTGAGCACAGAGTTTGACGAAGGGAAGAAGCTTTTCGCGGTTGACAGAGAATTTCATCATGAATCCTTTAAGAATTTGTTCAGTTAAAAATAATAAGGTCGGCGAAAATCATTGATAACATCTTACACAGACCGAAAGAAAAGGAAAATGGAGTGGATTTGTCGGACAGCAAATTGTGGATATCTGCCGATAAACTTGTAGATATCTTACCAACAATTCCTCACCCTCATTTTACAGCCTCTTTTTGCACAGGTTGTCCCCCAGGTTGCCCACAGACTTGTCCAGTTGGCTCTTATAAAGGGAGAAATCAGCGAAAATAAAAGAGTTTATGGGACAATTAAGGGAAGGGAGAGAAAGGCTGTCAGGCAGAGTTCTCGACTCGCCCATGCCGAATTTTGCCGATCTCTGCGCGATCGTCGTCGTCGAAAGACCTGTGATCTCTGAATTTTCATTTCGCTTTGCTCTCTTCAATTCCAATGGCAATGTTCCTGTTCCCCTCCGTTATCCTGATTTCATGAGTCCAGTTCACCAGGTTCCCGCCCACCTGCCGCCCCTCCTTCGCATCGCCGTGGAAGCCGCCTGGGCGGCTGGAGACGTCCTTGCCCGCCAGTACGGTCGGTTGAGGGACAGCGAAGAACTGTCGCGCCTGGCTCGCACCTCTGAGATGGCGGTGGTCGAGCGCATCCGCAAATACCACAGTTTCCATCGCGTCTGCGGCCGAGAGCTGGGCTTGGGGGAAGAGGGGGGAGGCGATGACAACCTCTGGCTGGTTGACGGCCTCGACGGGGCGGGAAATTTTTTCTGGCAACTGCCGTTTTTTTCGGTTTCCCTCGCCTTCATGCACAAGGGCTTGTTCAAGTGTGCGGTGGTGTTCTCGCCCATGCAGACGGAGACCTTCCTCTGCTCCAGTCAAGGTTTCGCCTTTCTGGATGACAGCCGCATCGGCGTTGCCAGGGTTGAGGGCCTCAGGGATTCGCTGTTTCTCTCGGGCGGCAGCGACTCCGATCTTCAATGCGCTGCGGCCCTTCGCCGTGAGGGCGCTCAGCTGCGCGTCCCGGGCTGTTCCTCCCTCGGCCTCTGCTGGCTCGCTGCCGGCCGCGCCGCCGGTTTTTTTGGCTCCCGCATCCATGCCTGCAGCCTCGCTGCCGGCCGCTTGATTGCCTCCCGTGCCGGAGCCAAAGAGATGCTGACTGCGGAAAACTTCTCGCCGGGCAGCCAGGAGGGCGAGGAGCGACAGGCGGAAGTCAGCATCATTGCAGCGCCGCCCCGCACGATTGATCTGCTGCAGCAGGCCCTCGCCGAGGCGAACAGGAGCCGTCAGTGAACGCCATCCTCCTCTGCGCCGGCCGCGGCGAGCACTTGCGGCCGCTGACCGACGCCACCCCCAAGCCCCTGGCCGAGGTATCGGGTCGGCCCCTGCTCTACTACGCCCTCAGGCGCCTCCAAAGTCTGGGCATCGACCGTGTCGTCATCAATGTTTCCTGGCTGCGGCAGCAGATCATCGACTATGTCGGCAATGGAGACTGGGGCAGCATGGAAATTGTCATCAGCGATGAGGGCGACAACAGGCTCGGGGTGATCGGCGGCATCGTCAAGGTCCTGCCGCTTCTGGGCGACGGGCCTTTTCTGGCCGTCAATGGAGATATCTACTGCGACTTCGACCTGTCTTCACTGTGTCTGAAGGAGGGCGACCGGGGCACCTTCGTGCTGGTTCCGCCAGACCCGGAGCAGGGACTGGACGGCGATTTTGCCCTCTTCGGCGACAGGGTCGTCGATGCTGAGCCCCGCTCCTGGGTATTTTCCGGCATTTCTCTGCTGTCTCCCCGACTCTTTCAGGGAGCCCAGCCTCTCCTCGACCAGCCTTTCATGCAGCGGGCCCTGTCCGAAAGGCGCATCGCCGGGCTGGGCTACAGCGGCATCTGGTTTGACGCGGGCACGGCCGAACGCCTGCAAAACCTGCGCAATCATCTCGGCAGCTGAATTGAGCGGTGCTCGTTCTCGGAATCGAAACTTCCTGTGACGAAACCGCCGCCGCCCTCTACGAAGGGGAGGCAGGGGTGTTGCTCGCCGAAGCCGTTCACAGTCAGGCGCGACAGCATGACAGCTATGGCGGCGTGGTGCCCGAACTCGCCTCGCGCGAACACGTCCGCCGTCTGGCGCCTCTGGTCAATCAGGTGCTGCAGGAGGCGCGTACGCCCATGCCCTGCGTCGAGGGCATCGCTTACACCGCCGGTCCCGGTCTCGTCGGCTCCCTGCTCGTCGGCGCTTCTTTCGCTTCGGCTCTCGCTCAGTCCGCCGGGGTGCCGGCCATAGGCGTGCACCATATGGAAGCGCATCTGCTGGCGGCGCAGCTGGGCGAAAATCCAGTGTCCGAATTTCCCTTCCTGTGCCTGCTGGTCTCCGGCGGCCACAGCCTGCTGGTCATGGTTGAGGCCCCCGGCAGTTACACCCCTCTGGGCGAAACCATCGATGACGCGGCCGGCGAGGCGATCGACAAAACCGCCAAGCTTCTCGGCCTGCCCTACCCCGGCGGCCCGGCCCTCGAACTGCTGGCGCGCCAGGGCGACGAAGAGGCCTTCCGTCTGCCGCGGCCGCTTCTTGGGCGGGAGGGGTTCGACTTCAGCTTCAGCGGCCTGAAAACAGCGGTTCTGCGGCTGATTCTGGGGCTGGTCCCCGAGGAGGGTCAGCCTGCCGACAGGGTGCGGGCGGACATAGCCGCATCTTTTCAGGCGGCGGTCTTCGACTGTCTCGTCGGTCAGGCACTCAAGGCCGCCCGATCGCTGTCGGCCGGGCGCCTGGTAGTCGCCGGCGGCGTCGCCGCCAATGAGCGCCTGCGCCAGCGCTTTTTCGCCGCCGCCGCCGACCTGGATATCTTTTTTCCGCCCTCCCGCTACTGCACCGACAATGCGGCCATGATCGCCTTGACGGGCTCGCTGCGCCTCCGGGCCGGCGAGCGTTCGGACGGTGATTTTTCCGTGCGGCCGCGCTGGCCGCTCAGGGATCTGCTCCCTCTTCCCGCCCGCTGAGGCGGTGTGGATGTGGCGGCCAGCCAATCGACGGGAGACGGAAATGTCCGCGGCCGCTGTGTGACGACGGCCGCCGGCGAGCCCGCTGCGAGCTGCGAGGCCTGAGGCGCACGGGGGACGGCCCCGAGGAGGTGCGGGTCGAGGCGCTGGACTCCGGCGGCGGCGCCGTCGCCCCCCTGACCTTCCTGGTCGCGGTTGCCAATCGGCCGCCGGATATCCTCTTTCATGCGGGACGGCGAGGCGACGACCTCGATTCGTATCGAGGCCGGCAGTGAAACCCTGGTGTTCGTAGAGGTGCAGCACCTTGCTGACGGCGACGGGAGCTTCGAACTCTGGTTGATTGACGGCCGGGGCATCGCCGAGCTGGTGCCGCAGCTGAAGCAGACCGCAGAGGGAGAACAGCGGTGGTGACGACCAGGTTGTTCCTGACCCCGGACGCGGGCGGCAGGAACTTCGAGCCGGGGCTGAAGGCGACGGATCTGACCGACGGCAGCGAGACCTTCGTTTTGCTGAGCGTCTGCGTCCCCGACGAGGGCGGCCAGTGCCGCGCCACGACTGCCGCTGCCGGCGGCGCCGGCCAGGATCGGCCTGTCCCTTCCCTTCGATCCGCTGGTCGGCCTCGCTCTCGCTCTGCTGCTGTGTCTGTGGGTCGGCGCCGCCGGCGGATTGGTCGAGGCGGCGGTCCCTGCCAGCCTGGCAGTGGCGGCGTTTCCCTGCTGAGAACTGCTCCGCCCCCGAGGGCGACTGTTCGCCCTGAGTCGGGCGAGCACCGGGCATGGGCGCCGGCCGATGCCGTTGATGGTGCACTCAACCTGCCGCGCCCTCGCCCTGACCGCTTCTTGAATTTGCGTCGCCGGCGCTCCCTGTGCTATAATTGACGGCAAGGCAGGTTCCGCCTCTCTCCCGGTGTCAGCGTTTTGCGGCCGGGGAGCGCTTCTGCAGGCGGCGGGGCCTCTTTCAAGCTCTATCATTCAGCCACGATCGGGGAGTTTTCCAGATGTTCAGCAGCACCAGGACGAGCGGCAGCGCAACCGGGCAAGCCGGGCCATCGGCCGCTTCAGCGGCGGCGAGAAGGCGGGGGGGCCTGCTGTCTGCGTTGATTGCAACCCTGGGGCCGTCTCTGCGGCGGCCGCCGCCGCATCGCGCCCTCCTTAAGGGGGGGGGGGGGGGGGCTTGCTTCGCAGGCCCCTGTTCACCCGGCGCCGGCGGGATTCTGCACAGATGGGCGGCCCAGCGGCGGTTAGCGCTGCCGCCCGGTTTGAGCGGGCCGGGCGGGCCGGGCAGTCGCGGCCATCGGCGGCAGCCGCAGCGTACAGAGGTCTGCCATCGGGCCGGATTCCGGCCCCAATTCCGGCCCTGATGCCGCCGCTGACGACCCCGCTGACGACCCCACTGACGATCTGGTCCCGGCGAATCGCCGCCGCCGCCGTTTTGCTGGCCGCCGCCCTCATCACCGTCCTCCCCGCCTCGGCCCAGGAGCAACAGCCGCCGACCCTCACCCTCAGGGTGCTGCCCCCCGAGCCGGCTTCGGTGAGCGAAGGAGAGACGGCTCAGGTGCCGGTGTGCATCGAGGTCGTGGGTCAACCACCCGAGGAGATTCAATTCCCGGTCAAGATAGTTCTGGAAGCGTTTACGCAAGATATCGAAGGGAACACTGCCTTGTCAGCTCTTGATTATATAGGTGTGACGGTCAATCTGACTTTTGTATTGCAGACGCATACGGTGAGCCGTTGTGAGAGCTTTATGGTGGTAACAATTGAGGACCAAGAAGCAGAAGCCGATGAGGAGTTTTCAACTCTATTTTCTGTGGTATCCAAACTCTCCGGGGTGACGGTGAAGCTTCTTGACGACGACTTCTTATACAGCATCCTCGACGACGACGAGCCCATCGTATTTGCCATCGCATTCTTCCAGGGCAGCGTGGCTGACGACAGTATAGTTAAACCCTTTGAGGAGGGCGATGAGGAGGATACTGGATTCAGAGAGATATGCGTCGTAGTTGCGGGTGATTTCAGAAACGGAGGATACCCGCTGGGTGAAGCTGCAGTGCTTATTCTCAGTTTGTCGGATGGCAGCGCCGTCTCGCCCGATGATTATGTGTTATCAAACAGCGATGAGCAGCCGCTGGTTTTTGAGCAGGGGACCCTGTCGAGTTGCGGAAACTTCAGACTGGATGTGGTGGATGACGCACTCTACGAAGGGGACGAGAGCCTGACCTTCCTTCTGAGTCTGGCGCAGGGGTCGCCGGCGAACCTGAGGGTGTCGACTCCCGAGGCCCACCTGAGGATC
>CBDEFV010000002.1:0-264798 GCA_965237735.1 Candidatus Porifericomitales bacterium | reverse complement strand
CTGCAGTGCCACCGGGGCCAGCGCGTCCACTACGACCCCTACGCTCATGTCGGCATGCAGGATCTGTCGGCCGATGTCGATTTCACCGCCGTCGCCGAGGCGGTCGGGGAAATTGGCGACGGCCTCGAAATCCTCGGCTACACGGTTCTCGGCAACTACCTTCTGGCGACCGGCCTGACCGGCATCGCCGAAGGGCGCATGCACAGAGCCAGCCAACGCGACCAGCTGCAGATTGCCGCTGAAATCAAAACCCTGACCTTTCCCTCGGACATGGGCGAGCGCTTTCGCGTCCTCGCCGTCGGCCGCGGCTCGGAAAGCAGCGATTTCATCGGCTTCGACGGCCGCGATCTCCGCTCCAGGCTGAAAACCGCCCGCAAGAGCGGCGAAGCCCCCTGATGGACTGGGCGCAGACGATCATTCTCGCTCTGGTGCAGGGCGTCAGCGAGTTTCTGCCGGTCTCGAGCTCGGCCCATTTAATCCTCGTCTCCGCCATCGCCGACTGGCCCGATCAGGGGGTCCTGTTCGACGCCGCCCTGCACGGCGGCACCCTGGCCGCCAGCCTCTGCTATTTCCACCGGCCGATCCATGACATGCTGCGCTCCCTGAGCCCCGCATCCGCCGATGTGCTATCGAGGCGCCTGGCCCTCGGCCTGGTGCTGGCGACCCTGCCGGTCGTCGTCTGCGGCGGCCTCTTTCACCAGGCCATCGACAGCCAGTTGCGCTCTCTCGCCACCATCGCCGCCAGCACCCTCGTCTTCGGCATCCTCCTCGGCGTCGCCAGCTTCGCCGGCCGGCGCTTTCGCCGCCGGGAAGAGCTGAACTATTTCGACTTTCTGCTCCTCGGCCTGGCCCAGGCGCTGGCCCTGATTCCCGGGGCGTCGCGCGCCGGCGTCATGCTGACGGCGGCGCTTTTTCTCGGCTGCCGCTACCGCGATGCCGCCTGGCTGTCGATCGTCGCCGGCCTGCCGACCCTGGCCGCGGCCACCCTTTTTTCCTTTGCCCGGCTGGGCGAAGCCGGCGGCGGCGCCCTGATCCCGGCCCTCGTCGGCGCCCTCATTGCCGCCGTCGCCGCCTTTGCCTGCATTCACGCCCTGCTGTCGCTGATTGAGCGCATCGGCGTCGCCCCCTTTGTCGTCTATCGCATCCTGCTCTCGCTGGCGCTCTTCAGTTTTGTCCTCGCCTGATTCCGCCAGCTCCGCCCCGGCGGACCAGGCGAATCGCAGAGCAGCCAGGTTTTCGCCGGGTCTTTACGCCCTGCTGGATGTCGAAGTCGCCGCCAGCGAAGATTCGCAGGAGTTGGTAAGGCGGGCGCTGGCCGCCTTTGACGGCGGCGCCTGCCTGCTGCAATACCGCGACAAAAACGCCACTCCCGCGGAGCGCGGCCGGCGGGCAGCCGTCCTGGCCCAGGCCTGTCGGCAGGAGGGCAGACCGCTGATCATCAACGACGATCCGCATCTCGCCCTCGCCGTCGGCGCCGCCGGCGTCCATCTCGGCCGCGACGACGCCCCTCTGGCGCAGGCGCGGGCCCTCCTCGGCGAGGGCGCCCTCATCGGCGTCTCCTGCTACGCCGACGAGCGGCGGGCGCGGAGTTTCGCATCCCTCGGGGCCGATTATGTCGCCATCGGCGCTGTCTTCCCCTCCGGCACCAAGCCTGAGGCCTCACCGGCCTCCCTGGAGCTGATCGAGCGGCTCTGTCGCCAGCTTTCTGTGCCCGTCTGCGCCATCGGCGGCATCGACGATCGCAGGGCGGGGCGGGTGGCCCGCACAGGCGTCCGCCTCCTGGCCGTAGCCGGCGGCCTCTTTGGCGGCAATGCCGGACCCGATGAGGTCAGGCGGCGGGCACAGCGGCTGTCACGTCTCTTCGCCGAGGCGGCGGGCCCGAGTCCGGGAAAAACCGGGAAAATTCAGGACTGAGCTCGCTGTTCGGCCGCCCAGGCCTCGAGGTCGCCTATATAGACGAAGGCGCCGACATCGACGAGATTGAACAGTTCGATGACATCGCCGTTTTTCATACGCACGCAGCCGGACGAGACGGCCTCGCCCATGCCCTCTTCTTCATTGGTGCCGTGAATGTAGATCAGGCGCTCCCGGCTGTCGATGCCCGGCCCCCTGTTGACTCCCGGCTCAAGCCCGGCCAGGCGGAGGATAGAGTCCGGGAAAAACCGGGAAAATTCAGGACTGAGCTCGCTGTTCGGCCGCCCAAGCCTCGAGGTCGCCTATATAGACGAAGGCGCCGACATCGACGAGATCGAACAGTTCGATGACATCGCCGTTTTTCATACGCACGCAGCCGGACGAGACGGCCTTGCCCATGCCCTCTTCTTCATTGGTGCCGTGAATGTAGATCAGGCGCTCCCGGCTGTCGATGCCCGGCCCCCTGTTGACTCCCGGCTCAAGCCCGGCCAGGCGGAGGATGCGGCTCGTGATCAGCTCTTTTTTGCCGGTCGGCAGAGGCTCGCCCGGCAACAGGCGGTAACCCTGGGCGACGCGGCCGACGAGAACCTCGCCGACGGAGGCTCCGGCGCCGATTTTCTCGCTGATCGCATGCAGCCCCGACGGCGTGCCGCCGCTGCCGTCGCGGCTGTCGATGCCCTGGAGCGCTGTCGAAACCGGCCACTGGCCGCTCAGGATGCCATCGATAAAAAGGCTTGAATGCTGGGTCTCGGGGTCGACCCAGAGAAGTTGCTCCCACTGCAGGAGCATCGGGGCTTTGATTGGTCTCAACGGCCCCCCGCGCAACAGCAGGTCCTCATCGTCAAGGCGTTTCATCGGTGCCCAAGGCCGCCCTGGAGCCTTCGCAGCCCAGACTCCGGAGTCAGAGATTCTGCACCCGCAGGTCAATGGACTGCTGGTAGCCCTGATAGCGCTGCTCCTCTTCGTTGCTGATCTCGACTGCGGCGAGGAAATCTTCGTCGGGCTCGACGATGTAGTTGCCGTCGAAGCAGGAGCCCTCGAGTCTCTGCAGTTTCGGATTCTGCTCCGTCACCGAGGCGATCAGATCCTCCATGGTCTGATAGATCAGCAGATCGGCCCCGAGGCGGACGCGCACGGCATCGACATCGCGGTCGCAGGCGATCAGATCGCGCGCCAGCGGGATGTCGATGCCGTAGAAGTTGGAGTAGCGCACCGGCGGCGCGGCCGAGACCATGAACACCTTGAGCGCGCCGGCGCTGCGGGCGAGCTCGATGATCTTGCGGGCCGTGGTGCCGCGGACAATCGAATCATCGACCAGAAGCACATTCTTGCCCTTGAACTCACTGCCGATCGCGCGCAGCTTCAGGCGCACCGAGTTGCTGCGCGCCCGCTGTCCCGACATCATGAAAGTCCGCTGCACATAGCGGTTTTTCACGAGGCCCTCGCGGTAGGGGACGCCGAGGCAGTTGGCCAGCTCGATGCTGGCCGAGCGGCTCGTGTCCGGCACTGGCATAACGACATCGATGCTGACGTTGGCGTAATCCTTTTTGATGCGCTCGGCCAACCGCCGTCCCATCTCGACTCGGGCCTTGTAGACCGAGACGCCGTCGATGATCGAATCGGGCCGCGCCAGATAGACATACTCGAACAGACAGGTCGCCGGCTGATCACGCTCCTTCAGACGAGTGCTCCTCATCTCGCCTTCAAAATCGACGACGACACACTCGCCCGGGGCGAGATCGCGGACGAACCTGAAGCCGATGCCTTCAATCGCCAAACTCTCGGAGGCGAAGGCGTATTCGCCGCTCTCGCGCTCGCCGTAGCAGAGAGGGCGAATGCCCCAGGGGTCGCGCATGGCGAACAGGCCCACGCCCGAAACCATGCCGATGGCGGTGTAGCCGCCGCGACATTGACCACAGGCCCCTTTCAGGGCCGCCAGCAATTTCTCCGGGTTCAGCCCTGAACCGTTGCGCTGGCGATCGCACTCTTCGGCGATGACATTGAGCAGCACCTCCGAATCGCTGTCGGTGTTGATATGCCGGCTGGCCCCCTCAATCAGCCGCTCGCGCAGCTGCAGGGAGTTGACCAGATTGCCGTTGTGCGACAGGGAAATACCGCAGGGGCTGCTGACGTAAAAGGGCTGGGTTTCGTCGAGCGTCAGGGCGCCGGCCGTGGGGTAGCGCACATGGCCGATGCCGATCTCTCCCATCAGCAGCTGCACCTTTTCCGGCTGGAGGCCGGACGAGACCAGCCCAAGGCCCTTGTGGGCGCGGAAGCGTCCACGATGGTCGCTGACGCAGATGCCGGCACTCTCCTGGCCGCGGTGCTGCAGCAGCAGCATGCCCTCGTACAGTAGCGCTGCTGTGTCGTTGTCCGACTTCATGCCGATGATGCCGCACATGGCTTTGCGTTCCTCCGTCAGAAAGCCGCCGCGCCGGTGGCGCGAAGAGCTTCCAGATGTTCTACGATGAAAGAGTTTGCCCACCAGGTCTCGTTGACCAGCGGCAGGTAGCCCATGCCGAGATAGATGAGCCCGACCACAAGCAGCCCTCGCGCTATGCCGAAGATGGCGCCGAGCAGGTGGTCGGTGCCGCTGAGCCCGGTGTAGTGAAGAAATCTGGTCGCGCCGAGGCTGGCGTAGCCGCCGGCTACCACCACGAGCAAGAAGAGGATGGCGCCGCCGGCAATGTCGGCGATCAGGGGGTTGGTGATGAAAAACAGATAGGGGGACACCTCTGAATAGTATAGTGCCGAGATCAGGATGGCGCCGACCCACGTCAGGGTGGCGAACACCTCATTGACGCCTCCCCGCGCCAGGCCGTAGGCAGCCGAGAGAAGAATGACGCCGAGCAGGAACCAGTCGGCATAGGTGAAGCGCAGCAGCAGTTCCCGCATGGTCGATTCTTCGATCATCGCCCGCCGGACTCCGCAATTCCGCCGCCGCAGCTGAGGCCGCTCCCCCGGCTGCGGCCTGACGGCGACATGCCTTTACCCGGCGGCACTGTCTGATTTCATGCTGATGTTCCCCCCGCTGCCCCCTGTCAGAAAGTCGCGGCAGCGGCGTGAAGGGCGTCCAGATGTCTGACGATGAAAGAGTGCGCCCACCAAGGTTCGTTAACCACCGGCAGATAGCGCATGCCGAGATAGATGAGCTCGACCAGAAGCAGCCCCCTTATGATGCCGAAAATGGCGCCGAGCAGGTGATCCGTACCGCTCAGGCCGGTGTAGTAGAGAAACCTGGCCGCGCCGAGGCTGGCGAAGCCGCCGATGACGACGACGAGACAGAAGAGGATGGCCGCGCCGGCTATATTGGCGATCAGGGGGTTGGCGATAAAGAACAGATAGGGCGACACCTCCGAGTAGTAAAAAGCGGAGATCAGAATCGCACCGACCCATGTCAGGGTGGCGAACACCTCATTGACGCCCCCCCGCACCAAGCCGTAGCCGGCCGAGAGCAGGACGACGCCGATCAGCACCCAGTCGGCGTAGCTGAATTGCAGCAGAATGCCCTGCACTGTGCTTCCTTCGCTCATCGCCTAGCGGGGAGACACCCAGCCCGTGGTTCCGCTGCCGTGCAGAGCGACCCGGGCGCGCTGCGCCTCCGCCTGGGTCGAATAGGGGCCGACGCGCACTCGATACAGGCCGGATGCATTAGGCTTTTCCACATAGACCCTGTGCCCCTGGGCACGCAACTTCTGTTCGAGGCGGCGCGCCCGCGGGAGGCTCTCAAAACTGCCGACCTGAACCACCCATGAGGGAGGCGAAGCGAGCTTCTCGGCCTCATCTTGCCGGGTGACAGCCACCGGGGGCTTGCTGTGCTTTCGGTCAGGGGCTTCGGATCTGGTCGGGCCGCTGGATCCGAAAGTGCGTGTGCGTGACGGCGGTTCAATGACCGCATCGGGCTGTTCGAAAAAGATATTGAACCATCCACCTCCATCCGCCGGGTTCCGTGAAGAGCCCAGCCCCCCTTCTGGCACTCTGATGTAGTCGAGACCGGCGACAACCTGGGTCACCCCAAGGCTTAAAAGCACCAACGCCACCGCTCCCGCAACCTGCCTTTGCTGAGTAGTGGCCATGAAACAAAGAGTTAAGGAGGAAATGTAGCCTCATTGTATCAGAGATTCAAACAGAGACAACCCCCCTCGGTGCCGCCAGCCATTAAACAGGCGCCTGACCGGCCATGTCGGCATGCCGCAACCATTCGCCGACAGTATGAAAGGAGCCGAACACCAGCACCCCGTCGCCCGACCCGGCCTGCTCCAGAGCAGCCTGGACCGCGGCCGGCAGAGTATCGCAACAGAGTACCTCGGCTTCGCCGTCGATCTCGAGAATCTGGGCTTTCAGCTGCTCGACTCCGAGGGCACGCGGCATCTCCAGGGCGCCGACAAACCAGCGGGCGACCCTCGGGGCCAGCAGCCGCAGCATGGCATGGCTCTCCTTGTCGGCCATGATCCCGGGAACGGCAAAAATCCGCCCCCCTCCCGACTGCACCGGCAGATAATCGAGGGCCTGGCCGAGCGCCGACACCGCCGCCGGGTTGTGGGCGACATCGAGAATCAGTTCGACCCCGCCGATCTGCCTCCTGTCAAAGCGTCCCCTGAGGCAGACTTTTTTGAGGGCGGCGGCAATCGCGCTCTCGTCAGGCAGAAGGCCGTCGGCCCTGGCCAGGGCCTGGAGGGCGCAGGCAGCGTTGTCCTGTTGCCAGCCCCCTGGAAACCCGGGCAGGCTCAGCTTTTTCAACTCGCGGCCGCCGGCCAGGGTCACGGCGAAATCCGCCCCTTCCACCCTTCGCTCGAAATCGACCCCCAGGCGCAACAGCTCCGCTCCCTCTGCCGCCGCCGTCGCCGCCACGGCCAGCGGCATGGCCCTGTCGCCGCAGATCAGCGGCCGCCCCGGGCGGGCGATCGATGCCTTCTCCCAGCCGATGCGCTCGCGACTGTAACCGAGGCGGTCGCAGTGGTCAAGGGCCACAGTCGTCACCACCCCCACTCGGGGCTCCCAGGCATTGACGGCGTCGAGGCGCCCGCCGAGGCCGATCTCCAGCACGGCCGCCTGCGGCCTCAGCTCGCAGAAGACCTGCATGGCCGCCAGAGTCGTGAACTCAAACCAAGTCAGCCCTTTCGCCTGGGGGCAGAGCTCCACCCGTTCAAAGGCCCGCACAATCTGCTCATCGGCGAGCATTGCGCCGTTGAAGCGGAAGCGCTCGGCCACATGCAACAGGTGCGGTGAAGTGTAGGCGCAGCAGCGAACCCCGGCCTCCTGCAGCAGGGCTTCGAGCATGGCCACGGCCGAACCCTTGCCGTTGGTGCCGCCGACGGCGATGACAGGAAAGTCGGGCGCATCCACCCCCAGCGCCCGCGCCGCCCGCGACACCCTGCCGAGCGACAGGTCGATAAACTGCGGGTGCCGCGCCTCAAAGGCCGTCAGATAGCGGTTGAGATCGAGGGCGGAGGATGGCTGGGACATGGTTGCAGCGGCAGAGCCGATCTGAGGGGCGATGAAAATGCCGGGGCCGCAGCCAATGGCGGCTGTCGCGCGCGGGAGCCGGGGGAGGCCTGCCCGGAGGAACCCGGAGACCCCTATAGTCTATAGGTTTGTCGGACTCCGGCGGCGAAAAGGCAGCAGTCTCCCGCACCGAGCCAGTGAAGAGACACATATAGGATGCCACTGTTATTAATACTTGTCAGTTTGTTGCTGTATATAACTTGACTCCCAGAAGCGCGCTTGTCAGAATAGGTCAGGTTGTCGCCCTCACCCTCACTGCAGGCGGGGCGGCAGCAGGAGGCCATTGGCCATTTTTTGATCAACCGGTCGCAAGACCACAAAACAACCCCCGGATTCAACTATGTCCTCTGCTGATCTGCCGACCCCCTACGATGATCTCGTCCTGCAGCAGGCCATTCTCGCCGGCTGCAGTTCTGTGTTCCGCCTTCTGAGCCATTGTCGGGACAGCGTATGCGCCCTCGGCGCCCATGGGCCCCACTAAAGAATTCTTTCATCGCTGCAACTCAGGGCCCTGGCGCCCCCGTGCCCGGGAAGGGCCGGCGGCGGCGCGAGTCGGAAGGAGTCGCTGCCGCGACTTTCCCGCTCTGAATGGCCTCTTGGCGTTGCCGGTAAATTTCTTGTTCGCAGAAGCAGAGGGAGGATTTAGAGCGAAAGCCATATCCTACAAAGACGGCTTGATGAGGGGCAACTCTCAGGGATGAACCGCTGCCCCTGCCCGGGCTGACGAGAGCCGGCGGCGGCCGGCCTCAGACTTGGAAGCCTGTCCCTGGCGGCGGCGGAGTCGGCCGCCGCCGTGCGGCCAACATCAGCCTGCGAAAATCGTCCTGACATCCATGCCGACGAGGGGAGAGGGGTCAGGCGACAAAAATTGACGGCTACCTGAATGACAGGAGTGCCGCCCCGAGCCGTTCCTGAGCCGGCCGGCGCCATTCGCAAAGAGAGGCCAAATCTGCGGTTATTGACGGCTACCTGAGGTCGGTCGCGACCACTGGCGGCAGGTCACCCGCGCCGCCGGAGCGGCGAGAAAGAACCACAGCAGGCCGCTGCCGCCGCCGCTGCCAGTGGCCGCGGGCATTTGCCGTCTTCATTGAGGACACAGACGGTCAGAAAATCAGAGAGAGTGCTATTGACGGCCGCCTGAGGTCGGCCGCGGGGCATTTGCCGTCTTCATTGAGGACGCAGACGGTCAGTCGCTCGGAGAGCGTCCCCCCGTCGTCGGGATCGGTCAGATCGGTGGCCCTGACTATCAGTCTGAAGGGCGAGCGGGCAGCGCCCAGAGCGCCGGCACCGCAAATTAATCGCAACCGGGTCTGACCGCGAACAGGGCGGAAAGAGGCCTGAGAGAGGGCGGGAAGAGGCCGGCGCTCTGCCGCCGCCGGCCAGAGCGCCGTATTGGCGCCGGCGGAGCCCGTCCCGGAGAAGGGCCCGGGAAGCTGTAGCCTGTGAGCAGGGGGCCAAGCCCCGAGCCGGCTGCAGAGCGGCAGAGACCCCGCCTGCCGGAAAAGGCCTGGAAGCTATTGTTGGCGGCAACCGCGGATGGCCGGTCGACGCCGCCAGAGGCTCAGCAGCGCCGCCGAAGCGGCGAGGAAGAGCCACAGCAGGCCGCTGCCGCCACCGCCGCCGGTGCCACCGCCAGCGGCCGCGGGGCACTTGCCGTCTTCATTGCGGACGCAGACGGTCAGTCGCTCGGAGAGCGTCCCCCCGTCGTCGGGATCGGTCAGATCGGTGGCCCTGACTCTCAGCCTGAAGGGCGAGCGGGCAGCGCCCGGGGTCAGCACCAGTCTGTGCTCAACCACAAAGACCGTGGGATCGTTGACAGAGGGCATCACCCTTGACACCAGCCGGACAATCTCATCGTCGCCGTTCTCCGCCAGTTCCAGCCTGAAGCGGTTGTCCTCGTCGGGGTCGGTGATGATCACCCTGACGACCGTTTCCGCGTTCGGCTCCAGGCTGATCGTCGTGGTTTCCTCGCCGGCCAACTCGAAGGTGATGACCGGAGGCCGATTGCCAACCCCGACCTGGAGGGTGAAGGAGGCGACGGCTGCTCCACCGTCATCGTCAAACAGCTCGACCAGTACCTCTTCGGGGCCGCCGAGGGTGCGCTTCACGCCGGTCAGAATCAGGCCGGGGCCGCCGGTTGCAACCGTGTTGCTGAACTCGCCCTCGACATTGTCGCTTCCCGTGACCATCACCGTCAGATCCCCGCGCAGGCCGGACAGGGGGATGACAGTTCCGTCCGCCCCGGCATCCAGCTCGAGGCGGCGGCCGCGGAACTCTTGGTCCACCTCAATATTCAGCGGCTCATCTACGGACACCAGCAACAGCAGCAACTCGACCGAGCCGTCGCGGTCGTCGTCGACGCCGTAGAAGCAGGTGTCGCAGTCGGCGACGCCTTCCAGGGCTCCGGCGCCGCCGGGCAGACCGGCGTCAATCACCGGCACCCAGGTCGCTTCGACGAGGCGATAGACTTCGTAGGACAGGTGCTCCCCGGGATGGGGCGGCAGGTTGATCAGCACCGGCTCGTTGGCTTCGGTCTCAGAGCTGTTGAAGCGGACCGAGAGATCGATGAGTTGGTACTCTCCGCTGTCGAATTCACCCAAGGTCAGGGCCTCGGTCACGCCCTGTGCCACGGCGAGGCTGTTAAAGTCGCTGGTCAAGTCTCCACTGCACCCTCTCAAACCGGCGACGGTACCGTCCATGGCCACCGTCAGCGCCAGGGTCACGCCGCCGCACTGGCCGAGATTGAGGGAGCGCGCCAGGTTGCCGAGCGACAGCGACAGCTCGTCATCCTGCACCTCGGCGCCCTGGTCCGTCACCGCGGCGACGGCGGCCGTGATCGGCCCCAGCACGGTGGGGTCGACTTCGCCGCCGGCGGCGGTGTCAATCAGGCCGTCGTTGTCCGCGTCGATGAAGGCATCCAGGCCCTCGGCTGAGTCGCGCAGGTCAACGACCGGCAGGCGCAGGCGGTCGCCCTCAATCACTGCTGAGCCGTGGAAGTGACTGATCGAGATCTCCACCACCTGGCCTTCAGCGCCTCCCAGCGCCTCAACGATATCGACTGGCATCAGCGCCAGCCCGACACGGAGGTCGGCATTGACCTCGACCGTCGTCGTCAGTTCCCACTCGACAGGGGCAGTGGCTATCGGCTCTCCGTCGGGGCCGAGCCGGGCGATGCTGAGCGTGAAGGTCGTGGCCCTGCCGGCCTCAACAAGCTGCTGCGGCACCTGGCCTGCCAGGGTCGCCTCGACGAAGAGGGTGTCGGTCAGCAGGAAGCTGGAGACCGTCGACCCTGCGGTCGTCGGATCGGCGGGGTCCGCGGCCTTCAGACTCAACTGCAGGCGCGGCCTGGGAGCAGGCGATACCACCACCACGGGGAGATCGACCGTCCGCACCATACCGTCAGCGGAGGTCGCGGTCAACTCAAGCATGAAGGCCCGGCCGACCACTGCCAGCGAAGCGCTGACAGTCACCCGGCCGCTGCCATCCTCCAGGGTCTCCACTACGGCGTTGAGCTCCTCGTGCCCAGAGGCTGTCCAGATCATCTCCAAGTCGGTGGCCTCGGTGAAACTCAGCTCACGCACGACCGGGTTGTCATCGCCGGCAACCACCAACAGCGGGCTCGGCGGCAGAATCTGCGGCAGCAGCGGCGGGCGGCCAATATCGAGTATAACCTCTGTCCGTCCGCCCTGGGAGTCGACCACCACCAAGGTTATTTGCTCATCCTCGTCGTCCTGAGAGTCGTTCAGGCGTATCAGGGTGACTTGTCGCTGCTCCCTGTCGAACCGGACCACCAGATCGTCCGGCGCATGCTGCACGACGACGACCGGAAGCTGGTCCTCAGGGGTTGTGCCTCTCCTGCCGTCCGAGAACTCATCCAGCTCCAGGACAACTTCCCGCTGATCGGCGAAGAGAGTGACCGTGGTCGTCGCCAGACTAAAGGTCGGCGTCACATCCTCGACCTGGACGAGCAGACGCTGATCGAGCTCGTCATAGCCGTCGCTGGCACCGGACAGGCGCAACTCGACGACACTGCCGAAGGGCGTCGCCAGCTGGCCGGTGATGGTCAGGGTGACGAAGAGCTCATTGGCGCCCCCGCCCTCTTTCAGCTTCCTCTGTTCGACGGAGCCGGCCTGCAGACTGAAGTAGGGGAGGCTGAGGCCCTGTTCTCTTGCTTCCGTGCCGAAGGTGAAGGGATCTGAAACAGCGTCGCCGAGCACCGCCTCCAGCATCAAATCATCCGGCCTCAGCTCCATCAGGCCGCCGTCGGGGTCGCGGACGATCAGGACATAGATCTGGACGCCGCCGGCGGCCGCATCGCCGCTCTCTTTGACTGTCAACAGGGTCGTCTCACCGACATATTCCGGAGCATCGTTGATGTCGATGCTGAACTCGGCCCGGGCGCTCCTGCCGCCGAGACGCACATCTATCGAAACCGGATACCCGGCCCTGTCCGCACTCTCCGACACCTCGACTGCCAGGCGCTGCGTAAACCTGCGGTTGGTCCTGTCGAGCTCGCCTTCCCCTGCAAGGGCGACCCTCAGGTCTGCCTGGTCAAACCTGTAAGTAATGGCGCCGCGGACGTTCGGATCGTCGGTCTCGATCAGGTTGCTGATCACGAGCGTCAACTCCGTCGAGCCGCCCCGGGGAAGCACGATCGTCTCCGCCGCCTCGCCATCGTCGCCGCGAACCTCCGCGTTCAGCTCGGCTTCCCTGCCGGTGAGCAGGGCAATGATGCGGCTGAAGCGGCCGGCAGCTCCTTCGGCGACGACGCCGGGCCTGTAACCAACGTCCAGCAGGATCCTGTTGTTCCTTGGTTCCTCTTCCTGGCTGGTAATCTGCAGGGTGCGGCTCACTATTCCCTGTGCAACCAGCTCCTCCGGCGTCGCCGGGCGATAGGTGGCCGGATTTACGGTCACGACGGTCGCGGTCCTGAGACTCTCATCGGCCGCAAACAGGGCGAGCGCAGCGGCCGGCACAGCCTCGGCGGCCAGCTCCTCAGGATCCGTCTCCACCGTCGTATCGGGGCCGTCTCCGTCCATGAACGTGACGGTGACTGTCCTGCTGCTGTAGGTCGTAATCGAGGTCGTCGACCCCTCCTCGATGATGACCTCTCTGACGAAGATCCGGGAGACCCGGGTCGCGCGCTCGACGACAATGACCTCTTCCACCTCGTAGCCGCCATCGGCCAACTCCAGGGGGTTGCCGACGCTGAGCGTCCAGCTCTCCGCCGAACCGGCGCCCTTCAGAATCACTCTGGAAATGACGCCCGGCCTGTCAATCTCGATCTCATCATCATAGATGAACGACAGCAAGTGCGCAGCGAACTCCAGAGAAGCGACGTCCACCAGGGCGGTCAGTTCGGCTGAGGCGTCGGCCGCCATCTCGACTGTGACACCGACATTCGCCCGCGGCGCCATCACCTCGAACAGCAGGTCGCGCCCGGGGGCCGCGGAACCGGCGGACCCGCCGATGCGGATGGCATTGCTGGCTCCCTGTCCGGTAACAGTCAATGTCAGGCTGATACCCCGGAGGATGTCGCCGCTGTTGGCCAGCGGGGTGCTGGTCTCTGTCAGCGCCACTTCCAGCGGCAGGCGGTTGTCGTCGTCGTTGTCGTTGTCTTCGCCGTTGTCTTCGTCGTTGTCTTCGTTGACAAAGGCGAAGAAGAGATTGCTGTCGAAGTCGAACAGGGCATCAGCGCTGGCGGCCGGGCGGATCTCCGCCGTCGGCCTGACGAAGTTGACGCCGAACTGCAGAACCGCCGGGTTGTTGATTCTGCCCCCCAGGGTTGCACCGCCCGCGGCACTGACCGCCACATCATCAATACTGTCGCCGGCGGCGATCTCAAGGCGGTTGCCGGTCCGCACCACTCTCGGATTATCCGGGGTGACGCTGAGGGTGAAGCTCGCCTGCTCAAAGTCGCGAAGACCGCCGCTGAGGCGCTCCACCCGCAAGACAATGGTCACAGTGCCGTTGCTGGAAACCCTGATCGGCTCTCCCGGAGTAACGGGGAGCGCCTGCTCTTGGTCATGGCCCCTGTAGCTCGCGCGGATCTCCGTCTCCGTCTCGCTGTTGTCGTACAGGGTGCCGGCGATGTCGGCCGTCAGGTCTCCGGCGCCGACCGCCAGCGGACGCGGCGGCGTCGCCATGAAGGTCAAACTGAAGGTGAAGGTACCCGCCGTCAGGGCCAGGTCCCGCCTCAGGGTGACCGGAGTTTCGAAAACGCCGTCCTCAGGCTCCATCTGCGAACCCGTCTCCACAAGGACCCGGGCGCCCAACCCTGGGCCAGCGGCCTCGAGTTCGCTGATGCTGTAGCTGTTGCCGTCTTCATCCCGCACGACGAAGATCAAATCCATCTCGTCGACGTCCGGGCCGAAGTTCAGTGGCGTATCCATCGTCAGCGGCCTCTGCCGCTCTGCGTCGGCAGCGGGGAAGACCAGCAGGGCGGCATCCGCCGGCAGGGCCCGCCTCAGTGTCAGGGTGTAGGTCTGAAGAGCCGTTTCATCTTCTTCCTCCACAGGAGCTGCAGACACCTCAATGAGGAACTCGAAGTCACTTTCAGTGGCAGGCAACTCCGCCTCGTCATCACTCGATAGCTCCGCATCGCCGAAGAGGATGCGCACCTCGGCCGCATTCTGCACCAGATCTCCCCCGACCCTTATGTCCTCTGTGACCGTCGCCACGGCCCTGATGAAGGCTGTGACGGCGTCGAAGGGTATGTCGGCGCTGTACTCCAGCACATTGGCGTTAAAGACCGGCATGAGGGCGAGGGCATCAGCGCTGGCTGAACCCAGCCTCAGTTCCAGAGTCTGCAGACTCAGATCCACGTCTGTCAGCTCCAGCAGGATCGGATCCACGGTCAGGGTCTGGTATCTCTCATCAGCCGAAGCTCTCAGGTCGTGTCCAATGGAGAACTCTCCGAAACCGTCATCCGGAACTTCATCCGCCACGGTGAAGGTCACCCTCTTCTCCTGATGCCAGTCCTGCGGCGTGAAGCCCAATCTCACAGGAAGTCCTTCGACATGCCCCTGGGCATTGGAACCTGGCACTTGGAAGACGTTTGCCTCCACGACCACATCAGCCTCCGGCTGCGAAGTCAGCACCACCATGTAGCGGATATCATCGCCTTCCCGCACATTCCGGGGCTGCAGCGTATGTATGACACCGGCAGTATCGTCGTCGTTGATGGTAAAAACGATTTCGGAACCAAACACCGGGAGGGCCTCCGTCTCCATATGGGTGACGGTGACGGTGAAGGTCTCCGCATTGCCCTCGTCGATGCGATCCTGAACCAGCGTCAGCTCAAAGGACGCCACTGCACTCCGCTGCCCTGCCGGAATTTCTATCTCCAGGGGACCCGCAATGCGGTAGTCGGCGGGGGCCGCCGCCGTATCGCCGGCGCCGGCGCCGAAGGACAGGGTCACTGTCGTCGGCTGCGAACGCGGCGCGCCGTCGACCAGTTCCGCCGTTGCCGTCACTTCAATCGTCCGCAGCAGACCCGTTCCCCCGGTCGCATCGGGAGCAGCGCTCCCTTCGATCGCCGCACTTTGATTCAGAGTCAGTCTGATGTCTGGCAACGTCTCGTCATCCGTGATCGTCAACACAACATCATCCACAGACAGACTGTCATAATTCGGGTCGTCGCTGCTGACGCTGTGCTCAATGCGCAGCAGCCGCATCCCGTTGGAAAGTTCGTCATTCATGACATTGACTTCCACATTCCGCACTCTGCTCCAGTGACTATCGTCGTCCTCGACGACGTCAACCGCGAAAGTCAGGATTATTGTCTCTTCAGAATTTACAGCAGTGCCTTCCGGGGCGGTAACCCTCAGCTGAACCTCGGCGCTCGGCTGTGAAACCAAACTCACGACATAGATCGATCTGCTGTTGACGCTATGGTTCTCAATCAGGGCGAGCTCCGGGGGATCAATGGTGACGCCGGCGTTTGTCAGCATCAACTCTAGGTCCGCCACTGACACAGCACCGTAATCCGCGCCCGTCGCGCTGTGGGTGAGAGTCGCCCCCCTGCCTCCAGATACGACCTCATTCACCGCCAGGGAGACCGACACCGTTTGAGGCACATTCCACGGATTGTCCGAATTCGTATCTCCGAAAGTCAGCGTCAGCGGTGCGTTCCCAGCGCCGCCATTCAAGGAAATCCTGTCGGACGAATCAGGGCCGCCGTAATCGACGCCTATGGTCACCACGGCCTCGAGGCCATCGACCGGAGCCGAAGTCAGCACTATCCAGTAGCCGACATGGTCGGCCGCCTCCACCACCGTCAGCTGATTGAGCGGAACGCCCGTCCCGTCCTCAATGCGGACGCCGCGGACGTCGTCGTCGAGAATTGTCACAGCCACAGCGGCCGGGTCAATGGTCAGGCCTGGAACTGGGTGGTCCTTATCGAAATGGGCGCTGATCAAAAGGAACTCGGAAACGTCTTCATCGTAGTCGTCGTCGATCAGGGTCAGCCGGAAGGTCAATTCTCCTTCTCTCTCGCGGGCTGATATCGTCAGGGTGCGCATGCCCTCAGGCACATCGAACTCGAAGTCAGTGCCTTCATCGGCCAGCTCCGCTCCGGAGAGACCCAGCGATGAAAAGAGGAGAGCCTCGTTGAGCAAGAGTTGTACAACCATCTCCTCGTCGCGCGCTACATCCAGAGTGGCCGAGACAATCAGCTCCACTGTGCCTGCCGCTTCTTCCACCTCCATCCGGGACAGGCTCAGGGCGAGCTCTGAAGGCGGCTCCTCGTCATCCGTGACGGTCAACACCAGAGTCGCCGCCTTGATGTCGTCATCACTGGAAAGGTGTTCGACGATCACAACCCTGTCGCCTGAATAATAGTCGTTGTCTGCCGTGTCGAGGATCACTGTCTGAGGTCTATTCCAAGGAAGTATCCTGCCGTTGGTGAAGACCGCATGCTCTCCGAGTAAGCCCCTATCAATCGCCCCGACAATGGCTTCGCGATGGGTGAGGATGCTCACCTCCACCCCCACAAAGAGGGCCGGCGTTGAAGTCAGGCGCACAAGGTAGGCGGCAGCCTCGCCTTCCTCTACCTGAGCTTGCCAAACACCCTGAACTCCGTTGTCTGCCAGACTTAGAGCCAGACCGTCGCCGGGCTCAAGGACGATGCTGGGGTCGATCAGCTCCAGCGGGAAGCTCGGGGATGGCACAGCAGCATAGCGGGAGTCAGCAGAGGATAGAGTATGCCCGATCGTGAGCTTCCTGATCTCGGCATCTGCAGGGTTATCGAGCCCACGGAGGCTTATCGGCTGCGCCTGATCCCAATTTTCAGGGGTGAATTGCAGTTCTGTAGGTTCGAAGGCAATATCCGACCTGTTATCCGGCATCACGCGCACCTCGGCAGTCGGCTCCGAGGTCAGCGCCACCCTGTAGGTGACCTCTCCCCTCTCCCGCACGATCAGCGGCTTGGGCAGGGCCCCGCCCGCAGCGCCAGTGAAGACGACGTCACTGGTGTCGTCGTCCTCGATAACCAACGCGACGCCACCCCGAAGTACAGCACCCTCAAGGCCTTCTACCTCGGCGCGGATAACGATGGTCTCATCATCTTCGTCAACATCGTCCCCCAGCACCGTCAAACGGAGAATTATCGGTTCTCCTTGAAGCACACCGGACGGTATTTGCATGGGGAGGACAGTACCTTCCTGTAACAAAGGCTCCTCTTGACCAGCAACTTCGATGCTGGCCGTGAAGTCACCTTCCATCATCGCATCGCTGCCGGCCTGATCAAAGAAGAGAGTCAGGTCCTTCGCCTGCTGAAAAGCCGCGATGCCGCCGCCGGTCAACACTGCCGTCAAATTCACAGTCCTCTCTCTATCTTCATCACCTTCTGGAAAGGACCCCAGAGAAGCCGTCAAATTAACCGCAGTGGGCGGGCTTTCATTGTCTGTAACCGTCAGTTGAAGGGTCCGCCGCACATCGTCGTAACTTTGGCTTACACCTGAGGCTTCTCCGCCCGCGGCCATGTGGTTAATGCTCACGATCCGGGCACCGGTTACAGCCATATTGTGATTCAGGGTGACTCGAACGGTCTGCGTTATCCTCCAATCCGAGGACGTGAACATCAATTCTTGTGGCTGCAGCCCCATAGCCGCATCTCCATCATCGCTGGAGATGGATACAGTGACCACCACAGGCTGCCCGGCAGGCGGCTGCGAAGTCGGTACCACTCCATAGAGGTACTCTCCTCCCGTCTCAGACTCAGACACCAGGGCGGAATCCCCCTCAATGACGGCCCCCAAACTCCCATCCATATCCACAGCTACAAAATTGAGACCGGACTCGTCGAATCTGTCTTCGACCGTCACCTCATTAATCAGGTTTTCAACGGAGTTGTATCCGCCTGCTTCAGCTGTGCTGGATATTTCAAATCTGAAAGCATGGGTGCTGTCTTCGTTGGCGATGTCGTTATTCAGTGCCTCAACTGTCACAGACTGCATCAGGGGGCCGCCATGGTTAAACCTCAGATGATAGGGAATCTGACCCCGATCTCCGCTTCCTGCGCCTCCCCACTGAAAGACACTGCCGTCTACAACAGGTGCAATCACCACAGTCACTTGTTCGTCTCTCTGCGGCCGCGTCGCCAGACTGACTTCAAAGGCACCGGTATTCTGGCAACTATCGCTCTCTGCAGAGCTCTCTGCGGAAGTGGCGCCTTCACACAGGACTATTGCTGAGGGCATGACGGCGAAGCCGGCCCTGTCGTTGTCTATGATCCTTACTGTCGAAGATGCCGGGTTCAGGCTCTGCAAACTGGTACCCGCCTGCAGGGCGTACTCCAGTTTAAAGAATTCATCACCTCTACCACCCCCGTCAGAGAATCCACTGCGCTCGTCGCTCAGGTCGTCAATCGGCGTCAGCTGAATCGCCAGGGCTGCCTCGGTCTCGCCCGCTTCAATGGCCAGCGTAAAGGAGCGGCGGTTTCTGCTGCCGACAATCCGCTCGCCAGGATCCCCTCCGTCCAGGGCGAAGAGTTCATAGTCGTAGTCCGCTGCCAGAGAGGCAATTGCCCTGTCAGCGTCTGTCCCGCTCAGCGTCACCACGACCGCCTCCTTCCGCTTGACCGTTACCCCGTTCAAAGCGGCCCTCAGTGTCAGCGTTACAGGAGCGTCGCCTTCAGCCACCTCGGCATCGACGGGCAACAGGGCCAGGTCTATCCCGGTTGAGGGGTGGTCGTTGTCGTCGCGGACGGTCACTTCGACGGAGGGCGCTGCCAATCCGCTGTAATCTCCGCCGTGCTCGACACGATGGGAGATGCTGACAGCATGATCCCTGGCGTCAGGGTCCTGCCTTGCTTCTACGCTAATGGTCTGGGACACGGCAAAGTTCCCGGGAGCAAACACCAGGGGCTCCCGGCTAAATCCGATGGACTCAGCATCAACACCTGAGATGTCGGGGTACACCCGCACCACATTATTCTCCTCAGCCGCAACCGGCCGCGAATTCAACCTCACCGTGTATTCCTTGAACCGATTTTCAGTCAATTGCAGGGAGGTCGGCCAGACAAGGACGCCGCGGCTGTCGTCGTCGATGATCTTCAGGGTAACTGAGATTATCTGCAGACCCCCGGCCTCACCTCCCAGAATGATTTCCTCAAATTCCCCCTCGTCAACCTCGTCGTTGAACAGCGCCAGCCCAAAGGTCGCCGTCACCGTGGTCTCGCCAGCCGGGATCAGCAACTCAGCGAAATCGCCCTGCCTCTCGATGTACTGAGGTTGTTCGACTTCACTGACACCCAGACTCAGGGTGAAGTCCTCGCCGTCCATTCTGTTCATGTCGGCGAGATCGGCGATGCCGACCATGGCAGAACTGGCCCGGTCAAGGAACAGCCTCAGCGTCCGGTCTTCGCTGAAGGCGGCTCCGTTCAGCCTTGCCTGCAAAAAATGGCGGTAATAAATGGCACCATCCGGGTCACCATCGCTCTCTGCAAACTCGCTCCGAACCGTGCCGTCCCCGGTCACCACGCTCAGCCTCGCCTCTGTGGAGGGGCTGTCGTCGTCGGTGATCCTCAGGATGGCCGGGGCAACGGAAAAAGACAAGGGGTGCCCGGGGACGAAGAGGACACCAAAGACATCGATGTCAAACCTGAGGGTCTCGTCACCCGAAACAGTGTTGTCATTCTCCCAACTTATCCAATATCCCAGCGATCTTCCCGAACGTCCAAAGTCAGTTAGATCTGTTGATGATGATGCAATATCAAAACGTGCTCGCCTGTCCGACCTGATGGTATAGTCTCTGAGTCGCCCTTGAATCACTGTCGTTCTATAGGTGTCCCCCGGGGCGGGCATAGCCCCTGTGAGGTCACCTACGGTGCTTCCGTCGCCGTCGCCGGGTACAGTTACGATAGGACCAAGCAGAGCCACGAAATAATCTGGAAACGTACCGGAAGGAAGCATATGTACCAGCAAATACACAGCGGATTCTCCTTCGCTCACCTCCATTATTTCCTCCGCAGCACCCGGCCCCGGAAGATTATCTCCTAAACTGTTCTCGCCCGGGAGCTGATACAGTGTCACTTCTAACGAAATTTCCATCTGAGCCGAAGCAGGAGAGACCGCGACCACCAGCAGGGCCAACAAGCCGGAGACGCCCGCTACAAGGTTCGCCGGCAGGAGTCGGCGGTTCTTTGCGGGAAACGGCAACGGAGGCCTGTCGCCCGACCACGATGGTGGGCACGATCTTCGACATGGGAGACTCCTCATCCTGTTGCCGGAAAGAAAATCTGGCGGAAGGGCCTGTCTGCTGCTGTCGGCCGCCGCCGCGCACCGTGCTGCAGTCGGGAGCGGTGCTCCAGCGATAGGGGGGGCAAAAACAGCAACCGAGGCGTTGTTCTCGACGGCGGCGGCAAGTATGATTCTTGGCATTGAGGGACTCCTCTTCTGTTGCTGGATAGAAAGCGGGCGGAAAAGCCGGTCTGCTGCTGCCGGTCCCCGCCGTGCACGGCACTGCACAGGCTGTTCAGAAAGAAAGACAGGGCCTTTCGCAATTAAATATTACAGCGAAGAATGGTCATGTTGCAAGTTAATGGGAAACCTGACAATTTACCGACAGCTTCAGGTTAATGAAGATCGCAGCCTGAAAGCCCTGGTCGGGGGCGAGAGCGGACTGACAGGCTCCTTACCGCCTCAGGAGCGAACAGCCGGACGGCCCAACGGCGGCCAGGGCGGCCGGCGGTTCCCTCTAAAAGCCTCCGACTGCCTCGAAACAGATACGGGAGAAGCAAAAGGCCCTGAGGCGGCGGCAGGGCACAGTGCCCCCGACTCTCTCTCCACTGCCCGGCCGCCGTGCCGCCTTGGGGGGAGCAGAGGCCCCCTGGGTTCCATAGGGGATTCAAGGCCCGTGAGAGGGGATTAAAAGGCGGCAAGTGTCCCGCGGCCTCGCGGCCCTCCGGCGGCGGCTGCTTCAGTCCTGAAAAAAACCCGGCGGGAGGCCCCGGCGCCTGCCGCCGGACTCTGCTGCCTGCTGCAGTGGTCTTCGGCATCGGGATAACGGTTGTTGATGAGCGGAGGGTTATGCCCCGCGCCCTCGGGGAGGGCGCGGCCCAGCTTCGACTGACAGGGGGCTGGAGAGACAAAAGCTGTCTTGCCGCCAATTATAATCGAGAGAGCGCCGGCACTGCAAGTTTAAGGTCCGCCCCCGGAGAGCGCGGCTGCGGCGGCGGCCCAAGGCGGCAGCAACAGCAGTGGCCCTGCCTGCGGCCTGGCCGTCATTAGCGGCGTCAAGCTGCGGATTTTCCGGGCTCGGCCTCTGCGCAAGCAAAATCGGGGGCCGCCAAATTACTGCCAGAGCGGGTTCCAGGGGCAGGGCGCCCCGCTCTTCATGGTTTTTCCCGAGTCGGGGCGGCAGCAGGCCTCTGTTCGCGCTCATGCCGCCGGAGCGCACGCCCCTGTCATGGCGCCCGGCTGTTAACCGTCCGGGGCGACCGTCAAATCGCTGTTTTTTTGAAAAATAAAGCTGGTGGAGGGATTCGAACCCACGACCCACTGATTACAAATCAGTTGCTCTGGCCCCTGAGCTACACCAGCATGATCTCTGTGAAAGCCTTATTGTAATGGCTTTTATGGCTTGGGCAACCAAGGGGATAAAGACTGAACGAAAAGTCGCGCGACAGGCACGGGTAGAAAAACATATCTGTTATTAAAAATAAATTACTTTTCTGTTTCTGTTTCTACGTTGACATGAGCGGCCCCTCTCACCATAGTATCGTCAGCTGTTGATACCAACCAAGGTTCGCAACAGTAAGGGGCCCAGCGGCCAATTTTTAATCAACCGGTCGCAAGACCATTTTTGGGAAGTTCAACCATGTCTTCTCTTGATCTGTCAACTCCATACGATGATCTCGTTCTCCAGCAGGCCTTGTTCGCCGGCTGCACCCGCATTGCCCGATTCCTGACCAGCCAAAGAATCAGCATGTGGAAACGGCCCCCCGGCGCCCACGCAATCGCCTGAAGTCTTTCCCAATATCGCCTCCCCCGGTATTTGCCGCCTGATCGCGGCAGGGCCGGAGGGAGGAGTCGGAAAAAGCCGCCTTCGCGGCTTTTTTCATTTTAAGGGGCCCCGCTTCTCTTCACTGCGGGCCGCCACGACGGAGCGGCGCCCGCCAGGGCTGCCTCGCCTCCAGGCGCTCCCTCAGGCGGTGGGCCAGACGGGGAACCGAGTCCCGGCCTATATCCAAAATCTCGTGCGCCGTCTTTTCATAGAGTGCGCTCCTTTCGGCCAGCAGCTGGTCGATCTTCTCGCCGATATCGACGCCCTGCAACAGCGGGCGCTTCCTGTCTCCGGCCAGGCGCCTGTAGAGCACTCCGTGCTCGGCCCGCAGATAGACAACGCAGCCGCGCTCACGCAGCCGCCGGCAGTTGATCGGGCGCAACACAGCCCCTCCGCCGCAGGCGAGCACCAGGCCCGGCTTCTGACTGAGGATGTCGAGTTGCCGCTCCTCGTAATCGCGGAAGCCATCCTCGCCCTCGGCCGCAAAGATCTGCTCCAGGCTCTTCCCCTGGCGCTCGACCACTTCCTTGTCGGCATCGACAAAGGGGCGCTGTAACATCTTCGCCAGAGCCCAGCCGACAGCGCTCTTGCCACAGCCCATCATGCCGATCAGAAACACCTTGGGATGGGCCGCCCCAGCAACCCGGGGAGAGTCCTTCAACTGACTCCGACGGCGCGGCGAATCTCCTGCAGGTAGGGGCGCGCCCGCGACCGCGCCTTCTCGGCTCCGCGCTGCAGCACCTGGTCGACGTCCACCGGCCGCTGCATCCAATCGTTCCACAGCCGGCGCGGCTCGGCCAGATTCTCTTCGAGCAGATCGGCCAGTTCGCCCTTGACCTCGCCCCAGCCAATGCCGCTCTCATAGCGGCGGCGCATGGCTTCGACCTGGTCGGCGGCGGCAACGGCGCTGTAGAGCGAAAACAGGGTGTCGTCGCGCCACTCCTTCGGCTCCTCCGCCGGCTGCGAATTGGTCTTCAGCCGCATGATCGACTGGCGCAGCACCCCGGCTTCGGCAAAGAGCTCCAGGGCATTGCCGTAGCTCTTGCTCATCTTGCGCCCGTCGAGGCCGACCAGCACCGCCTGCTCCTGCGGCACCACGGCCTGGGGCGGCACCAGCAACTCGCCGTAGACGTGATTGAAGCGCAGGGCCAGATCGCGTGTCATCTCTATGTGCTGCACCTGATCGCGCCCGACGGGCACATGTGTCGCCCTGAACAGCATGATGTCGGCCGCCTGCAGAATCGGATAGCTGAAAAGCCCCATCTCGATGCCGCGGTCCGGATCCTCGCCGGCATCGGTGTTCTCCTGCACCGACGCCTTGTAGGCGTGGGCCCGGTTCATGAGCCCCTTGGCCGTCAGCGTCGCCAGAATCCAAGCCAGCTCGTGCACCTCTGGAATGTCCGACTGGCGATAGAAGAAGGAGCGCTCGACGTCGATGCCGAGAGCGAGCCAGGCCGCGGCCACCTCGAGGCGCGAGCGGCGCACCGTCCCGGCGTCCTTGCATTTGACGAGGGCGTGATAGTCGGCGAGAAAGTAAAAGGTCTCGACTCCTTCGCGCCCGCTCTCCTCGAGGGCCGGCCGAATGGCGCCGACATAGTTGCCGAGATGGGGCCTGCCCGTCGTCGTGATCCCCGTGAGGACGACTCTTTTCCCTGTCATCGGGCGCACGCCTCCGACAGGACGCCGGCATTGGTGTCGTCGGCTCCGGCCCCGGCATCTCCCGCCGACTGCAGCTGCAGCAGGCCGCCGTGCATGGAGAACGTCCGGTCCAACCGCCGGGCAAAGGCGCTGTTGTGGGTGGCGACGACAAAGGCGACACCGCGCTCCTCGCTGAGTCGCAGCATTAAATCGGCGACGGCGTCGGCATTTTTTTCATCGAGGTTGCCAGTCGGCTCATCGGCCAGCACCGCCTGCGGATCCATGGCCAGGGCCCGGGCGATCGACACCCGCTGGCGTTCGCCGCCGGAGAGCTCGCCGGGGCGGTGGCGCCGGCGGGCGCCGAGGCCGACCTGATCGAGCAGCAGCTCGGCCCTCTCCCGGGCATGGACCGGCCGACCGCCGCCGATTAACAGCGGCATGGCGACATTCTCGACGGCGCTGAACTCGGCCAGCAGGTGGTGAAACTGATAGACAAAGCCGAGGGCCCGGTTGCGCAGGGAGCTGCGCTCGGCCTCGTCGATCTCGAACAGCGGCCGCCCGCCGAGCCAGACTTCGCCGACATCGGGCTGATCGAGCCCGCCGAGAACATGCAGCAGGGTGCTCTTGCCCGAACCCGAGGGGCCTATGATCGACACCCGCTCGCCGACGGCGACGTCGAGGTCGATGCCGGCGAGGATCTCGAGCCGCTGCTGCCGCTGTCCATAGGACTTGCGCAGCCCCCTGGCCGTCAGCACCGCGACCGGGCTACTCATAGCGCAGCAGCTCAGCCGGGCGCAGGCGCGAGGCCCGCTGTGCCGATGGCGATATTCTCGACGGCGCTGAACTCGGCCAGCAGGTGGTGAAACTGATAGACAAAGCCGAGGGCCCGGTTGCGCAGGGAGCTGCGCTCGGCCTCGTCGATCTCGAACAGCGGCCGCCCGCCGAGCCAGACTTCGCCGGCATCGGGCTGATCGAGCCCGCCGAGAACATGCAGCAGGGTGCTCTTGCCCGAACCCGAGGGGCCGATGATCGACACCCGCTCGCCGACGGCGATCTCGAGGTCGATGCCGGCGAGGATCTCGAGCCGCTGCTGCCGCTGTCCATAGGACTTGCGCAGCCCCCTGGCCGTCAGCACCGCGACCGGGCTACTCATAGCGCAGCACCTCAGCCGGGCGCAGGCGCGAGGCCCGCCGCGCCGGCGGCAGGGTGGCGAGAATCGCCATGACGAAGGAGACGCCGGCGACCGAGACGACATCCGTCCAGGAAAGCCGCGACGGCAGGGTGCTGATGTGGTAGATCTTCGGATCGAACAGGCGCCAGCCGAAGGTCTGCTCAGCCCACAGGGCCAGACCCTCGACATGCAGCGCCAGAGCGATGCCGGCAACGAGTCCCAGCACCGTCCCGATACAGCCGATGGCGAAACCCTGAACGAAGAAAATCTGCAGGATGCTCCGCGGCGTCGCGCCGAAAGTGCGCAGGATGGCGATTGAAGGGCGTTTCTCCGTCACCACCATGACCATGGTCGTGATGATGTTGAAGGCGGCGACGGCGATGATCAGAGTCAGAATCACGGCCATGACGATCTTCTCGGTGCGGAGGGCGGCAAAAAAGCTGGCATGGCGCTTGGTCCAGTCATCGACCCTGTAGCCCGGCAGACGGCCCTCAAGCTCGCGGGCAATGCGCGGGGCGGCGAAGATGTCGTCCGTCTCCACCCGCACGCCCGAGACGCGGTCGCCGAAGCGCAGCAGCCGGGCGACGTCCTCGGCGTGGGCGAAGGACAGCAGGCGGTCGTATTCGTACATGCCGGCGTGGAAAATGGCGGCGACGCGAAAGCGCTTGAGGCGCGGCAGCACCCCGACAGCACTGGCGCGGGCCTCGGGGGCCAGCAGATTGACGCTGCCGCCGACGCCGACGCCGAGCGTTTTGGCGAGGCCCGAACCGAGGATTATATTGAACTCGCCAGCCCTGAGCGCATCGCCGCTGCCCTGCTGGATGCGGCCGGCCAACTGCGAGATCGCGCCCTCCTCCTCGGGCAGAATGCCTTTGAGGCCGCTGCCGCTGACGCGGCGGCCGCTCGATATCATGACCTGGCCGTCGATGTAGGGCGCCGCCCCCACGACTTCGGGGTGGCGCTCGGCCTGTTCGATCACCTGCCGCCAGTCGCTGTAGGGGCCGCCGGGGCTGAGCACGGCCATATGCGAGGTCATGGTCAGGATGCGCTGGCGCAACTCCGTCTGAAAGCCGTTCATGACCGACAGCACCGTGATCAGCGCGGCCACGCCTATGGCGATGCCCAGGGCCGAGAACAGCGAGATGATCGAGACAAAACTATTGCTCTGGCGCGAGCGCATATAGCGCAGGCCGATATAAAGCTCGTAGGGCTGAAACAAAAGACAAAATGGAGGCGGGAGCGTAGAAGCCAGACGGCGACAGGGCTATTTTAGCCCAGGGAGCGGCCGACACTTTACAATAATCGCATCCAGGCCCCGTTTTTGTCCATCCTTGACCCCGAGCCCATTGCTCCTTCGCAACCTCGCCTCCAGCCTCGTTCTGGCCGCCGTGCTGGCCGCCCTGCCGACTGCCGCCGGCGCCCTGCCGCAGCAGCGCCTGGCTCCGGGCGGCATCGCCGTCGTCGCCCTGGGCTCGGCAAGCGCCCCCATACCTCTGGCGTCCTACCGCGACCGCCGGGTCCTCGTCGTCGCCGCTGAGGGCCAGTGGCACGCCCTCATCGGCATCTCCCTCGGCGCCCGCCCCGGCCTGCATACCTTCGCCGTGACGACCACCGGCCAGCACGGCCAGCCGATTCGCCGGCAGCGCAGCTTCACCGTCCGCAAATGGCCTCACTACGAGGAGCAGCAGCTGACCGTAGAGGACAGGTATGTCGAGTTGCCGCCGGAGGTGCTGGGCCGTATCCAGCGGGAAAAGGCGCACCTCGGCCGGGTCAAGAGCACCCGCAGCGGCGGGCAGCCGTCGCTGGTTTTCGCCGCCCCCCTTGAAGGCACGCGCACGGGCAGCTTCGGCTCGCGGCGCATCTTCAATGGCCGGCCGCGCCGGCCCCACTCGGGCATGGACATAGCCGCTCCCGAGGGCACGCCGATCAGGGCGCCGGCGAGCGGCGCCGTCATCGACAGCGGCGATTATTATTTCAATGGCAAGACCCTGGTGCTCGACCACGGCCGCGGCCTCATCAGCCTCTTCTGCCACCTGTCGCAGATCGACGTGCAGCCGGGCCAGCGGGTCGAGCGCGGCGTCCATCTCGGCCGGGTCGGCTCGACCGGCCGCGTCACCGGCCCCCACCTGCACTGGTCGCTCGGCCTCAACCGGAACTGGATCGATCCCGAGCTCTTCCTGCAATGAGGCCGATGCGCAACTCCCCTGTGAATCTTCGCCTGCCCTGGCCAACCCGCCATCCCCGGCTTCTTTCACCGTGACCGGATCCAGTCCCCGGGCCCAGCCGACGGCTGCCTTTCTCATTATCGGCAACGAGATCCTCTCCGGCCGCACCCAGGACACCAACCTCAGATTTCTCGGTCAGAGGCTGTCGGAGCTCGGCATCCGCCTCGTCGAATCGCGCATCGTCGCCGACGGGACGGCGGCCATCGTCGACGCCATCCACGCCCTCCGACAGGGCCGCGACGCCCTCTTCACCAGCGGCGGCATAGGCCCGACCCACGACGACATCACCACGGCCGCCGTCGCCGAGGCCCTCGGGCGGCCGCTGGTGACGAGCGAATTCGCCCTCTCCGAGCTGCGCCGCCACTACACTGAAGACGAACTGACCGAACCGCGCCTGAAGATGACGCTCATGCCCGAGGGCGCCGAGGAGATTCCCAACCGCATCTCGAGCGCGCCGGGGTTCCGCATCGACAATGTCTATGTGCTGGCCGGCGTGCCCTCGATCTTTCGCGCCATGTTCGAAGAGCTGGCGCCGAAGCTGAGCCGCGGCCTGCCGATTCAGTCGCGCTCGGTGCGCGCCCGCGCCGGCGAAAGCGTCGTCGCCGCCGAACTCGGCCGGATTCAGCGGCAGTACCCCGCCGTCGACATCGGCAGCTACCCGGGTGCAGACGAGGACGGCTACTTCGCCAATCTCGTCTTCCGCGGCCGCGACCTGGCCGAGATCGACGGGGCCCTGGACGCGCTCACCGGCTGGCTCGACAGGGCCTCCATCCAGTGGCGTCGCGAAGAGACCCCCGCCTGAGCCCCCGCAATCATGACCCCGGGAATCATGCCGGGCCCGTCTGCAGCAACCTGCCGCGCCCCTTCACTCACCCACCGACACCAAGGCATCCATGAGCATTAAACCCGACCACTGGATCCGTAAAATGGCCGCCCGCGGCATGATCGAGCCCTTCGAGGCCGGCCAGGTAAAAAACATCGGCAACAGGGGGGCCGTCTCCTGGGGTACCTCCAGCTACGGCTACGACGTGCGCTGCGCCGACGATTTCAAGATCTTTACCAATGTCCATCAGACTCTGGTCGACCCCAAGGCGTTCGACGAGAGCAGCTTCGTCAGCAAGAAGGCCGATCACTGCATCATCCCGCCGAACTCTTTCGTTCTCGCCCGCACCGTCGAGTATTTCCGCATCCCGCGCTCGGTGCTGACGATCTGCCTCGGCAAATCGACCTATGCCCGCTGCGGCATCATCGTCAATGTCACCCCGCTCGAGCCCGAGTGGGAAGGCCATGTCACCCTCGAGTTTTCCAACACCACCCCGCTGCCGGCAAAAATCTACGCCAACGAGGGCGTGGCCCAGTTCCTGTTCTTTGAGGCCGACGAGGAGTGCGAGACCTCCTACGCCGACCGCAGGGGCAAGTATCAGGGGCAGAAGGGCGTGACGCCGCCCCGAATCTAGCGCTGCCCGGTCGGCAGGCGGGGGCTGCAGGGCGATCGGCCGCCGCACCTTCAGAAAATTCATTCCCCCGGGCCCGGGGAGCCCCCGGGGTTTGGCGCTATAGCTTGAGCACCTGCCTGAGCCAGGAGACCGCAGCCTCGACATCGGCCAGAGCCACGGGGGTGCGCCCGCCTTCAGATCCGGGGAGGCTCCAGGGTTTGGCGCTATCCCTTGAGCACCTGCCTGAGCCAGGAGACCGCAGCCTCGACATCGGCCAGAGCCACGAGAGTGCGCCCGCCTTCAGATCCGGGGAGGCTCCAGGGTTGGGTGCTATCCCTTGAGCACCTGCCTGAGCCAGGAGACCGCAGCCTCGACATCGGCCAGAGCCACGAGAGTGCGCCCGCCTTCACAGCGGTGGTCGAGGGGCTCGCCGGCGAGCCTGTGCGCCCAGCCGCCGCTCTCCGCCATAACGGCGACCTCTTTGTCGAGCTGCCAGGCCATGGCGATCTCCGACAGGGTGCCGGAGCCGCCGCGTACGGCTATGCAGGCATCGCCGGCGCGGGCGACCAGCATGTTGCGAAAGTACCCCAAACCTGTGGGGATGGCGATATCGACATAGGGATTGGCCCCGGCACTGTCCGC
Organism: Candidatus Porifericomitales bacterium; assembly: GCA_965237735.1. Lineage (GTDB taxonomy): Bacteria > Pseudomonadota > Gammaproteobacteria > CBDEFV01 > CBDEFV01 > CBDEFV01. The sequence continues at coordinate 235,762 of CBDEFV010000002.1, read as the reverse complement.
CGTCGGCAGGATGCCGATGGTATCGCCCGACTGATAGGCGGGATGGCTTCTGGCGCCGCGGCACACCGCCTCCATGACGCCGCCGAGACCGCCGCAGACGACGCGGCAGCCGAGCCCCACCACGGCGCTGCCGAGATCCTCACAGAGAGACGCAACCGCCGGTGCATCGGCGAGATCGTCGGATCCAAAAATGGCTACGGCGGGTTTTCTCTGCATGCCATGATTCTATCGACTGGAGGCGGGGTTTCGACCCCAAACCGCTGACAATCCAAGGCTGAGGCGCCACCCCGGGGACTGTCGCTGCCTGTCAATGGAATCCTGCCGTTCTGTGATAAGATTAACAGAGCTATGGACCAGCAAGACAGCCGTTCGCGCCCGGTACAGGCGGCCTCAGTGCCTGATCCCTGTCTGCCGTCTCAGGAAACTCAGGAGAATCAACAAATATGGCTATACCACCCTACATCGAAATCGCAGCTCCGGCGCTTCGGCTGCTGGCTGAGCGCGATTGCCTGAGGAATAAGGAATTCATTGCACCACTGGCTGAAATCTTCAAGCTGACCGATGAGGAACGGGAGCAAGAATATGAAGTGAGCTCTGGGAAGATATTCTATGACCGCGTGACTTGGGCCCTGAGCGATTTATACGTCACAGGCCTGGTTCTCAAGCCCGGACGCGGGCTCTACCAGATCAGCGAGGAGGGCCGCAAATTACTGAAGAAGCCTGATGAAAACATCATCAAATACATAAAAGAAAACTATAAACAACAGAAAAAAAAGAAGGCTGAAAAAGAAAGTGACAGGAGTCAGGCAGACGCCACCTACACGCCGGAAGAGTTGGCGCCAGGGGAGTTGCCGCCTAAAGAGGAGCTCTCCCGGGCATTCGCTCGAATAAGGAAAGAGACCTGCGATGATATCCTCGACACGATCTTGAGCAAATCGCCGCGTGAGTTTGAAAAGCTTGTCGTCAAGCTGCTGAAATTCATGGGGTATGGCGGCGAAATAAAGGACGCGGCCGAGGTCACACCCTATTCGAGGGACGGGGGAATCGACGGGATCATCAGGGAAGATGCCCTCGGCCTGGGTCGCGTCTGCATTCAGGCAAAAAGATACAAAAGAGACCGTCTCGTGCAAAGGCCAGAAGTTCAAGCCTTTGTAGGAGCCTTGATTTCAGATAAAGGCGTTTTCATCACCACCTCCGGCTACACCAAAGATGCCCGGAAATCTGCAGCAGGCCTGGCCAACAAAACTCCGCTCGTCCTCATCGACGGAGAGCAGTTGGCCAAATACATCTACGAATACGGCCTGGGCATGCAGACGGAGCAGACCCTGGAAATCAAGAAACTCGACGAGGATTTCTGGGATTCCATGATCGATGACGATATTCAGGGCAACACCCTCTGAGGTGAAAAGCTATGTCAGTTGTCGATCTCTATTCAAAAAGACAAAAAAGATTAAGGGGTGAAGAACCTGATGTATACACCTATGATGAAATTCCTGAGGGGTTGCGTACTCAGCTAGTCCTTATTAATCAGGAAAACACTAGATGGCCTTTATCACCTTATCTCTTATGCATATGGAAAAGGTATAAGCACAGTGGTCCGCGACACCCTGCGCATAGAACAGGCGCTCCTCAAACTGCAATCCAGCTCCAGAGACTCTGACGGAGAGGTATTGTCTTACTCGATGAAATGCAATGAAACTGATAAAGTGCCTTGACGTAGTCGAACTGTTTTTCAAGGCCATTGAAAATGTGCCGGACAACAGAAGACCATTTTTCAATCTACCACACCAGAGAATCCATGATCTTGTCAAGGATGCAATTAATGAGTTGAACTCCAGTATTTGCGGCGGGCGCGATCAGCTGGCGCCTTCTTGGCAAGTCTGCACTCTGCCCGCCGAGCAGCGCAGCGGGTACGCGCCTTGGCCACCGCAAGGGCTTCGTGCTACGGTCCTTTTGAGGCTGCCTGCGCTGGCAGACGGTAGCAAGCCCTGATGCCATTCGATCTTGCCGATGTTGAGCGGCTGTCCAGAACCTGTGCCGATAAGGAACCCCAGGAAATCCTGGCGCTGGCCCTTGCGGAGTTCTCCCCAAGCCTGGCGATTTCGTTCAGCGGGGCGGAGGATGTCGTGCTCGTGGATATGGCCGTGAAGGAAGGCGGGGCCTTCCACGTGTTCTCCCTGGATACCGGCCGGCTCCATCCGGAGACCTACCAGTTTCTCGATCGCGTGCGTGCGCACTACGGCATCGTGATCGACGTGTTGTTCCCCGACGCTGCCGCCGTGCAGGCGCTGGTCCGCGAGAAAGGTCTGTTCTCCTTCTATCAGGACGGTCACAAGGAGTGCTGCGGCATCCGCAAGGTCAAGCCCCTCAGGCGGGCGCTGGCGCGGTTTGGCGCGTGGGTGACCGGGCAGAGGCGCGATCAGAGTCCGGGCACCCGAGCCACCGTGCCCGTCGTTGAGATCGACGATGCCCATGGTGAGGCTGGCAAGCCGCTCGTGAAGTTCAATCCTTTAAGCCGCTGGTCCTCCAAACAGGTGTGGGCGTATATCCGGGAACACGGCGTTCCGTACAACGCCCTTCATGACCGCGGGTTCGTGTCCATCGGCTGCGAGCCCTGTACCCGTCCCATCAATCCAGGCCAGCACGAGCGCGAGGGCCGGTGGTGGTGGGAAGAGGAGACCAAGAAGGAGTGCGGCCTGCACCTGAGGAACGTGGACTGAAAAGAGGCCGGAGCAGGTTGTCAATTTGAGGGCGGTAAAATTATTCGCCTCGCTTCAAAGTTCCTGCATTCAGAAATTGTTAAACCGACCCTGAACCTACTTGGTGAAGACCCAGACTATGAAGGAGCAAGAGATGAGTTTCTTGCTGCTCACAGCCACTACCGGAACAAAAACTATAAAGAAGCAATTGTCAACTGCAATAAATCTCTTGAAAGTCTTTTGAGGGCAATCCATAAGAAACGCTCTTGGGAATCTCCCCCAAACCCCACAGCTGCGAAACTCATAGAAAGTTGCTTTTCAAATGGCTTCATTCCCCAGTACCTGAAAAGCCAAATCTCTTCGCTTGGGGCCGTACTTAAAACCGGAATTCCCACTATTGGAAATAAAACAAGCGCACATGGCCAAGGCACGGAGGTAATTGGGGTCCCCGAGCATTTAGCCCGTTACGCCCTGCATTTGACAGCGACGAACCTGCTGTTCCTGGAAGATTGCGAAAAGCAAGGCCACTAGCTTAAACCCGCATAAGCCTAAGCCTGTTTTTTGTCGATGACTGAGGAAACTGCATTCTAAGGGTTGGCAATTAATAATCCATACACAGAAAAATGAATCTTCCAGTCCAGGATCGCTAAAAAGCCTCCAAGGCCAAAAATCAACAGCACGGCGTCCGGGATCGGCTACCAGGTCCTATAATTGGCCGTTAATTCGCTGTTTTCTCTTCCGGAGCCTCTCTATGAAAATTGGATTCATCGGTCTCGGCAATGTCGGCGCCAAGCTGGCCGGCAGCCTCCTGCGCGCCGGCTTTGAGCTGAGCATCAGGGACCTCGATCGCTCCCTGGCACAGCCCTTCCTCGACAAGGGCGCGCACTGGGCGGAATCGCCGGCGGACATGGCGGCCAAGGTCGAGTTCCTGATCACCTGCCTGCCCTCGCCCGCGGCCGTGCGGACGGTCATGGAGGGTTCCGGAGCCTCTTTATGAAAATTGGATTCATCGGTCTCGGCAATGTCGGCGCCAAGCTGGCTGGCAGCCTCCTGCGCGCCGGCTTTGAGCTGAGCGTCAGGGACCTCGATCGCTCCCTGGCGCAGCCCTTCCTCGACCAGGGCGCGCACTGGGCGGAATCGCCGGCGGACATGGCGGCCAAGGTCGAATTCCTTAGTTACCCTGCCTGCCCTCGCCCGCGGCCGTGCGGACAGTCATGGAAGGCGAGGACGGCGCCCTGTCGCAGTTCGGCCCGGGCAAGGTCTGGATGGAGATGAGCACCACCGACAGCCACGAGGTGCAGGCGCTCGGCGCCCTCGTCGAGGAGCGCGGCGGCCTCGCCGTCGACTGCCCCGTCTCGGGCGGCTGCCACCGCGCGGCCACGGGCAACATCTCGATCTTCGCCGGCTGCAGGCGCGAAGTCTTTGAACGCATCCTGCCCCTGCTCAGGACCCTGGGGCGGCGCATCCTCCACACCGGCGAACTCGGCTCGGCCTCGGTGCTCAAGGTCATGACCAACTACCTCGCCTCCGTCAATCTGGTGTCGGTGGCCGAGGCCCTGACCACCGCCAAGCTGGCCGGCCTCGACCTCGCCACGACCTACGAGGCCATCCGCATCTCCTCCGGCACCTCTTTCGTCCACGAAACCGAGGGCCAAGTCATCCTCAACGGCCGCCGCGACATCAACTTCACCATGGATCTCGTCGTCAAGGACGTCTCCCTGTTCCAGCAGATCGCCGAAGAAAACAGTGCGCCCCTGGAGATCTCGCCGCTGATCGTGCAGATTTTCAGGGACGGCATGGAACGTTACGGCGGGCGCGAATTCTCGCCCAACATCATCCGCCGCCGCGAAGATGCGCCGGGAGCGGACGTCACCGCCCCCGGCTTTCCCGCTGAGATAATGGACGACGAGCCCGGGGAGCCCGGCTACGAGGTCAGAATCAAACGCTGAGGTCGCGCTTCCCGGTCGTCGCCGCACCATTTAGCAGGAGGAACGGCAGCTCAGGGTCGCCCCCGCTCCCGGCCCGGGCCACCAGAGGGCGGGAGGACGGCGCAGTGACGGCGGAGCCCTGCCTTCGCCGGCCCTGATTCCCGGCTCGCGGGGGCGCAGTCCCGTGTCCATTGATTCGGGCCGGGGCAATTTTTGCAGAAAGGGGTCCCTGGAAGCGATGTTGGCTGGTATATAATGAAATTGATCGTTGCTGATTATTTCAGCCAATGGGTTTTCTCCTGCATTCGTCGGCAGGGAAAACAGTCGTAGCGAACACCACTGAAGGAGAGGAATTCTTATGAAAATGATCACTGCCGTCATTCAGCCGGCAATGCTGACACCAGTTATGGACGCCCTGTCCGCCATCGGCGTAAAGGGCGTTACTGTGACCGATGCGGTCGGCTTTGGACACCAGAAAGGCCACACCGAGCATTACCGGGCCGCTGAGTACGAGGTCAATTTCATATCGAAAAAGAAACTGGAAATCGCAGTGCCAGAAAAGATCAGCAAGAAAGTAATCGAAACCATACTGCAGACCGCGGGAACGGAAACCCTCGGCGATGGAAAGATATTCGTCCAGGACCTCGAAGCCGTCGTCCGCATTCGTACCGGTGAAGAGGGCACCGATGCGCTCTGACCTTGGCCGGACCAGCCGCTATAAAGAATCCTGACATGAAAAAGTTACTCCCTGCCGGTTGGCTCGCCGCTGCTCTGATTGGATCGCCCGCCACCGCCTGGGCAGCCGGCGACTCCGGCGACACTTCTTGGCTGCTGACTTCGACGGCCCTGGTCCTCTTCATGACCATTCCTGGCCTCTCGCTGTTTTATGCCGGCCTCGTCAGGAGCCAGAACGCCCTGTCGGTGATGATGCAGTGTTTCACGATCACCTGCCTGGCTTCAGTGCTGTGGGTTATCATCGGCTACAGCCTGGTCTTCAGCGACGGCGGCAGTCTGAACGGAATCATCGGCGGTCTCGACCGCGCCTTTCTGGCGGGTGTCAGCCGCGATGCCATGGCGGGCAAGATCCCTGAAACCGTCTTTGTCATGTTTCAGTTGACTTTTGCCGTCATCACTCCCGCCCTGATTGTCGGCGGCTTTGCCGAACGCATGCGCTTTGCCGCCGTAGTGCCGTTCAGCCTGCTGTGGCTGCTGCTGGTGTATTTTCCGATCGCCCACGCAGTCTGGGGCGGCGGCTGGCTGCAACAGTTGGGCACGCTCGATTTTGCCGGCGGTCTGGTGGTGCACATCACCGCCGGCGTCGGAGCGCTCGTGGCTGCTGTCGTGCTCAGGCGGCGTCAGGGGTTCCCGACAGCTGCCATGCCTCCGCACAGTATGGTGCTCACAGTGGCGGGCGCCGGCATGTTGTGGGTCGGCTGGTTCGGCTTCAACGCCGGCAGCGCAGTTGCCGCCAACACCGACGCCGGCATGGCCATGCTGGTTACCCACATCAGTGCCTCCATGGCATCCCTGGTGTGGGCGGGGATCGAGTGGGTCAGGAACGGCAAACCCAGTGTTCTCGGCATAGTGACCGGCATGGTCGCCGGACTCGGAACCATTACGCCGGCTTCCGGCTATGTCGGTCCCATGGGGGCGGCCGTCATCGGTGCTCTGGCCGGCGCCCTCTGCTACTACGCGACTCAGTTCATCAAGCGCAGACTGAAGATAGACGACTCTCTGGACGTATTCCCCGTACACGGCGTCGGCGGAATCCTCGGCACCCTTATGGCCGGGATCTTTGCGGCCGACTATCTCGGCGGCGCCGGCCTCGATGTCTCCATCGGGCAACAGGCCATGACACAGTTGATCGCCATCGCCTTTGTCGTCGTCTGGACTGTCGTCTTCACCTTCGCCGCCCTGAAACTGGTCTCCCTGTTCACCCCGCTGAGGATTGAGGAGAGCGAGGAGAACAAGGGGCTCGACATTACCGAGCACAACGAGAGGTCCTATCACCTCTGATCTCCGGCGCCGTCGATAAAGCACAGCCCAGGCTCCGAAGTTGCCCCCGCTTGGCCTTCAGCGGGCCAGCGCCCTCTTGCCGCCAGGCCACCCATCAATCGCAGCTGTTTTCAGTGGCGGCTGCCCAAGACTGCCCCCGGCTATAATGAGCGCCGAAGCCCGGCGGAAAAACCCTTAATCCGAGCCGCCGCTTGCGGGCTTTTGACCTCCAGAAACCAGACACGGGAAAGACGCCCTTGAAGCCTGCATCCAGATACTTCAACAGAGAATTCCTCTGGCTCGCCGGCATCCTGGCGACCGCCTTCCTGATCCGCTTCTACCGCCTGGACGCGATCAGCCTGAACACGGACGAGCTCGCCACCCTGCATTTTTCTGATCCGTCGCTGTCGCTGCAGCAATTCATCGCCCGGTTGCGGGGCGAAGTCACCAATCCCCTCCTCTACTACTGGCTCATGTGGGCGTTGCGGGACTTCTTCAACGACTCTTTCCTGGTTCTGCGTGTTTCCTCACTGATTTTCAGCCTGGCCGGCGTCCTGGCGGTCCATCTGCTCGCACGCCGCCTCTACGATGTCCGCACCGCCCTGATCGCCGCCATCATCAGTTGTTTCTGCTACCTGCACATTGAGTACAGCATAATCGGAAGACCCTATGCCCTGATCTTTCTGCTGTCGACGCTGAGCTTCCTCTTCTTTCACAGCCTCCTTGTCGGAGAGCGGCTCCGCGACCTCGTGCTCTACACTCTGGCGAGCCTGCTGTTGGTGCATTCGCATTATTTCGGTTTTTTCATCGTCATCGCCCAGTTTCTCGGCCTGCTTCTGTGGATCGCCCGGCACCGCGAAGACAACCACCGTAGCAAACTGATCCATGCCGCTGTCTTCGCCGTCGTTTTCATTGTCGGCACCATTCCGATCGCCGAGAGGATGATGGCGAGCAGCGGCCTTCTGGCCTTCTGGATCAAGCCCCCCGGACTTATGTATCTGGGGGGCACCTGGCTGCGCTATTTTGCCTTTGATTTTCTGCTGTCCCTTATTCTCTTCGCCGGGGTGCTGACCAGCCTTTTTCTCATGGGACGCGAGCGCAGAAGCAGCGAGGCAACCGCCAGCGTCCTGCTCTTCCTCACTGTCCTGACAACCTTCGGGCTACCCCTTCTCTACTCTTATGTGCAGGTGCCCATACTGCATTACAGATACACCCTGGTGGCCCTGCCTTTCATCCTCATCCTCGCCGCCTGGGGCATCCGCCGCTGGCATCTGCCCTGGCCCATAGTCGCTGTCTTCCTGGCCATGGGCATGAGCTTTGCCGAATCGCAGCTGCTTCTCAAGGGGTATCATCTCAAGGGTGCCGGCCTCTCCTTCTCGCCTGCCGTTGCGCCCGCTCGGGACTCCAAAGCCTATTTTCCCCTCGGAGACTATCCGTTCAGGGCTGTGGCCCTTGAGCTGCCGCAGATAAAAGGAGAGATTTTTGCCAAGAATGCAGGAGCAATCAACTGGCACGCCCAGCGCTTCAACATCGACAGACGGGTGCGGCCTCTCGAGGAGTTGGAGCAGTACAAAAAAACCGGACAGCCCTTCTGGCTTCTTATTTCCGGGCACTACCAGTCAGACCGGGATTTTGCCAGGGTTTGCCGCCACATCAACAAAGACATGCAGAACTACAGATACCATTCCCACGAGCGGGTGAGCTACGCCTGGGGCGAACGGCGGTTCTTCGTCGCCCACCCGGCACAGGGCGCAGATTCATCCGCACAATAGCTGCAGGAACTGGAAAGATGAATGAGCGCCGGAGTCGGGCGGGAAAACCCTGGAATCCAACTGTTATTCACGGCCTTTTGACCTCATAAGCCAACGCAGAAGAGACAACCCTTGAAGCCTGCATCAAGATACTTCAGCAGAGAACTCCTCTGGTTGGTCGGCATCCTGACGGCCGCCTTTCTGGCCCGCTTTTACCGCCTCGACGCCATTGGCCTGCACATAGACGAGCTTCCCACCCTGAGGTTTTCTGACCCGTCGCTGTCGTTCGAGCAATTCATTGCCGGGCTGCGGGACGAGATCACCAATCCCCTGCTCTACTACTGGCTGATGTGGGTGCTGCGGGGCTTTTTTGACAAGGACCCTCTGTTGATGCTGCGCCTTTCCTCACTGATTTTCAGCCTGCTCAGCATCCTGGCGGTCCACCTGCTCGCCCGCCGACTCTATGATGTCCGCACCGCTCTGATCACCGTTGTCATCACCTGCTTCTGCTACCTGCACATTGAATTCAGTGCAACAGGAAGGCCTTACGCCCTGATCTTCCTGCTGTCAACGCTGAGCTTCCTCTTTTTTCATGCCATCCTGATCAGGGAGCGGATCCACGACCTCGTGCTCTACACCCTGTCGAGCCTAATGTTGGTGCATTCGCATTATTTCGGCTTTTTCATCGTCATCGCCCAATTTCTCGGCCTGATCCTGTGGGTTGCCCGGCACCGCGGAGACAATCACCGCACCAAACTGATTTACGCCGCTGTCTTTGCCGTCGTTTTCATTGTCGGCACCCTTCCCGTCGCCGAAAAAATTGTCGCCGGCGGCGACAAGCAATCCTTCTGGATCAGACTCCCCGACCTGTTTTATCTGGGGGGAACCTGGCTGCGCTACTTTGCCTTTGATTTTCTGCTGTCTTTCATCCTCTTTGCCGGAGTGCTGACCAGCTTCCTGCTGATGATGAGAGAACGCAGAAGCGCCGGGACAACTGTCAGCGCCCTGCTTTTTCTCCCCATCCTCACGAGCTTCGGCCTGCCCCTTCTGTATTCTTACCTGCAGGTGCCCGTGCTGCACTACAGATACACCTTGGTGGCCCTGCCTTTCATCCTCATCCTCGCCGCCCGGGGCATCCGTCGCTGGCAGTTGCCCTGGCCCGTGGCCGCGGTCTTCCTGGCCATGGGCGTGAGCTTTGCCGAATCGCAGTTGCTTCTCAAGGGGTATAATCTCGTAAGAAGTTCGGCTGGCTCATCCGTTTCCCCTGCCTTTGCGCCCGCTTCGGGCTCCGAAGTCTTCTTTCCCATTGGAAACTATCCCTTCAAGTCTGTGGCTCTTGAACTCCCGAGGATAGAAGGAGAGGGGTTTGCCGATTATACAGATGCGATCAACTGGCACGCCGGGCGCTTAAACGTTGACAGAAGGGTGAGGCCTCTAAGCAAGATAAAGCAATACAGAAAAACCGCAAAACCCTTCTGGATATTCCTTCTTGTCGGGCATTACAAATCAGGCCGGAATTTTGACGAGTGGCGCCGCCACATCAACAAGGGTCTCCCCAACCACCAGTACCATTTCCACAAACGGGTGAAGTACGCCTGGGGCGAAGGGCGATTTTTCGTCGCCCACCCGGCGCCGGGCGCAGACATATCTGCGCACTGACTTCGGAGACGGAGAGACGGCGGCGGGTCAGAAATGGAAGCCGACGCCAAAGCTGATCGCGGAAACGCTGGCATTAATATCTCCGGTATCACGCTCAAGGTCATCGAAGAGAAGGAGGCGGAGGCTGAGCTCGGGCGAGATGTAATAATCAACGCTGGCTCCCAAGGCGAGTCCGACGCCTGATTCGTCATTTATGGTTATACTGAAAACCTCCGTACGCCAGGCCAGGCGCGAAAGGCCGACCAGCACAAAGGGCTCCAACTTCCCCTGGTCTATTTTGGTTGGGAATGTCGCCTTGTACAGGACGGAGCTACTGGCATAGGCTCCTTCAAAGCCGGGAACCTCCTCGAGATCGGTGGATGGCGTCAACTGGACAACCAGCCCATGTCTTTCTGAAAAGTTGAATCCATAGCTCAGCGATATTGGCTGGACATCGTCCGACGTGCCGGAACCTAAATCGGTACGAAATTGGCCACTGATTCCCAACAATACACTGACTTCGAATCCTCTTGTGGGCCTGGCGCCCTGAGCGCTGGCGTTGGAAGATACCAGCGACAGGGCCAAGGCGAAAAGCACGGTGACAAAAATGGATCTTGCCCCGAACAAGCAGGGGCGAGACTAGGATACCCAGGCTGTTCATGGTAAGCAACTCCTGATAATCTGAGTGAACGGAAAGATGGTTGGGGCAGGTTATAGCATACAGGCAAAGGATTGATTCAGTGTTCTTCCATATTTTCAATATTCCTCATCAGGATTGATCCTTTCTGACCAATACCCTCATTCCCGATTGGTTCCTGCGCTTCCGGTTCCTCTCCTGATTAATTGATAAATCGATTGTCGGCGCCAAGGCCTGCAACCAATCAGCTACTGCAGGGCATCGCCGGGGACGATGCGGGCGCGATAGCCGCCGTTCCACAGAAAGCGCTCGCCGGCCTCCGTCTGCACCCGCTCCATGCGGTAGCAGGAGGTGTCGCCCCGCCCCCAGCGCGAACAGTACTTGTCGCCGGAAACCCACCAGTTGCCGCGCTCGGCCGGCCGGCCCGGCAACTGGTAAAAGGTCGCTCCCTGGCTGTGAAACGACTGCCTGGCCCCGCCGTCGTCGTAAAGGGCCGTATTGCCGGCCAGCAGCCGCTGAATCCCGGCGCCGCTCAGGGGTTCGGCGGTTCGGTCTCCGCCCCGGGCCGCCATCGGCGTCGACGCCAGCATCAGGAGGGCGCAGGCCGAGCCCAGGGCCGCAGCCTTCAGTCGATGAAACACTGCTGCCTGATCTCGGCCACCCGGTCGCGCAGCATGGCCGCCTCCTCGAATTCGAGGCAGCGGGCATGCTCCTGCATCTTCTTCTCCAGTCTGGCGAGCTCCCTGCTCAATTGCCGGGGCAGCATGGCGGCGTAGGCCGGCTCGTCTTCGGCGACCCCGTCGAGCCTGGCACCTCCCCCCCGCGGCCCCGAACGCGCGCCTTCCATGACATCGACAATCTGTTTGCGCACGCCCTCGGGAGTAATGCCGTGCTCCTTGTTGAACTCGGCCTGCTTGAGGCGGCGGCGATCGGTCTCGGCCAGGGCGCGGGCCATGGAGCCGGTGACCTGATCGGCGTAGAAAATGGCCGTACCGTTGATGTTGCGGGCGGCCCGACCGACCGTCTGAATCAGCGAACGCTCCGAGCGCAGAAAGCCCTCCTTGTCGGCGTCGAGCACGGCCACCAGCGAGACCTCCGGCATATCGAGACCCTCGCGCAGCAGGTTGATGCCGATCAGAACGTCGAAGGCGCCGAGGCGCAGGTCGCGGATAATCTCCATGCGCTCAACGGTGTCGATGTCGGAGTGCAGGTAGCGCGCGCGGATACCGTGGTCGCTGAAGTATTCGGTCAGGTCCTCGGCCATGCGCTTCGTCAGGGTGGTCGCCAGCACCCGCTCGCCGCTCTTGACGCGCTTTGTCACCTCCGACATGAGATCGTCGATCTGTTGTCCCGCCGCGGGCCGCACCTCGATCCGGGGGTCGAGCAGGCCGGTCGGCCGCACCACCTGCTCCACCGTCTGCTCCGACAGCTCCGTCTCATAGGGCCCCGGCGTAGCCGACACGAGGATGGCCTGCGGCATCATACCTTCGAACTCATCGAAGCGCAGCGGCCGGTTGTCGAGGGCCGAGGGCAGGCGGAAACCGTATTCGACCAGCGTCTCCTTGCGCGAGCGATCGCCCTTGTACATGGCGCCCAGCTGGGGCACGGTCACATGGCTCTCGTCGATGACCAGCAGGGTGTCCCCGCGAATGTAGTCGAACAGGCACGGCGGCGGCTGCCCGGGCTCGCGGCCCGACAGGTGGCGGGAGTAATTCTCGACGCCATTGCAGTAGCCGAGCTCCTGCATCATTTCGAGGTCGAGGCGGGTGCGCTGATCGAGACGCTGGTGCTCGACCAGCCTGTTCTCTTTCAGCAGCACCTCGAGGCGCTCCGCCAGCTCGATACGGATGCTGTCGATTGCCCTGAGAAGCTGCTCGCGCGGAGTGGCGTAGTGAGTCTTGGGGTAGATGGTAACCCGCGGCACCCTGCGCAGCACTTCGCCGGTCAGGGGGTCGAAATAGCTGATGCCCTCGATCTCGTTGTCGAACAGCTCGATGCGCACGGCGTCGCGCTCGGACTCGGCCGGAAACACGTCGATGATATCGCCGTTGACGCGAAAGGTGCCGCGCTTGAGCTCAAACTGGTTGCGGCTGTATTTGAGGTCGGCCAGCCGCAGCAGCAGGCCGCGGATATCGAGCTGGTCTCCGCGCACCAGGTGCACCACCATCTGGTGGTATGACTGGGGGTCGCCGAGGCCGTAGATGGCCGAAACCGTGGCGACGATGATGGTGTCGTGCCGCTCGAACAGCGATTTGGTGGCCGACAGCCGCATCTGCTCGATGTGGTCGTTGACCGACATGTCTTTCTCGATGTAGGTGTCCGACGAAGGCACATAGGCCTCGGGTTGGTAGTAGTCGTAGTAGGAGACGAAGTACTGCACCGAGTTGCGCGGAAAAAACTCGCGCAACTCACCGTAGAGCTGGGCCGCCAGGGTTTTGTTGGGAGCCAGCACCAGCGTCGGCCGCTGCTGCCGCTGCACCAGATTGGCGATGGTGTAGGTCTTGCCCGAGCCCGTCACGCCGAGCAGCACCTGGCGGGCGAGGCCGTCCCTGAGGCCCTGTTCAAGCCGGTCGATCGCCTGGGGCTGGTCGCCGGCGGGCGAGTATTCCGCAACGAGATCGAATGGCTTGGACAAGAAAGTGCGGTCAGGGCAGGGAGGAGGCGGTTGTTCTGGTTATTTTACCAACAAAGACTCCCGCAGGCCCGAGGCGGCCCCGCCGGGCAGGGAGGCCGCCGCCGGGAGTCAGGCGCGGCCGCGCCTGCAAAGGCTGTATAATCTCACCTGAAAAGCAGGCTTGGCCCGGCTGCCGAGATCCCGCTTGACTCGCCCGCGTCCAGACTTTCAATCCGATGTCAGGCCACAGAAACCGCCGATGTCCCCTTCCTCCGCGAGGAGTGCCCCCATCCACTTTTGCCGCCTACCCGTATGACTATTGATCTCGCCAGCCGCCTCGGCCGCGTAAAACCCTCCCCCACCCTCGCCGTAACCGCCCTCGCCGCCCGCCTTCGCAGCGAAGGCCGCGACATCATCGGTCTCGGCGCCGGCGAGCCCGATTTCGACACGCCCCAGCACATCAAGGATGCCGCCGCCGCCGCCATGGCCGCAGGCAAAACCAAATACACCCCCGTCGACGGCATCCCTGAACTGAAGGCGGCCATCTGCGCCAAGCTCAGGGGCGAGAACCAACTGGAATACGCCCCCTCCCAGGTCCTCGTCTCCTGCGGCGGCAAGCAGTCCTGCTACAACCTCTGCATGGCCCTGCTCAACGACGGCGATGAGTCGATCATCCCCGCCCCCTACTGGGTGTCCTACCCCGACATGGTGCTCCTCGCCGGCGGCGAGCCGGTCATCGTGCCCTGCGGCAGCGACAGTCGTTTCAAGATCACGGCCGCCCAGCTGGCAGAGGCCATCAGCTCCCGCACCCGCCTGCTGTGGCTCAACAGCCCCTCGAACCCGACGGGCATGGCCTACAGCCTCGACGAGCTCAGGGCCCTCGGCGAGGTGCTGCGCCGCCATCCGCAGGTCGTGATCGCCACCGACGACATGTACGAGCACATCATCTGGCGCGACGAGCCCTTCTGCAACATCCTCAACGCCTGCCCCGACCTGGCCGACCGCACCCTCGTGCTCAACGGCGTCTCCAAAGCCTGGTCCATGACCGGCTGGCGCATCGGCTACGCCGCCGGCCCTGAGCAACTCATCGGCGGCATGCGCAAGGTGCAGTCGCAGAGTACCTCCAACCCCTGTTCCATCTCGCAGTGGGCCTCGGTCGCCGCGCTCGAGGACGACCGCTCCGAAGTGGTCCGCATGCGCGATGAGTTCAAGAGCCGCCACGATTATGTCGTCAGTGCCCTGAACGAGATTCCGGGGCTCAGCTGCCAGCCCGGCGACGGTGCCTTCTACGCCTTCCCCGACGCCTCCGGGGCCATCGCCAGGCTCGGCGAGGAAAACGACACCAGCCTCTGCTCGCGCCTGCTCGATCAGGCCGGTCTCGCTGTCGTTCCCGGCGCGGCCTTTGGCTCTCCAGGCAATCTGCGGCTCTCTTTCGCCACGGATCTGGACTCGCTCAAAGAGGCCATCAGCCGCCTGGCCAAAGCTCTGGGCTGAGGACTGCAACCATGGACGCCCGCCGGGCACGGGGACGCAACAGCCGGCGGCCTCTGGTCGCAGTCGTGCTGCGCGCCTGGCCGCGCCTGTCGGAGACCTTCATCGCCCAGGAGCTGCTCGAACTCGAGAGGCGCGGCCTCAACATGCGCATCTACGCCCTGAGGAAGATGGGGGCGAACGAAGCCCACCCCATTCACTTGCAGTTGAAGTCGCCGGTCATCTATCTCGGCAAATCTCTCTGGCGCAACCCCTGGCAATTTCTCCTCGCCTGGCTGTTGTCCTACCGCAACCGCGGTTCCGCCAAGGCCCGCTGGATGTTGCGGCGCCAGCTCGAATTCGACCGCAGGGAGAGCTACCATCCCTCGGCCGACCGGCGCAAGAACTTCCGCCGCGGCTTCCTGCTGGCCAGCCGCCTGCCACGCAACACCTCTCTGATCTACGCCCACTTCCTCCACGACCCGGCCAGCGTCGCCCGCTACGCCGCCGTTATGCGCGGCTTCGAGTGGAGTTTTTCGGCCCACGCCAAAGGCATCTGGACCCTGCCGCAAGAGGAGGTCAGAGAAAAGGTCCAATCCGCCCGCTGGGGCCTCACCTGCACCGACTTTCACCGCCGCCGCCTGGCCCAGCTCGGCGGCGACTGGGACAAGATCTCCTGCATCTACCACGGCCTCGACCTGCAGCGCTTCCCCGACTACGGCGACCGCTCCCTCGGGCCGGCGGGAGACAGTCCCGACCAGCCTGTGGTGATCCTGAGCGCGGCTCGCGCCATCCCCAAAAAAGGGCTCGACACCCTGCTCAATGCCCTCTCCCTGCTGCCCGAAGACTTGAATTGGCGCTGGCGCCTGGTCGGCAGCGGCGAGGCCCGGCAGGCCCTCGCCCTTGAAGCCGGCTCGCTGGGCCTCAGCGACCGCATCGACTGGGTGGCGCCGCTGAAACACCACGAACTGCTCGAAGAGTACCGCAGCGCCGACATCTTCGCCCTCCCATGCCGCGTCGCCGCCAACGGCGACCGCGACGGCATTCCCAACGTCCTCATGGAAGCCATGAGTCAGCGATTGCCGGTCCTCTCGACTTGGCTGCCCTCAATCCGCGAACTGGTCTCCGACGGCGGCACCCTCGTCTCCCCCAACGACATCAGCTCCCTGTCCGAGGAGCTCGAGACCCTGATCCGCAACCCCTGGCGGCGCCTGAAACTGGGGGAGAGCGGCCGCCGCCTGATCGAGGAGCGCTTTTCCTTCAATCGCCACATTGAGGCTCTGGTCGGCAAATTCGGCCTGACGCCCCTGCCGCCGGCGACGGGCGAAGCCGGGGAAAAAGCGGCGACCGCCGGCATCGGCGGGGGCGTCGCCGCCATCGGCGCCCCAAACCAACCCGCCCCGGGCTGTCGGGGCCCTCTGAAGAACCCGCCAGGCACCGCCGGAGAGCAACGAATATCGGAGAGGTGGCAGAGTGGTTGAATGCAACGGTCTTGAAAACCGTCGATCCCCACCCGGGATCCGGGGGTTCGAATCCCCCCCTCTCCGCCACTCCCGAGCTCTCGCCCGGCTCCTGCCAAGAATCCGGGCAGGAAAAACTGCGAACTGAAGAAACCATCGGAGGAAGCAGACCATGAAGGAAATCCTTGGCGATGTCAAGAACCTGCGCTCGCTGCTCGGCGGCGCCAAGTTCGCCATCGACTACTACCAGCGCGAGTATCGCTGGGCGACCAAGCAGGTTGCGGAGTTGGTGGAGGATATCGCCGAAAAGTTCAAAGAGAGCTACAGCCCCCAGGATGACCGCGGCTCCGTTGGAAACTACAGTCGCTATTTCCTGGGTTCCATCATCATCAGCGACAAGGATGGACACAAGTTCATCATCGATGGCCAGCAAAGGCTGACAACCCTCAGTCTCCTTCTCATCCGCGTCTACCGTCTACTCCAGGACGAGGGGCAGAAGGCGCAGCTCTCTGAGTTGATTTTCTCACTGAGGCTCGGAAAGCGCTCGTTCAATATTGATGTCAAGGAGCGCGCAGCCTGTATGGAGGCACTGTTTACCGGTAAAAAGTTTGAAGATGACGACGAATCAGAGTCGGTCGCCAACATCCTCCGGCGGTACCAGGACGTGGAGGAACTGTTCCCCGATGATCTTGCTGACGATGCCTTGCCCTATTTCTCGGACTGGCTCATCGAAAACGTTTATCTGGTCGAAATTACGACATACTCGGACGCCGACGCCTACACCATCTTCGAGACCATGAACGACCGCGGGCTTTCGCTCGCTCCCACGGACATGCTGAAAGGGTACCTGCTCGCAAACATTTCCGATGCCGCACATCGAAACACCGCCAATGAACGCTGGCGGAAGCAGGTGACCAGCCTGCGGGAGAGCGGCAAGGAGGAAGACGCCGACGCCATCAAGGCCTGGCTAAGAAGTCAGTACGCGCAAACCATCCGCCAACGGAACCGGGGTGCCACGCCGCGCGACTTTGACCTCATTGGCACCGAGTTCCACCGATGGGTCCGTGATCGAAAAAAAGCGCTCGGTCTCTCGTCGGGCGACCACTTTGCCCGCTTCATTGAGGAGGATTTTGCATTCTATAGCCATTGGTACAAGTTCCTTCGGGATAAAGCAGAAAACATGGAGAGTCGTCTGGAGGCGATCTACTTCTGCGCAGAGAACCACTTCACGCTGCAATATCCGGTTCTTCTGGCGCCCCTGCGCCGGCAGGACGACGATCAGGAGCTTCGGCGAAAGCTGCGTGTCGTGTCGGCATATCTGGATATCCTGATCACGCAGCGTATCTGGAACGGGCGGGCGATTGGCTACTCGACCATGCAGTACAACATGTTTCTGGTGATGTGCGAGATTCGAGGCAAGGACGCAGCCACTCTGGTGAGTCTGCTCAGTAAGCGTCTCGCGGCCGAGAGTGAGACTTTCGCCACCAATGATCTGTTCCGGCTACACGGCAACAACGGCCCGCACATCCGTCGTCTGCTCGCTCGCATGACCGACTATGTGGAGACCCAGGCGGGGCACCCTTCCCGCTATCGCGAATACGTACAGCGCAGTGGCAAGGAAAGATACGAGATTGAGCATGTCTGGGCCGACCACCCCGAACGCCATGAAGACGAGTTTGCACAGGCGACAGACTTTGCTGAGTACCGCAATCGCATTGGCGGGCTGCTGCTTGTGCCGAAGAGAGACAACGCGAGCTATGGCGACCTGCCCTATACTGAAAAGCGCAAGCACTACCTCAAACAGAACCTTCTGGCTCAGAGCCTCCACGAAGACGCCTACGAGCGCAATCCGGGATTCAATCAATTTGTCATGACCAGTGGCCTGTCATTCAAACCGCACCCCCAGTTCCGTAAACAGGACCTCGACGCGCGGCAGGATCTATACAGGCAGCTTGCCGAACGGATATGGAACCCCAGGCGATTGGCGCAGGAGGCCCAGTCGTGATTGCCGGACTCAAGCCCTGTTCCGAAATGAAGAACTCGCCGTCCCTCTCCAAACAAGCCGCCATCTTCCGCTTCCTGAACAAAACCGCAACCAAAATTGACGAGAGCAGCGCCCAGGCCAAACGCAAAATCGACCTGCTCCGCAAATACCGCTCCAGTATGATCGCCGATGTCGTCACCGGCAAGCTCGGCGTACGCCAAGCGGCGGCGCGTAGCCCGGAATTGATTCCCCCGTTGCTGGAGAAACCATGAACGACACCTTTGACTCCGGCTCCGGGGCTGATATCGACGAACTCGACGTCAGTCTCAAAGAGACAGAAGTACAATGCTGAACCGGTCAACCGAGTACTTGAGGGGCCTCGTGCAGGAATTGCGTAAACGCCCCAAAGAGACCGAATGGGTCGAGTTCAAGGTCGAAGTACACGAACCCAGGGAAATCGGCGAGTACGTGTCGGCGCTGGCAAACTCTGCTGCCTTGTCAGGAAAGCCGCTCGCCTATGTAGTTTGGGGCATTGCCGACCGGGGCCTGCGGTTGTGGGTACGAGCTTCAGTCCGAGCGCCAAAAAGGTTGGCAACGAAGAACTCGATAACTGGCTCCTTCGCCTGCTCGAGCCGAAGATCGACTTCCGTTTCCACGAGGTGTCCGTTGACGGTTCTTCAGTCGTTCTGCTCGAAATCGAGAGAGCATCCCGCCGCCCCTTACAATTTTCCGGGCAGGAGTACATCCGTGTGGGCTCCTACAAGAAGAAACTCAAGGACTTCCCGGAAAAAGAACGGGCGCTGTGGCGCATTTTCGACCAGACACCTTTCGAGAATAGCATTGCAGTTGAGCAGGTAAGCGATAGCGACGTGATCCGACAACTCGACTATCCGGCGTACTTCGAATTGCTTGAGCGTCCTCTTCCCGAGGAGTGCAGCGTAATTCTGGATGTGCTGGCCAGTGACGATATGATCCGCCCATGCGATGCCGGCGGTTGGAATATGACAAATCTGGGATTGATGCTGTTTGCAAAAGAGTTGAAGCACCTGCCCAACCTTCGTCGCAAGGGCATGCGGGTCATTCAGCACCGCGGAAACAGCCGGATTGAGACACTCAGGGAGCAGGTCGAAAACAAGGGCTACGCTTCTTGGCTTCGAGGGCCTGATCCAATTCATCAACAGCCTGCTGCCCTCCAATGAGGTGATTGAGAATGCGATCAGGAAAACGGTGCCAATGTTCCCGGAGCTGGCAGTGCGTGAGCTTGTAGCGAACGCTCTGATTCATCAGGACTTCTTCGCTACTGGCGTCGGCCCGATGGTGGAAATCTTCGAGGGCCGAATTGAAATCACCAACCCGGGCGAACCGCTCGTGGACACTGAACGCCTGGTAGACTCAGCGCCGAAGTCACGCAACGAGCTTTTCGCCTCCTTTATGCGCCGAATCGGCATTTGTGAGGAACGCGGTAGCGGATGGGACACAATCGTCTTCCTGAGTGAGTTCTATCAGCTGCCGGCCCCACTTATGGAGGTAGTTGATGGCCATACCCGCGTGGTGCTGTTCGCGCCGCGGCCACTGTTGGGCATGGACAGGGCCGATCGTGTGCGGGCCACCTACCTGCACGCCTGTCTGCGATATGTGAACCGGGAATACGTAACCAATACTTCCATCCGGCAACGGTTTGGCATTGAGGCCCGGAATAGTGCGAAGGCCTCGAGGCTGATTGCAGAATCCGTGGAGCAGGGGGTTATCGTGCCGGACGACCCGACATCGGCCCCCAGGTTCATGCGATACGTGCCTTGGTGGGCGAAGGGCGCCCGGACCTTTACTTGATGAGATGTCTCCCAAATGGGCGGCTCCGGCCTCAGAGACGTCTGAAAAGCCAGTAAATTCAGTCGTTTGCAAGAAAATTTTTTACTTGATGGGTACTTGATGGCATAGAGGCGGAAATCGTTGAGACTGGCCGGGGACAGTCCGACGAGACGCAAATTCCTGGCCCGGCTCCGGGGGGAGATCTCCAGGGCCGGCGCCGTGGACGTGCTGAGCCCCAGCTTGGTCAAGGGCCACACCGTCTGGACCTGTTCCAGTGCATGCCCTCGGCCGGGAATGAGCAGGCAGGAGCCTGCGGAATAAGGCGCCCGACACGACAAGCTCCAAGGTCTGCAAGCGCGGCCCCCGGCATGTCGCTCCGCCCTGTTGTTTTCAGGGGCCGGGCTTCAGGTCCCCCCGTCAGGAAGCGGCCCTGAAAACCTCGTAACGCTGTGCAAGCCGGTCGCGGTCCGGATAGTCCTTCTCTCTGTCCGGAAGGCGGAGTATGGTCCCGTCAAGCTGCTGCAGCCCTTCAAGCATGGGGCCGTCACGCTGGCAGAGCAGGCGCTCCGATATGTGTAGTCGATAGTCGGGATCCATGCCAGGAAGGTGGGCGTCAAAGGCCGCGTGATGAATCTTGGAGAGCGGCAGTCCATTGGGGACGACCGGCTGCCCCCATCGCTCGTCCCTGTCGGCAATAATGTGCGCTGCGTCCAGTAGCCGCTGTTCGGGCAGCCCGGAGACGGCACAGCGCCCCTTGTATGCCATGATGACAGCCTCGCGGAAAGATGCCTGATGAAGGCGTTGCTGGACCATGCGAAGCCCGTAGCGGCGGTACCCGAGGTCGCTTTCATGCACAGAGCGTTCGCCTTGATTCGGAGGCCCGAAGACGATTCGCGCCTTGAGGGCCCTTGGATCCCAGCCGGAAATATAGGTCGGAATCGCTGCCAGATACCAGCCCGGCGCGATGCCGAGAAAATAGACTAGCGGAATCCGATGTTCGCAGGCCTCACGGAGCCAGCGGTTATCGGCAGCATTCGGATCGTCCCCCATGAACGCATATTCCACGGCTTCATCGCTTGCGAATATCTGGCGGTGAACCTGCCGCTGATCGTCGTACCAGACACGCCCTCCCGGACGGGGGAACACCGTCCTGATCGACAGCAGATAACGCATCTGCCTCGGCTTGAAAATGCCCCGCTGCGGATTGACGAGGGGGATGCGATTGCCCTCGAAGGTAAACCCCTGATTCAACTCCTGCGCCCCCAGGCTGCCCTGTATTTCTTCGAGTCTTCGCACCTGATCAAAGGCGGCGTTGCGCATCAGGGCATCGGCGTCTTCGTGGCTCATGCCCTGATCCCCCAAGCGGGAATCATTCTCGCGAAAAGAATTCTCATTCTGCAAACACCGGTCTGGATTTCGGGTCGATACTCAGGTATAACCGCCCCGCATGCCTGACCGGATTCCCGGGAATTACCGGAAGCTGTCAGTCTCCTCGGAGAAGAGAGCTTAAAACTCCAACCGCTGCCATGCGTCCGGAAACATGCCATCCCGCCTGAATTTCTCGTTGCGCCTTTCGTTGTTTAGCCATCTAGAGGGCGACACCACAAGCTCCTTGTCGTCTCCCAGCCAGGCTCCCCACCAGGAAAAAGTGCTGTTGGCGATAATGCTGTGATTGCACAGGGTCATGAGGTGCATTTCCTCGATCTCGGAGGCGCAGCCCTCAACAAAAGATACATTGTTACCCTGAAAGAGATTTTTGCAGTATGGCAGATCATCGGAAAAGACGAAATAGCACGGCTTTGCAACCCTGGCTTCCACGAGCTCCATGGCTTTCTTGTAATAGGCGGCCGTAACGATATTCTTGTCTGGCCGCACCAGATAATCGCCGCGCCGAACATGCAGAGCGACAGACGCCCTGCCACCACGGATAAGCTCCGCCGTCCGCCGGCCCGCCTCAGTCTGCAGAGGGGGAAATTTAAAGCAGTCCCTGACACTGGAACTGAACCCTCTAAAGTACCTCTCCCCCAGATAGTGCAAAGCGAGGCAAATTTTATAGATGGGTTTTCGCTGCTTTCTCATCAAGAACTGATTGCACCGGTTCAGCAAACTCCCTTTGAGGGAATAGACAAATGCCAATTCGCTTTCCGTTGCCTGCTTATAGCGAAAACCCTCAAAAGCACTCAACCAGAAGGGCCTTTCCACCTCTCTACTATACGAAAACCACCTTAAATTCAGCCTCAGTTCCAGATTAAACTTTTCGGCAACACTCAGGGCATGGGCATACTGAAACATCTGATTGCCCAACCCCTCGTGTATCGTCGAAATAACCACGGGGCTATTCAATGCTTCAGCGAATTTCTCTGTCTTTTTATACATCTGAGCCCGCATCTGTATTTTCTGAACCCTGGCGGTAAATCTCCTGCCAGTGATTTACGGTTGCTTTCATTGTTTCCGTGAAAACGAATTCGTTAAAATTTCAATAGATGCCATGCAGTCGGGAACAGGCCATCCCGCCTGAATTCCTCGTTACGCCTTTCTTCCTGATGCCATCTATAGGGCGACACCACAAGCCCCTTGTCATCTCCCAGCCAGGCTCCCCACCAGGAAAAAGTGCTGTTGGCGATAATGCTGTGATTGCACAGGGTCATGAGGTGCATTTCCTCGATCTCGGAGGCGCAGCCCTCAACAAAAGATACATTTTCCCCCTGAAAGAGATTTTTGCAGTATGGCAGATCATCGGAAAAGACGAAATAGCACGGCTTTGCAACCATGGCTTCCACAAACTCCATGGCTTTTCTGTAATAGGCGGCCGTAACGATATTCGTCTCTGGCCGCACCAGATAATCGCCGCGCCGAACATGCAGAGAGACAGATGCCGGCTCCCTGCGGATAAGCTCGGCCGTCCGCCGACCCGCTTCACTCTGCAGAGGGGGAAATTTAAAGCAATCCCTGACATCGGATGTAATATCCTTAAAGTAATTCTTTCCTATATAGTACCGGTCGAGTCGGCGGAAGTATAGTCTATGGATGGGCCTTCGCTGCTTTTTCACCAAAAAATGATTCAGCCGATTCAGCGCTCTTCCCGGGAAGGAGTTGAGAAATGCCAACTCCTCCGCTGTCGCCCGGGTATAGAGAAAATCCGCGAACTCATTTAATCGAAAGGATCTTTCTGGCTTCCTCTTTTCCGAAAACCACCCCAGGTCCAACTTCAACTCCAGATCAAACCGTTTTGCCACGCTCAGCGCAAAAGTATAGCGAAACATCTGATTGCCCAACCCACTTTTCATTATTGCAATAACCACGGGATTATTCAATGCTTCAGCGACACTCTCTCCCCTTATTATACATCTGATCGGACAACTGCATTCTCTGAACCCTGACAGCGAACCACATGCCGATCATTGATCGCCGCTTTCATCACTCGGTCTTCACCTGACAGTCGTCACCTCGGCGCTGCCGAGGCCACGGGGATCGGAGGCGGCCTCAACGCGGCCGTCGTTGTGTTGGATGACGACATGCATGTCGCCCCAGCTGCGGTCGTGCTGCTGCACCTTGTGACCGCGGGCCTGGAGGGCCCTGATCTCGGAGTCTGACCAGCCTTTGGGCTCGATCTGGATGCGGTCCGGCAGGTGTTGGTGGTGGAAACGCGGACGCGCCACCACCTGCCCGGCTGAAGCGCCGTCCATGGCGATGAGGGCGGCGAGCAGCACCATGGTGATGATGCGCGAGCCGCCTGGAGTGCCGAGGATGAGAACGCGATCCTCGCCTTCGAGGAAGCTCGGCGACATGGACGACAGCGGTCGCTTGCCGGGCTCGATGGCGTTGGCTTTGCCTCCGAGCAGGCCATAGACGTTGGGCACGCCCGGGCGGGCGACGAAATCGTCCATCTCGTTGTTGATCAGGAGCCCGGTAGAACCGGCGACAAAGCCGGTGCCAAAGGGATAGTTGATCGACAGGGTCGAGGCGACGCGGTTGCCGTCGCTGTCGAGGATCGAGAAGTGGGTGGTGTCGCGGCCTCTGGCTGGAGTTTCATCGCCGGAGAGAAACTCGCTCGGCGTCGCTTTTTGCGGGTGGATGCCGGCCACCAGGCCCGCGGCGTACTGCGGCGAGGTGAGGAGGTCAACCGGCACTGGCGTGAAGTCGCTGTCGCCGAGGTAAACCGTGCGGTCGCGATAGGCGCGACGCATGATCTCGACGAGCGTGTGCCTGGCGCCCTCGGCTTCGGGGTCGTAATCAAGGGCATCCATCATGTTGAACATCTCCGCCAAAGCGATGCCGCCCGATGAGGGCGGCGGCGCCGACACCAGCCGCCAGCCGCGGAAGTGGCTGATGATCGGCGGGCGCTCGACGATCCTGTAGTTGTCCAGATCCTGCTGCTGCCAGATGCCGCCGGCCATGCGCACCGAGCGCACCAGTTCGGCGGCGACGGGGCCCTGGTAAAAGCCCTTGGCGCCTTCGGCGGCGATAGCTTCAAGGGTGTTGGCCAGGTCGGGCTGGCGGATCACCGTGCCCACCGACGGAACCTTGTCCTGGCGCAGGAAGATGCCGGCTGCCCGCGGATTTTTGTTGAGAATCTTCAGCCGCCAGCGGGCGCGGACGACGTAGCGCTCGTCGACGGCAAAGCCTTCTTCGGCGTGCTCGATCGCCGCCGCCAGATTGTCCTCGAGGCTGAGATTGCCGTATTCTTCGGTCAGATGCTCAAGGGCCGCCGGCAGGCCGGGAATGCCGCCGCCCTTGACATGATCGATTGACAGCCGCGGGATGACTTTGCCGTTACTGTCCTGAAACAGATCCTCTTGGGCTTCCAGAGGCGCGGTTTCGCGGGCATCGACGAAAATCTGCCGGCCATCGCCCTGCTCATGCAGCAAGAAGAAGCCCCCGCCGCCGAGGCCCGACGAAAACGGTTCGACCACAGCCAGGACGGCGGCGACGGCGACGGCCGCGTCAAAGGCGTTGCCGCCTTTTTCCATGATGTCGATGCCGGCCTGAGTCGCCAGAGGGTGGGCCGAAGCCACGGCCGAGCGGCCGCCGGTCGGAGAGCCGCCGCAGCTGCTGAGCGCGACGGCAAAAATAACGACAGAGAGGATTCGAGGCAAAAGGCGAGGCTGTTTGGCGGCCCGATTCATCATCATGAGAGTTTGTCCAAGGCTGGGAAGTTTGGGAAATGAGCGGCAGCGGGCGGCTCTCGGCTCCAGCCCTGTGAAATTTTAGCGGAAAAGGCGGCGTAATCTAGTCTGACAGGGGTTCAGCAACTCTGGTCTGCTTCATTTCGACGTCCTCGCCGCCGCTGGAAAACACCTGCTCCAACTCGGAAATCTTTCGCTGCACGCGCTTGATCGAGGCTTTTTTGACCGGGCCGAAGCCGCGGATGTCGGCAAAAGACGACCAGATCTCCCCAATCTGATCGGCAGTGGTCGCGTCCAGAAGCGGCAGCCAGCGGTCCACCAGGGCCTCGAAGTCGTCGATCAGCCGGCGCTCGGAGCGCCGATCCGACGAATAGCCAAAGGGATCAAAGGCCGTACCTCTGAGGCCCTTGCAGCGGGCGAGCAGGCGGAAGACCGCGCCCATCCAGCCGCCGAAGGCGCGTTTCAGCGGCCTGCCGGCCGCGTCTCTGCCGGCGAGCAGAGGGGGAGCCAAGTGGTAGCGGATGCGGTAGTCGCCGCTGAACTCGGCCTGCAGCTGGCGGGCGAAGGAGCCGTCGCTGTATAGTCGGGCCACTTCGTACTCGTCCTTGTAGCCCAGCACCCGGAAATACTGGCGGGCGACGACCCGCGCCGGTTCATCGGAGACGCCCTGATCGCGGCAGGCCCGACGCACCTGCTGCAGCCGCTGGCGGTAGCGCTCGGCGAGTGCCTCGTTCTGATAGGCGGTCAGGTACTCCGCCCGGCTCCTGATCAGGGCGTCGAGCCCCTCGGGTTCGGGCTCACCGGCTTCCGAGGAGCGGGCCAGGACCCGCTCGACCCTCTCCGATTCGGCAGCGTAGAGGCGACCGCAGCGGAAGGCGGCGAGATTGTCGTCGATGGCGACGCCGTTGAGATCGATGGCCCGCTCAATGGCCTCGCAACCCAAAGGTATCAGGCCACGCTGGCAGGCATAGCCGACCATGAGGATGTTGGTCATGATCTCGTCGCCGCTGATAAAGCGGGCGACGCGGGCAAAATCGCGCGCCTCGAAGCCCTCGCCAGTCCGGTCGGCGATGGCTTTTTCCACTTCCGACTGGCGAAAATCAAAATCGCGGTCGAGCAGAAAGTCGGCCACCGGCGCCAGATGGGCGTTGACGATCGCCCTGGTGTGCTGCGGCGAGCAGAGTTCGATGCTCTCTCTGGAAGCGCCGACGACGCTGTCGGCCGCCAGCAGCAGGTCGGCCTGGCCGCTGGCGATATGGGGCGCGCCGAGATAGCCGCCGCTCTCCTGGAAGCCGCCGATGCGGATCTGGCTCAGCACCGCCCCGCCCTTCTGCGCCAGCCCCGAGGCATCGAGCACCATGACAGCCCGATTTTCGATGTGCGCGGCCATGCCGAGCACGGCGCCTATGGTCAACACCCCGGTGCCGCCGATGCCGGCTACGGCGATGGAACAGCTCCCCAAGGTTCGGGCCGGCAGCGGTTCGGGCAGTCGGGTCCTCAGCAACTCGCTGCCACCGCCGGCGGCGCGGCGCAGCTGGCCGCCCTCGACTGTCACAAAGGACGGGCAGAAACCGTTGAGACAGGAGTAGTCCTTGTTGCACATGGACTGGTTGATACGGCGTTTGCGGCCCAAGGCGGTCTCGATCGGCTCGACGGCGATGCAGTTCGATTGCACCGTGCAGTCGCCGCAGCCCTCGCACACCAAGGGGTTGATCAAGAGGCGTCTGGCCGGGTCCTCGAGCGTACCCCGCTTGCGGCGGCGACGTTTCTCGGCGGCGCAGGCCTGATCATAGATGATCGCCGAGCACCCCTGAGTCTGGCGCAACCGGCGCATGACGCCCTCGAGTTCGCCGCGGTCGTGGAAGCGAGTGCCGGGGGCGAATTTGCTGCGATCATAGCGGCGGTGGCTGTCGCTGACGAGGTGGATCGGGGCCACGCCCTCGTGCTGCAACTGCCAGCTGATGAGCTCGGGCGAGAGGGGCCCGTCGACTCCCTGGCCGCCGGTCATGGCGACGGCGTCGTTGAACAGGATCTTGTAGGTGATGGCAACTTTGGCGGCTACGGCCTGGCGCACAGCCAGCAGACCCGAGTGGTGGTAGGTGCCGTCGCCCATGTTGACGAAGATGTGTTTTTCTCTGGTGAAGGGCGCGGTGCCGACCCAGGGCACTCCCTCGCCGCCCATGTGGGTGAAGGTTTCAGTTTCACGGTTCATCCACAGGGCCATGAAGTGGCAACCGATACCGGCGAGGGCGCGGCTGCCCTCGGGCACCCTGGTCGAGCTGTTGTGCGGGCAGCCGGAGCAGAACCAGGCCCTGCGCGTGACCGGCGGCTGGTATTTGTCGCTGTCGGCCGCGCGCGCCCTGAACCAGGCCGCCCGCTCCTTGACGCGGGCTGCGAGATCGGGCCGGAGGCCGATTTTCAGCAGACGGTCGGCGATGAGCGGTACCACGACCTCTGTCGGCAGCAGCTGATAGTGCGTCAGCAGGGGTCTGTCGTCGTCGTCGAATTTTCCATGCACCCGCGGCCGCCGGTCGGAATGCCAGTTGAACAGTTCGTGCTTGAGCTGATTCTCGATCATCTCGCGGCGCTCTTCGAGAATCAGGATCTCCTCCAGGCCCTCGGAGAATTCGCGCACTCCCCTGGGCTCAAGCGGCCAGGGCATGCCGACCTTGTAAAGGCGTACGCCGTAGTCGTCAACGCTCTTCTCGTCGACGCCGAGTTCGGCCAGGGCCTGGCGGGCGCTCTCGGAGGCGCGGCCGGAGGCGACTATGCCGAGGCGGGCCTTCGTCGAATCGAGGATGACGCGGTCGATGCGGTTGGCGTAGGCAAACGCCAGGGCGGCGTAGCCCTTGTGCTCCTGCAGCCTCATATCCTGACTCCAGCGATCGTCGGGCCAGCGCAGGTTGAGCCCGCCCGCGGGCATGGCAAAATCCTCCGGTATCAGGTATTGCCGTGTCTCCCCGCCGATGTCAACCGCCGCCGTCGTCTCTACGGTGTCGGCGATGAGCTTCATGGCAACCCAGCAGCCGGAATAGCGCGACATGGCGAGCCCGAGGAGACCCATGTCGATGAATTCGTGTACGCTTGACGGGAAGAGCACCGGAATGAGGGCGGCGGCGAAGGCGTGCTCCGACTGGTGCGGCAGGGTCGAGGACTTGGCCGCGTGGTCGTCGCCGGCGAGGCACAGCACTCCGCCATAGCGCGAGCTGCCGGCGGCGTTGGCGTGTTTGAGGACGTCGCCGCTGCGATCGACTCCGGGGCCCTTGCCGTACCAGATGGAGAAAACGCCGTCCCTGGTCGCCCCCGGCGACAGCCCCAGCTGCTGGGTACCCCAGACGGCCGAAGCTGCCAGATCCTCGTTGACGGCCGGCTGAAAAACTATGCCGTGCTGATCCAGCAACCTGCTCTGCTGCTGCAGCTGAATATCGTAGGCCGCGAGCGGCGAACCGCGGTAGCCGGCAATGAAGCCGCCGGTGTTGAGCCCGGCTCTCTGGTCGCGCCGCGCCTGTGCCATGGGCAGGCGCACAAGGGCCTGGGTGCCGCTGAGGTAGATACGCCCCTCGGTCGAGGCGTATTTGTCAGCCATGGTGACCGTCTTCAGGGCCACTGTTTTCGATTCTGTCATGCAAGGCTCCTCCCTGTGATTGCCGGCAGTCATCGGGACTAAGGCGCAGCAGGCCTCAACCTGCCGCAACAGTCGTCAAGCCCATTCTACTACAATTAACAACAGGCCTGTCGCCGGCCCGCCGGCACCGCCGGCTGACATCAGGGGCGGGGCCCGGGCCTTCAGGGCTTTGGCTTCGGGCCCGCAACCCGCACCGTATGAACAATGCCCCCTTGCAAAACCGCGTCCCCATCCACACTATGAAGCCATGATAATTCCTCCTCTGGACCCTTCGACGCCTGTGCACAGCACCACCGT
This sequence comes from Candidatus Porifericomitales bacterium, assembly GCA_965237735.1. Taxonomy (GTDB): domain Bacteria; phylum Pseudomonadota; class Gammaproteobacteria; order CBDEFV01; family CBDEFV01; genus CBDEFV01. The sequence goes on along the minus strand of CBDEFV010000002.1, from coordinate 206,729 downwards.
GATCTCAGTGCGCCGCGGGCAGAGCGTCGCCATGGGCAGCGACGGTCAGGTGACCATGGGCTCCACCGTCATGAAAACCAATGCCCGCAAGGTGCGAAGCCTCTATAAAGGCCAGGTGCTGGCCGGCTTTGCCGGGGCCACGGCCGATGCCTTTGCCCTTTTTGAGCGCTTTGAAAGCAAGATCGAGCAGTGGAGCGGCAACCTGTCGCGGGCGGCCGTCGAACTCGCCAAGGACTGGCGCTCCGACCGCATTCTGCGCCGCTTTGACGCCATTTTGGCCGTCGCCGACAAAGAGCAGTCGCTGATCATCACCGGCGGCGGCGACGTCATCGAACCGGCTGACGGACTCATTGCCATCGGCTCCGGTGGACCCTACGCCCTGTCGGCGGCCCGCGCCCTCATGGGCAACACCGAAGAAGAGCCCGCTTCGATCGTCGAGAAGAGTCTCAGAATCGCCGGCGACATCTGCATCTACACCAACTCCGAACTCATCATCGAACAGTTGTGACCCAGAGAAAATCCCTCTCTCCGATCGTGGAAAACAACGAGACGATTCCTGAGGCCAACCTGACGCCCCGGGAGATCGTGGCCGAACTCGACCGCCATATAATCGGCCAGGACAAGGCCAAACGCTCCGTCGCCGTCGCCCTGCGCAACCGCTGGCGCTGGCGCCAGGTAGCCGAGGAGCTGAGGCGCGAGATCACGCCGAAGAACATTCTCATGATCGGCCCTACAGGCGTTGGCAAGACCGAGATTGCCCGCCGCCTGTCGAAACTCGTGAGAGCCCCCTTTGTCAAGGTGGAGGCGACCAAATTCACCGAAATCGGCTTTGTCGGGCGCGATGTCGAATCGATCATCCGCGACCTCGCCGAGAACGCCTACAAGCTGACGCGCGATCAGCACAGCACCCGGGTCGCCGACGAGGCCCGCGAGAAGGCGGAGAACCGCATCATCGATATCCTGACAAGGGGCTCGTCGGAGAGCCACGACCCCGACTCCGCCAGCAGCCTTGCCGTGCGCAAGTTGCTGCGCGAAGGCAAGCTCGACGAGAAGACGATTGAGATCGAGATCGCCGCCCCCGCTAAAACCATGGAGATCCGCACCCCGCCGGGGATGGAGGAGCTCAGCGATCAGCTGCACTCCATGTTTGAGCAACTCAGCGCCGGCAGGGGCAAGGTGCGCCATCTGAAAGTCAAGGACGCCCTGCGCAAGCTGATCGAGGAGGAGAGCAGCCGGCTGCTGAACGAGGACGACATCCGATTTGAGGCCCTGCGCAGCGCCGAGGAGCGGGGCATCGTCTTCATCGACGAGATGGACAAGATTGTCCGCGGCCGCGACGAGGGCGCACGCTTCGGCGCCGATGTATCCAAGGAAGGGGTGCAGCGCGATCTGCTGCCGCTGGTCGAGGGCAGCTCCGTCAAGACCCGGCTCGGCACCATCCACACCGACAATATCCTCTTTATCGGTTCCGGAGCCTTCCACATCAGCCGGCCGGCAGACATGATTCCCGAACTCCAGGGGCGCTTTCCCATCCGCGTCGAGTTGAGTCCCTTGAGCAAAAAGGATTTCGAGAGCATTCTGGTCGAGCCCAAAGCGCCCATGCCACTGCAGAGCCAGGCCCTGCTCGAAACCGAAGGGGTGACGCTCGAGTTCACCGGGGACGCCATCAGCCGCATCGCCGACATTGCCACCGAGGTCAATGAAGAGATGGAGAACATCGGCGCCCGCCGACTGCAGACCATCATTGAGCGTGTGGTTGAGGATATCTCCTTCAATGCCGAGGAGCACAGGGGTGCGACCGTGCGCATCGACGCCGCCTATGTCGACAGCCAGCTCGGCGATCAATTCAGCAAGCACGACCTGAGCCGCTATATCCTTTAAAATCGGCGGCGGCGGCCTCGGAAAGCTGGCCTTCCCCCCCAGCCAGCCCTCTCCCCAACCCTCTGAGCCAAAGCCATGGCGAAAAAAAAGAAGCAGCGCAAACCCCAGAGGCCGACTCCCGGGACTCCCGCCGCCAGAACGCGAGCACCCAAGGGCATAGCTGTAGCGGCCTCCAGCAGCAGCGGGCGGCAGCCCCCGACAAAAGAGCAGCGTCCCCCTCCGCTGCAGCGCCTGCGCCAGACGCCGCTGATCGCCGTCTATCCGCTGCTGCTCTTTGCGGCGGCGGCCGCCCTCTACCTGCCGACCCTCGGTTTCGGCATGGTCTGGGACGACGAGGTCGTCCACATGTGGTACAAAAAGACCAACCCGCCCATCACCCTCGGACGCATCGCCGATCTCTGGGGCGAATCGCATCAGGGCCTCTACATTCCGCTGAGCTACAGCTTGTGGATGCTGGTCAAGGGGCTGAACAGCGCCCTCGGCTGGGGCAACAGCGATCCGGCCCTGTTCCATGCCCTCAATGTGCTCCTGCATGCCGTCAACACCGTTCTCGTCTATCGTCTGTTGCTGGCGGTGGTGCGATCGCAACAGCTGCGCTTCGCCTGCTTCTTCGGCGCGCTGCTGTTCGCGCTCCACCCCCTGCAGGTCGAGAACGTCGCCTGGATTTCGGAAATGCGCGATCTGCTCGCCTTTCTCTGCGGCGCCGTCTCCATGCTGCTCTTTCTCCACTGGGAAGAGCGCCTCGGGAGCCCAGTCCCCTTTGCCGGTCGCACCGGTTTCTGGCTGACGTCGCTGTTCATGGCGTTTTTGGCCATGACGGCCAAGCCGAGCGCCGCGGCCCTCGGCCCCATGCTGTTCTGCCTGCTGTGGTTTGGCCGCGGCCACAGCCTTCTTCGCTCCCTGCTGTTCTCAGCTCCCTGGGTCGCTGTCGGCGCCGGCGTCCTCGCCGCCACCTTCGCCCTGCAAACGGCCTCGGAAGTGCTCGAGTTTTTCCATGCGCCCCTCTGGACCCGGCCCTTCATCTGGATGCACGCCATTCTGTTCTACCTGCAGAAACTCTTCTTCCCGCTGAATCTGCACGCCACCTACGGCCACTCGCCCTTCTGGCTCATACACCAGTGGACCCTCTATGTGCTCTGGGTCCTGCCGGTGTCATTGATCGCCCTTTCGCTGTGGAAGAAGCGGCAGTTTCCGCTGCCGGGGCTGGCGCTGGCGCTCTTTGTCGCCGGCTTTCTACCGGTCAGCGGCCTCGGCGCCTACGCCTACCAGGATTGGTCGGCCGTGGCCGACCGCTACCTCTACTGGAGCATGGTCGGCGCCGCCCTCGCCTTCGCCCTGCTGGTGCAGTTTCTCCGCCGGCTCCTTGACCGCCGCTTCAGTCGCCGCCGCGCCGCCGCCTTCGGCTGCGCCCTCGCCGCCTGCTCAATGCTTGCTCCCTATGGGGCGCGCTCCTGGATTCGCATCCCCGACTGGAGGGAGCAGGAGCACCTCTGGGTGCGCACTGTGGAAGACGGCAGCCTCGACTTCCACGCCCCCGTGGTGCTGGCCGACAAGCTTCAGCGGGAAAAGAGATTCGAAGAGGCGATCGAGGCCATGACGAGGGCCATTGAACTCAGTCCCTGGATCAGTACCGGCAGCGACGACTGGAAATCCGACCATGCCGACCTGATCTCTCATCGCGCCAGCTTTCTTTACGACCTGAGCCGTCAGCAGGAGAAGCGGGGCCAAGATCCCAGGCCCGCCTTGAAAAAAGCGCTTGAAAACTTCAACCAGGCCCTCGAGCTGTCGCCCTCCTCGTCGGGTTTCTACATCAATCGTGGCAATATCTACAGCAACCTCGGCCAATACCGGCAGGCTATCGCCGATTACGACAGGGCCCTGGCACTGCCGCTGAGCCGGACCAACCGAACCCGGGCTCACAGCAACCGCGCCTCTCTGTTCGAGTTTCTCGGCCAGCGCGATCAGGCGCTTCGATCGCTGCGCCTGCTGGTGCAGCTGGAACCGTCCAACAGCAAATTCTGGCTGCGCCTGGCAAGGCTTCTCGCCCGTGAAAACAACCACCTGGAAGCGGCGGCGGCGGCGCGGCGCATCCTCGCCCTCAAGCCCGGACACAAAAAGGCGCAGGCACTGCTGGACGGCCTTGCCCGCTAGAACACCCCGAGACTTGGGGCCGGCAGGTTGGGCCACGCGATCAGGCGCTTCGGTCGCTGCGCCTGCTGGTGCAACTGGAACCGTCCAACAGCAAATTCTGGCTGCGCCTGGCAAGGCTTCTCGCCCGTGAAAACAACCGCCTGGAAGCGGCGGCGGCGGCGCGGCGCATCCTCGCCCTCAAGCCCGGATACAAAAAGGCGCAGGCACTGTTGGACGGCCTCGCCCGCCAGGACACCCCGAGACTTGGGGCCGGCAGGTTGGACCCTCGCCCCGCCCTGCGAAATGTCCGCCTCAGAGGTTGAAGTTCGCCCCCAGATACTGCTGCCTGACCGCATCGCTGCTGAGGATGTCGTCAACGCTGCCCTGCAGCTGCAGTTCGCCGTTGCTGATGAAGTAGACACGGTTGCACATGGACAGCGCCTCCCTGACCTTGTGATCGGTCAGGACTATGCTGTACCCCTCCCCGATGAGGTTCCTCATCAGGGCCTGAATGTCGTCAACTGCCACCGGATCCAAGCCGACAAAGGGCTCATCGAAGATCAGTACCCTCGGCTTGACGGCGAGCACGCGGATGATCTCGACCTTGCGCCTCATGCCGCCGGACAGCCGGTTCCCCTGCCTGTCCCTGAAGTCTTTGAGGCCGTACTGCTCAATCAGCCGCTCCAGTTCCGCCCTGCGTTGGCCGCCCGACAGATCCGGCCGGGCCTCCAGGGCCACCTGCAGATTCTGCGACACCGTCAGGCTGCGGAAGATCGCCGCCTCCTGCGGCAGATAGCCCAAACCGAGGCGGACCCGGGCGGAGGGAGAGAGAGCGGTCATGTCCTGGCCCTCGAAGAAGATGCGGCCGCTGTCGGGCCGGGCAAAGCCGATCAGTATCTCGAAAATCGTCGTCTTGCCGCTGCCGTTGGGGCCGAAGAGGCCGACCGTCTCGCCCCGTCCGATCTCGAGGCTCACCTCGCTGACGGCTCTTTTCTGCCCATAGCTTTTGCTGATTCCCTCAATCTTCAGTTGCGGCTCGGGGCCCCTGTCCTGAGACCCTGGGTTCACGGCGCCCTGAACTCCTCGATCTCGATTCCGGCCCTGTCCGTTTTCGTACCGACGATGCGGTAGGAGCCGGTGCGCAGATCGTGCACGATACGTTCGCCGGCCAGCCTGCGGCCGTTATCGTCGATCCGCACCCGGCCGCGGGCGAGGACCCGCTCGCGCCCAACCTGATACTGAATCTCGGCCGCCGTGATGATCAGGGGGCCCGTGCGGCCGCTGCGGCCGTGGCTGCGCGCCTCGCTGCGAAAGCGCACCGGGGCGCCGCCGGCGGTGAGCAGACTCAACTCATCGTTTTTCATCTTCAACTCGACCCAGTCTGCCGCTACCCTGTCAGGGCCTCGTTCAACGGTGACGGCTCCGCGCAGTTGATGGACTCCGCTGAGGGGGGCGATGTCGATGACGTCTGCGCGGACGCGCATCTGCCCGGTGCTCCAGTCGGCCGCCAAGGCAGGAACCAGCAGGAGCAGGGCGAGAGCGCAGCTCAGCCCGAGCCCGCCCAGGCGGCCGAGGGACCGCCCCTTCACTGCTTGACCGCTCCGAGTTGCCGGGCCCGCCTCTGGCCATGGCGCGGCCGGTGAATGTGGGCCCGGGCCGGGTCATAGAGCCAGGAGCAGGTCTCGCTGTCAGCCAGACAGGGTCCCACCAGAATCAGGGCCGTGCGGACAAAACCGCGCTCGCGCACACGCGCGACTATGTCGCCGAGGGTACCGCCGACCCAGTCCTGATCCGGCCAGCCGACGCGGTGGGCCACGACCACCGGACAGTCCCTGCCGTAATGAGGTTCCAGATCCTCGACAATGCGATGGATGCGGGCCACCCCCAGGTGAATCGCCAGAGTCGCCCCGTGACGCGCCAGTTCCGTCAGGGCTTCTCTTTCCGGCATGGGAGTCTTGCCGGCATAGCGGGTGAAGATGACCGTCTGGGTCGTGCCGGGGACGGTCAGTTCCCGCTTCAGCATGGCTGCCGAAGCGGCGACCGCCGTTACGCCGGGAATCACTTCATAGGAGATGCCGAGCTCGTCGAGCCGCCGCATCTGTTCACCGATGGCGCCGTAGAGCGAGGGATCCCCAGAGTGCAGCCGGGCTACATCCTGACCGCGGTCATGCGCCGCCTGCACGAGTTCGATGATCTGCTCGAGATGCAGCGGCGCCGAATCCCTGACCTCGGCGTCCGCTGCCACAGCGGCCAGCAGTTCGGGCGGCACCAGGGAGCCGGCGTAGATCACGACCGGGCAGCGCTCAAGCAGACGCCGCCCCTTGACCGTGATGAGTTCGGCGTCGCCGGGGCCGGCGCCGATGAAATAAACCGTCATGCAAGCTTTTTGTTGGTGGGGGTGCCTGATATAGTATAGCCCCGCGGGGTGAAGACCAAGTCGCCGTCGCACCTCGAGGTCGCGTTGCCGACGATGACGACGGTGAACATGTCGACCTCTTGCCGCGCCAGCTCGCCGAGCTGGCAGTGCTCGATCCGGGCTCCGGGGCGTTCGAGGCGGCGGCCGATGGCAACTGCTGTCTGAGGCGGCCGAAACTTGAGCAGGAGCTCACAGGCGCGGGCAAACTGCCAGGAGCGCTTGTCGGAGCGGGGGTTGTAGAAGGCGACGACAAAATCGCCCTCACCGGCGGCGCGGATGCGCTTTTCGATGACCTCCCAGGGAGTCAGCAGGTCCGACAGCGAGATCGCGCAGAAATCGTGCCCCAGAGGCGCTCCGACCCGGGCCGAGAGGGCCTGCATGGCCGAGACCCCAGGGATGCAGTCGATGTCCACCCGTCCGCGCCAGCCCTCGTCGACGGCGATTTCACAGGCGATCGAGGCCGTAGCGTAGATGCCGGCGTCGCCGCTCGACACCAGGCAGACCCTGGCGCCTTCGGCCGCCAGTTCGAGAGCGCGGCGGCAGCGGTCGGCCTCTTCGCCGAGGGCAAAGGGCCACAGCCGGGCCCGGCCGAAGCTGGCCGCGAAAATTTCCAGATAGCCGCTGTAGCCGACGATATGATCGCAGTTCTGCAGGGCCCCGGCCGCCCGCGGCACCAATAGATCGGCCGCGCCCGGGCCCAGTCCCACCAATGTCAGCCGGCCCTTCTTCACGACGGCAGCCGAGGTTGGCCGACCCGGGCGACAGCGGCTGTAACCGCCCTGAAAATTCTCTTCGGCGAGACCAGTTCGGCTCTCGCCGACGACAGCCGCTCGCAGGCCGAGAGGGCGGCGGCCTCGGCGACGCCGCGACAGCCGACGCAGCGCTCGACCTCGGCCGAAGGCTTGACCAGCCGCCCATCGAACTGGCGCAGCTCCTCAGCAGAGAAAAAATCGAGCGGCAGGGAGAGCTTGTCGGCGAACTCGACGAGGGCCGCCTCTTCCCGCTTGAGATCGATCGTCGCCAAGGCCACGACCTGTCTGCGCTCGATGCCCGCTCCGCGCAGCGATTTCTCAACGGCCTCCTCGACGTTCGACAGGCTGGCGCCCCGCTCGCATCCGAGGCCCACCGCATAGCTCTCGCCGTATGGCCGGGCAGTCGTCTGTATACAAGTCGCCCCGAGGGCCGCTGCCAGTTTCAGACCCCAGTCATCGGCCCCGCCCCCGTGGCAGGAGAGCAGGGGAATCAGATAGCGCCCGTCCTCATCGACAAGCAGTACCGGCGGATCCTCGGTCTTGGCAGTCACTACGGGCGCCAGGACGCGGACGGCGATACCGCTGGCGCATATGAGTACCAGGGGCTCGCCGTTGCGGAAACACCGGCGCACTTCGTCGCCAAAGGGAGATGCGCGGTGGAACAGCCGAGGATTCTCGACCAGGGGGGCGATGCGGGCGGCGACCAGGCGCCCCCTCGGCGTCAGGCTGAAAATCGCCGTCATGACGAGGCGGTTCCTGGCGCGGCAGAGGGCGATGCAAGGGGTTTCGCCGGCACCAGAAACAGCGAGAAATAAGGCCCCGGACCAGGTGGAAGCTGGCTTAAATCAGAGCAGAAGGACTGGTGGGCATGGCCGACTCGCTCAATGTAGACAGCCCCCGCCGCGCGGCTGGCGGCCTCAATCAGGGATCTGATCTGCTGCCGTGCCTCGCCTGCCTTGAGCACGGCCACCGGCGAAGGGCTGGCCAGGGCTGCGCGCAGTTCGGCGAAATCGCCGACGGCGGGGACAATGCGCAGACTCTCACCGCGGCGGGCGAGCGGGAAATGGGCGCTGGCGGCGGCGGCGGCGATGGAGGTGACCCCGGGGACAAAACGCCGCGGATACTGCGACAGGCGCTCGCTGAGATAGATGGAACTGCCGTAGAGCAGGGGATCGCCGAGGCAGAGGTAGAGGACATCACGGCCGTCCTGCAGATGGCGGGCAATGCTGGCGGCGGCGGCATCGTAGGCGGCGGCGATCGCACCCTCCGGACCTGTCATCTCCAACTCGAGCGGCAGCCGCCTGCAGGAGGCGGGCACATGGGGCGCGGCGATCGACAGGGCCAGAGAATCGCGGCCAGCGGCCAGCGGGTAGGCCAGAACCTCGGCAGAGGCCAGCAGGCGCACGGCCTCGAGCGTCAGCAGACCGGGATCGCCCGGGCCTACGCCGACGGAGCAGAGAGTGCCCGGATTCCCGGCAGCGCCGGTGCTCATGACTTTTTGACGCGGGTCGCCAGCAGCACCGGCAGACGCGGTCGCAGCACTGCGGCCGGCCCCAGGCGGTCGCCGACGGCGACGGCGATCTCGCTCCACTCGACCTCTTCTTTCGCCCACAGCGACACCAGCTGCGCCTTGGCGTCGAGGGTGACGGCGCTGACGACCAAGCGGCCGCCGGGCGCCAGGGCGTTAAAGCCCTGCGCCAGAATCTTGCTCAGCGCCGTCCCGCCGCCGCCGACGAAGATCCGCTGCGGCCTCGGAAGCCCTTTTAGCACGGCCGGCGCCTCGCCGAGAACGGCTTTGACCCTGTCGTCGACACCGAATTTTTCGCTGTTCTGTCGCAGCAGTTGCAGGCGGGCCTCGCTTTTCTCGACGGCATGAATGCAGAGTTGCGGACAGAGGCGAGCCCAGTCGACTGTCAGGGCGCCACAGCCCGCCCCCAGGTCCCAGGCACAGGTGGCGTCCCCTGTGTGCAGGCGGGCGAGGGCCGCGAGGCGGATATCGCTCTTGCTAATCATGCCGCGTCCGCGTTCGCCGTCGGTGGCGAAATCCTCGTCGGCTATGAGCTCTCCCTGCGAGCCCCCGACTGCCTCGCCGAGCTCGAGGATGACCACGGCGCGCGGGGAGAAATCGGCGTCGTCTGCCGTCGCCAGCTGGTGCGCAACTCCCGGGAGAACAAGCTCTCTGTCCGTACCCAGATTTTCGCAGACCCAGACTTCGGCATGGCCGTAGCCGGCAGCCGTCAACTCGGCGGCGACGCGCGGCGGCCGGCTGTCGCTGTCGATCAGGAGCGCCAGCAGAGCGTGGGGCCGGAGCCAGGGGCGCAGCCGCCGCAGCGGCCGGCCGTGCAGGCTCAGAATCTGCGCCCGCCTCCAGGGTTTGCCGACAACGGCGAAAGCGGCCTGAACGCTGCTGATGTTGGCAACGAATTCAACCCTCAAATCAGGCGCCTCGCGCCGCAGCCACTCCCCTATGCCAAACAGCAGCGGATCCCCCGACGCCAGGGCCACCAGTCGCCGGCCAGCCTCTTGCCGCAGCAGCTCCAGGGTCGCTGAAAACGGCGATGGATAGGGCAGACGGAGGGCGCGGTCGTTGAGGCCCGCCAACTGCCTGAGCGCCTCTGGCGGCCCGACCACGACCTCGGCGGCCCGCAGAATCGCTGACGCCCGAGGGCCGAGATCACTGAGACCGCCGATGCCGAGGCCGACGACGGTCAGCCCCGTCGGGGACTCTGCCGGGAGATCTACCTGGATATCCGATTGGGTTGCGGCAGTCCCTGGCTTCACATCAGCCAGGGGCCCCCGCCACCTCTGTCGCCGCCAGGTGCAGCCGTGCCAGGGAGTTGAGGACAGAGGCCGCCACCGGGCTGCCGCCGCGCTGGCCCCTGAGGCTGATCAGATCGAAATCGCCGCGCTTCCGCCACAGCTTCTCGGCCGCTTCCTTGGACTCGGCGGCGCCGACGAAACCCACGGGAACGGCGACGATCAGGGCTGGCGGCGGCTCTCCTTCTTCGATCAATGCCAGCAGGCGAAACAGTGCTGTGGGGGCATTGCCGACCACGGCTACAGATCCCTGCAGGCAGCCGCGCCAGCAATCGACCGCCGCCATGCTGCGGGTCTGGCCAGAGTCCCGGGCCCTGGCGGCCACTCCGGGCTCATCGAGAAAGCAGAGCAGCCGCTGGCCCAGGCGGCGACAATGGCTGGCGCCGGCGACAACCATGCGCGCATCGCAGAGGATGTCGGCCCTCAACTCCATTAAGGCCTGGCCCCGGGCGACGGCCCTGTCGCTGAAAAAAAAGTGCGCCGCCAGACTCTCGTCGGCGACCGCCTGCACGGCCCGCGCCACGACTTCGGCCTCGGGGGGCGCGAACAGGGAGAGATCGAGACGCCGGCGAATGCCGGCGAGCGAAGCCTCTTCAATCTCCAGCGGATGCTGCACGTATTCAGCCGCCATGGCTCCGTCGAGGCTGTCTTCGGCGGCCGCCGGGCATTTGAATGGGGGGCGCCCCGGGAAAAAGGTCCACCCTCTGCTAGCTGGGTGCGGCCCTGGAAGCGGCTGGGGACGAGGCGCTCAAGCCGCGCTCTTCGGCCAAACGCAGGCAAAAATGCAAAAAACCAGCGTTTTCAGGTAGAGGTACGAAAGGTCGATGGCTGCGACTTCCCAGGGGTGGGGCGAGAACAGGCCGCCATTGAGCGCGCTGGCGCCGACCAGGCCGAGGCCGATCCAGAGACTCAACTCAAAGGCGCGGCGCCAGCCACGAAAGGCGAGAAGCGCCGCCAGCAGATAGATCACGGAGGCGATCAGAAAAGAGCTGACGACATTGAACAGGACCTCCGAAACGGGAACCGGGCCCTCAGTCAGGTCTTCGGCGCTGTAGCCGACGCCCCTCATCCAGACTTCGCCGAAGAGTAGGCCGTAAATCAGCATGCCAAGAAAAAAGACAATGACAGTGGCCAGCAGGCAGTGAAGGTAACGGATCTTCGACAGGTAAAACGAGAGTTTCACGGGGGGGACCGGGGCAGGGCTGGAATGACCACTGGCGCCGCCCCTTTGTACGGCATAACAGGCCAGGGAGCAATATATCTGGGTGGCGAGATAGACCTGGGCGACGGCGACCAGAATGGCGGCGCCGGAGTACGGAAGGTAGACCAGGCCGCTCAGCATGTTCAGCAGCAGGATGCCGCCGCCGAGGATCAGGTTCAGCGCAAGGCCCGCCTTGATCCCGCCGCCTCCAGAGATTGCGGGCGCCAGGGCGGCGGCAAGTGCGAAGACAACGATCGCCGCAACCAGGCCGAGGACCAGACTGGCGACGAAGGTGAAAAGACCGGGAGCAACGCCGGGATCGAGACCGATGCCTGAAACCCAGACCGGCCCGAACAGCCAGGGTGAATACCACAGCGAATTGAAGACAAAGACGGTAACGGCGGCCACGGAGGCCAGGGGGTAGTTGACGGAGGAGAGCTTCATTCTCTTGCGCGTGAAATCATATGGAGACTGGCAATGAGGGCCGAAAAGCCCTTGACTGCAACAAGAATAGCAGGGCGGGGAATGGCTGTCAAGATTGGGTAGTTGCCGGCACCCCGGCCGGGACCGAGCCCAGCGCTGGCCCTTCTGCCTGCCGGAACCTTTGTTTTCGGCTCCGCTGGAAGCAGGGCTGTGGCCCTGGCGATGGTCATGACTGTGGGCCCTGTGATGGCCGTGGCCAGACTGGCAATGAGGGCCGAAAAGCCCTTGACTGCAGCAAGAATAGCAGGGCGGGGAGTGGCTGTCAAGATTCGGCCGTTGCCGGCACCCCGGCCGGGGTCGAACTCAGCGCCGGCCCTCCCGCCTGCCGGAACCTTTGTTTTCGACTCCGCCGGAAGCAGGGCTGTGGCCCTGGCGATGGTCATGGCTGTGGACCCTGTGATGGCCGTGGCTGTGGCCATGGTGGTCATGGCCGTGGCTGCTGTCGGTGCCGATGCCGCGGACATGGTGATGGTGTCCCGCCTGCGGCATGCCGACTTCATCTTCGTAGCCGACAATCTGCTCGCGGTATTTGCACAGCTGGCAGTTCATCATGTTGCCGGTGCCCTGTTCGATATCGCGCAGGCGGTCGAGGAACGCCAGGGCTGTCTGCTCGTGGTCGTTGAAGTGTTCGGCCTCAAACAGACGGAACTGGCGGTTGGCCTGCTGGAATTTGCGGCAACCGCCGCGGATCTTGTGCTTGAGCAGCCGGCCGTCGAAGAGAAACCAGGGAAAGACGACGATGTCGCGCATGCCCAGCCCGGCGATACGCTTGAGCGCATCCGGCACCAGGGGCGCGGTGACGCCGGTATAGCCGGTCTCGGCCCAGCCGAAGCCCATGCCCTCCCACAGCATGCGGGTGACTTTGGTGATGTTGGAGTTGGCATCGGAATCGGAAGTGCCGCGGCCGATCACCAGCAACAGGGCCTGGTCGCGCCTGTAGTCGCTCGGGGCCTGTTTTTCGGCGGCCTCGATGCGCTTCCTGGCCAACTGCAACAGGTGGGCATTGATGCCGAGATCGGCGCCAAAAATAAATTCGCTCCCGGGAAAACGCCTTTGAATCAGGTGGATTTCGCTGGGGATGTCGTTCTTCATATGGCGCGCCGCCATGAGCATGCCCGGCAGAACGGCGACGCGCCGGGGCTTGCTGACTAGCAGGCGTTCAGCTGCCTCGCTGATGGTCGGGCGGGCAAACTCGAGAAAGCCGTAATCGACCGGCATGCCCGGCAGGTACCGGCGCAGGCGCTCGACAAGAGCGGCGAATTCACGCCCGGCATCCTCATCGCGCGAGCCATGGCCGGCGAGCAACAGGGCATCGCACCTGCCTTTCCTGTTGGGGTCGGCAACGCGGAGAGCGGCTTCGCCGTTAGAGGACGCCTTCGACAAAAGCCTGGATTTCCCGTTTGTCGGCGGCGCCGACGCGGCTGTTGGCCACCTGGCCGTCCTTAAAAATCATCATGGTGGGGATGCTGCGAATCATGTACCGACCCGGTGTCTCGGGGTTCTGGTCGATATCGATTTTGGCGAAGCGGACCTGACCATGAAAATCGGCCGCCAACTCCTCCAGCACGGGAGCGACGGCGACGCAGGGCTGACACCAAGGGGCCCAGAAATCGACGAGCACGGGCACATCGGCCTGCAACACCTGAGAGTCAAAATCGGCATCGGTCACTGCGGTGATTGTGTCGGACATGAAAAACAGCCTCTGGAAAGAAGAAAAAGAAAAGCGGATGGGAGCGGCAGCGCCCCAACCGCCGGGAAAAAACCCCGAGGCGACCTCGAAGGCAGCAACCTGAGCACGGCTATAATTGTAATCGCAAGCGGCCATCGCCTCCCCCTTCCCCCTCCTTTTTGCCGCCAGGGTTCATATGGATACCAGCCAAGCTCAACCACGCCTTCTCCCCATTCGCCTCGGTGTCAATGTCGATCATGTCGCCACCCTTCGCCAGGCCCGGCGCGCGCGCCTGCCCGACCCCGTCAATGCCGGCCTTGAGGCCGAGCGGGCTGGAGCCAACATCATCACCATGCACCTGCGCGAGGACCGCCGTCACATCCAGGACCGCGATGTCGAAAATTTCGCTGCCGCCTGCCACAGCGGCCTCAATCTGGAGATGGCGGCGACCGTCGGGATGAAGTCGATCGCCCTCAGGGTGCGGCCCGAAGCCGTCTGCATCGTACCCGAGGGACGCGAGGAGCTGACCACCGAGGGCGGACTCGACGCCGCCGGCGACGACGGGCGCCTGCAGGATTTCTGCGCCGAACTGGCCGAGGCCGGCATGACCGTCAGCCTCTTCGTCGAGCCCGACAAAAGCCAGATCGAAGCCGCGGCTGCCATGGGCGCCACTGCCGTCGAACTGCACACGGGCACCTATGTCGCCGCCGCGGGCCGCGAACAGCCGGCTCAACTGCAGCGACTGCTCGAGGCGGCGGGCCTCGGCCAGAGGCTGGGTCTGCGAGTGCACGCGGGTCATGGCCTGAATTTCCACAATGTCGGCCCGGTAGCCGCCATCGCCCCCATCAGCGAACTCAATATCGGCCATGCCATTGTCAGCGAAGCGGTTTTCATGGGCCTGGCCCAGGCTGTCGGCCACATGAAGCGGCTGATGCTGGACGCGCGCCAGACACCCCTCTTTCCCTGAATCCCTGCCCCTGTGATCGTCGGCATCGGCACGGACATGGTCGCCATCGACCGTGTGAAAAACTTTCTCAGGCGCCAGCCGCGCCTTCCCGGGCGACTGCTGGGGCCCGCTGAACACAGCCAGTACGAGGCCCTGCCGGCTAGCAGACAGGCACGCTTTCTCGCCTTTGCCGTCGCCGCCAAGGAGGCCGCGGTCAAGGCCCTGGCGACGGGCATCGGCAGCGGCGTTGGCTGGCATGATTTCGCCACGGCCCGCAACCCGACGGGCGCGCCTGTGCTCAGTGCCCGGGGCCCGGCGGCCGCACTGGCGCAGAAACGCGGCATCAACTGCTGGCACCTGAGTCTCAGCGATGATCAAGGCTGCGCCCTCGCCTTTGTCGTCGCTGAATCGAGACCGCCGGCAGAGAGTTAAGCAGGGGCGGCGACAGAGGCCCCGCCCCTCGGCTGGAGTCGGCTCGCCGCCGAATCCGTTCGAGACCGTCGACGAAAGGGCGCAGCGCCTCGGGGATGGCCACGGTGCCGTCGGCCTGCTGGTGCCTGTTAATGAGATTTTCCAGCAGTGCGATCAGGGCCCTTCCGGACGCCATTCCCGAGCCGTTGAGGGAGTGGACGAGCCGGGTCCGGCCGTCTTCGGAATCGCGCCAGCGCGCCCGCAGGCGGCAGCGGAGGCCCGCCCCGCGACCGGAGTCGGCTCGCCGCCGAATCCGTTCGAGACCGTCGACGAAAGGGCGCAGCGCCTCGGGGATGGCCACGGTGCCGTCGGCCTGCTGGTGCCTGTTAATGAGATTTTCCAGCAGTGCGATTCAGGGCCCTTCCGGACGCCACTCCCGAGCCGTTGAGGGAGTGGACGAGCCGGGTTCGGCCGTCTTCGGAATCGCGCCAGCGCGCCCGCATGCGGCGGCGGAGGCCCCGCCCCGCGGCTGGAGTCGGCTGGCCGCCGAATCCGTTCAAGACCGTCGACGAAAGGGCGCAGCGCCTCGGGGATGGCCACGGTGCCGTCGGCCTGCTGGTGCCTGTTAATGAGATTTTCCAGCAGTGCGATCAGGGCCCTTCCGGACGCCACTCCTGAGCCGTTGAGGGAGTGGACGAGCCGGGTTCGGCCGTCTTCGGAATCGCGCCAGCGCGCCCGCATGCGGCGGCGGAGGCCCCGCCCCGCGGCTGGAGTCGGCTAGCCGCCGATCCGTTCGAGACCGTCGACGAAAGGGCGCAGCGCCTCGGGGATGGCCACGGTGCCGTCGGCCTGCTGATGATTTTCCAGCAGTGCGATCAGGGCCCTTCCGGACGCCACTCCTGAGCCGTTGAGGGAGTGGACGAGCCGGGTTCGGCCGTCTTCGGAATCGCGCCAGCGCGCCCGCATGCGGCGGGCCTGAAAGTCGGTGCAGTTGCTGCACGAGGAGATTTCGCGGTAGCAGTCCTGTGCCGGCATCCACACCTCCAGGTCGTAGGTTTTGGCCGCGGCGAAGCCGAGATCGCCAGTGCACAGGCTGACCACCCGGTAGGGCAGCTCCAGGGCCTGGAGCACGGCCTCGGCATGGCCTGTCATCTGTTCCAGCACATCCCAGGAATTCTCGGGACGGACGATCCAGACGAGTTCGACCTTTTCAAACTGGTGTTGGCGAATCATGCCGCGGGTGTCGCGGCCGTAGGAACCCGCCTCGGAGCGGAAACAGGCCGTGTGGGACACCATTTTCATGGGCAGATCGGCGGCGTCGACAATCTGCTCGCGCACCAGATTGGTCAACTGCACCTCGGCCGTCGGAATCAGGTAGAAGTCATGGCCGTCGCCGACATGAAAGAGATCCTCGGCAAACTTCGGCAGCTGGCCGGTGCCGTAGAGAATCTCGGGGCGCGCCAGAAAGGGCACGGCGACCTCGGTGTAGCCGTGCTTTTTGATGTGAAGATCAAGCATGAACTGAATCAGCCCGCGGTGCACACGCGCCAGCTGACCGCGAAGAACCGCAAAGCGGCTGCCGGCGAGGGCGGCGGCGGCGGCAAAGTCAATCGGCTCGGTAAGCGGCAACTCGCTGTGATCGCGCGGTCTGAAATCGAGCCCCGGCGGCTCGCCCCAGGTGCGCACCTCGACATTTTCACTTTCGTCAGCGCCGTCGGGCACCGAAGAATCCGCCAGGTTGGGAATCAGGGCCAGTTCATTCACAAGGGCGGTCTGAGCCTGGTCAGCGGCCTGTTTCAGGTCCCCCAGGCGCTCCGCCAGCTCACGTCCCTGACGGTGCAGGTCGCTGCTGTCGCCGCCGGCGGCCTTGTCCCGACCTATTTTCCTGGCGATCTCGTTGCGTCGGCGATTGGCTTCCTGCAGGGCCTGATCGCTGCAGCGGCGCTCCTCCTCAAGGGCTTGAATCCGCCCGACGTCGAGTTCAATGCCACGGCGGCGGGTGGCGGCGGCGACCTCCTCCAGGCTGGAGCGAATCAGGGCGGGGTCAATCATGCCGCGGCAGATTCCGGCGTCTGGCAACCCGCTGGCATCGGCTCCTGCTGTTCAGGCGGAGACGGCGTTGAAATTTATGTGGCGCGAACTGGCCAGCATCCATTCAAACAGAGCCTCGGCAAAACTGCTGCGCACCAGCAGGCGCATGCCGCCGCCCTCGATCGGCCTCAGGGCAACGCCGATCAGGCCCATCAGTGTCTGGGCGCACTGACCCGGGGCAAAGCCCTGCGGGTGCAGATCGAGCGGCACGCCGCGGGCGAGGAAATCCGTCAATCCGGGACCTTCGAGATCGAAGCAGGCGTAGCCTCCGGTGATTTCCGTGGCGGCAAAATGCAGACCGGCGCATTCTTTTTCAACGGCGTCGATCAGGGCCTGCTCGCCTGCCGATGCGACCAGCAGCAGCCACTCGTCCGGCCCGACCCACCAGGCCTCTGTCCCGCCCTGCTGCGCGCAGGTGTTGGCCATGAGCGGCAGGGATAGCCGCAGCGCCTTGGCGGCGCCCTCGAGGAATGCCTTGTCGTCGGGGTCACCGCGGAGGTTGACGACGCCGACCAGCAGGGAGCGGTCGACCATCCTGACGTCCTCCTGCCGCTGCGCCGGCGGTGCCTGAAACAGCTCCAGAACCTTGTAGAACGGACTTTCGCGAGTTTCTTCGCGGGCCTCGGTCGAGCTTTCCCTAGCCATGCATGATCTCTCCTTCAGGGTCGTAGAATGCTGGCGGGCACAGCCGGCACTTGACCGCCTCTCCCCCCCCCAGCTTCGGCGAATAGACGATGTCGCCGTGCCGCTTCTGCCCCCCCTTGACCATGGCGAGGGCGATGGAGCGGCCCAGAGCGGCGCTGTAATAACTCGAACTGATGTGGCCCAGGGTTGGATTGGGCAGCGCCGCCTGGGGGTCTTCAACCAGGTGTGCCCCCTCGGCCAGCACCGTCTGCGGATCTTCCGTCATGACCCCCACCAGCTGACGCCGATCGGGCCTCTGCAGGTCGGCGCGAAAGAGCGAGCGCCTGCCGATGAAATCCTTGGCCTTCGACACCATGGAACCGTAGCCGAGATCGATCGGCGACACCGAGCCGTCGGTTTCCTGGCCGACGATGAAGAAACCCTTTTCCGCCCGCAGCGCATGCATGGCCTCGGTACCCATCCACTCGAGGCCGTACTCTCTGCCGGCCTGCCAGACACGCGAGAAAACCTGGCCGGCGTAACGGCTGTTGACATTGACCTCGTAGGACAGTTCACCGGTGAAGCTGATGCGGAAAATCCGCACCGGCACCCCGTCGATCGTGCCCTCGCGCCAGCTCATAAAGGGAAACTCCGAAGGCGAGAAATCGACGTCCTGGCACAGATCGCGCATGAGCTGCCGGCTGTGGGGACCGGCGAGCCCCAGGGTCGACCAGTGATCGGTAACCGAGGTCAGGTAGACCTTGAGATCGGGCCATTCCGTCTGCAGCCAGAGCTCGAGCCAGGACATGACCGCGGCGGCACCGCCGGTCGTGGTCGTCATCAAAAAGCGGTCCTCGGCCAGGCGCGAGGTCACGCCGTCGTCGAAGACGCGGCCGTCCTCGTTCAGCATGATGCCATAGCGGCAGCGCCCCACTGCGAGCTTTTTCCAGCCGTTGATGTAAACGCGGTTGAGAAATTCGGCCGCGTCGGGGCCGCGGATGTCGATCTTGCCGAGAGTGGAGGCATCCAGCAGCGCCACCCCGCGCCGAGCCAGCAGGCACTCGCGTCTGCTGTTCTCCTCCTGGGTGCCAAAGCCGTAGTAGCGGGCACGCAGCCACTGCCCGACCGGCTCGAAAACGCCGATGCCGGCCTGGGGTGAGTGCTGCCTGTGAAAGATCGCGCTGCGGCGGACTGGCTCGAAAATACGATTACGGTAGACGCCGGCGGCGGCGCCAAAGGAGAAGGGCGTCCAAGGTGGGCGGAAGGTGGTGGTGCCAACCTCGGCCAGATCCCGGCCCGTCGCTGCCGCGACTATAGCGGCGCCGTTGATGTTGCCGATCTTGCCCTGGTCCGTGCCGAAGCCAAGGGCTGTGTATCGTTTGACGTGCTCGATCGATTCATAGCCTTCGGCCAATGCCTGCAACAGATCGGCGGCTGTGGTGTCGTTCTGGTAATCGACGAATTTCGGCGATTTCCTGTTGCCGGAAGGCACTTCCCACAAGGGCATCAGGGGCTTGACCGCGGCGTCGATAACTTTAAAATCCCTGCTGGCGGGCGCCTTGAAGCCGCAGTCCCTGAGGGCCTCGGCCGCCGCTTTCCAGCCGCTGTCCAGGGCCGCCCCCCGCCCCCAGAGGCCTGCGGCCAGGCCGGCCGACGAATTTTTCTGCCTCGGCGCGCCGGCGACGAAAGCCGCCAGTGCAGCATCCCACTGAAGCGGGCCGCCCGCCTGGGAGTGAAGGTGCACCAGCGGATTCCAGCCGCCGGAGACGGCAATGAGATCGCAGTCGAACGAGCGGCTTGTGGCCTTGCCGCCGGCGGCGGCCTCGTCAAGGCGCACGAGGACTGCGCCCTTGATGCCGGAGCGCCCGCGGGCGCTCTGCACCGACCATCCCTTGAGCACGGTGATGCCGTGCTCTTCGACCCGTGCCGCCGCTTCGCCGCCGCCGTCCGGGCGGGCGTCGGCGACTGCCGCCACTTCGGCTCCGCCGTGCACCAGGCTCTCCACGGCCTCGTAGGCGCTGTCGTTGTTGGTTGCCACTACCGCCCTTCTGCCGGGCAGCACCCCCCAGCGTTCGATGTAGTCGCGCACGGCCCCGGCCAGCATAATGCCGGGGCGGTCGTTGTTGCCGAACACCAGGAGCCTTTCGCTGCCGCCGGTCGCCAGTATCACCCGGCGGGCGCGAATCTTCCACAGCCGTTCGCGCACCCCCTCGACCCTGCCGCCGGCGCTCCGGGGGCTGCGCTGAACGGCCGTGAGGAAGTTGTCGTCGTAGTATCCGGTGACCGCCGTCGCCGGGCTCAGCCTGACGGTTTCAATGTTTTCGAGCTCGGATGTGACCGCGGCTACCCAGTCGCGGGCCGGCATGCCCTCGACCTCGCCACCGGTCAGCAGGTCGCCGCCGAAAATGGGCTGCTGCTCGGCCAGAAGGACCCGGGCGCCGCTGCGCCCGGCCGCCCGGGCCGCGGCCAGGCCCGCCGCACCGCCGCCGACAACGAGCAGATCGCAGTGGTGATGGACATGCTCGTAGTCATCGCCGTCACAGAGAGTCGGGGTTTTGCCCCAGCCGGCCATGCGGCGGATGACCCGCTCGTAGCCGACTTCCCAAAAGCTTCTCGGCCACATAAAGGTTTTGTAGTAGAAGCCGGCCGACATCATCTTTGAAAAGAAGCCGAAAAGGGCACCGAAATCCAGCTGCGGGCTGGGCCATCCACGGGTGCTGCGGGCCACCAGACCATCGAAGAGTTCGACTTCAGTCGCCTTGAGGTTGGGCACCGTCAGCTCGTTCTCTCCGAGCTGCATGATGGCGTTGGGCTCTTCCGGGCCAGAACCGATCAGGCCGCGCGGTCGGTGGTATTTGAAACTGCGGTTGACCACGCGAATACCGTTGGCCAGCAGGGCCGAGGCCAGGGTGTCGCCCCGCCTGCCCTTGAGCTTGCGGCCGTTGAAAGAAAAATCAAGGGATTCCTGAATTCTGAACTCGCCGCCGATGCGGTAGTATTCCGCCGGCTTCATGACTTCCTCGTCCCCGCCCTGCTTTTCGAGCCGGCTCCAGCCTTGGCTGAACCGGCCTTTTTCCGGCCCGTTCCGGCCCTGGGCGCGGCTGGCGACAGGGCCTTTGAATGGGCCGGGTCGCCGCGGCGGTAAACCTCGGAAATCTCGTAGGTCACAGTGTCGCGTACGGCATAAAACCAGCGGCGGCAGCCCGCCGAGTGATGCCACTGTTCGCGCATTTCGCCCTTGGTGTTTTTTCGCATGAAAACATAGTCGGCCCAGTCTTCGTCGCTCAACTGGTCGGGCTCGGGCGGGCGCACGATGTGGGCCTCTCCCCCGGGAGAGAACTCGCTCTCGTCGCGGGGGCCGCACCAGGGACAGGTAATCAGCAGCATGGAGTTGAATTCGTTGGCATGAAAAAAGACAGGGCCTCAGTGGGCGACACCGGCGGCACCGTGCTCGTCAACCAGGGCGCCGGTGACAAAGCGGTCAAGGCTGAAAGGGGCGTTGAGGGGATGGGGCTCGCCGTGGACCAGGGTGTGGGCGAAGACCCAGCCGGAACCCGGTGTGGCCTTGAAGCCGCCGGTGCCCCAACCGCAATTGATGAAGAGTCGATCGACCGGCGTCCTGCCAAGGATGGGGCTGGCGTCGGGGCAGGTATCGACAATGCCGCCCCACTGGCGTAGCAGGCGCACTCTGCTGAGCGGCGGATAGAGCTCGACGATGGCCTTCAGCGTCTCCTCGACGACATGAAAACTGCCGCGCTGGCCGTAGCCATTGTAGCGGTCGATGCCGGAGCCGATGACGTATTCGCCCTTGTCCGACTGATTGATGTAGCCGTGGACGGCGCCCGACATAATAACCAGGTTGAGGGCCGGCCGCATCGGTTCCGAAACCATGGCCTGGAGCGGGTGGCTCTCGACCGGCATGCGGAAGCCTGCCATGTCGGCCAGCACCGTGCTGTGGCCGGCGACGGCGATGCCGACGCGGTCGGCGGCTATGGCTCCGCGCGACGTCTGCAGCCCCTTGATCGCCCCGCCCTCGATCTTCAAGCCTGTGACCTCGCAGTTTTCGATGATGTCGACCCCGGCCGCCGCCGCCGCCCGCGCAAAGCCCCAGGCGATGGCATCGTGGCGGGCCACGCCGCCGCGGGGCTGGAGAGAGCCGCCGAGGACAGGGTAGCGGGCCAGAGGCGAAATGTTAAGCAGGGGCGCCCGGCGTTTCAGATCCTGGGGAGTCAACCACAGGGAGTCGATGCCGTTGAGCTGGTTGGCATGGATGTTGCGGCTCAGTATGCGCACGTCGTGCTCGTTGTGTGCCAGATTGACCACGCCGCGTTGGCTGAACATCACATTGAAATTGATCTCCTGGCTCAGGCCCTCCCACAGCTTCATCGATTTTTCGTAGATGGCGGCGCTCTCGTCCCACAGGTAGTTCGACCGCACTATGGTAGTGTTGCGGCCGGTATTGCCGCCGCCGATCCAGCCGCGTTCGACCACCGCCACATCGGTGACGCCATGCTCTTTTGCCAGGTAGAATGCCGTGGCCAGCCCGTGGCCGCCGCCGCCGACAATCACGACCTTGTAGCCCTTCTTCGGTTCGGCCTTGGCCCAGGCTGGCTTCCAGCCGCGGTTGCCCCTCCAGGCGTTGCTGACAAGAGAGAGGAGGGAATAGCGTTGTCGGGGTTTTTTCATGCAATCAGGATGGGAGAGACGGGGGTTTGCAATGGCCTATATTTTTACACATCCGCTCCGGCTTCTGGCCAATTCCCGAACCTTGAGCGGGATAAATTTTTCGCGCGCTGCAGAAAGAGGCTCTGATCGCGGGGACTCAGAAACAGGAGGGCGCGGCTGCAAGCCCGCCCTCTGCTGCTTCGAGCTGTTTTACCCGGCCGCCTGCAGGGCCGCCAGGGCCTGGCTGTTGGCTGCCAACTCGCTGTGTGGGCCCTGCTCGACCAGCTGGCCGCCGTCGACGATGAGGATATCCTCGAAATAACGGGCCAGGGCCGGGCGCGCCGTGATCCAGATAAGGCCTCGGCCCTGGCGCGCTTTGAGGAAGTTCTTGACAATCGCCTCCTCGCCCGCCGGGTCGAGAATGTCTCCGGTGCCATTGACGATCAGCAGCTCGGGCTGCTTGACCAGCGCCCGCGCCAGGGCGATGCGGTGGCGTTGGCTCTGGTTGAGACGGCTTCCGCCCACTCCTATGCCATGCTCGAGGCCGGCGAGCACGAGTTCAGCGCGCAGATCCAGCTCATCGACCACCCCCTTGATCAGTTCTCTGACCTTTTCCTGCACCTGGGCGCGGCCTTGAACCAGACTGCCGAAAATGATGTTCTCCTGCAAAGACAGACTCCCGCTGTACCGATCCAGGGCGAAAGGCTCAAGGTCGAGCCCATGATCCGCCGCTTCGAGGGCGAACAGCCTGCGAGCTTCGAGTAGTTTCTGCTGGATTTCCGCAGTGATCAGCCCCAGGCGGTGGCGTGCGACAATCAACTGAAACGGCAGGGCGCTGAGATCGGCGGCATCCCGGGGGGGAAGATCGGCCACAGCGCCGCCGGGCAACTCCAGATTGGCCAGCATCTGGCGGTAGCGGGAAAGCTCGTCGATGCTGATGAAACTGAACCGCTCTATGGTCTCGGCATCGGCCTGATCGCCGCCAAAGAGCTCGACCATGGTCTCGGCCAGGGTCTTGCCGATGTTGAGAAAGTCGTCGGCCAGGTTGACGCGCTCGATGATGGAGACAAGCAGCGGGTGGGCGGCGAGCTCGGCGGCTGAGAAGCCCCCGCCGCGAATGCCGCCAAAGACGACATTGTCGAGGACACTGCGATTGGTGCTGTAGCCTGCGCTGTCGAACCACTCGATGAAATCGGGAGCCTCGCCGCCGGCGAAACGGGCGCGCAGCGCTCGGCGGGCTTCGAGAACCCGCCCGGCCAGACGGGGATTGTCGGCTTCGCTCTGATGGCTCATGAGGCCGAACTCATAGATATCGCCGTCCAGAGCGACAAGCCGCAGGGCCTCGATCAGAGTGCTGCGCAGCCCGGCCTCGTCGGCGCACCCCGCCTGGCCGCTGTCAATCCAGTTGGCTTCAACATCGTAAATGCTGTTGCCGGTGAGTTCTGCCTCCCGCCGCTCCTGTCTGTCCAGCTGACCGCCCCCCTGCTGCACCGGATGCCGCTTCAGGGGATAGACCATGGCATCAAAGACTGTGCCGTTGAAGAGATAGGCCTCGGGGCCGACGTAGGCGATTTTTTTGCCGAGAGTTGCCTGCGCCAGGCCGTCAAAGGCGAGGCCGTCCAACTGGATCGACCCCGACTGGGGGAGCGCCAGCCGCCCCAGAAGGGCCCCGAGTTCGCGCTTGCCGCCATTGGCCGAGCCGAGGATCGCCACCGGGCGCTCCGTGGAGATCTGGGCGCTGAAGTCGCTCAGGCTCCTGCTGAAGCCGTCGGCTGAATAGGCCACCTTGGTCAGGCGGTAGGGGCCCGCAATCGAAAAGCCCTCTTCCGCTTCATTGTCGAGAAGCTGCTGCTTCAGCATGTCCGGCGGATCGAACTGGTCGACAACCTGCAGGTATTTGATGCGGATGTCCTCCTTTTTCTGGTAGTAGCGCAACAGCTCTTTCCAGGGCCCCGACAGGTCCTTGTAGGCGGCGAGCACGGCCACCAGGGCGCCGAGAGTCAGATCGCCGGCGATGACGAAATAGCCGCCGATCGAATAGAACAGAAAAGGCGTCATCTGGGCGATCAGATTGTTGAGAAATTTGATCGTGAACTTGCGCTTGTATATCGCCACCCGCAGGCGGTAGACGAGGCCGAGACGGCTGGCGATGTCGGCCCGCTCGTAACTGCTGGTGGCGTGGGCGCGTACCTCTTCGATGCCGGCGACGCCCTCGCCGATGCGCGTCGACAGGGTCCGCACCGTGCGCACCCGCTCGGCGGCAAGGCGGTTGACCTTGGCCTGCAGTCTCGGAATCAGGTAAATCTGAACCGGGTAGAGGGCGATGGCAGCGAGGCCGAGAAACGCATCCTGGATAAAGATAAAGAGCGTGTAAGTAAAGAGCAGCCCCCCCTGAAACGCTGGCAGAGTGTAGGATTCGCCGATAAACTCGGCCATGGGCTCGGTCTCGGTAGTGACCATGGACAGCAGTTCCCCCTGGGACACCGTCTTGAAGCGGCGCAGCGGAAAGCGCAGGATGCGCTGGTAGAGCTCGTAGCGCAGCCGCCTCAGGATGCGCTCGCCGACGATGCCGCGGGAGACGTTGAGCTGGTATTTCATGGCGCCGTTGACAGCGACGGCCAGCAGAAAGCCGCCGCACAGAAGAAGCAGATAGGAGATGCGGTCGATGGGAATACCGAAGATCGCAACATGCAGATCGACGCCGGAAATCGCCTCGTTGACGATTATCTTGGGAAGCTCAAGGCTGACATAGACCACCGGCATGGAGGCGACAGCAAGCAGCAGCAGCCATACCTGAGCGGCCTTGCTGTGTTGCCAGATATAGCGGTAGAGAGACTTTTCCATGGGCGGCTGTGGGGAGCGGATACTAAGGAGATTTTACCCGTACAGGCCCGCCGTCGCCCCTCGACCCGGGCCCTGAGGAGCCGTTGAATTGAAACGAAAGAATCGCCGCGAAAATCGCTGTGGGATCGCCGCCCTTCCTCAGCCCAGGCTCTTTTTTCATTGTATAATCGATGCAGGGGC
The DNA here is from genome assembly GCA_965237735.1 of Candidatus Porifericomitales bacterium. GTDB lineage: Bacteria > Pseudomonadota > Gammaproteobacteria > CBDEFV01 > CBDEFV01 > CBDEFV01. The sequence goes on along the minus strand of CBDEFV010000002.1, from coordinate 181,619 downwards.
GCCACCGAAGCCGCCGCAAGCGGTTAAACTCTGAGTGTACATCCTTTCGCTATCAACCCGCATTCGAACACCTCTTGATTTCTGCCCACGCCAACAAAAAGTTATACAGATGCTGCTGCGGTTCGCTCCTGCTGCTTCTGGCCACTGCGTTCCCTCTCTCCGCCGGCGCCGATATCTTCTCGTTCTCGCTTGCCGCTATCAGTGGCTCAGCCAAGTACGAGCAGAAGGATTCACCGCAAAATTTTTCTGTCAACATTCAGACCCTCAGCCTGCGCGGCTCTTTTAGTTTTCTCGATCTGCTTCATGTCGATGCCAAATACTCCACCACCCTGGGCAAGCAGGACTTTTCAACGGGAGGCCACAGAAGCGACGCCGAATTTGACAATCTCTCCCTGTGGCTGCGCGTGGGCATCCCCTTCCCGGTGCCGATTCTCAATGCCTACGCCCTGGTGGGGTTGAGCAACCTTGAACCCGAATACAGCAATTCGGCCGTTGTCGAGCCCTCTCTCAATCAGGGCCAGATGATCGGCCTCGGCCTCGGCCTGGATCTTCCCGGACTGCCTATGGAAATCATGATGGAATACATCGTTCGCCCCTCCCAGGAATACGACCACAATTCATCGAGAACCGGAAGGGCCAGATACTCTTCGGTCAATTTCGGCACCCGATGGAACTTCTAGAGTCGCGGGACTCAGGCGCCGATACCGACATCCCGGAGGGCGGCGCTCCCCCGGCAACTGCGCTGCCAAAGACAGCCACGGCCTCTCTTGAACAGCAGTTGGCTGAGCTGGAAGAAATTGTCAGTTCACTTGAATCGCCAGATCTCGGACTCGAGCAGATGCTGGAAACTTTTGAACGCGGGTTGCAGGTCTCCAGTGCCTGCCGCGCCCAACTCGACCGGTTTGAGCAGAAAATTCGCCAACTCGTCGAGAATCAAACGGAACTGACAGAGGTCGAAGCGGGCAATTACACCCCCAAAGAGTGACGACAGACATCGAAACCATCCTCGATCACTGGCGTGACCAATGTAACCAGGCCATGCGACAGTATCTGCAGCCGCCCGCGGCCAAGGCTTCGAGACTCAGCGAAGCCATGAACTACGCCGTCATGAATGGCGGCAAACGACTGAGGCCCATTCTCTGTTTTGCCACGGGCGACGCCCTGGGCCTGGACACTGAAATGCTGTCGCTGCCGGCCACCGTGACCGAAATGCTGCACTCCTACTCGCTGATTCACGACGATCTGCCGGCCATGGACGACGACGACATGCGCCGCGGCAAGCCCACATGCCACCTTCAGTTCGGTGAGGCCGAGGCAATTCTCGCCGGCGACACCCTGCAGACCCTCGCCTTTGAGCTGTTGGCCAGTGCGCCTGCCCCCTTCGAAGACGGGCAGCGCCTCGCCATGATCGGAGAGCTCGGGCGCGCGCTCGGCTTTCAGGGAATGGCCCTGGGCCAGCTCATGGATCTGAAAATTGCCGGCAAAATCACCGGCCGCTCCTTCACCCTCGAAGGGCTGCAGCAGATCTACCGCTACAAAACCGGCTATCTGATCCGGGCCAGCGTACGTCTGGCCACCCTCTGCCGGCGCGACCTCGACGAGGACCTCGTCGGCCGCCTCGATGCCTACGCCGACAACCTCGGTCTGGCCTTTCAGATTATCGACGATGTCATCGACATCGTCGCGCCCGAACAGGAGACGGGAAAAACGAGCAGATCCGACCTCAGCAACGAAAAGCCGACCTGGCCCTCCCTGGTTGGCCTGGAGCAGTCGCGGCGCGACGCCGAAGGCTACACTGAGCGGGCCCTCGACAGCATCGCCCCGCTACCCGGCTCCTTCGACCGCCTGCGCGGCCTTGCCCGGCACCTGCTCCATCGATCCAGATGAAGCAGAAACAGACAGGCTCTGGCGGCAAGACCTGGCCCCTGTTGGCAGGAATCGCCTCGCCGGCCGATGTGCGCAGACTGAAACCGGATCAGCTTGTCGAGCTCGCCTCAGAACTGCGCGCCCATCTCATCGACGTCGTGACCCGCACCGGCGGCCACCTCGGCGCCAGCCTCGGCGCCGTGGAGTTGACCATCGCCCTGCACGCCTGTTTCAACACGCCCCGTGATCGCCTCGTCTGGGATGTCGGCCACCAGGCCTACGGCCACAAGGTGCTGACCGGAAGGCGCGATGAGCTCGCCGGCATCCGTCAGGCCGGCGGTATCTCCGGCTTTCTGCGCCGCGCCGAGAGCGAGTACGACACCTTTGGCGCCGGCCACTCGAGCACCTCCATCAGCGCCGCCCTCGGCATGGCCGCCGCCGCCAGGCTTCGCGGCGAAAAACGCCATGCCGTCGCCATCATCGGCGATGGCGCCATGACGGCGGGGCTCGCCTTTGAGGCGCTCAACAACGCCGGCGAACTCAAGGACCTGCAGCTGCTGATCGTGCTCAACGACAATTCCATGTCGATTTCGCCCAATGTCGGCGCCCTCAACAGATACCTGACCGAATTGTTGTCGCACCGCTTCATGGTCAGGCTCCAGAAGAGCGGCAAAAAAACGTTCGACCGCATGCCGCCGCCGATCCGCGAACTCGCCCGCCGCACCGAAGAGCACCTCAAGGGCATGGTGATTCCCGGCACCCTCTTCGATGAGTTGGGACTGCACTATTTCGGCCCCCTCGACGGGCACGACCTTCCGGGCCTCGTCGGGGTCATGCAGCAGTTGCGCGATCTCAGCCACCCGACCATCCTCCATGTAGTCACGCGCAAGGGCAAGGGCTACCCTCCGGCGGAAAAAGACCCCCTGGCCATGCATGCCGTGGCTCCCCCGGCTCCCTCCTCGCCCAAAATCAAGCCCTCGGCGGCCAGAAGCGGTCCTCCGCCGAAAAACCTGACCTACACCCAGGTCTTCAGCGAATGGCTGTGCGACGCAGCCGGCAGGCATGAAAATCTCATCGCCATCACCCCGGCCATGCGCGAGGGCTCAGGCCTGGTCGAGTTCAGCCGCAGGTTCCCGCAACGCTACTTCGACACCGGCATCGCCGAGCAGCACAGCCTCACCTTTGCCGCCGGCCTCGCCTGCGAGGGCTTCAGGCCCGTGGTCGCCATCTATTCGACCTTCCTGCAACGCGCCTACGACCAGCTGATTCACGACATCTGCATTCAAAATCTGTCGGTGCTGCTGGCCATTGACCGAGCCGGCCTCGCCGGGGCCGACGGCGCAACCCATCACGGCGCCTTCGATCTCTCCTATCTCCGCTGTCTGCCGAACATGGTGGTCATGGCTCCGTCGAACGAGGATGAGTGCAGGCGCATGCTGGAGACCGGCTTTCATCACGAGGGCCCTGCAGCCGTGCGCTATCCCCGCGACAACGGCATAGGGGCCGGGGAATATCGCGGCAGAATCGCCGAGCCTCTGGAGATCGGCAGGGGGCGTCGGCTCCGAAGCGGCAATAACATCGCCATCCTCTCTTTCGGCACCCTCCTCGATCAAGCCCTGGAAGCCGCCGAAGAACTCGATGCCACTGTCGTTGACATGCGCTTTGTAAAGCCTTTGGACGAAAATCTGATCGAGAGCGTCGCCGCCGGGCATTCGCTGCTGGCGACCCTGGAAGACAACGCTGCCGCCGGCGGCGGCGGCAGCGGGGTCGGCGAGGCGCTGGCGCGCATGCAGGCGCAACCTGCCCTGGTCCATTTCGGCCTGCCCAATGAGTTCGTCGAGCACGGCACCCGCGGGGAGTTGCTGGCCCAGGCAGGGCTCGACAGCGCCTGCCTGAGCCGGCGTCTGCGGTCCATTATGGAAGAGCGCGGCCTGAGTCCCCGGGGCCCGGTATGAAAACCGGTATGGAAACTGCTGGGGCGCGATCAGAAATCCGTGCGCTTCCGCCCCCGACTGACCCGGAGCGTCGGCAACCGCCCTAGCCCGAGGCCAGCCGCGCCTGCTTCGATGGCCGCGATCGCCGCCGGGCCGACTCCGGGGATGTTCTGGCCCTCTTTCCCTTCGACTTGTACAGCTGGGGGTAGGCCTCGATCCATTCACTCCACTGGCGGCAGATCTCGGTCAACTTGGGCCAGGCCCGGCTGCGCAACTGCAGAAAATACCAGGAGGGACGGAAATTGTGATTTTTCAGCAGCTGCTGAATCTCTTTTTCACTGTAATCGGCAAGGCCCTCGAGGACGGGCTGGAATTCCCAGATGGCAAAGACCATGGAGCGCAGCTTGCGCGGCAGGGAGGCCGCCCGCAGCTGTTTGCGCCAAACCTCTTTCTCCGCCTCTTCAAAGGGATTGAGTTCGGGGTCGCATTCAACCTGCTCGTAAGTGTGCAGAAAATTCGCCCACATAAAGACCGCGTAGACAAAGGCTGGAGTAAGGCGCCGCCTGAGCGCGAAACGATCGTCGGCCATGGCGAGGGCGCTGTCGATGAAGGTGGCGACGCCGGGCTCATGCCGCAGTTCTTTCTCGGCCGTTGGAAACAGGCAGGGCAAGAGGTTGTAGCGCCTCAGCTGAGCCAGGGAGGCCTGGGCCGATCCCTTGAGAAACAGCTTGGGGATTTCCTCGTAGAGCCGCATCGGCGGCACATCGCCGAGAAGCGGGCTCAGCTCCGCTACCGGCTCGGCGCTGGCCGAATCGAGGGTAAAACCGGTCCTGGCGACAAAGCGGACCGCCCGCAGCATGCGCAGCGGATCTTCAATGTAGCGCGGCCTGGGATCGCCGACGACACGGATACTGCCGCGTCTGATGTCCTTCATACCGCCGGTGAAATCGAGGATCGCCTGATCCTCGAGACGATAGTAGAGCGAATTGATGGTCAGATCACGCCTCAGGGCGTCCTCCTCGATCGTGCCGTAGGAATTGTCCTCGGTGATACGTTCGGTCTTGCCTCCGGTCGGATCATGCCTGCGGAAAGTTGCAACCTCAATCAGTTCCTTTTCGATGTAGACGTGGACCAGGCGAAAGCGGCGGCCGATGATCAAGGCGCGGCGAAAAAGCCTTTTGATCTGCTCCGGCCGGGCATTGGTGACGATGTCGTAGTCCTTGGGCTCGACGCCGACGAGCAGGTCGCGGATGCAACCTCCGACTACATAAGCTTCATAGTCCCTGCTGCTGAGTCGGCTGGCGACGGCTGCCGCCGCCCGACCCATCTGAGTCCGCCTGATGCCGTGCTCGCTGAATGGAATGACCTTCATTTCCCCTTCTTCTCCCCGCTCCTGCAGGGCTTCGGGGTCGGGCCAGGCTGGGATTCCGCCTTCCTGTCCATCAGGGCGCCCGGCCTTGAGGGCAGCCGGGGGCGCCCGGGGAACCGGGAAGCTGCCCAATATCGCTGATCAAAGGCGGACCCGGGAGGTAGAGGCCAGAATTTCCCGAAAGGCAAAGCGTTGTCATTGATCGGCAGGGACAAGTCAGGCTAGGTGGCGCCTGCGGTTTCCGTCAAGGTTTTAATCCGGTCGATGATTTCCTGATTGATTTCGCGGGTTTCACCGCCCTCAGCGCGATTGCGATGGCGGCGGCTTCCCGGCAGGCGGGTTCCGCCCAAGGCCTCGAGGCGCGTAAAAAATGCCTGGGAGTGCTCGGCCCAGCCGCTGCCCGCCAGTGTCTGCGGGCTCATTGCCAGCAGGAATTGGCCGCCTCGTGCCGGGGCCCCGTCGCCATTGTCTGCCTCCTTGGCCTCATCGCTGAAATTCTCCCCCATCAAGCCGGCGCTGAGCAGCTCGACCATCAACGACAGGGCCGATCCCTTGTAGCCGCCGAAGGGCAACAGAACACCGCCATCAAGGATGGCCTGCGGATCCTCGGTGGCGCGGCCTTCGCGATCAAGGCCGGTACCCAAGGGCACTTTGTGGCCGTCGCGGGCGGCGATCATAACTTCGCCCTTGGCCATGGAGGCCGTGGCCATATCGTAGACCACAGGTGTCTGCCCCGGTCGCGGCCAAGCGAAGCACAGGGGGTTGGTGCCAAAGAAAGCCCTGCTTGATCCGGCCGGCGCGACCGAAGGCATGTAGGCGGTGCAGCAGAGAGCGACCAAGCCCTCAGCCGCCAGGGCCTCGGCCTCGTGCCACAGAGATGCGAAGTGGAAGCTCCGCACCAGCACCATGACGGCTACGCCCTGGGCCCGGGCCGCTGTGGCCAGTGCCGGGCACCCCTGCTGCAGGGCCAGGGGGGCATAGCCGCCGTCGCCGTCCAGGCGCAATGCCGAGGGGGTGAGCTGTTGCAGTTTCGGGTGGGCGCCGCCCTTGACCTTGCCGCTGCGCAGTCCTGCCACATAGCCCCCCATGCGGAACAGACCATGGCTGGTGCAGCCATCGCGCTCCGCGTCAGTCAGGGTGTTGGCCAGGGCATCGGCATTTTCATGGTCGCAGCCATTGGCTGTCAGGCAACTGTAGGCCAACTCGCGTATGCGCTCAAGGCTGAGTGCTGTGACGTTCATCCAAGCAGGAAGTGGAAGGGGGGAAAAGAGGCGGCAACCACCGCAGGACGTGCAATTCAGCCATTAAGCCGCCTGGCCTGGTATCTGTTGGCACTGCGAAACACCGGGAGTCGTGCGGGGAATCGCATGGCTTGAGTTTCGCCGATAGACTTCTTTTGATTATAGCGCGAGCGCACCCTCAGGAGCCAATCCGCCGCCGTCCCGGAGAACCTTTCTCCCTTTTCAGTCGAACCCTGGCAAAGACGCCTGTCCGTCGCGGACGCTTCCCCCGAAAAGGGCCGCCGGCGGACCCCAGGATAGCGGACACTTCACCAAGGCTTCCTTCTTCTGCCGCAACTGCAACAAAAGGCGGAAGCCGACGAAAACGGACCGCGGAGAGCGGTCGTCGACAGCGGAAACCCCGGCTCCCAAAGGCTTGGGAAACGGATGGACAAAAAGGGGACGGGCGCAGGGCGGAAGCCCGCCAGCCCAGACTTTGCGGAAGCCTGGCAGACGGCGGGACTCCAAAGCGTATTTTCGAGCAGCGCTCCAATCGGGGCACCCAGAGAACGCACCGGGCATGATTGCTCAGGGTTATAATATTGAGAATTTTGTTTGTATAATTTACTTTTGTATAAGATACATGTTATTGAAAGAATTATCATTATTCAATTCATATTAATGTATTCAGTATATGATTACTACTTCCGGTCTCCGGCGACTCTCCCCTTCTCCCCAGCCTTCATCTATCCTCAACTCCCGGTCCCTGATCGCCATGAATGGAGCCCGTCAAAAAAGATCTTCCTCAATCGAGTTACCCCACTATAGGCCGCCGAGATACAAGCCGGCGCACAAGGCATCAGATCTGCGAAAACGGGACTCCGTCTCGGAGGGGTCCGCCCTGAACCCCGAGGTCAGGAAGCTGGAGTTTCTTCAATCCAACCCGGCAAAGCGCGCACCCATAGGACGGGAAAGCCTTGATCGTTTGAGCAGGGAGGCTCGGGCGGCCTTAAGTGCGTACAGCAGGGTCATCGCTGGAAGCTTGGAAAGCCAGTTGCTCCCTCCTCTTTTTGTCCTGCGGGAGGCGGTTTGCTCCTGCTGGCTCGAAGGGGCATGCGTTCAGGTCGAGGATGTGCTGAGGGTGGAGGCCGGGCTTCTCACGCCTCTGCCCCATCCCTGGTACAAGCAGGACACCGGCAAGGCGCAGCATTGCGTCCAGGCGATTCAGGCGACAATGGAGCGGGCAACTGAGCAGCCTTGGGGCGGTGACTTCGCCAAAGATTTGCATCGACGCCATTTTCTCGACATTTCCGACAGACCCAGCAGCAGCCATAGCTTCATCAAGAACTGGCTCATCTTTCCGACTGCCGCGCACCGCCAGGGCGAGGATTTCTGGCAGCGGCACTTCTCCCGGCCAGAGGAGCCCGACCTGCTGATGCGGCTGGCCGCCCTCTGCGCAGAGGGCGACATCTCGCCTCCCTTTGTCCGCAACAGCGGCTATACCCTGCGCATGCTGGTGATTTTGTCGTTGTACAGGCATGGTCTTCTCGCCCATCCTCTTTTCTGTCTCAGTGAATACCTGGCCGACCACCCCGAGGAATACCAAGATTCCCTTGTCATTCAAGCGCGTGACGGCGACGGCAGCCATTGGCGCCAATTCTTCCTCCGCGGCCTCCGCGACCAGGCGCGACGGGATCAGGCGCGGGCCGAACGCATCGTCGAACTCTACAGGAGGAAACAATATATCGCCATGCAACTCCCCCGCTCGAGGTTCGGCCAGCAGATACTCGACGCTTTTTTCCGCCGACCCATCTTCAGTCACAAAATGCTCAAGGAGGATACCGGTCTCCACTGGCAGTCGCTCGATCGTTTCTATCGCTACTGCTTCATCAAGAGCATCATCGCTCCGATGCACCCTCCGTCTGATGCAAGGCCGAGAAAACCCAAAAGCCCCGTCTATCGCGTCAACGGGCTCATGGAAGCCGCTTTCGGCGACGGCTGAGCATAATATAAACGGCAACCCGCAAAACAGGAGCCTTGCCGCAGGGCTGAGCCGGCAGCACCAAGGCAAGGCTGCCTCCATTGCCCTGAATTCAGGGCCCATCAGAAAGGAGGAAATGTCCGCTAGCAGCCCTTTTACTGCCGTACTTGGCGATAATATAGAGGGAACCACCCCGAAGCGACACTTCCGCTCCCGCAACAGCACGCACTTCAAGGCGAGGCCACAGATGACAACCCTGACCAGGTACGCGCCAGGCACTCCCTCCTGGTATGAACTGAACACTTCCGACGGCAAGGCCGCCAAGGACTTCTACAACAACCTCTTCGGCTGGACTTCTGAGGATAACCCTGTCGGCGAGAGTATGATCTACACCATGCATCAACTCGGCGACCGCAAGGTGGCGGCTTCGTTCGAAATGACAGCGGACATGGCCCAAGAGGGCGTGCCGCCGCATTGGCGCGTCTATTTCACCGTCGAGGACGCCCAGGACTCGGCGAATCTGGCAAAGGAGGCCGGCGGAACCGTCATATCCGGCCCTTCGGCCGTCTTCACGGCCGGCATCATGGCTGTGATACAGGACCCTCAGGGAGCCACCTTCAGCATCTGGCAACCCGGGGATCATATCGGCGCCGAAGTCAAGGGCGAAACTGGAGCCGTCGGCTGGACGGAATTGATGACCGGCGATCGCGAAGTGCCGAAGGCGTTCTACAGCAAGGTGTTCCCGATCATCACCCAGGACGAGAAGATGGCCAATGGCCAGGACTACACCCTCATGAAGCTTGGCGACAATCACGTCGCCGGCATCATACAGCTGAGCGGGGAACAGATGCAGGGAGCGCCCCCCCAGTGGTGCTGCTACTTCATGGTTGAAGACATTGACGCCTCCATAGCCCAGGCCCGGGCCCTGGGCGGCGACGCCTTCCTCGAAAAGATGGACATCAAGCATGTTTTCATCGCCGGCAGCAGGGACCCCCAGAGCGCCGCCTTCATGTTGATGCAGCCCAAATCCTGATAGAGCGCCGATCGCAACGTTACAGCCGCTGCCGTCTGACCCCGAGAGGAAACAATGCGAAACCGCCAAACCCAGTCGACCGTCGGACCCCCGACCGGGCTCCCATGAAAAGCGGCAATCAATCGACCTACCACCTCAAAGGCAAAAACTGGAGAGCCCCGTCACCGCCAGTGGCTTTCTGGTGGTGCGGGGCAGCACCAGCAGCAAGACCCTGAGCCCTTCGACACGTCCGGGCTACCGCCGGGGGTGGGAAAAACTAAAACAGGACGGCGTCCTCACCGAACAGGAGGCCTTCCTGCTTTTCAGCAGGGATTTTGAGTTCAGCTCCTCCTCGACCGCCGCCAGCATCATTGCCGGCCACAACAAAACCGGCCCCCTGGTGTGGAAAGACGAAAGGGGCGTCACCCTCAGCCAGAGGCGATCAGAGGAGAGAAAATCCCGATAGTCCCCTGCCTGCAGGATTGAAAGATTATTCCTTCGCTTCAGGGCCGATGCCTCTGACCCTGACGTGAAAAGCAATGAGGAGGCCGCCCCACATTCTCCGACTGCCCTCGCCGAAGGGCTCCGGAATTGCTGACGGCGAAGATCAACAGGACTCCGAACTCCGGACCTCGCCGGGCTCAGGGAGAGAGAAGCGCCACTTTGACGGTTTCAATGCCTCTGTGTTTGAGAATGCTGGCTCTATGGGCTCCATCCAGGATTACAAAATCATGTGAAACCAAAATCAGACGATCCTGCTGATCATTGTATTTTTCCGCGTCGAAGTTTTTTATCAGCAAATCAAACGCATAAGGGGAGCAATCATATTTCAGCCTCATCCCACGATGCTTTCCCCAGTAAAGGATATAAACTTTCCGGTCGCCTCCAACATAAGAAAAATGCGGACTGTCTTCAATGCAGACCCTTCCCTCCTCCAGGAGATTGACCCTCAGTTCATCGATCTTTACCCGCATGATCGCAGCTGTCCGCCTATTCCTCAAAAAAGCAGGGATCTCGGGGCTTCTACCCGGATCGGCATCATAGAATTCAGGAAAGCGCAGCCCCAAATGACGCATGATGAAACGGGTTTCCTCTTCTCTGTCCATGGCATGCAGCACATGTTCATACTTGATGCCAGGGGGCAGTCGTTTACTTATGCTGTAATTCCTGTTCGGGTGTCGAGGGTTGTATTGAGCGCGGAGATTCCACTTCAGTTTTTCCACATTTTCACATTTGCACACTTCGTAGGCCTTGTTCTGGTTGTACATTTTTCTCTTCAGGTTCCTGTTGAGAAAAAGAATGAAGAACAGAGTGGATGGGTGGGAGGGATGGACAAGGTACCTTGTTTTTGAGCGGATGTGCTTCATTGGTGTGGTGTCAAGCCTGTAAACCGCTTTGATGAAGTTTCTCAGGGATGCAGGATCGTATTTTCTGCACAACAGTATCCTGAAGTCGGGGTTTGAAGCCACTCCCTTCAGGATTCCATCTACATATGAAATGCCGGGACCCCAAACAATGAAGGAATCATATCTGCTGTCAACCAAGGCAATATCCGGCTCCTTCAGGAGCTCCTGGTGTGAGTCCGCCACCTGAGGATAGTGCTGTTGAATGTAGTGCAGATGTCTTATCTTGTCTGGCCTGATGTTCTTCTTCTCGTAATACTCCACATACCGGAGCACGGGATCCTCCTGGGCCCCGGGCACATGGCATTCAAGGGAACCCCGACGAATCAAGGTCTTGTTGCGGAGCACCTTTCTGTAATAGCCATCTTTGATGACAAGCTTCCTGCAGGGCAACCTCTGGTACAGGTCGTACTTGGACCACCAGTCTGGAGCCGCAGAGGACATCCACCTGATAGTGCCGTCCCCGCATGGAATTCTGGACGTAAAATCCTGCCAGGTTATAAGAGGCGTTCCATTCAACATCCTTCACACGAATTTTAAACTTCTGGTCAAACTGGATGCTTTTGATGTTCTGCAGACATGCAAAAAGATCACCCGTCAGGATATCCACATCCTTGCCGAGGAAATCGTCGGGAAAAGCATCGCTCATCCTGATGATGACGTAGTCTTCCAACCGGCTCAGAATCAGGTCGATATCCCATTTGCCGGACCTTGTTACCTGTATATTTTTCCACCAAGGCTCACGGCAGGCTTTCCAAGCCGCCCGCAAACATCGCCCTGTACGTTTCAACAACCACTTCCTGGCTTTTTTGATAGGGCTTGGCACAGAGTCTCAAAAGGGTCGAACGGGGTGGCCCGGTCCTTTGCCTCAAAAGACTTTGCGGCCAAGGGCTTGGTGCTGTTGAGGCCGCCGGACTGCCGGCGGCTGTGGAAATTGGTGGAGGCGGGGGGAGTCGAACCCCCGTCCGTGAACTCGCTGCCTCAGGCGGCTACATGCTTAGCCGATCCTTGTATTCGCCGCCGACTGCCCGACCGGCAGGAAGGCCGGCGACTATCTCCTGAAAAATTTAAGACCGCGCTCTTAGAGAACCGCGAGATCCGATCCCACTGTATGACCATCGTTCCACCCTGTGGGCCGGATGGGCGACAGTCTGGCTACTTAAGCAGCCAGAGCGTAGTTGTCGGTTTTGGCAACTATAGTTTTGCAGCTGTATTTACGAGGTCACTGCGCCTCGGCATGCTCCTCAGGCTTTGATGCACACGTCGAAACCAGAAGTGCGCCCCCATAGAGTCGCCCTGATTATAACAGAAAAAATCTTCAATATCCGTCGGGAATCGCGGCTGCTGGATCCCATCGGCAACCCGGAAGGCCATGACTCAGGCGAGTGGGGGTGCCGACGCCCCCCTGAGACCGCCTGGCCTCTAGAGTGGAACACTGGCCCTGCGGGCCTTGCTGCGGCTGTTGGACATGATCTTGGCCAGTTCGACGGAGAGCATTTTCGATGCCTCTTCCACCTGTTTCGCCACCCGTCCCTCGACCATGATGCGCACCACTTCTTCGGTGCCCGAGCGGCGCAGAAAAACGCGGCTCTCCTCGTCGAGAGAGCCGTTCACCCGGCCGATCAGGCACTCGACTTCAGGGTTGCCGTCGAGTTCGAAACCCTTGACCATTTTGACATTGACGATATTCTGCGGATAGCGCACCATGCCGGAGCGCAGCTCTTCCAGCGACTTGCCCTGTTCTTTCATGTGGCGCAACACCTGCAGGGCGCCGATGACGCCGTCGCCAGTCGTCGAATAGTCGCTGCAGATGATGTGCCCCGAGGGCTCGCCGCCAATCGGCCAATTGCGCTCCTTCATGGCCTTGACGACATGACGATCGCCGACATCGGCGCGGAAAAATTCGAGGCCGGCCGCAGTGATGGCCCTTTCGAGGCCGAGATTCGACATCTGGGTGCCGACGATCCCCTTGATTTCAATTTTGTTCAACTGGCGCTGGCGGACAAGGATATACAACAGTGCATCGCCGTCGAGAATCCCGCCCTGGGCATCGACCATGAGGAGGCGGTCCCCGTCTCCGTCAAGGGCGATACCGGCATGGGCCTTATGCCTGAGAACCTGGCTGCGCAGGATCTGAATATTTTCAGTGCCGCAGTCTTCATTGATGTTGCGCCCGTTGGGGCTGTTGCCGATGCCGATGACCTCGGCGCCGAGCTCGGAAAAGACCAAACCGGCGACCTTGTAGGCGGCCCCGTTGGCGGCGTCGACGACCACCCGCAGGCCGGCGAGGTTGAGCCCGCGCGGAAAAGTGCTTTTGCAGAACTCGACATAGCGCCCGCTGGCGTCGTCGACGCGGCGGACACTGCCGAGCTGGCGCGACGGCACTGTTGCCTGGTCTTCCGACATCAGGGCCTCTATGCTGTTCTCCAGCGCATCGCCCATCTTGAAGCCGTCGGAGTTGAAAAATTTGAGGCCGTTGTCCTCGAAAGCGTTGTGCGAGGCACTGATGATAATGCCGGCAGAGGCCCTGAAAGCCCTTGTCAGGTAGGCCACGCCCGGAGTCGGCAGAGGGCCGAGCATGAGGACATTGATGCCGGCTGAGACGAGGCCGGCCTCGAGGGCCGCTTCAAAGAGATAGCCGGAGACGCGGGTATCCTTGCCGATCAGGACTTCACGCCGCCGCTTGGTCGGGTGCGCCGGCAGGGCCATGCCGGTCGCCCAGCCGAGCTTCAACACTTGGCGGGCATTCATGAGATTGCCGCCAACCTGACCGCGGATGCCGTCGGTGCCAAAAAGTTTTCTCTGGGACAAAGGAATACCTCCTTATTTAGATATACAGTCTTGCATCAGGTTCTGATTCGGTTCAGGGCCCTGCGTCTCTGTTCGCTGCTACAGTTCCATCGAGGATTTTGCAGAGTCTTCCAACCCTGATTATGCGGCCTGGGCACTGAGGCTGTGAAGCACATAGGGCAAAATACCGCCAGCCCGGAAATACTCGATCTCGATCGCTGTGTCGATGCGCACCCTCACTTCGGTCGTGCTTTCGCTGCCATCGGCCCGCCGAATTCGCAGGGTCGCGTCCTGCAGCGGGCGCAGTTGGCCGAGTTCAAGGGAAAAGGTCTCAGTGCCGTTCAAGCCGAGCTCGGCGACGCCTTCTCCCTCACGGAACTGGCAGGGAAGCACGCCCATGCCGACGAGGTTGCTGCGGTGGATGCGCTCGAAACTGGCGGCAATGACGGCACGCACGCCGAGAAGCTGCGATCCCTTGGCAGCCCAGTCGCGCGACGAACCCGAACCGTATTCGCGGCCGGCGAAGATAAAGAGCGGCCTGCCCTCCTCGCGGTAGCGCATGGCGGCATCGTAGATCGGCATGTCTTCGCCGCTGGGGACATGCCGGGTAATGCCGCCCTCGGAACCGGGCACCATGAGATTGCGAATGCGAATGTTGGCGAAGGTGCCGCGCATCATGACTTCGTGATTGCCGCGCCTTGCGCCGTAAGTGTTGAAGTCGGCCTGGGGAATACCGTGTTCGCGCAGATAGACGCCGGCTGGAGAGCTCTCTTCTATGCTGCCGGCGGGGCTGATGTGGTCGGTCGTGACCGAATCGCCAAAAATCGCCAGGGCATGGGCCCCGGTGATCTCGGTTGGCAGGCCCTCGGCGGGATCCTCCAGAAAGGGCGGACAGCGGATGTAGGTGGACTTGCTCTCCCAATTAAAGCTCTTTTCGTCGGTCGCCGAAACTTCCTGCCACAGCGGCAGGTCGCTGCCCAGGTCGCTGTAGCGCTGGCGGTAGCGGTCGGGGTTCATGGCGTAGTGCAGGAACTCCTTGACCTCCTCTGCAGAGGGCCAGAGCTCGCCCAGATAGACCGGCTTGCCCTCGGTGTCTTCGCCCAGGGGTTCACCGTCGAAATCGATGTCGATGCGGCCGGCGAGACTGTAGGCGATGACAAGCGGCGGGCTCATGAGGAAATTGGCCTTGAGGGCGCGGTGGACGCGGGCTTCGAAATTGCGGTTGCCCGACAGCACCGACACGCCGACGGCGCCGCTCTCGCCCAGGGCTTCTTCCACCCCTGGAACCAGGGGACCGGAGTTGCCGATACAGGTGGTGCAGCCGTAGCCGACGATGTGATAGCCCAGGGCTTCGAGCGGCTCCATGAGCCCGGCCTCTTTGAGGTAGTCGGCGACGACGCGGGAGCCGGGGGCCAGAGAGGTCTTGACGCGCCCGTGCACCTTCAGGCCGCGGGCGACGGCGTTGCGGGCGACGAGGCCGGCGGCGATCATGACGCTGGGGTTGGAGGTATTGGTGCAGGAGGTGACGGCGGCGATCAGGACATCGCCATCGCCGACATCGAAGTCCTGTCCCGCGACCTGAGCCCGCCGGGCAGGTCCCTTGACGCCGTAGCCGCCATCGGCCACAGGGGCCTGCAGCAGACGGTGGAACTCGGACGGCACGCGATCGAGATCGATGCGATCCTGCGGGCGCCTGGGCCCGGCAACGCTGCTTTTGACCTGAGAGAGATCGAGCTCGAGCTCACGGCTGTAATCGCACTGGCCCGCCCGCGGCATGCCAAACATACCCTGAGCCTGATAATAGGCGCGCACCCGCTCGACCAGGCGCGGGTCGCGGCCCGTCGCCAGCATGTACTCGCAACTGTGCTCATCGACCGGGAAAAAGCCCATGGTCGCACCGTATTCGGGCGCCATGTTGGCGACCGTGGCGCGGTCGGTCACATGCAGGGAAGCGGCGCCTTCGCCGTAGAATTCAACAAACTTGCCAACCACCTGCTCCCGCCGCAACATTTCCGTCAGGGTCAGCACCAGATCGGTGGCCGTGACCCCGGCGCCGAGAGATCCCTTGAGGTTGACGCCGACGACGTCAGGAGCCAGGAGATAGACTGGCAGACCCAGCATGGCCGCCTCGGCCTCAATACCGCCCACGCCCCAGCCGACGACGCCGAGGCCGTTGATCATGGTGGTGTGGGAATCGGTGCCGACAAGGGTGTCGGGATAGCAGACGCCGTCGCGCTCAATGACAAGAGACGCCAGGTATTCGAGGTTGACCTGGTGGACGATGCCGACGCCCGGAGGCACGACCTCAAAGTTATCGAACGCCGACATGCCCCATTTGAGGAAGCGGTAGCGCTCGCGATTGCGCTCGAATTCACGCTGCATGTTGCGCACCATGGCATCGCTGGCGTTGAAATAATCGACCTGCACCGAGTGGTCGACGACCAGATGAACCGGCACCCGAGGCGAGACTTCGCCGCCGTCGGCCGCATCGCACATGGCTGCGAGATCGGCGAGCAGGGGTACGCCCGTGAAGTCCTGGGCGACGATGCGGGCGACGACAAATGGAATCTCCTCAGTGCGCTCGGCCCGCGGCTGCCAGTTGGCCAGCTGGCGCACATGCTCTTCGGTGACAGCCTTGCCGTCACAGTTGCGCAGAACCGACTCGAGCACGACCCGTATTGAGACCGGCAGGCGCGCGATTTCGCCCAATCCCGCCTCGGCCAGGGCGGGAAGGGACTGATAGGCGTAGTTTTCACCGGCGGCGGTGAAGTTCCTGAGGGTGTTGAAGGGAGCTGATGTCACTGGGCGTACCGGCTTATTGAGAACAGGAAGGGGGCAGACTGCAGGGAGCAGGGCGTGACGGCAGAGGTTGCTCGCTGCTTTCCCATGATTATAAAGGGACTTATACGGCTGTAGCCACAGCCTGAATTTTTGTCGCCGTCGGGCCTCGATTGCGGCGACGGAAATACGGCCTTGGGGGATCGCTGAAAAGGCCCCTTACCAGACTTTCTGTGGTCGAAGCCAGGCTCAGACGGCGGCTTTCATCTTGGCCGGCACCCAGGCGTCGAGGCCGGAGGCAAAGCGAATCAGCAGGCGCTGGCTCCACGGCAGGTGGGTGGCGGCAAGGGCGAGGGAGCGGGCCCCTTTAAGCCAGGGCGGTGTAAGAGAAAAACCGGCGTAGGTCGAGTGCAGGGCCGCCGCCATGAGGCGATTGTGCCAGCGGGCGCGCTTTTCGTAGCGCCCCAGAGCCTCTTCCGAGCCGATCTCGAGGCCGCCTTGCCGCGCCTCCCACACCTCTTCGGCGAGAAGCAGGGCATCGCGGATACCCATATTCAGGCCCTGACCGGCCAGGGGATGGACGCTGTGGGCGGCATCGCCAATCAGGACCAGCCCCGGCCTGCAATAGCTGCGGGCATGGTGGCGCTGCAGGGAGAAGGAGGCGCGGCCCTCTATCGCCTCGACTTCGCCGAGCTCAGCCGGATACAGGGCTCTGAGTTCCGCGCTCAGGGCCTCATCGTCGAGGGCCTTGAGCGCCTCTACTGTCGCCGGCGGGCGGTAGCACACCAGAGACACGCGTCTGGCGGTCAGCGGCAGATAGGCCAGGGCCCCTTCGGGCGTGAAATACTGCCAGGCCGAATCGCCGGCCTCGATCGGCCGCCTGATGCAGACTACCAGCGCCTGCTGCGGGTAGGCCTCCTGATGGCCGTCGAGACCGGCCCAGGAGCGCACCCGCGAGCGCTGGCCCTCGGCGCCGACCAGAAGGCGCGGCCGCAGCTCGCCGCCGCCGTCAAAAGACAGCTTCCACCCCCGTCCGGCGGGCGCAATCGACGAGAGTTCCTGCGGCACCATGAATGCGACATTGTCCATGCCCTGCAGACGCTGCCAGAGGTCGTGGCGCAGGGCGCGGTTTTCGACGATGCAACCGAGACAGGGCTCGCCGATTTTCAGCGCATCGAACAGCCCCCGCGCCCAGGAGCCCTCTTCCCAGACTTCAACGCGTGAAAACGGCTGCGCCGACGCCTGGCTGCAATCGCCCCAGGCCCCCAGATTGACCAGGGCCCGCTGGGCCCCCAGATGTATCGAGGAGACCCGAAGATCGGCTCCTTTCCAGCCTTTCGGCGGCGACGGCTCGCTCTTTTCGACGAGGCGCACCTCCAGGCCCCGCTCCCCGAGGGCGCAGGCGAGAACCAGGCCGACGATACCGCCGCCGGCAATAAGGACATCGCAGGTTTTCATCGAAAGATCGGCATGGAGACACAAAAGGGTACAAAAGAATCCGGGCCGCCCGGCCCGGACCTGCAGAGCAGCAGGAGTCGGGATTCCTCCATTCTATACGCCCTGAGGGCCAGGGTGGGCTGGCCCCATTGCCGAGAAGCGCCGGGGCTGTTAATATATAAGGTTTGGCGGCCGCCTCCTGCGGCGCTTCCATCCTGTATTCGCACACTCCCATGCCGAGATCCCAGCCCCCCTCCGCAAACGCCGCTGAAAGCGAACGGCTGGCGCGCATTCTGCGCCAGGCTGCGCCCTACGTCAGTGCCTACCGCGGCGCGACCTTCGTCCTCTCCTTCCCGTCGTCTCTGCTGGCAGGCGAGCGGGGCCTCGAACTGGCTGGGGATTTCAGCGTCCTCGCCCACCTCGGTATCCGCCTGTTGCTCGCCCCTGACACCGCCTCTGAGATCGAGCGCGCCCTCAAGGGTGCCGGCCTGTTGCAAAAGGGCGAGGAAGGCCGTGCCATCCTCGACGACAAGGGCCTTGAAGTCGCCCGCCAGATTGAATTTTCGACGCAGATCGAACTCGAGCGGCAGCTGTCCGCTGCCAGTTTCCAGGGGCCGCGCATCGGCAATCCCCGCATCCACATCAGTTCGGGCAACTACATCAGAGCCCAGCCCATCGGCCGCCCGCGCGGTCTCGATCACGGCTGGAGCGGCCGGGTGCGCAACATCGACAGCCAGCACCTCGGCCGCCACCTGGCCGAGGACGGCGTCGTCGTCGTGCCCTCTCTCGCCTACTCCTCGACCGGAGAGACCCTCGTCCTCGACGCCCTCGAAGTTGCCCGCGAGAGCGCCATTGCCCTGCGCGCCGAAAAACTGGTGCGGCTCTGCGCCGGGCCGCCGACACTCAAGGGTTATCCGCCGCTGCCGCTCGACATGATTCCACGGGCAGCCGAAGAAGCTGCCGCCGGGGTCCAGGGCCCCCTGGCGCGCGAGCTGCGCGAGTCCGCGCGCTGCTGCCGCCACGGAGTGCGCCGCATCCACCTGTTGGACGGCAGCCACGGCGAGAGTCTGCTGCAGGAGCTCTTCACCCGCGACGGCATCGGCATCCTTGTCACCGGCGAGCCCTATCGCCTGCTGCGGCGCGCCGGCACCGACGACATCGCCGGCATCCTCGAGATCACGCGGCCGCTGGAAGAGAAGGAGACTTTATTGTCGCGGGATCACAAGCACCTCGAGCTGCACATCGACAGCTTTCACATCGCCGAACGCGACGGCGCCGTCATCGGCTGCGCCGCCCTCTACCGACATGGAGACGGCGTCGGCGAAATCGCCTCGGTCGCCACTCATGCAGACTACAAGGGCATCGGCATCGCCAGCCGCCTGCTGAATCATGTCGAGAATCAAGCCTGGCAGCAGGGCCTGACGAGGCTCGTGCTGGCGACGCGCGAGGCCTCCCAGTGGTTCCGCGAGCGCGGCTATCGCAAAGGCGCCTGTAAGGACCTGCCGCCGGGCCTGCGTGAAAAATATCATGCCCGCTGCTCCGAGGCCCTGTTCAAAGACCGGCCCAGAAAGGCCCCCTGAGGCCCCGCCCCGGCTCTAGTCCGGGTCGACTTCGCCGCCGCTCCAGCGCTGCTGCAACTCATGGGGCAGGCCCAGTTGGTCGAGTACGCGCGCGACAACGAAATCGACGACATCGTCGATCGTCTTCGGGCGGGTGTAAAAAGCCGGCACCGGCGGCATGATGAGGGCGCCGGCGCGGGCGAGCCTGAGCATATTTTCCAGGTGAATCGCCGAGAACGGCATCTCGCGCGGCATGAGAATCAGATCCCTGCGCTCCTTGAGTGCGACATCGGCGGCCCGCAGAATAAGGGTATCCGCCAGGCCCGCGGCCATGGCCGCCAGGGTTCCCGAGGTACAGGGGCAGACAACCATGGCGTCGGGGGGATTGGAGCCGCTTGCCAGCGGCGCCGTCCACTGACTCTCGCCAAAGACTTCGAGCATGCCTTCAGGCGCGGACCAGCGTTCGGCGAAGTATTTCCGGGTCTCATTCGTCCCCGCAGGCAGCTTGTCGTCGCAGTCGTAACCGGTAGACCAGCCGCGCTGGCTTTGACAGCATCAGCCAGAGGCGGCAGCCCCCGGCGATCAGCAGTTCGCCGAGGCGGAGGCCGAAGGGAAGGCCCGAAGCCCCGGTAAAAGCCAGGGCTACAGTCATGGGGTCTGAAGAGGAAATCCTGGGCTTCATGGATAAAACAGGGGCGACGAGAGCGAGAAGAGGCCGCCGACTTGCCTGGGGCAACAGGCGCGGCTAAACTATCTCTAATATAATGCGTCTTTCGAGCCCCATGGCATCCAGAGACGCTCTCCCCCGAAGACGGCTCTCAGGACAACTCAAGCCGGAGGGCCCCGCCGTCGGGCCGGCGCCAACCGGACTCCAGCGCTCTCTTTCAGAGCCCTGACCAAACCATCCTGCAACAAGTGCCCCCAGTCGCTTTCTGTAACTTTATTAACTTCGCTTTTACGCCCCCATGCCTCTCGCCCTTCAAGCCCTGACCGCCTTTGTCGCGACCTTGGCCCTCGCCCTCGCCCTGCGGCCGCTGGCCCTTCGCTGGGGCTGGGTGGACCGCCCCAGCGAGCGCAAGCATCATCAGGGGCAGGTGCCACTGGTGGGCGGCATCGCCATCTTCACGATCTTTTTACCGCTCTGGGCCCTGCTTCACGGCTCCCACCCGTGGAACCCCTATCTGTTGCTGTGCTGCGCTGCCCTGGTTGTCTTCGGCGCCGCTGATGACCACTTTGAACTGTCGCACCGCCTGCGCTTCGCCGTGCAGATCGCCGCCGCCATCGTCATGGCGGCAGGGGCAGAGATCGTACTGGTTGATCTCGGTCAACTGCTGCCCGGAATCGGCATCCTCGAGATCGGCTGGCTCGCCCTGCCGCTGACGGTTTTCGCCGTCACTGGCGGCATCAACGCCGCCAACATGGTCGACGGCATCGATGGCCTCGGGGCAGGTCTGGCCCTGATCGCCCTCACCGCCCTCGCCTTCATCGCCGGCCCCCGGCACGAGCTCTTTCCCTTGCCGCTGCTGCTGGCCGCCGCCACCTGCGCCTTTTTCCTGCTCAACCTGGGTGCCTCCCGGCAATCGCGCTTCAGCCTGTTCATGGGAGACGCCGGCAGCATGGCCCTGGGTTTTGTCATCTCTTTTGCCCTGATCGCCCTGTCCCAGGGGGAGAATCGGGCCATGGAGCCGGTCGTCGCCCTGTGGATTTTCGCCCTGCCCCTGGCCGATGCCATGACCCTCTGCATTCGCCGCCTTCTCAATCGCCGCTCGCCTTTCAGCCCAGACCGCACCCACATCCACCACCTGCTGCTGTCGCTCGGCTTCAATAACTCCCAAGTCCTCTGTCTGCTGCTGGCCCTGGCGGTGGCCACCGCCGCCGTCGGCATCCTGGCTTCCTATTTCGGCTTGGCCGAGTGGGTCTCCTTTGCGCTCTTCCTCGCCCTCTGGGCCCTTTACGGCAGGTTTTCCTTCACGCACTGGAGGAGGGCCCCCGCCCAGTGAAGCCCATGCACCCGCAACCCCTGCACCCCCGCCGGCAGAGGCATCGAACCATGTTCGCGCTTCTCGATCACATCTGCGACCACAATTTCCGCCTGAGCCAGGATCTGATCGGCGAACTGAAACACTGCAAGCCGGGAGAGATGAGGGTGTCGGCACCGGCGGGCTGCCCGCCGCTCAGGGTCGAAATCCTGTATGACGCGCCCTACACACGACGGCTCCGCTTCGGCCACGAGTTCGAAGTCGGCACCGATGTCTGGATCGAACCGCACCTCGAGGCCATCCTCTACCTCGACGCCAAGGCGGCCGAGGTCGATGTCCTCGACGGCAGGGACATCGACCGCTTCGACATCGAAAAGGTGTGGCGGGCGAATCTATTCTGGCAGAAATGGCTGTTGCTGTGCCTCGAGCAGGGACACAGCTTCCCCCACTGATGGCCCCGGCACCAAAGGCCCCCAACTGGCGTCCGCGCACCCGTGCCGTGCGCGGCGGCAGCCGCCGCACTCCCGAGCGCGAGCACTGCGAGCCGCTCTACCTGACTTCGAGCTTCGTCTATGAGAACGCCGAACAGGCAGCTGACTATTTCGCCGAGCGCAAGCTGGGCAATGTCTATTCGCGCTTTACCAACCCCAGCGTAGAGCTGTTCAACAACCGCCTCGCCGCCCTCGAAGGAGGCGAGGCCTCGGTCTCTCTCGCCTCCGGCATGGCGGCGACGACGGCGCTCTTCCTGTCGTTTCTGCGCAACGGCGAGCATCTGGTCGCCAGCCGCGGCCTCTTCGGTTCAACGGTGAGCCTGATTCGCAATTATCTGCCGCGCTGGGGCATAGAGGCGACCCTCGTCGACGGCTGCGACCTCGAAGCCTGGCGCCGGGCGATCCGCGGCAGTACCAGACTGCTCTTTGTCGAGACGCCTTCGAACCCCATGATGGAAATCGCCAACCTCGGCGCCATCGCCGGCATCGCCCATAAGGCCGGCATCCGGCTGGCGGTCGACAACTGCTTCTGCTCGCCGGCCCTGCAGCGGCCACTGGATCTGGGGGCCGACCTCGTCGTCCATTCCGCAACCAAATACATCGACGGCCAAGGGCGCTGCCTCGGCGGCGCCGTTGTCGGCTCGCGGCAGGACACCGGGGAGGTGTTTCAGCTGTTGCGCACGACGGGCCCCTGCCTGAGTCCGGCGAACGCCTGGATTCTGGCCAAGGGCTTGGAGACACTCGATCTGCGCATGCGCGAACACAGCGAGGGCGCTGTGAAGCTGGCGCGTTTTCTCCGTGACCACAAGAGCGTCCAGGCCGTGCTCTACCCCGGCCTTGAAGACCACCCCCAGCACGAGCTCGCCGCCCGGCAACAGTCAGGCTTCGGCGGGCTCCTGTCGCTCCGCCTCGGCGGCGGGCGCGAGCGTGCCTGGCAGTTGATCGACGCGCTCCGCCTCTACTCCATCACGGCCAACTTTGGCGACTGCAAAAGCACTGTCACCCATCCGGCCACGACCACCCACGGGCGCATCAGCGAGGCGGACCGGGCAGCCATGGGCATCACCGAGGATCTGCTGCGGATCTCTGTCGGACTCGAAGACATTGAGGACCTGATCGAGGATATCTCCCGGGCCCTCGATTCACTGAAGACCTGAAGCAGCCGGAGGCCTCCTGCGGGCTCTCCCGCCCCGCCCCGGCGGCTTTTATCCGCGCCGCTCGAGATAGCGGTCGACTCTCTCCAGTTGGCCGTAGTATTGATCGAGAAAGTCAGGGAAAGGCTGGGATGCCTGCTCCTCCTCGAGCTGTTTCTGACGCTCGAGGGACAGGCGCGCCCAGTCGACAAACAGGGCCTGTTTTTCTGCTGGCAGCGGCTTCTGCAGGTAGAGTTCATGCCAGTGTCGCGCCCGCTCCAGAGCGTGGTCGCGGAAGCCGAGGGCAGAGTCCTGCAAATGCTGGCACAGTTGGGATGAAGGGGTTTTTTCCACTTGCCGTACACGCTCGTTCATGAGATTCCAGGCCTGGGCATAGTCATCCCCTCCCGCGTCGCAATCCAAGGCCTCGCAGGCAAGGGCGATGCCTTCCATGACGGGGTCGGCGGCGGCTTTAAGCGGCAGCGGCCGGCGACTGACGCCCGTCACCAGACTGGTGTCGGGGTCGCGCCCCGCCTCGGCGACCGCCAGCAGATTGGCATCGACCTCCCCGATCTCGCCTTCCGTCAACTGAGGGCTGTCGTCGAGGGCGCAGAACAGCATGAAAGCCTCGAGAAAACGCAGCGCCGGCAGGGAGATGCCGACAGGCTCTGCCGGGTCCACGTCGAGCAGTCGCAACTCGACGTGGCTGACGCCCTGCTCGACCAGGCTTTTGAGGAACATCTCTCCCGACTGGGGCCTGGACTTGATGCGCACTGGGGAGTAGTATTCATTCTCGACCTGCAGGCAGGCGCCGCTGAGCTGGCGGTAGCGGTCGCTGCCTGCGGGACGCGCCTCGCCAAAGGGCGGGCAGGGAGAACGCAGGGCCCACAGCATGGAGCGGACATAGGACGGGATGGCGTTCATGGAGATTCGCAGGGGCTGGCAATCGCCGCCCAGAGGAGTGTTGCGGTAGCCGATCGAGCCCATGCGCAGCGAGGTCGCCGAAGGCTGGCCCATGTTGCCCGGGGACATGTTGATCAGGCGGTGTTGGGCCGGGGTGAAGCGCCCTTTGATGAAAGACGGGCACAGCACCGGCGAGGCTCCCGTCAGGTAAAGCACGAGCCAGCCGTGGCGCAGGGCGTTGCGGGCAAGGCCGAGGAACCGCTCCGAGGCCTCGTCGCCGGCGGCTGAAGAGACTGGGGTTGAGCCGGATTTGCCATCGATTTCCGGCCAGGCAGAGGCGGGAAGCGAAAAATTGAAGTGGACGCCGGCCAGCATCTGCATCATGGAGCCGTATCTGTGGCTCAGGCCGAGGCGGTAGATATGCTTGCTGAGGCCGACATTGGAGGAGCCGTATCTGCTTTCATGAATCTCTTCATCCTCGAGCAGGCAGGGCATGCTGCAGGGCCAGAGCAGTTCGTCGCCGATCTGCGAATGGACAAAGCGAAGGATGTCGTCGAGCGCATTCCAGGCCTCGGAGGCATTGGCCACAGGCGGGGTAACGATCTCCAGCAGGCTCTCGGCAAAGTCGGTGGTGATGCGGGCGTTTGTCAGAGCCGACCCAAGGGCGGCCGGGTGGCCTGTCTGGGCCAGGCGGCCCTCGGGGTCGATGCGCAGGGCCTCGCGCTCCAGGCCGATACGGCGGCCTCTGAGACTTTCGCCGCTGAGCCGCCGGGCCCGCATGATGGTTTCTTTCAAGGGTCGGGTCTTTATTTTTGTTCAGGGGATGGAGAATCGCTGAAAGCGAATTGATCCTGGCCGCTGTAGACCAGAAAATGCCGCCCTTTGGCGCGCGCGATCATGACAACGCCGAGTTGTTGCCCCAATGTTAAACCCATGGCGCTGACCCCGGAGCGGGAAACCAGCACCGGCACGCCCATGAGGGCGACCTTGATCACCATTTCCGATGTCAGGCGGCCGGTGGTGTAGAACACCCTGGAACCGCCGTCGGCCCCCCTGAGCCACATGTCGCCGGCGATGACGTCAACGGCGTTGTGGCGGCCGACATCCTCGACAAAGATTTCGATCTCGCCGTCGAGCGAGCAGAGGGCGCAGCCGTGAACGGCGCCGGCGGCGCGGTAAACCTCGTTGCACTGCGCCATGTTCTGCAGCAGGCGATCGAGTTGGCTGCGGTTGTATGAGACCGGCCGCAGCCTGATGTCGTCGAGCTCCTCGAGCAGATTGGCAAAAATGGTGCCCTGGCCGCAACCGGAAGTGATGATGCGACCGCCGAGATCGCGGTCTTTGAGAATCTCGCCCGAGTGAGATGAAACCGCGGCGGCCGACACTTGCCAATCCACCTGCACCGAGGCGATGTCCTCGAGACGACTGACCAGCCGCTGGTTGCGAAGGTAGCCGAGCGCCAGCTTTTCCGGCTCGGTTCCCAGGGTCATGAGTGTGACGAGCTCAATCCGGTCAAGGTAGATTGTCAGGGGGCGCTCGCAGGCGATGCTGACCTCGCGCTCCCCTCCCTCCTCGTCGAAGACGCGGACCCGGTCGGTCGCCGGCAGGCCCGCGGCCGTCAGTTGCGGACTGACAGAACTCATGCCGGCAGGGACGGAATCACTGCCGCGGGCGCAGGGCCGACAGGACCCGGGCCAGTTGCTGGGCGCCGCCGGCGAGCCTCGGCCCGGGGCGGCCGAGGTAGCACTCGGGGATGCAGAACACCCTGCGCTCGAGGATGCACCTGAGTCGACTCCAGGCGGGGTTTTCATAAAGCACCTTCGGCCGGTATTTGATCGGCTCGACGCCGCACCAGGAGATCACCATGGCGTCGGGGTCCAACTCGGCTACACCCTCGTCGCTGAGCTCGACACAGGCGCGGTCATGGCCGCCGGCAGCGTTGCTGCCGCCGACGGCTTCGATCAGATCCTGACACCAGCTGCGCGCGCCGGGCGCCATGACCGGCTTGGGCCACCACTGAATCAGGACGCGCTGGCCCTGGCTGGAAACAGCGCCCGCGGCTGCCCTGAGAATGGTCCGGTGCATGTCTTCAATCAATTTCTCTCCCCTCTCCTCGACCCCGAGACGGCCGGCGATGTCGCGGATGTCGCGGTACAGGTCCTCAAGCGACAGCGGCGAAGGGGAGATGCAGTCGAGCCCCGCGCCCTGGAGATCGGCAACGACCTTTTCATGGCCGGGAACCGTCAGGGAGGCCAGCACCAGATCGGGCCTGAGGGCGGAAACGGCCCCGATGTCGAGGTCGAGGTCGCGGCCGACTCGGGGCAGAGGGGCTAGAATCTCCTGCGGGTAGTCGGAATCGCTGTCGACCCCGACCAGGAATTCGCCGCATCCGAGGGCGCAAACGATTTCAGTGTTGGAGCAACTTGTCGATACCAGGCGCATGGGAAACGCGTTTCAAGACGGCGATGAGGGGCTGTGCACATGAATGGCGCAGTTTTCGCTATCCTTTGTAGTGATTGCCCGGCAGCTGTCCTGCCCAGAATCAACTTTCACAGAGGTTCACCATGGCTTTTATAATCATACAGGGAAAATCAGGCGGCAACGGGGCCGAAGGGCACTGCGACACTGACATTACTGAAGCGGCAGGCCCTGGCGCCCGGCCCGCTGATGCATTTGCCGGCAGCTTCTTTTCAACGGGGAGGGCCCGATGAAGATCATCGTTCTCGGGGCCGAGAAGATCGGCTCGGACCTGGTTCGCGAGCTGTTTCACGAGCGCCACGAAGTGACGGTGGTCGATACCCTGGATCAGCGTGTGGAAGACCTGCGGCACGATCTCGACATCCGCACCGTCGTCGGCCACCCGAGCCACCCCGAGGTGCTGCGCGCCGCCGGCGCCGAGGACGCCGATCTGCTGATCGCGGCCACGGAAAGCGATGAAATCAACATCCTCTCCTGCGAAATCGCCTCGATCCTGTTCAGGGTGCCGCGCAAGATCGCCCGCCTGCACTCGAGCGGCTACCTCAATGAAGAGGAACTCCTGAGCGGCGACCGGCGGCTCCACATCGATGTCGTCATCAGCCCGGAGAAGCTTGTCACTGAGTACATCCACAGCCTGATCGAATACCCCGGAGCCCTGGAGGTGCTGAATTTCGCCCACGGCCGCGTACGCCTTCTCGGCATCGTCATCGGACCTGACAGCCCTCTCCTCGGCCTGTCGCTCAAGGACCTGCCGCAGCACTCAAAGAACTTCAGCGCCCGGGTGGTGTCCATCTACCGCGGCGGCGAGGCCCTGATTCCCTCGGGCAGCACCGAGATCCGCGTCCATGACCATGTCTCCTTTGTCGTCGACAGCAGGCAGGCGCGCACCGCCATGCGGGCCTTCCACCGCTCGGAAAAGCCCCTGACCCAGATCATGATCGCCGGCGGCGGCCACATCGGCGAAGGCTTGGCGCAACGGCTTGAAAAAGGGCACAACGTCAAGATCATCGAGGCCAGTAACGACCGGGTGCGCGACCTTACTTTCAAGATGGATTCCCGCACCCTGGTGTTGCGCGGCAGCGCCACCGACGCCCGCCTGCTGCGCGAGGAGAACCTCGCCCGGATGGACGTCTTCTGCGCCCTGACCAACAACGACGAGGTCAATATGGTCTCGGCCCTGCTGGCGAAACGCCTCGGAGCGAACAAGGTGCTGGTGCTGCTCAATCGACCCGATTACCGCGAGATCATGGAGGAAAACCACATCGATGTCCCCATCTCGCCGCGGGAGATGACCTTTGGGGCCGTGCTGCGCAGCATCAGGCGCGGCGATGTCGTCGCCGTCCACGCCCTCTTCGGCGGCAAGGCCGAGGCCCTGGAGGCGGTCGCCCACGGCGGCCCGGAAAACTCGCCGCTGGTCGGGCGCACGCTGAAAGAGCTCAAGCTGCCGCCGGGAACCGAGGTCGGCGCCCTGGTCCGCGGCTCGGAAGTCATCATCGCCAACGGCAACCCCCGCATCGAAGATAAGGATCACCTGATCTTCTTCATCAACGACAAAAGGCAGCTGTCCAAGCTGGAAAAGCTGTTCCAGGTTGACATTAACTACATTTAAGGGGCCGGGCAGGCGGCGAGGGACAGAGGTAGAAGCCATGCGCTGGAGGCAGGTGATATTGACGCTGGGCATGCTGGTGATCGGATTTTCACCGCTGATGCTCCTGCCGGCCATCTTTGCCGTCATCGACGGCGACGACACCTGGCGCTCCTTTGTCTACTCCGCCGCCGTAGCCGCCGCCGCCGGGGCCGCCACCCTGCCGCTCTACCGCCGCTACGGCGAGGTCTCGCTCAGGAGCGGCTACCTCATTCTGGTGCTCTCCTGGTTTATTCTGGGGGCCTTCGGCTCCCTGCCCCTGGCCTTCAGCGAGCACATTGAACTGCGCGCCTCGGAGATCCTGTTCGAGGGCATCTCCGGGCTGACCACGACCGGGGCGACGGTCCTCTCCGGTCTCGACGACCTGCCCCGTTCGATCCTTTTCTACCGCCAGTTCCTGCAGTGGATCGGCGGCCTCGGCATCATCGTCCTGGCCGTGGTCATCCTGCCGTTTCTCGGTATTTCCGGGCAGAACCTCTACCGCGCCGACACCTCCGGCCCCTCCCTCCTGGCCGAGGCACGCATCCGCCCGCGCCTGGCCGCGGCCGCCAAGGCCCTGTTGCTGATCTACATCTCCCTGACCCTCGCCTGTGCCCTGCTCTACTGGGTCGCCGGCATGGGGCCCTTCGACGCCGCCATGCACAGCCTCTCGACCGTTGCCATCGGCGGCTTCTCAACCCACGATGCCAGCATCGGCTATTTCCAGAACCGGGCCGTCGAAGTTGTCGCCATGGTCTTCATGTTCCTGTCGGCAACCAACTTCGCCCTCATGTACCGGGCCGTGCAGCAACGCACCTTCAGGCACTACTCCCAGAGCGATGAGTTCAATGTCTATATCCGCATCCTCGCCGTCTCCTCCATAGCCGTCGCCCTCTGGCTCTGGTTCATCGCCGGCTTCGACGGCAGCCATGCCTTCTGGCAGGGGGCCTTTCAGACAGTATCGGTCGTCACCACCACGGGCTTCAGCGTTACCGGCTACGACTACTGGCCCCCCTTCATTCCGCTCATGCTGGTGTCCTTCAGCTGCATCGGCGCCTGTTCGGGTTCCGTCGGCGGCGGCATCAAGGTCATCCGCGTACTCTTGCTCTACCGCCAGGGAGTCGGCGAAATCAAACGTCTCATCCATCCCCAGGTGCAAACGGTGGTCCGATTCGGCTCCGGTTTCGCCGGTTCCGACACCATGCCGCTGATCTGGGGCTTCTGGTCAATCTATGTGCTGCTGTTTTACTGTCTGACGATCGCCCTGGTCGCCTCGGGACTCGATCTGTTGACCGCTTACTCGGCCGTCGCCGCCTGCCTCAACAACCTCGGCCCCGGACTCGGCGAGGTCGCCTCCAACTACCGCTCCCTCAACGATCTGCAACTCGGCATCCTCAGCTTCGCCATGATCGCCGGCCGCCTCGAGTTGCTGACGCTGGTGGTGGTGGTGGCGCCACAGTTCTGGCGTCGCTGATTCGGTTGTCATCCGCAGGCCGGCGAACTGCCGCAGCCGCGAAAGCCAGGCACCGCATCAGAAGCCGAGCTTGCCCTGTTCGGCGAAGGAGTAGTTGTCGCCGTCGCCGACGATGATGTGGTCGAGCAGTTTGACGCCGATCAGGTCGAGAGCCTCGCGCAGCTTGCGGGTGATGTTGTCATCGGCCGTGCTGGGGGTGGCCAGCCCCGAGGGGTGGTTGTGAGCCAGGATGACCGCCGCCGTATTCTTCTCGAGCGCCGAACGGGCAACCTCGCGCGGGTGGACGCTCGCCATGTTGAGCGTACCGCGGAACAGCTCCTCGAACTGAATCATGCGGTTCTGGCTGTCGAGGTGCAGGCACACGAAGACTTCGTAGCGCAGCCCGCAGAGCTTGCAGGACAGCAGGCGCTGGGCCATTTGAGGCGAGTCGATGACGTCGAGAGTCGCCATCTGGCGGTTGAGAAAACGGCGCTGCAGCTCTATCGAGGCCTGGAGCACCGCGTATTTGACCACTCCTATGCCGGGCTCGGCGCAGACATCCCGTCGGGGCGCGGCCAGCAGCCGCGGCAGGCCCTCGAACTTCTTCAACAGCAGACGCGCCAGAGACAGGGCATCGAGGTCGCGGCTGCCGCTGCCGAGAAGCACAGCGAGAAGTTCGGCGTCGCTCAGGGAACCGGCGCCGAGCTCGATCAGCTTCTCGCGCGGCCGCTCGCTGGCGGGTAAGTCTTTAATCGACAATGGCGTTCTCTATGCTGGTGTGAAAAAGAAAAAACGGCGCCGCCGGCAGGAGCGCCCGGCTCAATACCCGTGCGGCGGGCCGCGGGAGCCTGATTCCCGTCTGCCGACAGCCTCGCCCGTCGAAACAGGCCGGGATGCGATCCTCGCACCTCTGACAGCAATGTACGGGATTAATGAAAAAAAATCCGGCACTAGTTCGCAGATTTAACAATCTCCCTCAAAATATCGCCATGAAACCGCTCTCTCCCCCCCTGTCCTTCAGTCCCCAATAGGCGTAAAATAGAGCCTGGGCAGCCGAATCTCCGCTGCCCTCCACATCAGGAATCTTCCGTGCCTGCAAAAAAATCGTCCCCAGCCGCCCCGACGGCATCATCCGCCAATGCCAGCGCCACTGGAGGGCGGCGCATCCTGCTGGCCGTAACCGGCGGCATCGCCTGCTACAAGGCGGCGCAGCTGACGCGCGAGCTCGTCCGCCGCGGCGCCGAGGTGCAGGTGTTGATGACGCCCGGCGCCGAGCGTTTCGTCTCGTCCCTGACTTTTCAGGCCCTGTCGGGGAGGCCCGTGCGCACCGAGCTTTTCGACAATGAATCGGAAGCCGCCATGGACCACATCGAGTTGGCCCGCTGGGGACAGGCGCTGGTGGTGGCCCCGGCCACCGCCAATACCATCGCCCGCCTGGCTCAGGGCCTGGCCGACGACATCCTCGGCACCACCGCCCTCTGCCACCGGGGGCCCCTGATTCTGGCTCCGGCCATGAACCCCAGCATGTGGAGCCATGAGGCGACCCGCGACAATGTCGCCCGACTGCAGCGCCGCGGCGCTCTCCTGCTGGGGCCCGCCAGCGGCGAGCACGCCTGCGGGGAGGACGGCGAGGGGCGCATGCTCGAGCCCGAAGAGATCGCCGAATCCGTCTTTGCCGCCCTTGAAGGCAGCGCCGGAAAGAGCTCCACCGAGCCTTCCCGGTTAAGGCTCGACAGCGTCAGGGTGTTGGTGACCGCCGGCCCGACGCGCGAGCGCATCGATCCGGCGCGCTATCTCAGCAACTTCAGTTCGGGAAAGATGGGGGTCGCCGTCGCCGCGGCCGCGGCCGCGGCCGGCGCCCGCGTCACCCTCATTGCCGGTCCCATGAATCTCCCTGTCCCGGGCAACATTGAACGCGTCGACATTGAGAGCGCGGCCGAGATGCGACGCGAAGTCCAGGCGCGGGTGGAAGGGGCCGACATCTTCATCAGCGTCGCCGCCGTCTGCGATTTTCGGCCGAAAAAACAGAGCAGCGAAAAGACCCCCAAGGACAAAGCCAGGACCCTGCCGCTCGAGGCCAACCCCGACATCCTCTCCGAGGTCGCCGCCCGTCCGCAGGCCCCCTTCACCGTGGGCTTCGCCGCCGAAACGGCCGCCGACGACAAAAGGCGGGCGCGGCAGAAGATGGCGCAGAAAAACATCGACATGATCGCCCTCAACCGGATCGACGGCGGCCATCCTTTCGGAGCCGACGACAACGCCCTGTCGATTCTCTGGCCCGGCGGCTCTTTCGATACGGGGCGGCACAGCAAGGAGCGGGTGGCGCGCCAGCTCATCGCCCTGACCGCCGAGCACTGGCGGCGACGGAGAGGCGAGGGCCCGGACCATGGCTGCAGCTGAGGCTTCCCGCCCCTGTCCCCGCTTTGCAAAGGCGCTCCCGACCGCTATAATGACTGTTTTTATTCCCTGCCTCCTGCGCCCAGTTCAGCGTCCAGCCCCATGATCTTACTGCTGCACGGTCCCAACCTCAATCTTCTCGGCACCCGCGAGCCCGAAGTGTACGGGCGCGACAGCCTCGCCGACATCGACCGGCACATGCAACAGATGGCGGCCGAGGCAGGATTCGAACTGCAGAGTTTCCAGAGCAACTCCGAAGGCGCCCTCATCGACCGCATTCACAGCGCCCGCGGCCAGGCTGAATACATCATTTTCAATCCCGGCGGCTACACCCACACCAGCGTCGCCCTGCGCGATGCCCTCCTCGCCGTCGAGATCCCCTTCATTGAAGTGCATCTGTCCAATATCCACAAACGCGAACCCTTCCGCCGGCTCTCGTATTTTTCTGACATCGCCACTGGCGTCATCTGCGGTTTCGGCAGCCAGGGCTACAGCCACGCGCTGCGGCAGGCCATCTCGCGCCTGCAACCAGACGACAACCGTAGCTAACCCCCAGACAGCACCTCCAATCATGAAAATCAACCTCAAAAGTCTCGGCGAACTGGCCGAGTTGTTGAATACGGCCGAGCTCAGCGAAGTCAGCCTTGAGTTTGAAGGGGAGAACATCTCCCGGGTCCGCCTGCGCCGGCATATGGAGGTGGCCCCCGCCACCTGTGTCGCCGCCGCACCGGGCATCCAGCCAGCCGCCGCCGTACCGGCTGAAGCGGCGACTTCGGCCGAGCCCGCCGAGGAGGAGAGCGGCTCTGTTGTCTCCTCGCCTCTGGTCGGTACTTTCTATGCCTCTCCCGGCCCCGATGCGCCAGCCTTCGTCAAGGAGGGCGACCGGGTGGCGTCCGGCGACACCCTCTGCATCGTCGAGTCGATGAAGACCATGAACGAGATCAAGGCGGAGAGTTCCGGCATCATCAAGAAAATCTATGTCGAACACGGCCAGCCGGTCGAGTTTCAGAACGCCCTTATGCTCATCGGCTGAGCCGCGGCCGTGTTCAACAAAATCCTCATCGCCAACCGCGGCGAAATCGCCCTGCGCATTCTCCGCTGTTGCCGCGACCTCGGCATTTCAACGGTGGCCGTCTACTCCAGCGCCGATCGCGACCTCAAGCATGTGCGCCTCGCCGATGAGACCGTATGCATAGGCCCGCCGAGCGCCAAGGACAGTTACCTCAACTTCGACTGCATTCTCAGCGCGGCTCATTTGACCGGCGCCGAGGCCATCCATCCGGGTTACGGTTTTCTCGCAGAAAACGCCGATTTTGCCGAATCCGTCGAGCTCGCCGATCTCTGCTTTATCGGTCCCAGCTCCGATACCATCCGCAAAATGGGCGACAAGATCTCGGCCCGCCGCATCGCCGCTGAACACGAGATCCCCTGTCTGCCCGGTTCGTGGCATCCCCTGACCGGCTATGAAGAAGCAAAAAAAACCGGCAATGACACCGGCTACCCCATCATCCTCAAGGCCGTAGCCGGCGGCGGCGGCCGCGGCATGCGCATCGTCCGCACCGAGGGCGATCTCAGGGAGGCCTTTGACATGGCGAGTACCGAGGCCGAGGCCAGCTTCGGCAACGCCAGTCTCTATGTCGAAAAGTACCTCGAAACTTCGCGCCACATCGAGTTTCAGGTCCTCGGCGATCGTCATGGTTCGGTTATCCACCTGGGCGAGAGGGATTGTTCGGTGCAGCGCCGGCACCAGAAAATCGTCGAAGAGGCCACGGCCCCGGGAATCGACGAGGAGACGCGTCAGAAGCTCGGCGGCATCTGCTCGGCAATGTGTCGGAAAATCGACTATGTAGGTCCCGGCACCCTCGAGTTCCTCTATGCCGACGGGCAGTTCTACTTCATCGAGATGAACACCCG
This sequence comes from Candidatus Porifericomitales bacterium, assembly GCA_965237735.1. Classification (GTDB taxonomy): domain Bacteria; phylum Pseudomonadota; class Gammaproteobacteria; order CBDEFV01; family CBDEFV01; genus CBDEFV01. The sequence goes on along the minus strand of CBDEFV010000002.1, from coordinate 147,898 downwards.
TATTCAGGTCGAACACCCGGTGACCGAAATGATCACCGGCATCGACATCATCCGCGAGCAGGTGCGGGTCGCCGCCGGCGAACCCCTGCAATTCCTGCAGGAGGATGTCCGCTTCAGCGGCAACGCCATCGAGTGCCGCATCAATGCCGAGGACCCGGCGACCTTCGTGCCCTCGCCCGGGACGGTTTCACTCTTCCACCCCCCTGGCGGACCTGGCGTGCGCGTCGATTCCCATCTCTACTCGGGCTACAGGGTCCCGCCCTACTACGATTCGCTGATCGCCAAGGTGATCGTGCACGCGCCGACGCGCGACATGGCCGTAGAACGCATGCGCGGAGCCCTGACCGAACTCTATATAGACGGCATCAAAACCAACATCGAGGCCCTCGACGGCATCATCTCCCATGATGCCTTCCGCAGCGGCGATGTCAGCAATGTCCTCAGTCAGTAGGCGGCTCCACTGCCCTCGGGGAAGGAGCAGCCGAAGCAGTTGAACCCAAGGCATCGCCGGCGGCCTCAAGGCCGGCGATCAGCTGGTATTCAAATTCATGCAGACTGTGGCCGAGGCGCCGGGCGCGCCGCCGGTAGCGGGTGCCGCCGCCGTAGGTCCCGGCCTCGCCTGACAGGCCGGGCAAGCGGCGCCAGGCCGGCAGAGAGGCCAACAGCTCGCTGATGCTCCGGCCGTAGCCGTCGTCATCGGTCGCCAGATGCCAGACGGCGCCTGGCTTCAATCGACTCGCCAACAGGGCGGCAGTGTCGCCATTGACAAGGCGCCTTTTCCAGTGCCGCCTCTTCGGCCAGGGGTCGGAAAAGAGAAGCGCCAGCCTGTCGACCGAAGCCTCCGGCAGTTGTTCCCAGACGTCGAAGGCGTCGCCGCGGACGACCCGCAGATTGGACAGCCCCTCCCGCTCGGCTGAGCGCAACAGCGAATAGATGCCGGGCTCATGCACTTCGATGCCGAGACAATTAACGGCGGGGAAAGCCCGCGCCATGGCGAGGAGACTGTCGCCATAGCCAAAACCGGCATCGACCCACAGAGGCGCATCGCGGTCAAACAGGGCTCCGGGCTCCGGGCTCCGGCAAAGGCACTGGCCGTCGATGCCGTACAGGCCGAGAAGGCGGCGGTACTCGTTCTGGCCACTGGCGGACAGGCGGCGCCGGCGCAGCACAAAGCTGCGGACCTGCCGCTGCGGCCGCTGCCGGGAGTCGGGATCGACGGAGTTGGGCAAGCTTCGGTGTTAAAAAAAGGTGCCCTCGAGCGGCGAAGAGGATGAAGCGTTGCGGTAGCGCGGCATGCGCCCGGCGAGAAAGGCCTCGCGGCCGGCTTCGACCGCCAGCTTCATGGCCCGCGCCATGCGTACCGGTTCGCGCGCACGCGCAATCGCCGTATTCATCAGGACGCCGTCGCAGCCGAGTTCCATGGCGATGGTGGCGTCCGAGGCCGTGCCGACGCCGGCATCGACGATAATCGGCACCCTGGCGTTTTCGACGATCTCGAGAATGTTGTAGCGGTTCTGGACGCCGAGTCCCGAGCCTATGGGGGCGGCCAAAGGCATGACGGCGACGCAGCCGAGCTCCTCAAGGCGGCGGGCGAGAACTGGATCGTCGCTGGTGTATACCATGACCTGGAAATCGTCTGCAATCAGTTGTTCCGCGGCTTCCAAAGTGGCCACCACATCGGGAAAAAGGGTTTTTTCGTCGCCCAGGACCTCGAGTTTGACCAGGCTCTGGCCGTCGAGCAGCTCGCGCGCCAACCGGCAGGTGCGGACCGCATCCTCGACCGTATAGCAACCGGCGGTATTGGGCAGAATTCTGTAGCGCCCGGGCGACAGGACCTCGAGCAGATTCTCCCCCGGGACGCTGAGATCGACGCGGCGGATGGCGACTGTGACGATCTCGGCGCCCGAGGCTTCGATCGCCTCCCTGCCCTGCTCGAGAGAAGCGTATTTGCCGGTCCCGACCAAGAGCCGCGAGGAGAAGTCGCCATCGCCTATGCGCAGGGAATCTTTCGCGTTCACGTCAGCCTCCTCCTATGGCGCGCACGATCTCGACCCGATCTCCCCGGGACAGGGCGCGCGAGGACCACTGCCCCCGCGGCAATACCCGGCAGTTCAGTTCAAAGGCCAGCTTGCCGCCGTCAAGGCCGAGTTCGACGAGCAGTTGCCGGGCCGTCATACCCTCGACGACAGGGCGGCTCTCGCCATTGACTACAATATGGAAAACTTTGGTCGGCACGGCAGGGAACGGATGCAGGCGGGGCCTGCGGGAGACGGGGGAAAAAGGCCCCGGAAAAGGGCTCTTTTCCGAACTGAACCCGACTGCGGATCAGGGCCTCCTTCCGTCTATTACTATAACCGCGGGCAGGGGCGCCGGCATGGCGAAGGCCCGGTAAAAAGCTTATAATAACAGATGCCGCCGAGGTTGCGTCAGGCACCATATCTTCTGCCGTCAACCCTCGGCGCCGCTGTTTTCTGCTGACATCCTCCGCACCTCTTGATACCTGAACTGTTCCGCTCCCTTCAAGACTGGCGGCGGCGATTGTCCCTCCAGCGGCAGTGCCCTGTGGCTGCCTGTCTGGCCCTGCTGGTCGCTGTCGCCGCTGCGCCTGCAGCGGCCTCATCCGCGGCCGCCGCCCCCCGGGGGCCATTGCAGGAGGCAGACAGGGGTCTGCGCCGGGCGATCCAATCCGAAGCTCTGGTCAACGACCTTTTCATCCTCTGGTACCTTCAGGGTTTGGGCGACCTCCTGCTGACCCGGGCGCCGGACTTCGGTGGTCAGATCCGCTTTCTGCTGATCGACGGCGATGAGTTCAATGCCTTTGCCTCTCCCAAGGGCTATGTCGGAGTTTTCGCCGGCGCCATGGAGACCCTCGAGACCGAAGGGGAACTCGCCGGGCTCCTGGCCCATGAAATTGCCCACATCGTCCTCTACCACGGCCAGGACACCAGCCGCAGTCAAAGGGCGGCCGTCGCAACCGGCTGGGTTGCCCTGGGGGCGCTGCTCGCCGGCATCGTCTCGGGCAACGTCCAGGCCATGGAACTCGCGAGTTCCGCCGTCCTCATCAATCAGGGGGCCGTTTCCGCCGGCATCATCAACCTCATCCGCGCCAATGAGCGCGAAGCCGACCGCGTCGGCATGCAGCTGCTGCTCAACTCCGACTATGACGCCGAGGGCATGGTGCGGCTCACGCGGACACTGCTGGAACGCAGTCCGTCTTCGGCCCTCTTTCCCTACCTGCGCACCCATCCGCTGTCGAGCGAGCGCGTCTCCGACATTGAAAACCGCGCCCGCCTCCAGCACCGGCAAGATTCCCAGGGCATTTCCGACACCCTCGACTTCCAGCTCATGCGCGCCCGCCTGAAGGTGTTGCGCTCACCGGCCTCCCCCCTGCTCAGGGAAGCCGAGCGGAAACTCGCCGCCGACCCTCGGGACCTGACTGCGCTCTACACCCTGGCGCTGATCGCCTCCCGCTCCGGGGACCTCAATAAAAACAGGGCCCTCAGGAGTCCGGACAGCGAGAGCCTGAAGCTGGCTTCACGCCTGCTGGCTGCGGGGCAGAACAATCCCGTGGCCAATGCCGCCGCCGCCCGCCTCTATGTGCATGGCGGCCGGGCCTCCCGGGGGCTCGCCCTCTATTCGGAGGCGCAACGCAACTACCCGGCCCAGATTCCGCTTCTGGTTCAATACATCGAAGACCTGGAGTATCTGGGAGCCCTGAGCTCTGCCCTGGCCGAGCTGAAAAAAGCCATCGCCTACAACCGGGAACCGGAACTCTTTTTTCAACTGGCGCGGCTGCAGCGAAAAAGGGGCAAGCTGGCCGCCAGCCACGAGGCTCTGGCCGATTACTACCTCGAATTGGACCTCATCGCTGAAGCTAGCCGTCAACTGCAGTTGGGCATTGATAAAACAGGCGCCAAAGATGCAAACCGCCGCCGCCTTGAGCGCCGTCTCGGCGAGTTGCGCCGGCAATTCAGGCTGTGGCAGCAGAGCCGACAGCCCTGAAGGCTCGATTTGCCTGTGACAGGGGGCTAGAGACGCACCTGAATCTTCGCCGCCGCCATGTATTCCTTGACTTCGCGGATGCTGTAGCGGCCAAAGTGAAAGATACCGGCGGCGAGGACGGCATCGGCGCCGCCGACGAGGACGGCATCGCATAGATCCTGCGGACTTCCGCCGCCTCCCGAGGCGATCACCGGCACCGGCACGGCCGAGCCGACAGCGCCCAGGAGCTCCAGGTCGAAGCCGCTGCCTGTGCCGTCCCGATCCATGCTGGTCAGGAGAATTTCACCCGCTCCCCGATCGGCCGCTTCCCGCGCCCAATCCACCGCTGAACGGCCGGCGGGCCTGCGCCCTCCATGGGTGTAGACCTCCCACTGCAAAGGCTCCTCATCCGGGGTCGGCCGCCGTTTGGCATCGATGGCTACAACCACGCACTGGGCGCCAAACTGAGCCGCGGCCCTGTCGATCAGGGACGGGTCGGCGAGGGCCGCCGTGTTCAGGCCGACCTTGTCGGCGCCGACGCTGAGAACGGTGCGGATGTCGTCGAGGTCGCGCAGGCCTCCCCCCACTGTCAGGGGCACAAAGAGCTCCGACGCCACCCGCTCGACCTGATGGGCCCTGATGTCGCGCTCCTGGTGGCTGGCGGAGATGTCGAGGAAGACGATCTCATCGGCTCCCTCCCGGCCGTAGGCAGCGGCAATTTCTACTGGATCGCCGGCATCGAGAAGATCGACGAAGTTGGTTCCCTTGACCACGCGTCCCTCGTCGACATCGAGACAGGGAATGACGCGGACCGCCAGGGAGTTAGTCATCAGTGTCCGGGAGAGAGCGGCAGCGCACCGCTCCATCAGTTGGCGGCCTTTTATCGATTTCTTCGGCTTCGCTGCACGCCGCCGCCCCGCTCCGGGTCGTCCGGCTGTTCAATGTCCCTGCCGTCCGACTCAAACGCCGTTTCTCATGGATGCAAAAAACTCGCTGTTGGTCTTGGATTTCTGCATATTTCCCAACAGCATTTCGACCGCTTCTATGTCGTCCTTGGGGTGGAGGAAACGCCGCAGCACCCAGATGTTCTGCAATACTTCCGGCGGAATCATCAGCTCTTCGCGGCGGGTGCCGGAACGCTTGATACTGATGGCGGGAAAGATGCGTTTTTCCGAGATGCGCCGCTCAAGGTGCAATTCCATGTTGCCGGTGCCCTTGAATTCCTCATAGATGACCTCGTCCATCTTCGAGCCCGTTTCCACCAGGGCCGTGGCGATAATCGACAGGCTGCCGCCGCCCTCGATGTTCCGCGCCGCACCGAAGAATCGTTTCGGCCGGTGCAGGGCCGCAGCGTCGATGCCGCCGCTGAGGATGCGGCTGCTCTGGGGCGCGACCATGTTGTAGGCCCGCGTCAGTCGCGTAATCGAATCGAGCAGGATGACGACGTCCTTGCCGAGCTCAACCATGCGCTTGGCCTTTTCAATGACCATCTCGGCCGCCTGGACATGCCGCGCAGCCAACTCGTCGAAGGTGCTGGAAATCACCTCGCCCTGAACCATGCGCTGCATTTCGGTTACCTCTTCCGGCCTTTCGTCGACCAGCAGCACCATGAGGACGCACTCGGGGTGGTTGGCCGCAATCGACTGGGCGATGTTCTGCAGAATCATGGTCTTGCCCGCCTTGGGCGGCGAGACGATCAGGCCGCGCTGCCCTTTGCCGATGGGAGCGACGATGTCGATGACGCGGGCGGTAATGTCCTCGGTGCTGCCGTTGCCGCGCTCGAGGGCCAGTTGCTCTTCGGCGTGGAGCGGCGTTAAATCCTCGAACAGGGGACGGTTGCCGACCTCCTCCACAGGTTTGTCGTTGATGGTCTCAATGTTCAGCAGCGTCAGGCAGCGCTCGCCCTCCTTGCCCAGGCAGACCTCAGCTTTAATGGTGTCGCCCGGGCGCAGGCCAAAACGCTTGATCTGTAGCGGAGTGATGAAAATATCTCCGATTCCGGCCATGTAGGAAGCGCCGGAACTTCTCAGGAAACCAGAGCTGTCCGGCAGAATCTCGAGAGAGCCCGAACCCTCGAGCTTTTCGCCGTAAGAGACGGCGATGCGGACCAGACTGTGGAGGATATCGCGCGGATGCAGCCGCGAGACGTTGTCGAGGCCGATGCCGTGGGCCAGCTCAACGAGGCCGGCGGTGCTCAGCTGTTTCAGCTGGTCGATGTCCTTGATGCGCGGGTCCAGCGGCACATTGACATCGGGCCGCACCAAGGTGTCGAACACGCTGGCCGACACCCTGCCCTTACGCCGGTCGGCCTCAAAATTGCCGTCCAGGCCGCGATCGGCCTGAGCGGGGCGGCGGGATCCGGGGCCGCGGCGCATGTATTTGCCGCCGCGGCCGCGGCTGCGGTTTACTGAACCATCCTGTTGCATGATGTGAACCTCCTCTTATTGTCTCTGTCTGTGTATGTGCGGAATCGGCCAGGCCATGTCGAAAGTCACTGCCATGTCGAAAGTCACTCTGCTAGGCGTCGCCGTCGATTGAAACCTGTTCGGCAGCGTCTCCCGACTCGGCGACTTCGGGTACGGCGCCGACGCCCTCGAGCATGCCTTCAGCCATATCCGGAGACGCAATGCCTCCGGTGATGGCCGCCGCCAGGTCCTCTTCGGACAGCTCCCCCTCCTCTGCGACCGGAGAGGCCGGCGCTGTCGAGACCAGGAGCGGGAAGCCCTCGACGCCCTGACTGCTGAATTGCAGGTGCCGGTTTTCTCCCTCCTGACTGCGACCGATGCGGCCCGTTCCCGCCGGAATCAGGCGGCCGACGATGACATTTTCCTTGAGGCCCCGCAGGGGATCGATGGCGCCGCGAATCGTCGCTTCGGTCAGGACCCTGGTGGTTTCCTGGAAGGACGCTGCAGAGATGAAGGAATCAGTCACCAGACACGCCTTGGTGATGCCGAGCAGCAGGTCGCGGATGACCACGGGTTTCATGCCGTTCTCTTCCAGCTTGGCCTGCAGGACGGAGGCGCGGTTGCGGTCGATCTGGTCCCCCTGCAGGTGGGTGCTGTCACCGGAATCGACGACCTCGACCTTGCGCAGCATCTGCCGCACCACGATCTCGATATGCTTGTCGTTGATCTTGACTCCCTGCAGTCGGTAGACATCCTGAATCTCCTTGACCATGTGGTGGGTCAGGGTCTCGATGCCCTTGAGCTTCAACAGCGAATGGGAGTCGGTCTCACCGTCGGAGAGAATGTCGCCGCGACCGATGTGCTCGCCATCGTAGACATCGACGATGCGCCATTTCGGCAACAGCTGTTCATGCTCGTTGCCCTCGGAATCCGTGATGATGACGCGGGTCTTGCCCTTGGTTTCGCGACCAAACCTGAAAGTTCCCTCGGCCTCCGCCATGATCGCCGCTTCACGCGGTTTGCGCGCCTCGAACAGCTCGACAACCCGCGGCAGACCGCCGGTGATGTCGCGGGTCTTGGAGGATTCCTTGGGAACCCGGGCGATGACGTCTCCGGGGCCGACCCTGGCGCCGTCCTGAACCTGGATGGCCGCCTTGGGCGGCAGGAAGTAGTGTGCCGGTATGTCGGTGTTGGGGTGCATCAACTCCTTGCCGTTGTCGTCGACGATGCAGATCATCGGCAGGTTTTTGCGTCCCTCTATGGTCTGTGGCATGTCGATGACTGTCAGCGAATCAAAGCCGGTGTCGCGGTTGTTCGACATCTCCACGGTCTGGCCGCGGATGAAGTTTCTGAACTCAACCCTGCCCTCGACTTCAGCGATGATCGGGTGGATATGCGGGTCCCAGCTAGCAAGGATGTCGCCGACCCTGACCTGCGCATCCTGTTCGACGCCGACGACGGCACCGTAAGGCAGGGAGTAGTGCTCTTTCTCGATGCCCTGGGCATCGCGCACCGACAACTCGGCCGAGCGGCTGACATTGATGCTCTGCTTTTTGCTGTTGACGATGACATGGGCCCGGAACAGATTGACAACCCCCTGGCTCTTGGCCGAGATCTCATTGCTCTCGATCACCCTGCTGACCGCGCCGCCGATATGAAAGGTGCGCATGGTCAACTGAGTGCCCGGCTCGCCGATGGATTGGGCCGCCATGATGCCGACCGCCTCGCCCATGTTGACCGGGCAGCCGCGGGATAGATCGAGCCCGTAACAGGTCGCGCAGATGCCCCAACTGGCGCGGCAGCCTACGGGAGAGCGCACCTCGACGCTGTCGATGCCGGCGGATTCGAGCTTTCTGATCTGCTCGGCCTCGAGCAGGGTGCCCTTCTTCATGAGGGTGCGCCCGTTGGAGATGACCTTCTCCAACAGATAGCGGCCGAGAAGGCGCTCGGACAGAGGCTGGATGACATTTCCGCCCTCAACGATCGAGCGCAGGGTGATGCCCTCCTCCGAACCGCAGTCGACCTTGCTGACAACGACATCCTGGCAGACATCGACCAGGCGTCGGGTGAGATAGCCTGAGTTCGAGGTCTTCAGGGCTGTGTCGGCCAATCCCTTGCGGGCGCCGTTGCTGGAGATGAAGTACTGCAGCACATTCAGGCCTTCGCGGAAGTTGGCCGTGATCGGCGTTTCGATGATTGAACCGTCGGGCTTGGCCATGAGACCGCGCATGCCGGCGAGCTGGCGCATCTGCATGGCGGAACCGCGGGCGCCTGACTGGACCATCATGAAGATCGAGTTGAGCGAGGCCTGCTCCCGCTTTTTGCCGTCCTTGTCAACCACGGTGTCGAGGCTCATGCGATCCATCATGGCCTTGCCGACCTTTTCGTTGGCATGCGACCAGATGTCAACCACTTTGTTATAGCGCTCCTTGACCGTCACCAACCCCTGGCGATACTGGCTTTCGATGGCCTTGACCTCGTCTTCGGCGGCGGCGATGATCTGCTCTTTTTCAGCCGGGATCACCATGTCGTCGATGCCGATCGACACGCCCGAGCGGGTCGAGTAGTGAAAGCCGCTGTACATGAGTTGGTCAACGAGTATGACCGTCTTCTTGTGACCCGCCTTGCGGAAGGAGTAGTCGATGATGGAGGAGATGGCCTTGGAAGTCAGATCCTGGTTGACCATTTCGAAAGGAATCTCCTGCGGCAACAGATCCAGCAGCAGGCAGCGGCCGACCGTGGTGTCCACCAGGGTCCTTTCGACGATCTTGCCGCCCCGCTTCAGGGGCCGGCCGGAGATTCTTACCTTGACGCGGCTGTGCAACTCAACCACGCTGCTGTCGAGGGCGCGGCGGCATTCGCCTGTGTCGGCGAAGACCATGCCTTCGCCCCTGGCGTTGAGGCGGGAGCGGCTCGCGTAATACAGGCCGAGGACGATGTCCTGAGTCGGCACTATGATCGATTCGCCGTGCGCCGGCGACAGTATATTGTTGCTCGCCAGCATGAGCACCCGCGCTTCCAGCTGCGCCTCGATCGACAGGGGCACATGGACGGCCATCTGGTCGCCGTCAAAATCGGCGTTGAAGGCCGCGCAGACCAGGGGGTGAATCTGAATCGCCTTGCCCTCGATCAGCACAGGTTCAAAGGCCTGAATGCCGAGGCGGTGGAGAGTGGGCGCCCGGTTGAGCAGTACCGGATGCTGGTGGATGACCTGTTCGAGCAGGTCCCAGACCTTGGGATCCTTCATCTCGATCATCTTCTTGGCTTTCTTCAGGTTGCCGCCGACCTCGATCTCGTCCATGAGACGGTTGAGGACGAAGGGCTTGAAGAGCTCGAGGGCCATGAGTTTGGGCAGGCCGCACTGGTGCAACTTCAGGGTGGGGCCGACGACGATGACCGAGCGCCCTGAGTAATCGACACGCTTGCCCAGCAGGTTCTGGCGAAAACGGCCCTGCTTGCCGCGAATCATGTCGGACAGGGACTTCAGCGGCCGGCGCGAGGTGCCGAGGACGGGGCGGCCGCGGCGGCCGTTGTCAAAGAAGGCATCGACCGCCTCCTGCAACATGCGCTTTTCATTGCGCAGGATGATCTCCGGCGAATGCAGTTCGATCAGTTTCCGCAGCCGGTTGTTGCGGTTGATGATGCGCCTGTAGAGATCATTGAGGTCGGAGGAGGCGTAGCGGTTGCTGTCGAGCGAGACCAGCGGCCGCAGATCCGGCGGCAGCACCGGCAACACCTCCAGAATCATCCACTCCGGACGGCTCTGGGAACTGATGAAGCCCTCGATGACTTTGAGCCTCTTGGCGATGCGCTTCTGCCGCGCCTCGGAGCGGACTCCCCTGTACTCCTCGCGCAGCTGGTTCTTCATCTGCTCGAGATTGATGCTCTTCAGCAGATCGCGGATTGCCTCGGCTCCCATACGGGCATCGAAAGCGCCCTCGCCGTACTGCTCGAGCCTCTCGCGGTAGTCATCTTCCGACAGGGAGGCGCCGCGCGCCAGGTCGGTGCTGCCTTCGTCAACGACGATATAAGCCTCGAAATAGAGCACCGCCTCCAGCGTCTGCAGGGGGATGTCGAGCAACAGGCCAATGCGCGACGGCAGCGATTTGAGGAACCAGATGTGAGAGATCGGGCTCGCCAACTCGATGTGCCCCATGCGCTCACGGCGAAAACGGGCCGGCCCCACCTCGACGCCGCACTTTTCGCAGATCACCCCATGGTGCTTGTAGCGTCTGTACTTGCCGCAAAGGCACTCGTAATCGCGAATGGGGCCGAAGATGCGGGCGCAGAACAGGCCGTCGCGCTCGGGCCTGAACATGCGATAGTTGATGGTTTCAGGCTTGCGCACTTCTCCCGACGACCATTTGCGTATGGTTTCAGGCGATGCCAGGCGGATGCGGATGGCGTTGAAATCATTCTCTCGCGAACGGGCTTCGCTGAAAGGGAGCTCGAGGAGGTTATTCAGATTATCCATAGAGGGGCAGAGAGAAAAAGTAAAGGGGTCGAGAGGAGTTGGGGGCGGGGAGCTGAGGGGGCGCTCACTTGATCTGTTCGAAATCAATGCCGAGAGACTTGATCTCGTTGACCAGCACGTTAAAGGACTCGGGAGTCTCCGAAATCAGACGCAGGTCGCCCTCGATGATGCGCTTGAACATCTTGTTGCGGCCGCGCATGTCGTCGGATTTGACCGTCAGCATCTCCTGCAGGGTGTAGGCGGCGCCGTAGGCCTCCAGGGCCCAGACCTCCATTTCACCAAGGCGCTGGCCGCCGAAATGCGACTTGCCGCCCAAGGGCTGCTGGGTGATGAGACTGTAGGTGCCGGTGGAGCGGGCATGCATCTTGTCGTCAACCAGATGGTTCAGCTTCATCAGATACATGTAACCGATCGTCACTGGCCGCTCAAAGGGCTCGCCGGTGCGCCCGTCATAGAGGGTGGTCTGTCCGTTTTCCGGCAGGCCGGCGAGGCGCAGCCAGTCGCGGATGTCCTCTTCCGAGGCGCCGTCGAAGACCGGAGTGCAGAGCGGCACGCCCCTTCTCAGGTTGCCCGCCATTTCGACGATTTCATCGTCTCTGAAGGAGACAAAATCCTCGGATACAGTGCCGGAAGAGGAATTGTAGATCTTTTCGAGGAAGGCTCGCAGATCCTTGGTGTTTTTGCTCTGCCCCCGCTGAACGGAATCGACCAACTGCCCGACCTGTTTGCCGAGTTCGGCTGCGGCCCAACCGATGTGGGTCTCAAGGATCTGGCCGATGTTCATGCGCGAAGACACGCCCAGAGGGTTGAGGACAATGTCAACCGGCCGGCCGTCTTCGGTGAAGGGCATGTCCTCCTCGGGGATGATCCGCGAGATCACTCCCTTGTTGCCGTGGCGACCGGCCATTTTGTCGCCGGGCTGCAACTGCCGTTTGACGGCGATGTGGATCTTGACCATGCGCAGAACGCCGGGCGCCAGATCGGAGTCCTCGCCTATGCGCCTGCGCCTGATTTCCATGTCCTCCCCGGCGGCCGTGCGCTCGGCGGCGAGCGCGGCGCGGAGGCGATCCAGGTGCCTGGCCTCGGCGGCGCTGCCGAGCTTGATTTTCAGCCACTCATCGGGTTCCATGGCGTCGAGTTCCTCGCGGGTCAGCACAGCTTCCTTGCCCCTGCCTTTGGCGGCGACCTTGTCGACGAGGTAATCGCCGATGCGGCGGAAGTAATCCTTCTCGACAATATCGAGATGGGTCTTCATGAGGGCTTCTGCCTCCGCCAGGCGCTGCTCTTTGATCTCACGCGAACGCTGGTCGTCAATGCCTTCGATCGAACTGTTGAAGACATTGACATCAATCACCGTGCCCTCAATGCCGGAGGGCACCCGCAGGGAGCTGTCCTTGAAGTCGAAAGCCTTCTCGCCGAAGACCGCGCGCAACAGGCGCTCCTCAGGCGTCTGCTGATTGCTGTCCTTGGGGGTGACCTTGCCGACGAGGATGTCTCCAGGGCCCACATGGGCGCCGCCAAAGACAATGCCGTTCTGATCGAGCTTGCCCAGAAGTTCGTCGCCGACATTGGGGATGTCGGCCGTCAGCTCCTCGGCGCCAAGGCGTGTATCCCGCACCATGCAGGTATAGCTCTCGATGTGGATCGAGGTGAAGCGGTCATCCTGAACGACCCGTTCGGAGATCAGGATCGAATCCTCAAAGTTAAATCCGTTCCACGCCATGAAGGCGACCCTGAGGTTCTGCCCGAGGGCGAGCTCGCCGAAGTCGGTGGCAAAGCCGTCGGCGACAATGTCGCCGTGCTTGACGACATCGCCGCGCTTGACCAGCGGCCGGATGTTGATGCAGGTGTTCTGATTGGTGCGCTGGTATTTCGGCAGGGTGTAGATATCGACCCCGCCTTTGCCGGTCTCGATTTCCTTTTTATCGACCCGGATCACGACCATACGCGAATCGGCCAGTTCGACCGCGCCGGAGCGTCTGGCCTGAATGGTCGCTCCCGTATCGCGGGCGATGATCTTCTCCATACCGGTGCCAACCAGCGGCTTTTCCGGCTGCAGGGTCGGTACGGCCTGGCGTTGCATGTTCGATCCCATCAGGGCACGGTTGGCGTCGTTGTGCTCGAGGAAGGGAATCAGGGACGCCGCCACCGAGACGATCTGCGACGGGGCGACATCGGTGAAATCGATCTCCTCCGGCGGAAGCATCTTGAACTCGTTCTGATGGCGGCACAGAATCAGCGAGCCCGTCAGCTTGCCTTTGGCATCGACGCTGTTCTTCGCCTGGGCAATGCGGTATTCCGCCTCTTCTATGGCGCTGAGGAACTGAATCTCATCCGTCAGGCGCCCTTTTTCCACCTTGCGGTAGGGGGTTTCAAGGAAGCCGTAATCGTTGACCCGGGCGTAGGTAGCGAGCGAATTGATCAGGCCTATGTTCGGCCCCTCGGGCGTTTCGATGGGACAGATGCGGCCGTAGTGGGTCGGGTGGACATCGCGCGCCTCGAAGTTGGCGCGCTCGCGCGTCAGACCGCCGAGGCCCAGGGCGGAGACGCGCCTTTTGTGGGTGACTTCCGACAGCGGGTTGTGCTGGTCCATGAACTGCGACAACTGACCGGTATTGAGGAAGTCGCGCAGGACAAACTTGACCTGTTTGATATTGATGAGGTTCTGCGGCTTGAGGTTCTCGCTCTCGGCCAGGGCCAGGCTGTCCTTGAGGTTGCGCTCGACCCGCTGCAGGCCGGAGCGAATGGCATTGGCCGCCATCTCGCCGACGCTGCGGACGCGGCGATTGCCCAGATGATCGATGTCATCGGGGGTGTCCTGGCCTTCGCGCACCTTGATCAGGGCGCGCAGCACATCGACAAAATCGTCGCGCTCCAGATGGTGCGGCCCTTCGATCTCGGGGCGGCCGAGGCGGCGGTTGAAGCACATGCGGCCGATGGCGGAAAAATCGTACTGCCCCCCCTCGGAGAACATGCGCTTGAACATGTTCTCGGCGGCGTCCGGAGTCACCGGATCGCCCGGGCGCATGACGCAGTAAATCTCTGTCAGAGCCTGCTCGCGACCGCGCTCGGTGCTGGTCGGGACGCCTTCGCGGTTGCGGCCCGTGGGATCGAGGCGCAGGGTTTCCGATATATAGTCGGAGCGCCCTGCCCCGCGGGCAAAGAGGATACGGAAAGAGCGCACCTGAGCGGCCAGCATGCGCTCGATCAGCTCATCGTCGATGCGCTGATTGGCATAGCCGATGACCTCGCCGGTCTCTTTATCGATCAGATCGTCGGACAGGACCCGGTCGACGAGAAAATCGCGTTTGACCGGGAAGCGCTTGATGTCGGCCTTTTGCATACGGTTGACGGCGGTGCGTTCAATGCGCTCGCCGACCTGGCACAGCAGCTTGCCCTTGACGGAGATGTCGAACAGCGCCGACTGGCCGATCAGCATCTCGGGGTCGACTGCGACTTCGGTCTTGCTTTTACTCAGGAAAACCTGGGCGCTCTCGGCCAGCCCATTGAGCATGTCGGCAGAGTTCATCCCCAGAGCCCGCAGCAGAATCGTCGCCGGCATCTTGCGCCGCCGGTCGATGCGGACGAAAATGCAGTCGCGGCTGTCGAACTCAAAATCGAGCCAGGTGCCGCTGTAAGGGATCACCCGCACCGAGTAGAGCTCCTTGCGCGAGCTCTGGGTCTTGCCGTGATCGCTGGTGAAAAAGGCGCCCGGAGAGCGGTGCAGCTGGGACACCACGACCCGCTCGGTGCCGTTGATGATGAAGGCGCCGGTCGAGGCCATCATGGGCAGGTCATCCATATAGACTTCCTGGTCCTTGATCTCCTTGATGCGCTCCCCGCCCTTTTCAAAGAGCACCAGCCGCATCATCAGATTGAGCGGCGCGCCGTAGGTCAGGCCGAGGCCGCGGCACTCCTCCGGCGTGTACTTCGGCTTGCCCAAGGTGTAGCTGAGGTAGCGCAACTCGGCATTTCCCGATGTGCTGCGAATGGGGAAAACCGAGCGGAAGACCCCTTCCAGCCCGAAGTTGCCCCTTTTGTCCGACTCGACGTCCTGTTGCAGGAACCGTTCATAGTTCTGGCGGGGGATCTCAAGCAGGAAAGGCTGCTCGACCGTGGAGGGGTAGCGGCCAAAGTTCTTGCGAACCCGCTTTTTTTCAGTGAAGGAATAAGGCATTTCAGACAACAGCGGCGGACATGAGGTGGGGAGAAGGGGTTCCTTGGAAAGTTCCTCGGAGGTTTTACTTGAGCTCGACCGTGGCGCCGGCTTCCTCAAGCTGCTTCTTGACCTCCTCGGCCTCCTCTTTGGAAGCGCCTTCCTTGACTGGGCTCGGGGCGCTTTCGACCAGGGTCTTGGCCTCTTTCAGGCCGAGGTTGGTCAGGGAGCGCACGACCTTGATCACGGCGACCTTGTTGTCACCGAAACCGGTCATGACCACGTTGAACTCGCTCTTTTCCTCGGCCACCTCGGCGCTGGCTTCGGGCGCAGCCGCAACGGCCACAGCCGGGGCCGCAGCCGATACGCCAAACTTCTCCTCGACCGATTTAATCAGATCGACAAGCTGGGTGACGCTCATTTCGCCAATGGCGTCGAGGATTTGATCGTTGGATAGACTCATTTGAGATACTCCTGCAATAGGGTTAGTGAAATGCGTGCTTCAGGGCACGCAGAAAGTTCAGGTGGCCTTTGACTGCCGCACCGCTTCAAGGGAACGCGCCAACCCGGCCGGCAACTGCCCGAGGCAGCCGGCAAGGGCTGTCAGGGGAGCCTTCAGGCCTCCGGCGAAGCGGCCGAGGGCCTCTTCGCGTGTCGGCAGGGATGCCAGTCGCCTGAGATCGCCGACGCCCTCAAAAACCGCTCCATCCGACATGGCGGCAAGGGGTTTGAGTTGGTCGTTCTCTTTGGCGAAATCGTTGACGAGTCGCGCTGCCGAACCTGGATGATCAAAAGAAAATGCATAGAGAAGCGGCCCCTGAAAGCGCTCGCTGAAGTCCTCAAAGCCGCTGCCTTGGGCGGCGAGGCGGGCGAGGCTGTTCTTGGCGACGCGGACGGCGATGCCTTTTTCCCGACCCTGCCTGCGCAGTTCGGTCATAGCGGCGACGCTGAGCCCGCGGTATTCGCTTAAAACGATCGACTGGGCGCGATTGACGACGGTCGCCAGGTCGGCGACAATCTCTTCTTTGCGTGAACGATTGAGAGCCATTCTCTTTTTCCTTGTTCAGCCACGTGGGCGGGTGAATGGACACGGATCTGAGTCCGCGCCCCTGAAGTCGGCAGGCTGAAAAAGCCCACCCTGTCTACACGGGGTATTAAGCCGCCCACCTGGGTGGGCCGCTCCCGTGGTCTTTGACGCAGCCGGCACGGGGCCGCTGCACCAAACTGGCGTTGTCACAGCCGGGTTGTGACGAAACTGCCGCACTCGCAGCGGGGCCGCGAATGCCAATAACTGACTGAGATTGTCTGGATCAACTGACGGAGTCGAGATCGACTCTCAGACCGGGTCCCATGGTGCTCGACACGAAGAGTTTCCTCATGTAAACGCCCCTGGATGAAGACGGCTTGGCTTTCTGCAGGGAAGACAACAACTCCCTGAGGTTTTCCCGCAACGAAACTTCGCTGAAGTCGATTCGACCGATCGGACAGTGAACAATGCCATTGCGGTCGGCGCGGTAGCGCACCTGGCCGAGCTTGGCGTTCCTCACTGCGCTGTCAATGTCCTGGGCGACGGTTCCATCCTTGGGATTCGGCATTAAGCCGCGCGGCCCGAGCACGGCGCCGGCGCCGGCGACCTTGCTCATGACGTCGGGCGTCGCCAGAGCGATGTCAAACTCGATCCTGCCCTTGGCGACATCGGCGAGAATCTCGTCGAGACCGGCAATATCGGCCCCGGCCGCCCGGGCTTTCTCGACATTGGCGCCCTGGCAGAAAGCGGCGACACGCTTTTCCCGCCCCGAACCGTGGGGCAGCACGGCCGAGCCGCGCACCATCTGATCCGACTTGCGCGCTTCGATGCCGAGCTGAACCGATATGTCCACCCCCTCGACAAAGCGCACCTTCGACAGCTTGCGCAGCAGGCCGATGGCCTCGTCAAAGCGGTATTTCCTGCTCCGGTCAACGGCGACGCGAATGGTCCGGTTGCGCTTGCTGTCGTTCATTTCACGCCCTCCACTTCGATACCCATGCTGGCGGCTGTGCCGGCAACGGTGCGGACGGCGGCATCCATATCGGCAGCCGTCAGGTCGGGCTGCTTGGTGCGGGCGATCTTTTCAGCCTGGGTGCGCGTTATCTTCGCCACCTTCTCCGTGTTGGGGGCCTTGCTGCCCTTGGCAATGCCGGCGATCTTGCGCAGCAGCACGGCCGCCGGCGGAGTGCGGACGATGAAATCAAAGCTGCGATCCTTGTACGAGGTAATTACGACCGGCAGGGTCAGACCGGGCTCCATGGCTTTCGTTTCCTCGTTGAAGCGCTGGACGAATTCCATGATGTTGATGCCGCGCTGGCCCAGAGCCGGACCTATCGGTTGGCCAGGCGTGGCCTGGCCGGCGGGCACCTGCAGTCGAAGCACGTCGACTGCCTCCTTCTTTTTCTTGCGTTCTGCCATTCTCAGTACTTCTCCAGTGAGGGGCTAGATCTTTTCGACCTGGTTGAACTCCAGATCAACCGGAGTCGAGCGACCAAAAATCTGCACGGCTATGCGCAGACGATTTTTTTCAAACTGCATTTCCTCAACGGCGCCATTGAAATCCTTGAAGGGGCCGCTGATGACGCGGACTACTTCACCCGGCTCAAAAAACACCTTCGGCCGCGGCTTGTCGCGGCTGTCATTCATGCGCTGCTGCACCCGCTCGGCCTCGGCCGGACTCAAGGGAGAGGGGCGGCGCGTGCTGCGGCCTCTGGAACCGCCCCCAGTCTCGCCGATGAAGCCGAGAACACGGGGCACCGATTTGACGAAATGCCAAGTATCGTCGTCGAAGTCCATTTCAACGAGGATGTAGCCCGGGAAAATCTTCCGCTGGGTCTGGCGTTTCTGACCGGCGCGCATCTCGACCACCTCCTCCGAGGGCACCATGATCTCGCCGAAATGGCTGGCGAAGGGGGAGCTGGCGATGCGTTCGCGCAGGGATTTCTGCACCGATTTCTCCATGCCCGATACAACCCGCACGACATACCAGTCTTTCCTGCTTTTGGTCGCAACTTTTTCGTTCACTGAATAAACCAATTAAAAAAGCCTGACAGGATCCAATCGAGTAGCCACAGGTAAATGCCGATGACAATAACTGCCAAGGATACGATCAGGGAAGTGTTCAGGGTTTCTTTTCGCGTGGGCCAGACAACATGGGCAACCTCCACGCGCACACGGCGGGTGCTCTGGGCGAGCCGGGTGACAGGACTGGTATTATACACGCTCAGCGCCGAAAAAGCAATGACGCCGAGCAACACCAGAATACGAACGAAAAAGGAGTATTCAGCGAAGACATAAAAAGCGACCAGAGCCAACAGCGACAGAGACATGGCAATGCCGATGCGGACGCGGTCGAGCACAGTCGTCGCCTGGTTGTCTTCGGATCTATCCCGAGCCATGACTTGACTCCGGACCGCTCAGGCGGCAGTTTTGGCAGGCCAAGAGGGACTCGAACCCCCAACCTGCGGTTTTGGAGACCGCTGCTCTACCAATTGAGCTATTGGCCTGTGTGGATTGTGCGCCCGGGCAGACGCCTGGCTGTCACAACCGCTCGGGATCACTTGAGGATATTGCTGACGACGCCGGCGCCGACGGTGCGGCCGCCCTCGCGGATGGCGAAGCGCAGGCCCTCCTTCATGGCGATGGGCGCGATCAGCTCGACCTTCATCTTGATGTTGTCGCCCGGCATGACCATCTCCACGCCGGCGGCCTCCGGCCAGTCGATCGAGCCCGTCACATCCGTCGTGCGAAAGTAGAACTGCGGCCTGTAGCCCTTGAAAAACGGCGTGTGCCGCCCCCCTTCATCCTTCGACAGCACATAGACCTCGGCGTCGAACCCCGTGTGCGGCCTCAGCGAGCCCGGGGCGCACAGCACCTGGCCGCGCTCCACTTCCTCCCGCTTGACCCCCCGCAGCAGCACTCCGACATTGTCGCCGGCGCGCCCCTCGTCCAACAGCTTGCGGAACATCTCCACTCCCGTGACCGTCGTCTTCTCCGTGTCCTTGATGCCGACAATCTCCACTTCCCCGCCGACCTTGACCACGCCCTGCTCCACCCGGCCCGTCACCACCGTGCCGCGACCCGATATCGAGAAGACGTCCTCCACCGGCATCAGGAAGGGCTGATCCACCGGCCTCTCCGGCACCGGGATAAAGCTGTCCAGCGCCTCCACCAGCTTCTTGATCGAGCCCAGACCCACCTCGGAGTCATCCCCTTCCAAGGCCTTCAGCGCCGAACCCACGATCACCGGGGTGTCGTCGCCCGGAAACTCGTACTTGTCCAGCAGCTCCCGCACCTCCATCTCCACCAGCTCAATGAGCTCGGCGTCGTCCACCATGTCCGCCTTGTTCAGATAGACCACGATGTGCGGCACCCCCACCTGACGGGCCAGCAGAATGTGCTCCCGCGTCTGCGGCATGGGGCCGTCGGCCGCCGACACCACCAGCACGGCTCCGTCCATCTGGGCCGCTCCCGTAATCATGTTCTTGATGTAGTCGGCGTGCCCCGGACAGTCGACATGCGCGTAGTGCCGCGCCTCGCTCTCGTACTCCACATGCGCCGTCGCTATCGTGATCCCACGCGCCTTCTCCTCGGGCGCGTTGTCGATCTGGTCGTAGGCCTTGGCCTCGCCGCCGAACGCCAGCGACTGCACCTTCGTCAGCGCCGCCGTCAGCGTCGTCTTGCCGTGGTCGACATGACCGATCGTGCCGATGTTGACGTGCGGCTTGTTGCGTTCAAATTTCTCTTTCGACATGGGGTATCTCCGTGGATTCAGCTTGAGTGGAAGAAAAACAGGGCCATAATGAGCCCATAACCGGATTCGAACCGGTGACCTCTTCCTTACCAAGAAAGTGCTCTACCGACTGAGCTATATGGGCGAGGACAGCCGGGGCGCCTGGCGCCGGGAACTTGGAGCGGGCGATGGGGATCGAACCCACATCATCAGCTTGGAAGGCTGAGGTTCTGCCATTGAACTACGCCCGCCAAAAGGTACCTGCCGGACGGGGGGAGTCCTGATGTGGAGGGGGTAGGATTCGAACCTACGAAGGCATGAGCCAACAGATTTACAGTCTGTCCCCTTTGGCCGCTCGGGAACCCCTCCCCTCGTCGCCCAACCCCTCTCCCATCAGGGAAAGAATTGAAGGAAGAAGAAAGAGGTTGTGGCATAACCGACCGAATTTGGAATTATAGCATCAAACAGACAAAAAGAACCCCCTTCTATGAAAGAATTTCGCATCTATAAAGAGATACGGCCTCGCCGGCATCACTGGGATGCAGAACCTGGACTCGGGGCGTTCGCCCAGCGGGTGCCCGACGATGAGCTTTTCGGGAAACCGCGATTCGCTCTGCTCCGAAGAGCGCCTGTATCTGCTTTCGTCGCCGGTGACGGTCGCTGTGTCCATGACGTACCGCCTGCGGCGGCAGTGAATGTCGCCTCCTGGATGCCGATTCCCGTCCCGTTGTGGTGAGCATGAAGGCGATTCGCCTTCAATATGGAGATGAACCACTCCTGCTCCCTGATGCGGGGGACCCAGCCCCATCGGATCCGCTTCATGTCGTTACGGCTGCAGATGCGGCGGGCGGCGGGATCGGCTGCGGGCTGATCAGCGGCTCGTTTTGCCAGGAAGTCCGCTGTGCTACAGGATCACTCATGGAGCTGCGTCAGGCCATCCGTGGCCTGACAGAGAATGCCCGCACGGTCATCTAGGCGCGGCCTCGGCGGCCGGGCCAGCGATCCTGGCTCAGAAGCGTCAGGAGGGAGCCGACAACCAGCATGGTGACCGTGATGGTCGGCCAGGACCAACCGCTGAAGCTCCTGATGAGAAGTGCCTGCAGGATTATGAAGAAGACTCCGAGAACCAGGGCACGTCCGGTCAGGACAAGGGATTGTCGGGCATCCGTCGACCGCGACGATGCCAGGGGCGCACCCATGAATAACAGCAAACAGCTTGAAAGCAACAGCAGCAGCCGATTCCAGAGCTCGTCCTCAAACAGGGCGGCCGACAGCCCCACCCGGCGCATGGCCAGGACCAGTTCAGCCAGTTCCCAACTGGTCATGAGCGCCGGCGGCTCGCCCTGCAGAGAGCGCAGATAGACGGCCGCCACCGGTTCAGCTACATCGAGGCGCGCCCGCTTCTCGACCGCGCCCGAGATCAGCTCGACTCTGAGCGCCCTGTTCAGGCGCCAGCGGCCGTCCTCCGCCCGGGCGGTTTCGGCCCTGATCAGTGTCTCCAGCCCGTCAGAGCCGTAAACGAAGAGGGTGGCACCGGCCATATGGCCCTCGGCGAGAAAGCGCTCAATGTGAATAAAGCGGTCGCCATCGCGCAACCACAGATCCTCCGCCTGCGAAACCTCCCCGCTCCGCTGCTGTTGTCGCTCGTCGAGGTAGCGCTTGCCCAGAGGCACGACCTCAAAAAACAGCGCCAGCAACAGGACCAGCAGGCCGCCGGCACAGCCGTAGCGCAGCATGAGGCCGAAGGGGCTGTGCCCCACCGTGCTCAATGCCAGCAGTTCGTTGTTGCGCGACCACTGAAAGAAAGCCGCGCAGGCCGCCAGCAGCAGGATGAGGGGGGAGAAGTCGGTCATTGACAGGGCTGCCTCCGCCGCAAGATAGAGCAGGGCTTCGTCAAATTCCTGACCGCCGGACAGGAGAGCGCCCAGCTTCCGGCTCAAAAAGCCCAGCAGTAAAAAGGTCATGATGACGGCAAAAACGATCAGGGCCGAGTAGGCCAGGGAGCGGAAAAAAAACAGCGACACTCTCATCATCGCCGCCTCCTGTGGGAAAGCCTCACTGCGGCCACAATCAGACATAAAACCAGGGCGTGCACCGGCCACAGGCCGACGGAGGCCGGGATGTCGCCGGCCCGGACGCCCCTCGCCAGAGACACATAGACCACCCAGCACAGCAGGTACAGACTCAGGGCCGCCGGTATGGCGGCATAGGGGAAGCGCCCCCGGCGCAACTGCGACAGAGGTACGGCCAGCAGGGCGAGCTCGAAGGAAAACAGGATCAGGGACAGCCGCCGCTGCCACTCCAGACTGGCCCGCCTGTCGCTTGAGGCAAAGAGCCTGCGCCAGCTCCAGGCCTTGACTCCTCCGTCCGGGCGGGCGCCGGTCAGATCCTCAAGCTGCAGGCGCTGGAGTTTGAAAGAGAAAACATGCAGGGGCCTCAGCTGTGAATCGAAGGAGAGGGTCTGACCGTTCTCGGCGACCAGAACCCGACCGGCTGATGGCAAAGAAGGCATGTCGAACCAGGCCCGCTCGGCCCTCATGGTCAAAAAGCCGCCGTCATGGCTGGCAACACGCGCGAAAAAGCCCTTGAACCCCGGGCCCTGTCGCTCTTTCTCGGCGACATAGATCACCGAGCCCTCCGCCAGCTGTAAAAACTGCCCGGCACGCAGCTGGCTTTCAATGCGACCCTCGGCCCGGCGCTCCGCTTCACGGGCCTGATACTGAAGGGCAGCCGGTGTGACAGCCGTCACCAGCACCCAGGTCAGGAACGCACACAGCAGGGAGCACCAGAGGGCGCATTTGTAGAAAACCCTGGTATCCACTGCACAGGCTGTCAGGAGGTCGGCCTCGCCATCGGCATGCATGCTGGAAAAGCACAGCAGGAGCGATAGATAGAGAGACAGCGGCAGGAGAATTTGAATCTCCTGCGGCAGAAACAGCATGATCGACAAAAACAGCGACTGACCGCTGATGCCGGGCTCGTAGACGAGTTTGCCGACATAGATGAAGAGGAGGACCAGAACCACGGCCGTGGTGGCCAGACCAACGCCCAGCACCCGCTTCAGGAGGTAGCGTTCAATCAGTAGGCGGGGAAAAAGCCAGGACACGGAAAAGTGGAGATTTGGGTCGAGCGGTATCTGTCGAAGTGGCAACTGCCTTCCATTATGGCCGCTGGAGGACGACAGGGGAAGGGGCAGCGGACTTCAGCGACCAAATCGGCCACCTCTTTGCCCACCGCGAAGGGCTGGGGGCGCAGGGGTCGTGGAGTTTCGTTATAGAATAAGGACAATCCTGCTCTTTTGGCCACTGAGGCGCCATGGCCACGGCTATGGCCGAGTCTTCAGGTCCTCCCAACATCTCTCCCAGGCTCATGGATCTTCAGCTCTCCAGCAACGCTTTTGACACTCCCTCCTGCATCCTCGCCTTCGCCTACAGCGACGGCGAACAGTCGACAGTAGTCCGGGAACTTGACCGGCAAACCGACGGCCATCTCGGCCGGCTCATTGCCAGCGGCGACCTGAGCGGCGAAATCGGCGAATGCACCCTGCTGCACCACCTGCCCAAGACCCGCGTCGAGCGGGTTCTGTTGATCGGTCTCGGGCCGCGCTCCAAAGTCGATCGCCGGGCCTTTGTCCGCTGTTGCCGGCTGGCTGTGGAGAAGCTGGGGAAAATGCGCGTCAGGGAAGCGGCCCTGGCCCTGTTCGAAGAGAATCTGGCTGACGCCTGCCCACTGCTGTGGAGCCTGCAGACAGTCGCCCGCCTGGCCGCCGAGGCGAGCTATCGCTTCGACGAATACAAGAAAGAAAAAACCTCTGCCAAGGGCCTGACCGGCAAAAAGCTGCGCCTCGTCGTCCCCCATGAGCATCTGGCCAAAGCGACCACTGCTGTGTCCAGAGGGCGCGAAGTGGGGCTCGGGGCCAACTTCGCCCGCGATCTGGGCAACACTCCGCCCAATGTGTGCACCCCTGTCTATCTTGAGAAGCAGGCCAGGAGCATGGCCAGGAAAAAGGACAAGAGCGGCAGTGCCCTCAGGGTGCAGTCGCTGGGGCAGCCCGAACTGACCAAGCTCGGCATGGGGGCCCTGCTGGCAGTCGCCCGCGGCAGCGATAATCCACCGCGGCTGATCGCCATGGAGCACTGCGGCAGCAAAGAGGGCGAGGCTCCTGTAGTCCTGGTTGGCAAGGGCGTTACTTTCGATACTGGCGGCATTTCACTGAAACCGGCCAAGGACATGGACGAGATGAAATACGACATGTGCGGTGCGGCCTCGGTCTTTGGCGTCATCCGCGCCTGTCAGGCACTGAATCTACCAGTCAATGTGACCGGCGTAATTCCAACCGTGGAAAACATGCCGGGCGGCGAGGCAACGCGGCCGGGAGACATCGTTAAAACCGCTGCCGGCGACAGCGTTGAAATCCTCAACACCGATGCCGAGGGGCGGCTGATTTTATGCGATGCCCTTCACTGGAGCCAGCAGTTCAAACCGCGGGTGCTGATTGACATCGCCACCCTGACAGGCGCCTGTGTGGTCGCGCTCGGCCGGCACCGGGCCGGCATGTTCAGCAATGACGACGGCCTTGCCGGACAACTGCATCAGGCGGGAGAGGATTCAGGCGATCCGTGCTGGCGCCTGCCGCTCGGCAAGGAGTACAGCGAAGAGCTCAAGAGCAACTTTGCCGATGTCGCCAATATCGCCGGTGCCCGCGAGGCCGGGGCTGTGACCGCCGCCTGCTTCCTTGAGCGCTTTGTCGGCGAGATTCCCTGGGCCCACCTCGACATCGCCGGCGTGGCCTGGCTCAGCGGCCATCACAAGGGGGCGACGGGGCGGCCGGTGCCGCTCCTCATGGAGTATTTATTTCACTGCGTCGACCAGAGCTAGCCTCTCCCCCTCGCTCTCAGGCTCAAGTCTCTGAAAAGGGGGTGGTGGAGCCAGGGAGATTCGAACTCCCGACCCCCTGCTTGCAAAGCAGGTGCTCTACCGACTGAGCTATGGCCCCAGACTGACTGCTTATAGCCCGCAGCAGGATCCTTGCCGGGGAGCCTGCGCCCGAAGAATGAGGGGTGGTGGAGCCAGGGAGATTCGAACTCCCGACCTCCTGCGTGCGATACAGGCGCTCTACCAACTGAGCTATGACCCCCCAACGACTGTCCCCCCTCAACTGAGGATGATCATTATGAGCGAGCCCATGCCGAAAGGCTCCCCCTACTTTCTTCCCTCCACCAGACGATAGAAGGCGCCGCAATAAGGGCACCGCGCCGCGCCCGCTTCAGCGAGCGGCAGGTAAACCCGCGGGTGTCCGTCCCACAGAGCCTTGCCGGGCGGCGGGCAGTAATGCGGCAATTGCCTTCTGCCCACCTCAATCACATCTTCGCCTGAAGACTCTTTTTCGCGCACGCCGGCATCCGTCGCCTGATTGGCGGCCCCCGCTGCTGCGACCCCATCCTTGGCTGAAGACATAAGTGAAAAGCGCGATAGCGACTAAAAGGTGGAACAATCCTTTTATACTAGCATGCTCGACCGTTCTTCAGCCTCTGGCGGGCACAGGCTGAGCCTTTTTGCCCTCTTGTTTTACTCACCGCTTCCATCGACCTGAGGGCTCCCTTGGCCGCGCTCCATTGAAAAAGCCCCCTTTTCCCGTCACGCCTGTAGCCGCGGTCGCCTGCTACGCCGCCTCTCTTTCGCTGCTTCAGCCCTATCTGGCGCTCCGTCTGGAGCAGGCAGGCCACAGCGCCACCCTCATCGGCATCCTCGCAGGCATCGCCGCTTCCGGCGTCCTTGTCATGCCGCTGCTGCTGCCATCCTTCCTGCGTCTGTTCAAACCGATTCAGATGCTGACAGCCTGCGCCCTCTTCAGCATCCTGCTCTTTCCCGTCTACCGCCTGAGCGACAGCCTGGTCGTCTGGAGCCTTGTCAATTTCGTCATCTCCTGTTGCGCCGCGTCCCTCTTCATCATCGGCGAGGCCTGGCTGGTGCAGGAAACCCAGGATCGCCTGCGCGGATTTTCCACCGGCATTTTCGTCGCCTGCATCAGCATCGGTTTCGTTGTCGGCCCCCTGGTGCTTGCATTCATCGGCCTTGACGGCTGGCTGCCCATTGTCTGGCTCATTGGCATCTCCGCCTTTGCCTGCGCCCTCTTCTGGGCCGTTGAAGTGCCGACTTTCAAATTGTCTTCCCATGCCTCCCTTGCCGGTTGGCTCGGCATTGTCCGCGTCATTCCCCCTGTCTATATCGTTGCCTTCGTCTTCGGTGCCCTCGAATTTGCCGTGATCAACCTGCTGGCGCCTCACGCTCTCCGGCTCGGCGCCAGTATCTCCGAGTCAGCGAAGATCATCAGCATCTTCTATGTCGGCGGAGCGGCTCTGACCATCGCTTTCGGCCTGCTTGCCGACCGCCTGCGCATGAGCTGGCTTCTGGCCGCTTCCCTCGCCCTCATGTGCCTGAGCTCCTCTATCCTCAATATCCTGATCATCGAGGGGGGCTGGGTCAGTTGGGCTGTCGTTGCCATCCTCGGGGGTACAGTCAGCAGCCTCTATTGCGTGGGCCTGATCATTCTCGGCAAGGCATTCAAAAACGCCCATCTGCTGGAAGCCAACAGCTTCTTCAGCCTGTTCTACGGCCTGGGCGCCACCCTGGGTCCTCTGGCTGCCGGCTTTTCCATGGACCTCTGGCCCTCCAGCGGCCTTGTCGTCTTCCTCGCCGGTTCCGCCCTGTTGCTGCTGGCGCTGACGGTATCCAACCAGAAAATCCGCAGATTTTAATTTCTGCTGACAGACAGCGACAGAACAGAAGGCAGACGGCGCCGGCAGACTGAAAATCCCTGCTTTTTTGCACTCTTCCCGCCCCCGAACAGCGGAGGCGGGAAGAGACCGGGCTTCCTCCGTGCACTTCCGGGAGCAAGATGCAAACAAACCCTCAAAGTCAGAGCTTCATTCTTTCCAGAGCGCTTCCGCACAAATGCGCCAAAGAAAAATCAGTATTCTTTAATGCTATAATGAAGGGCTGATGTGTCCCCTCCAGGCACAGGAATAGCGACTCCCGCTCTTCCCAATCGAAAAATCAGAAACTTTCCTCGCCAAAGCTTTCTCCGAAAGTTTCATCGAAGAATTTTCTGCTCTCCCCAATCGCTGTAGAGCCAAGCCTCAGGACCTGCCCAAACCGGAACCGTGCAGAAAAAATCGCACCAACCCGCCCCTGCGAAAGAAGAAAGAGGCATCTTAACCACGGCCTTCGGCCACCAGCGCTATTTGAATGCGGCTGTGAACCTCGCCCGCTCCTGCCACTTCCACTCGCCCGGGGTTCCGCTGGCCATTCTCACCGATCAGCCGGAAAACAGAAGCCTTCGCCGTCATTTTGACTACGTCCTGCCGCTCGCCCAATCCCAGAGCTACAGGGAAAGCTCGATTTCTGAAGGTTTGAAGTTTGAACACAAATTCCACCTCGACAGACTCTCCCCGTTCAAAAAAACACTTTTCCTCGATAGCGACTGCCTGCTGTTTGCCGATATCTCCGATCTCTTTGAGCGTTTCGCCGGCCGCGTCTTCCAACCGAGCGATCTGGCGATTCTTCCACCTCAATGGGTCCAGGGTCCCTGCCAGAAGTGGTTGATGGATCTGGACAAAGTCTGCCAGCACTACGGTATCCGAACCCTGCTGAGATTCAACGGCGGCTGCTTTTACTTTGAAAAAGATACAGCGGCATCCCAGGCTTTTTTTGCAAAGGTTCGCGAAATCTTTCAACTATGCAGCGAAAACAACTGGATCCGCAGGCTGACCATTGAGCCGATTTACGACATCGCCATGCAGCTGACAAAAATTAATCCGGACTACTCGCCTGGAGTCCGGATCATGCTGAAGGCCACCCTCATACCTCTTGAGCAGAGGGATAGACTATGCATTCTGAGAAATAGAAACAGCCTTTTTCTCGACAAGGAAAATGTTTCTTTCCGGGTCCTTCACTTCCTTGAGCATTCAAAAGAACTGTCCCTGTACCTGCGAGAAAGTTTAAAACTGAAAGCCCGGGAATTTTTCTTCCTGCCGGCCATTGCCGCCTTCGTCGTCACCTGGGCCTATAAGCCCAGCCTTGTTCTCTATCGACTATTCAACTCCGCCAAGCATCTTTTCAATTTTTCCGGCGATTCAAGGGCATGGAAATGATGCTGGAAAAACAATTAAAAGAGCTTTCTGTTGCCGATTGCCTCCGATCAGACCACATGTCAGGCACCTGGACAACCGGTTCTTCACTGCCGCGAACTGCAGCGGCCAGAAAGAGGAATGATCCCCCCCCCCCCCCCCCCCCACACACACACACACCAATGGCGAAAAAGTTTGTTAAGGGCGATATTGTGGAGGGACAGCGATACCTTCTGTACGACTGTGACAAAAAGCATGGTTTGCGGCACTGCCGCTCCAATCTCTGCTGCCTTTTGTTTGAGGCCTTGCTGTTGCGACGGATCGCCGTGATTCCGAATCTTAACCTGAACCCGTGGCACAATTTCGGTGTGCCGGTCCCAAGGGATCCCGAGCGCTATTTTACCCTGCCCCCGCAAAGAGCCGGTTCAGACAGGCAACAACAAACCCGGTGGATCAGGCTCGGGGAATTTGAACCCGGGCTGCAGCGCACAGCATCCAGTGAGATCAAGCGCATAGGCGGGGGCGAGGGACATTTTCTCAGCCGGGAGGACGATCAGCGGTACAGCGTGATCGTGCGGGAACTGAACTCTACCACGCCGTTTCGAAAGCTGGTAAAAAATTGGCGGGGCTTCCTGCCCGAGACGCCTATGGATTTGCCGCCGTCGAAAGAGGTCGAAAGCCTGTCTGAGGAAATACTTCAGTCCATGGGGTTGGCCGCGCGCGGCGCGGCCTTGTCCGACAAGACGGGCAGGCGCCCGGCACCGACCGATGACGGCTTCTATGCCTGTCTGCATCTGCGTTGGGGGGACAGGAGACATGATTATGGTTTTGTTATGCGTCTATTTCTTACTCCAATGGCAATTCGCTGGCGGCTGAACAGAATTGCCGGTCTGCCTCGCGGGAGACATCTCTATATCATGAGCGATCGCTGGGGTCGCGGCCTTTTTGATTGCCTGGAGCAGGACTATAGGGTTTGGCGCTACTACGATTTTCCCCAGCTCCGCTCCCTGGCACCCGACACGGAGGGAGGCGGCCAGGACAGGTCGCAGTTTGACAGCTTTTTTCTTCTTGCCGTCGAAATGGAACTGATGCGCCGGGCGGCCGTCAGGATTTATACCGAGAAAAGGATGTGGCAAATGTCGCAGGAACGGGCCGATGAAAAAAGCGTCATCCAGTACTGGCTTTTCTATCGACCTGCTTTCTATGTCAGCATGCAGAAGAAATGGAGGAAGTTGGTCAGTATAATATCCAAGAGAATACTCTGATTGCTTGTGCCTTGTAAAAAGATTTGCCTCAGTATCTTACGATGTCTGAAGCTTCCGCATTCAAACTGAGATTTCCCGAACCGTAGCGCAACAGAGGTCGCAGTAACTTCGGCGACCGACCGGCAGCACCCTTGCCGGGCTCCTTTTTGCCGCCGCCAACAGCTTGGGCGGCCCTGTCCAGATGCTGCTCCGGAAAAGCTCACTCAAGCGCTCTCTGTTTAGCACCGGGGCCATTTCTCTGGACTTCACCCCTGATTTTATGATTCTTGTGACCGGAGCGGCTGGTTTCATCGGATTCCACGTCGCCAGCAACTTAATTCGCGCGGGCCAGAACCTCGTCGGCCTCGACAACTTCAGCCCCTACTGCGACACCGAGATTAAGGATGGCAGGTCCCTGAAGCGGAGCCGCGCCGAGGAATTGAGGCGGCTCAATGGAGACTTCCAGATGATCAAAGGCGACATCTGCGATGCCGAACAGATGCGCGCCCTCTTCGCCCGACACAAGTTCACCGCCGTCATCCACCTGGCCGCCATGGCCGGTGTCCGCGCCTCGGTCGAGGTTCCTACAGAGTTCCTCGCCTGCAATGTCTCAGGTTTTGCCAACATCCTCGAATGCTCCATCAAGGGCGTTGAGCATCTGGTCTACGCTTCCAGCAGTTCGGTATACGGCGGCCTCAACGAGCTGCCGTTCAGGGAAACCCAGGCGGCCGACAAGCCGCTCAGCGTCTATGCCGCAAGCAAGCGGGCCAAAGAGCTGCTCGCCCATGTCTACGCCAGCCAGTACGGCCTGCCGGTCACTGGCCTGCGCTACTTCACGGTCTATGGGCCCTGGGCCCGCCCCGACATGGCGCTCTTTTCCTTTGCCCGGGCAATGAGGGCGGCAGAGCCAATCAAACTCTACAACCAGGGCAACCACAGACGCAGCTTCTGCTATGTCGAGGACGCCGCGGCCATGACCGTCGCCGCCCTCGCCGAGCCACCCCCTCCCGGCGGTCAGGAAAACGGCGTAGCCTCTCCCCCCTGGCGCGTCCTCAATATAGCCGGCCCCGATACCATCCCCCTGCTGCGTTATGTCGAACTGCTCGAACAGGCCCTGCAATGCAAGGCCGAAGTGGAGATGCTGCCGCTGCAGTCCGGAGATATGGTCGAGACCCATGCCCATGCCGAACTCACCCGACAAGTGCTCGGCGAGCTTCCGGCAACCCCCGTCGAAGAAGGCATCAAGGCTTTTGCCCGCTGGTACGACGAGGAGGCATAAAGCTCCTCATTGCCGATTCCCGGCAACCCCGACGACGCCGCGATAAAAACACCCTTTCCGGGCAGTAGCTACACCCTTGATTTAACAAGGCGCCCTGCCGATATTCTGACCCTGATCGAAACTGTTGTCAGGGCCTGACATTCATAGGAGCGGTCTCTGTCGCCGGTCGTCCCCCGGGCTGATCGATGCCCCCCGTTCCTGCACCCGTGCCCCGGCTTGGCGCATGCCGCGCCGCTAAAGCAGATAGACAAACAGAAACAGGCCGAGCCAGACGACATCGACGAAGTGCCAGTACCAGGCGGCGGCTTCGAAACCAAAGTGATTCGTCTGCGAGAAATGGCCGGCCAGGGCGCGCAGCATGATGGTCGTCAGCATGATCGCGCCCAGGGTCACATGGAAGCCGTGAAAGCCTGTCAGCATATAGAAGGTGGCGCCGTAAATGCCGGAGTCAAGCCTGAGATTCAAGTGGCTGTATGCCTCTACGTACTCGAAGGCCTGAAGGCCGACGAAGAGGAAACCGAGGGCAACTGTTGCAAACAGCCAGAAGACGAAGCCGACGCGCTTTGCCGTCAGGATGGCGTGGTGCGCCAGGGTAACGGTCAGGCCGCTTGTCAGCAGGATGGCCGTGTTGATGGCCGGCCCGCCCCAGGCACCCATGGGCGTGAAGGACCCGCCGACGTGCGCGGGACCGTTGTTCGGCCACTGATAGAGATAGCCGGGCCAGAGCTGGTCGTTGGTCATGGCCGCTCCCCCCGCCCCCTCGCCGCCGAGCCAGGGGCCGGCCAGGGAGCGCGCATAGAAGAGACTGCCGAAGAAGACGGCAAAAAACATGACTTCGGTGAAGATAAACCAGCCCATCCCCATGCGGAAGCTGAGATCGACCTGGGAGTCAAACTGGCCGCCTTCGCTCTCGGCGACGACACGGCGAAACCACAGAAACAGGATCAGCAGAAAGAGCGCGACGCCGCCGGCCATGGCGTAAAAGCCCCCTGTGGCGCGGTTGAGCAGCAGCGAAAAACCCAGGGCAAAGAGAAAGATCGCGGCTGAGGCGAACACCGGCAGGCGCGTTTCGTGGGGCACATAGTAGGTTGATTGGCTCATGGTGGACTCAGGGTGCGGAAGAGGCGGCTAGAGTTGAAAAATCGAATAGGACAGTACAGCTTCCTGATTTCCGGGC
Source organism: Candidatus Porifericomitales bacterium (assembly GCA_965237735.1). GTDB lineage: Bacteria > Pseudomonadota > Gammaproteobacteria > CBDEFV01 > CBDEFV01 > CBDEFV01. Next base: position 116,293 of record CBDEFV010000002.1, on the reverse strand, counting down.
GGGATGTCGGGGTCGATCATGAAACGCACCAGCATGTCCCGCTCTTCGCCGGGAGCAAAGGCCTGTTCGTTGAAGCAGAAGCACACCGCCTTGTTGATCCGGCGCGCCATGGAGGCCGGCGACACGCTGGGAATGGCGCGGACCCTGAGCGCTTCGTCCGAGGTGTTGCGAAAGCGGTAGTAGACATCGTGCAGCATCCCGGTCTCCATTTCCAGCGAGGAGGTCAGTGGATAAAACTCCCAGGGGCCGCCGCCGGCAGTCGCATCAAAGGTCACCTTGACGAGACTGCGGGAGGCCTGGCCCTTCCAGTTCCCCATGGCCACGACCCTGTTTTCGGCGATGCGGCCCGTGCGGCCGTTGAGACCAGTGACATCGCAGACCCAGTCGTAGATCGGCACCAGAGCGAAGCCGAAGCCGAACATGGCCACCGACAGAAGCATCAGGCGGACAATCAAAGACTTGTGCGAGCGGCGTTGAGGCGCCGCTCCTGGCTCACGGGAACTCATTACAGGGCCTCAGCGCGATGCTGTCGATCCATGGTTTCGATGTCCGGCGGCGTCGAGAAGCTGTGGTAGGGAGCCGGGGAAGGCAGCGTCCACTCGAGTCCATAGGCCCCGTCCCAACAGCGACCCGAAACCTTGTGACGGCCGTGGATCGAGGACAGGGCGCTCCACAGCAACAACAGTTGAGACAGGCCGAAGCCGAAGGCCCCTATGCTGGCAATCATGTTCCAGTCACTGAACTGAAGCGAATAATCCGGTATGCGCCGCGGCATGCCGGCGAGCCCGAGAAAGTGCATGGGGAAGAAGAGCACATTGAGAAAAATGGTCGAACTCCAGAAATGCAGTTTGCCGACAAATTCGTTGTACATGTGGCCGGTCCACTTGGGCAGCCAGTAGTAGACGGCTGCGATCAGGGCATAGACCGCCCCCGGCACCAGCACATAGTGGAAGTGGGCGACGATGAAATAGCTGTCGTGGTACTGGATATCGGCCGGCACTATGGCCATCATGAGGCCGGAAAAGCCGCCGATGGTGAACATGATGAGAAAGCCGAGGGCAAAGAGCATGGGCGTCTCAAAGGTCACGGAGCCGCGCCAGATGGTGGCGATCCAGTTGAAAATCTTGACTCCCGTAGGGACGGCGATCAGCATGGTGGAAAACATGAAATAGAGCGAACCGGCCAGGGGCATGCCGACGGTGAACATATGGTGCGCCCAGACGATGAAAGACAGGAAGGCGATCGAAGCCGTGGCGTAGACCATGGAGTCGTAGCCAAAGAGGGGCTTGCGGGCGAAGGTCGGCAGAATCATGGAGACGACGCCGAAGGACGGCAGAATCAGGACATAGACCTCGGGATGGCCAAAAAACCAGAAAATATGCTGGAACATCACCGGGTCTCCGCCGCCGCTGGCGGCAAAGAAGCTGGTGCCAAACATCTTGTCGGTCAGCAGCATGGTGACGCCGCCGGCGAGGATCGGCATGACCGCCAGCAGCAAAAAGGCTGTGATCAGCCAGGTCCAGCAGAACATGGGCATTTTCATCAGGGCCATGCCGGGAGGCCGCATGTTGAGAATGGTGACGATTACATTGAGCGCCCCGAGGATTGAGGAGATGCCCAGCATGTGAATGGCGAAAATCACCAGAGGAAAATTGAGGTCCCCCTGCAGCGACAGCGGCGGGTAGAGCGTCCAGCCAGCGGCGGGGCCGCCGCCCGGGACAAAGAGGGTTGACAGCAACAGCGTAAAGGCGAAAGGCAGGATCCAGAAGCTGAAATTGTTCAACCGTGGCAGCGCCATGTCCGGGGCCCCTATCTGCATGGGGATGAGCCAGTTGGCGAGGCCGGTGAAGCCGGGCATGACGGCGCCGAAAATCATGACCAGGGCGTGCATGGTGGTCATGGAGTTGAAGAACTGCGGATCAACCAGCTGCATGCCGGGCTGAAAGAGCTCGGCACGGACGATCAGGGCCATGAAGCCGCCGACGAGAAACATGGCAAAGGAAAACCACAGGTAGAGGGTGCCGATGTCCTTGTGATTGGTCGTGAAAAGCCAGCGCGTCCAGCCGCTGGCCGGGCCATAATGATCGTGGTCGCTGTGGTCGAGGGCGGGGTTGGCTACAGTTGTCGTTGACATAAGGGCTATCCCTCCGATAGGAATCAATTGCTCAACAGTCTGCTGATCTCACGCGGCTGCACGGAGTCGCCGGCCTCGTTGCCGAGGTCGTTGCGCTCATAGGTGATGACCGCCGCCAGGTCGACGGCGTTCAACTGGGCGCGGAAGGCCTGCATGGCGGTGCCGGCGACGCCGTTCAGAACGATGTCCAGGTGCTTCTCGATCGGGCCATTGACCACGGGGCTCCCGGTCATGGCGGGAAAGACGCCGCCGATGCCGCTGCCGTCGACGTTGTGGCAGGCGGCACAGCTGGCGACATAGACCTCGCGGCCGCGCTCGCGCAATTCTGCAGGAGTCCAGTCACGATCGGCGCCGGAGGCTGCCGCAGCAGCTTCCCTCTGCTGCTGCTCGACCCACTGATTGAACTCTTCATCTTCCACGGCCACAACCTTGATCGGCATAAAACCGTGGTCGCGCCCGCAGAGTTCGGCGCATTTGCCGAGATAGGTGCCCGGTTCCCCGATGATGCCCCAAGTCTCGTTGATATAGCCTGGAACGGCGTCTTTCTTGACCGCCAGATCGATCAGCCACCAGGAGTGAATGACGTCGTTGGAGGTCAGCAGGAAGCGGACGCGCTTGTCAACCGGCAGCACCAGAGGGTTGTCAACCTCGAGCAGGTAGTTGGCAATCTTGTTGACGTCCACGCCCGAACCCAGTTGCCGCGCCTTGTTGTGCTCGGGGTGAAGGGAGCTGAAAAAAGACAGGTCCTGATCGAGGTATTCGTAGTGCCACTTCCATTGATAGCCGGTGATTTTGACGGTCATGTCGTAGTCGCCGGGCTTTTCCATGGCGACCAGGGTGCGGGCCGCGGGAACGGCCATGACAACGAGAATGATAAAGGGAACGAGAGTCCAGCCGATCTCGGCGCCCAGGCTCTCGCTGAACCTGGATGCCTGGGGCCGGCGGGAGCGGCGGTGGGCGATCAGGGAGTAGAGCAGCACACCGAAGACGAGGACGCCGATCGCACAGCAGATATAGAAGATCAGCATGTGAAGGTCATAGACATTGCGGCTGATCTCGCTGACCCCCGGGGGCAGGTTCAGGGGAAAGTTCTGCCCGCCGGCCGGGGTCGGGATGAGCGCAAAGAGGCCGGCGGCCAGGGCGGGAAAGCTGCGGAATAGAGGCGTATTGGACTTCACGGTTTTGCAGTGACAGGCAGGGGATGCGGCAGAAGGATGCAAAGATGGGGCCCTGAGATGAAAATTGCGCGAAAAAGCAGCGTCCGCTTGAGGTCCAACGGAGACACCAGAGAGCATGGCAGTGCCCTCAAAACCTCAAGCCATTCCCTGAATCATTTTAGCACAGCAGCGGCCAGGCGGCGAGGATGCGGGGAAAATTGCCTTCCCTGCCTCCATCCCTGCTAATATCTTGCCAGGCCCCGGTAACTCAGCTGGACAGAGTACTCCCCTCCTAAGGGATTAGTCGCAGGTTCGAATCCTGCTCGGGGCGCCATCTGAAAAGTCCATCCAACCCCCACGTCTGCAGCATCCCTGTCTCTCAATGGCCGCGAAGAACACTCATCAGGACAGCCCCGGCAGCGGCCCTGGTGCTGCGCACCATTCGCTCCATTCCTCCCGGCCGCGTCTGCTCCTACGGGCGCATCGCCGAGTTGGCCGGCCTGCCCCGGCGCGCCCGCTTTGTCGCCCTGGTGCTGGGCCAGCGCCAGGCCGGCGACGACCTCCCCTGGTTCCGCGTCATCGGCAGCGACGGAAAAATCAGGATTCCGCAGCCCAGCCCCTGCCACGCCTTACAGAAACGCCTGCTGCAGCAGGAGGGTTGCCGGGTGGACTCCCAGGGCAGGGTGCTCGATCTGACAGAAAAACTGTGGCCGGAGAGCGCGGACGAACTCCTCTGGCGCCTTTGATTCCCCCGCCCCCTTCCGCAACAGACAGGTCTCCATCAATTCCATGAAAGCAGTCCCCGTAAAAATGGCTGATCTCGGCCGCCGCCACCGCCAGTTGGGCAGGCAATTTGAACAGGCTGCGATTCAGGTGCTCGCCGATGGGCGCTTCCTCCTCGGCCCGCACCTGCAGGAGTTCGAACGGGGATGCGCCTCCCGGCTCGGGGTCGAGCACGCCCTCGGCTGCGCCTCGGGCACCGATGCCCTGACCCTGGCCCTGCTCGCGCTCGGGGTCGAACCCGGCGACGAGGTCATCACCTCCCCCTTCAGTTTCATCGCCTCGGCCGAAAGCGTCTTTCACGCCGGGGCGACTCCGGTTTTCGCCGACATCGAAGCGGGCGGTTTCGCCCTCGATCCCGCTTCGGTGGCGGCGGCCATCAGTGAGCGCACCAAAGCCATCATGACGGTCCATCTCTACGGCGAGCCGGGCCGTCTCGACGAGCTCTCTGCCCTGGCCCGAGAGCAGGGCCTTGCCCTGGTCGAGGATTGCGCCCAGGCTTTTGGCGCCCGCCACCACAGCGGAGGCGGAGCTCCCGGGGAGCGGCGATCTGTCGGCGGCATCGGCGATATCGGCTGCTTCAGCTTCTATCCCGTCAAGAACCTCGGCGGCTTCGGCGACGGCGGCCTGGTGGCGACTCGGGACGCCGCTCTTGCGCACTCGGTCGAGCTGCTGCGCAACCACGGCAATATCGGCGGCTACAGGCATGAGCGGATCGGATACACCAGCCGCCTCGACGACATTCAGGCGGCCCTGCTGAATGTGCAGCTTCCCTGCATAGAAGAATGGAATCAGAAGCGGGCGGCCACGGCGGATATCTACAACCGCGAACTGGCTGGAACGCCCCTGCGGCTGCCGCGGCCGACAGCGGGACATGTCTACAACCAGTACACCCTCCTCTGCGGCCATGCCGAGGAGCGCCGTCAACTGCGGGAATTTCTCGGACAGCGGCAGATAGAGACACGCATATACTACCCCCTGGGGCTGCATCAGCAACCCTCTGTCCGCAACCGTGTCCAGAGCCAACCTCTGACAAACTGTGAAGAGACCTGCCAGCGATGCCTGTCGATCCCGATCCACCCCTGGCTCGAAGCGGATGAGATCGAATGGGTCTGCCAGGGCATCGGCGACTTCTACGCCGCATGAAAACCCTGTGAAAGAATCCGCCGAAAATCCGCCGTCGCCCGAGGTCCGGGGCGCGCGGCGATTTTCGCTGATGATCAGCACCGGCGAGATCTCCGGTGAAAAGCAGATTGTCAAATCCCTGGCCAAGCTGCGCCAGCGCGGCTTCGATCTGGATGCATTCGGTATCGGCGACCGGCTGCTGGCGGCAGAAAATGTCACTATTCTGGCCTCGCACCGCAGGCTTTCGGTCGTCGGTATCCTCGAGGTGTTGCGGCGCCTGCCCTATGTTTTTTACTGCCTGTTCCGCTTCGGCAGAATTCTGCGGAAAAAACGCCCGGACCTCCTGATCACGGTTGATTTCGCGGGCTTCAACCTGCGCCTCGCCAAACGGGCAAAAAACGCCGGCATCCGCACCCTGCATGTGGTCAGCCCCCAGATCTGGGCTTCGCGCCCCGGGCGCAGGGAGACCATCGTCCGCGTCATCGATGTCATGGCCGTGCTTTTTCCCTTTGAGGTCGATCTCTACCGCGGCTCCCAAATGCGCGTTCAGTACATCGGCCACCCGGCCGCCGAGGAGATCTACCGCCTGCGCAGCGGGCGCGATAAAGCCCGCTCCGCCCTCGGCCTGCGTTCCGACACCCTTGTCTTCGGCCTCTTCCCCGGCAGCCGCCCTCAGGAGATCGCACAGCACATGCCCGTGATCGTAGAGACGCAGCGGCTGTTGCGGCAACAGCACGGGGACTGCGCCGAATTTGTCGTCCCCCTGGCCGACGAGAGCCTCAGGCCCCTGCTGCAAAAGCACCTGGGCCCCTCCGACCCGATCCTCCTGACCGACAGCGCCCCCCTGTTGATGCACGCGGCCGACGCCTGCCTCCTGGCATCGGGAACCGTCACCCTCGAAGCCGCCATCATCGGCGTACCCATGGCCATGTTCTACATCATGAAGCCCCTTTCCTACTGGGTGACGCTGAGGATGACCCGGACCAGGCATTACAGCCTCGTCAATATCCTTGCCGGCTCCGAGGTCATCCGCGAGTTCCTCCAGCACGCCGCCCGGCCTGCCGCACTGAGCAGGGAACTGACGCGCCTCGCCACGGACGGCCCCTATCGCGAAAAGATGAAAAAGCAGCTGTCCCGTCTGCTCAAGGATTTTCAGGGCAACAGCTCCGAGGCCCTGGCCGACCTGATCGAGGAGGTACTGCTGTCGTCCTCTCCGCGGGGCGGGGCGGCATCTGCCGCGACCGCCGGCAGTCTTCTCCGCTGACGCGCCCTGCTGCAAATGGCCCCGGACTACCGGTTCCCAACTAGAATTACACTGGTTGATCGGCTCCTGTAACTTCTCTCTTTTCCCCGCCGCCATGCTTGTCCACCCCTCCTTCGACCCCATCGCCTTCAGCCTGGGACCGGTCGATATTCACTGGTATGGCCTGCTCTATTTCGCCGCCTTTGTCATGTGCTGGGCCACCATGCGCTACCGCGCCCGCCACTATGCCCTCGACTGGACTCCGGCCGAGATCGACGATCTGATCTTCTACATCGCCATCGGCTGCGTTGTCGGCGGCCGCGTCGGCTTCATGCTGTTTTACGCCCCCAGGCAGCTGATCGCCGACCCCTTGTCGCTGTTCTACGTCTGGCAGGGGGGCATGTCGTTTCACGGTGGCCTCGTCGGCACTCTGGCAGCGACCTGGCTCCACTGCCGCCGCCCGCGATGGCAGCGCGATTTTTTCCGCGCGGTCGACTTCTTTGCCGTCGCCATGCCGCTCGCCATCATGGCCGGACGCTGGGGCAACTTCATCAATGCCGAGCACTGGGGCACGGCCTCCAGCCTGCCCTGGGCCATGGTCTTTCCACAGGTCGATTCGGTGCCGCGCCACCCATCGCAGATCTACCAGATCCTCGGCGAGGGCCTGCTGGTGTTCATCCTGCTCTACCTGTACAGTCGCAAGCCGCGACCGCGCCTGGCCGTATCGGCCCTCTTCGCCTTCCTCGTCGGCTCGCTCCGCTTCGCCGTCGAATTCGTGCGCGAGCCCGACGCCCACATCGGCTACCTTGCAGGGGGCTGGCTGACGCTCGGGCAGGTGCTGACCCTGCCGCTGATTCTGCTGGGAGCCCTGCTGTGGCTCTACTCCCGGCGCCAACCGCTCGAGCCGCGCCTCGGGGGTTAGCTGCATGCGCCCTTATCTGGAACTTCTCGCCAAAGTGCTGCAGCAGGGTCACCCGCGCCCTGACCGCACCGGCGTCGGCACCCGCTCACTCTTCGGGCAGACCTTTGAAGCCGACCTGTCTGAGGGCTATCCACTGCTGACGACCAAAAAAGTTCACTTTCGCTCCGTCATCGAGGAGCTCCTCTGGTTTGCCGCCGGCCGCACCGACGTCCGCTGGCTCAATGAACGGAAAGTGACCATCTGGGACGAGTGGGCCGATGCCGACGGCGATCTCGGGCCCGTCTACGGCTATCAGTGGCGCCGCTGGTGCGGCCGCGATGGCCGGGTTGTCGATCAGTTGCAGAACGCCTTCGACCTGCTGAGCAGAGATCCCTTGTCCAGGCGCATCATCGTCAATTCCTGGAATGTGTCCGATCTCGACCGCATGGCCCTGCCCCCCTGCCACCTCTGTTTCCAGCTGCAGGTCGAGCAGGGTCGCCTCAACTGTCTGGTACACCAGCGCAGCGCCGATATTTTTCTCGGCGTACCTTTCAATATCGCCTCCTATGCCGCCCTGACGGAAATGTTCTGCCAGTTGCTGCCCCTGGTTCCCGGCCGCCTGCTCTTTGTCTTCGGCGATCTCCATCTCTACAACAACCACTTCGACCAGGCGCGCCTGCAACTTGAGCGCTCCCCCGGCACCCCGCCACGCCTCGAGTTCTCCGAGACGCCGAAGGATCTGTTCTCTTTTCGCTTCGAGCATTTTCGCCTGACCGGCTACAATCCCCAGCCCGCCATCGCCGCCCCCATAGCGGTCTGATGGCGCGAACCTCCGCCCTCTTCGTCTCCGCGCCTTCTTCGGGCAGCGGCAAAACCCTGTTCAGCGCCGGCCTCGCCTGCTGGGCGCGCCGTCGGGGCAAGCGGGTGCGCGCCTTTAAGACCGGCCCCGATTTTCTCGATCCCATGGTGCTGGAGCGGGCGACCGGGGCCCCGGTCTACCAGCTCGATCCCTGGATGACAGGCCTGGAAGAGGCCCGCTTCCTGTTGTCCGAAGCGGCACGGGAGGCCGACCTCATCCTCATCGAGGGCATGATGGGTCTCTACGACGGCCAGCCCTCAAGCGCCGATCTCGCCCGCGAGCTCGGTATTCCCATAGCGCTGCTGATCGACGCCGGCGCCATGGCGGCGACCTTCGGCGCCCTGGCCCAGGGACTGCGCGACTATGGGCCGGCCCGGGTGACGACCATTTTCGCCAATCGCGTCGCCGGAGCCGCCCACGCCTCCATGCTGGAACAGTCCCTGCCCGAAGGGATCGCCTTCGGCGGCTGGTTGCCGCGCGACGACCAGCTCGCTCTGCCGAGCCGCCACCTCGGTTTGGTTCGGGCAGGGGAGATCAGGGACCTCGACGATACACTCGAAGCCGTCGGCAGTCATTTTTCGCCGCAGATCCTCGATACTGCCAATGAAATTGAGCTGCCGCTCGAGTCTGATCCCTTCGCCGCCCATGGAGCCCTGCTGGCGGGCCGCCGCATCGCCGTCGCCCGGGACGCCGCCTTCGATTTCATCTACCAGGCCAACCTGCGTCTCCTGCGCGTCCTCGGCGCCGAGATTCTTTTCTGCTCGCCCCTCGCGGACGCAGAGCTGCCCGCGGCCGACGCCCTCTGGCTTCCGGGAGGCTATCCCGAACTGCACGGTCAGGAGCTCGAAAAAAATCGACCCTTCCTCGAGTCCCTGCGGCTTTTTGCCCGGGAGGGCAAGCCCATCTACGCCGAGTGCGGCGGCATGCTCTATCTCGCGGACGAGCTCAGGGGCACAGGCGGACAAAGCTACGCCCTCGCCGCCCTGCTGCCGGCAAAAGCGCGCATGAAAACCTCCCTCAGCGCCCTCGGCATGCAATGGATCAATCTCCCCCAGGGGGTTTTCCGCGGCCACAGCTTCCACTACTCCGACCTGAGTTGCGGCCTGCCTCCGGCGGGCGAGACCGCAGGCGTCAACCGGCCGACTCCCGTCGAACAGATCTACCGCAAGGGTTCGATCACCGCGACTTACGCCCACTCCTACTTCCCCTCCAATCCCAAGGGGACCGCGCTCCTGTTCGACCCCTGAGGAACAGATCACGGGGAGGTGGTCTGCAGAGGCGACCGGCACTGGTTGCCAGGGGCTACTGGAGGTGCCGCTGCTGTTCTGCTATAATAAGCAGTTGGCTTTGCCCCGTTCAGCCTCCCCCCTCTGCCAACCCCCGACTGCCACAGAGCAACAGCGAGCACCCAGATGAAAATAACCGTTTTTGGCGCTGGATTCGTCGGCCTGACCACCGCTGCCTGCTTCGCAGAAGTTGGCCACAAAGTGCTCTGCGTCGATATAGACCAGAACAAAATCGAGGGACTCATGGCCGGCCGTGTGCCCTTTCACGAACCTGACCTCGAGCCCCTGGTCAGGGACGGCCTCCACTCCGGAAACCTGGGTTTCACCACCGATGTGGTGACGGCGACCAATCACGGCCCGGTCTGCTTCATCGCCGTCGGCACTCCTTCCCGGGAAGACGGCAGCGCCAACAAAAGCATGATTTTCGATGTAGCCGACACCCTCGGCAACCACCTCGAAAAATCCGTCCTCATCGTGCAGAAATCGACGGTGCCGGCAGGCTCCACCGAAGAGATCGGCCAGCGGGTACGAAAGCTCGTCGCCCGACGCCGTCTACAGATCGACGTCGACGTCGCCTCCAACCCCGAGTTTTTGCAGGAGGGCTCGGTCGTCGCCGATTTCACCAAGCCCAGCCGTATCGTCATCGGCACGGCCACCTCCAGGGCGCGGGAGACTCTCCACTCCATTTACCGGCCCTACGAATCCGAGGGAGCGCACCTGATTTACACCAACATCTGTTCGGCCGAGCTGACCAAGTATGCGGCCAATGTCATGCTGGCGAGCCGCATCAGCCTCATGAACGAGCTCGCCCTGCTCTCCGATCACCTCGGCGCCAATGTCGACGACATCCGCCATGGCCTGGGCTCGGACCCGCGCATCGGCGAGGCCTTCCTCAAGGCCGGCATCGGTTACGGCGGCTCCTGCCTGCCCAAAGACGTCAGCGCCTTTACCGGCATGCAAAAGGGCTTCGATCTGCCGGCTTTCCTCGGCGAGGCCATAGAAAAAGTCAACCAGAACCAGCCATCGGCCCTGATCGGGAAGATCGCCGCCTACTTCCACCAGCGCCTCAAGGGGCGGCGCCTCGCCGTCTGGGGCCTGTCGTTCAAAGGCGGCACCAACGACATCCGCGCCTCGGTTGCGATTGACATTGTCGAGCAGCTCTTGGCCGCGGGTTGCCGCATCCGGGCCTATGACCCCGCCGCCATGGATGATGCCCGCCAGCACTTTGGCGCCTGCGCCGAACTCGAATACGGCGAGGACATGACATCGGCACTTGAGGACGCCGAAGCCCTGGTGATCTGCAATGACTGGAACCTGTTCCTCAACCCCGACTGGGATGGAGTGCGCCGGCACTTGGCGGGCCGCGCCATCTTCGACGGCCGCAACCTCTACGACCTCGATGAAATCCGCGCCCTCGAAAACATCGACTACTACTCCATGGGCCGGCCCCCTGTACTGAAGAAAAACGTCCTTGCAGTCAAAAACGCATGAGCTTCGACGAGGGCGAATATAAAGAGCGCATCCGCCGCCAAATCGCCGATGCCCGCGTCGCCTTTGTCGGCGACGGCTGCAGTTGCCGCGTTCAGGTCGTCAGCCTGTCTTTTGCCGGCATGCCGCGGTTGAAGCGCCACCGTCTGGTGTACAAAGCTCTCGAAAGCGACCTTGCCGACGGCAGCCTGCACGCCCTCTCGATTCAGGCCCTGACTCCGGAAGAGGCCGCCGGGCTCGGCTAACGCGAAACGGCAACGCCGGCTATTGCGAACGCCGCTGTCTTCATCTCATTCGGGTTTTCAGAAACCGAACACCGCCCCCATCCGACAAAATAAATGGGGTTGGACGACAAAAGAAAAATCTTCATCCAGCCTGTGGCATTTAGCCGAGGATGGCCGACACCCTGGAATTGGCTGCCCACTCCTGACAGAGCAGAATTCCTGTGGCTCTGTATTCCCTGAGGATTGAGAAGGACCTGGATACCCTGCTTCCTCCTCGACCTGACAAACATCGATCGGATAAAGCCTTGGTCCCGCGAATGATTCCTGGTTGTCGCCCGTATTCAAACCATGCAAAAAATCCACGCCCAACGAGGTGCCCGCTCCTGCAAAATCACCTGCGCCCGAATTCCGTTGTCGGCGGTGAGCGCCCAGCTCTCCGTGCCCTGCGGCGCCCGAACGGCGAATGACACAGGTTCAATGAGCCCGTTGGCTTGATTCAGCGCCACCGACTCAACCGCAAATCATCAAAACCTGGAACCCACTATCACCCCCAATCCATGAAGTGTATGCAAATGGGCGCCCAAAAAAATCTTCTGATCCTTTACCTTTCCCACCTTGTACATATAGCCGAGGGTGGCCGAGTTAACAGTCTCTTCTCTCAGGTCCCTCTCCCTGCAGGCCGAACTTAGTGTCTTCTGCCTCTCAAAAAAGAAGAAGAAGCTTTGCCGCAATGTCACGTCTTTCAGCACGTTCTTGCAATAGGTGATGCTATGAAACCCCAGCCCCACGAAAAATTCCTGCTTGTCGTCTATTTCAAAACGCCTTAGAATGTCGACACCCAAGGTGCCGTCGCTGCTTGGATATCCTTCGTCTCTGAGAGAAAAGCCATCCTCTAATATAACAAAGTATGATTCGTGCCCCAAGCCCAGAGAGAGACTGAGACCAAAATTATCGAATGCCGGGGATGAGGGGAAGATGGCACCGACAATATAGGTAAAGCCCGGATCGCCGCCTATTCCTCCCAAGGCAAACCAACTGAAGCCACGCCAGGGTTCATTCTCTTTCCTGTTTGGCTCTGGTTCATCAACTGCGGACTCTGACGGATTGCCGGCGGCTTCCTGCCGCTGCAACTCATCGGGGCTGGCGGTTATCTGCTGCCGCTGCAGTCCCTCTACTGCTTCGTTCTTGTTTTCACCTTCGCTGGTACTTGTTGGAAGTTGAGGCGCTGAGTGGGGGGGGGGGGGGGGGGGGCTATGAGAGATTGTGCATTGAGAGGGCCGCTGAACACCGTGAACAAAGAGATGCAAATAAATCGAAAGAGGTTGCGGGAATGCACAACAGAATCCCTTTTGCCGCAGGCCGACAACAGAAACAGGACCGAGGTTGCAAACAACAGTCTTCTTTTCATCGGAAACTCCTGCATATTTGCTGTGATGGATGGGGCATTACAAACTGAAATTGCCTTGCTCGAGGCCACCGGGCAAAACTTTCAGTGATTAATGAAGTATAGCACGCACAAGCATTGTACTGCGAAAAGCTGGCAAAAATTCAAACGTTGGGGACCACCAACATCAGGCGCTCCTATTGTTTATTTTCGTCCAGGGCCAGGCGGCCGATCCAGAAACGGGCAAAATGAGCCGCCGTGCGCCCGCTGCGATTGCCTCGGGCCAGAGCCCAGCGCAGCGCCTCTTCGCGGCATTCGGCTGAAAGGGCCGCCCGAGACGCTGCTGAAGAGCGCCCCCCTTCGCGGGCGAGCAGCTTGAGGCCGGATTCGACGGCGCTGAGATAGAGCTCCTGCGAAAAGGGCGCAAAAGACAGGGACAGGCCAAAGCGATCGGACAGGGACACATTTTCATCGACGGTCTCCCCCGGGTGCAGCTCGCCGTCGATGTGCCTCGCCTCCAGATTGTCGCTGAACTTCTCCTTCATGAGGTGGCGGCGGTTGGATGTGCAATAGATGACGACATTGGCCGGCCGCGCCCGCACCGAACCGTCGAGCAGGGCCTTGAGCGTCCGCGAGGCGCCGTCTTCCCGCGCCAGGGACAGATCGTCGATAAAGACGATGAAAGGTTCCTCGCGCTCACCCAAAAGCCCGATCACAAGAGGCAGGCTGTCAAAGTCATTGGCGTCGACCTGAACCAGGCGCAGGCCCTCCTCGCCGTAGGAGGTCAGCAGCAATCGCACCAGCGACGACTTGCCGCAGCCGCGCGCCCCCCAACAGAAGGGCGTCGTTGCAGGGCAGACCCCGCAGAAACTGGCGGGTATTGGTCTCGAGCTTCTGCTGCTGCACTTCGAGACCGACCAGATCAGCGGCCCGGACGGCGGCAAAATTGAGCACCGGCTCAAAGTATCCGCCCCCGGCCTGCCGCCGCCAGTAATAGGCCGAAGCCGTCCAGTCGGTCTCGAGGACGGGCGGCAGAAAGCGCTGCCTCGAGCCGGTCGAGCAGCCGTTCAAGACGCTCGACCACAGCCTGTAGCGAGGCGGAGCCGGGAAATCCTCGTGAGAAGCCCACTAAGCGTCCTCCGGCAGCGGCCGGGAGTGAGAAAGCAGGGAGGGGCCGGTCATGGCGGCCGGTATCTCGCGCCCCATGAGATCGAGCACCGTCGGCGCGATCGAAGACAGGCCACAGCCCGTCAAAAGCCTGAGGTCCCTGCCGCAACCGGCGATTGCACAGGGCACTGGAAAGACCGTGTGGCGGGTGTGGGGCTCGCCGTCGGCGGGGTCAACCATGAGTTCGCAGTTGCCGTGATCGGCCGTTGACCAGAACGGCGTAGCCGCCGTCCAGAGCCGCTTCGACCACCCGGCCGCAGGCGGCGTCCACGGCTTCCATGGCCTTGATTATGGCCGCCTGCACTCCCGTGTGGCCGACCATGTCGCCGTTGGCAAAGTTGAGGACAATAAAACCGTATTTTTGTTCGGCGATGGCGGCAACGACCGCATCGGCGATGGCAGCCGCGCTCATTTCAGGGCAGAGATCGTAAGTTGCCACCTGCGGCGACGGCACCAGGGTGCGCTCTTCGCCGGCCCAAGGCTCTTCCCTGCCGCCGTTTAAAAAAGTAGGTCACATGGGGGTATTTTTCACTCTCGCTGCAGTGAAACTGGGGAATGCCCGCCCCGCTCAAAATCCCTGCCAGCGTCACCTCCGGGCTGTAGGGGGGCAGAACCACTCCCTCAATCCAGGGGCCCAGACCGTAGTCACTGAGAGTCAGCAGGCGGGCGAGGCCGCAACCGCCGCGGTCCAAAACCGGAGAACTCCGGCTCCCCCAGGGCGCTGGTCAGCTGGCGGGCGCGGTCGGCGCGAAAGTTGAACAGGAACACCAAGTCTCCTCCCTCAATCGGGGCAAAACCGGGAAGGCGCAGCGGCTGCAGGAATTCGTCGCCGCCATCGCGCTCCCAGCCGCGCTCAATCGCCGGAATCGCCTGCGCCATCGATTCGCCTTCGCCCTCGACCAACAGCCTCCAGGCACGCCGGGTTCGCTCCCAGCGGCGATCGCGGTCCATGGCCCAATAGCGCCCGCAGATCGAAGCCAGGGCTCCCTGACAGCGGTCGATCTCGGCGAGAAGGCGCTCGACATGGAGCGGCGATGAACGCCAGCCGCTATCGCGACCGTCAGTGATCATGAGAACCAGAGGGCGCACCCCCTCGCGGCGGCATAGCTGCAAAGCCGCCAGCAGGTGGTCTTCATGGCTGTGAACGCCGCCGTCGGAAACGAGACGCCGAGGAGATGCAGCGGGCGGCCGGCATCCCTGACTTCAGCCAGGGCGCGCACCAGTGTCGGATTGGTGAAAAAGTCGCCGCTGTCGATGGAGCGGTCCAGCCGTACGCGGTCCTGCAGGGGCACGGCTCCGCACCCCAGGGTTAAATGGCCCACTTCTGAATTGCCCATCTGCTCTGGCGGCAGACCCACAGCTTCGGCTGAAGCCTCGAGCTCGGTCGCGGGCCAGCAACTCAGGAGTTGATCGATGTTGGGAGTCCGGGCAAGAGCAAAGCCATTGTCAACCGGCGACGGATTGAGTCCGACTCCGTCGAGAATAATTAAGACAACCGGCTTGCCGTCAGCGGAGGCGCTCGCTGTCTTTTTGGTCACAGCGGCGCCGGCCTTTTTGCTGGAGGCAGAGGCACTTGCCGTCTTTTTGGTCACAGCCGCGCCCGCTGTCTTCTTGGCTACAGCCGCGCTCGCCGTCTTCTTGGCTACAGCCGCGCCCGCTGTCTTCTTGGCTACAGCCGCACCCGCTGTCTTCTTGGCTACAGCCACCACGCTCGCCGTCTTCTTGGCTACAGCCGCGCTCGCCGTCTTCTTGGCTACAGCCGCGCGCTCGCCGTCTTCTTGGCTACAGCCGCGCTCGCCGTCTTCTTGGCCACAGCCACCACGCCCGCCGTCTTTCTTGGCTACAGCCACCACGCTCGCCGTCTTCTTGGCTACAGGCCGCCGCTCCGCCGTCTTCTTGGCTACAGCCACCACGCTCGCCGTCTTCTTCAGGACAGATTCGCCGGCTGTCCCGCTGGCGACCGTCTTCTTCCTGGTCACTTTAATTGCGGGCCCGGCATCATCCTCTCCCGGCAGGGGCAGCGGCGTCCGTAACCGCCTTGCCCACAGCGTCCGGGGCCAGGCTGTCAACCGCCTGGAGGACATCTTCAGCCGGCTGTACCGCCGTGGCTTTGCCGGCGAGAACCGCCTCGGCTGCCTCGTTGAGATAGAGATTGATCGCCCTGATGCTGTCGTCGTTGCCGATGATGATCTCGTCGATGCCCATCGGGGAATTGTTGGAGTCAACAATGCCGAACACCTCTATCCCCATCTTGTTGGCTTCGCGCACCGACAGGCGCTCATAGCCGACATCGAGGACAAAAAGGGCGTCGGGCAGTTTATCCATATGGCGGATGCCGCCGAGGTTGCGATTCAGCTTTTCGATCTGGCGCTCGACCCTGAGCAGTTCTTTTTTGCCGAGGCGACGCTTTTCACGCTCTTCGGTCAGTTGTTTTTCCAACTGCTCGAGGCGCCTTACGGACTTGGAAACGGCGTCGAAATTCGTCAGAGTACCGCCCAGCCAGCGGCGATTGACATAGGGCATTCCGCACTTCTCCGCCGCCTGCACCACCGAGACTCGGGCGACGCGCTTGGTACCGACAAAGAGAATCACCCGATTCATGGAGGCGAGAGTGGACAGCCGATTCAGGGCTGCATCCAGACGGGGCAGCGCCTTTTCCAGATCGAAGATGTGCAGGCCTCTATAGGCCACGTAGATGTAAGGCGCCATCTTGGGGCACCAGTAGCGCGTACGATGACCGAAGTGGACTCCGGCCTCAAGCATCTGCTTGACTGTGACTTTTGACATGAGATATGAAAGGGTTGGGTTAAGCCTCCACGCGACGACTGACCAACTCCAGGAGCACCCGGCCAGCAGAAAAAGCGCGTGTGTGTATTCTCGCCTCCGGGCCGGTCGGCCAGAGAACCTGGCGGTGGCCTGGAGCGAGTTTTGATATTATGCCGCCAAAGCGCCCCGAATTGCACCCAAACCCCTTATTTACCATCGATTTATCGCTGTTCTGTTCCGTCCCGATCCCGGGATCGCATGGCGGAACCGGCCCCGCCTCAACAAGTCGCAAGACAAAGAACCCCTGAAAATAAAGCTTTAAAAGTGAGGGTTGATCAGTACGCTGATGGCCGAGCGCCGCAACTCGCCAACGCCGTTGGCATCGCCCTCACGGTTCTGCACGGTCCAGTCCAGCCCGAAGGTTAAACAGCAGCTTTCGTGAGTGACGGCGATGTTGTAGCTGTCATTGCGCGCCTCCCCGAGGCCGAGGTCGGCCCGGGCGCGGAAATAAGTGCTGCCGGCCAGCAGGAAGTAGAGCTCCCCCCCGGCCTGGCTGTATAGATAACGGCTGTCTTCGACAAAGACGGAGCCGCCCCTCAGGTCCCCGCCGAAGTCGTAAGCCGCGCGGTAGCCCTGGAGGCCGCTGTCGATCCCTCCGACAAAACGCAACTCGAGGCCGAGCGGCCAGAGGCTGTCGAAAAAGTAGTGACTGAGCTCGTCCTCGCTCCGATCCCGCCCCGAGTCGTCACTGATGCCCTGGGGCGGCGGAGCTCCGAGGCGCACCCGGGGAGTCTCAAAGTCAAGGGCCAGGCCGATGCGATACTGCCAGCCGAGATCGCCGCGGGCGGAAAAGATATGCGAATCCAACGCCAGCACCAGACGGTTGGCGTCGCCGATGCGGTCGCCCCCGGCAAAACGGTTTTTCTCCAGCAGATCCCAGGTAGCGGGAGCCCAGACACTGGTGTCGAACAGGGGAAACTCGTCCTGAGAGCGGTGCGGAACATAGAGATAGAGGAACTGGGGCTCGTATTCAACCACAGCGCCGCTCTGGAGGCGACTGCGGACGGCAGAGCCGCCTCTCAGGGAAAAGTGCGGCAGCAGCAGCGCAGCCTCTGTGCCCCCGCTGATGCCCTGGAGATCGTAGGCTACCGACCAGAGCGACAGCGCCGGCTCGAACCACCAGGAACCGAAAGAGCCGTACCAGGACAGCGAAGGCTGAAACAGCAGGCGGGTGCCTTTTGTCGGCGTCGGAGCCCCGGAAGCGAGGAAACGGTCCCCGGGATCGGCGGCAACCTCAGTGCGGTTGCTGAAGCGGGCAAGCTCGACCTGGCTCTGCCACTGCAAACCGCCGACCAAGGGCCTGTCATTGTAGAAGCGCCCGCCGAGTTCCAGATCATAAACCGGCGGCTGACCTTCCTCGAGCACGACTTCATCGTAGGGCTCCTGTCTCAGGCTTTCCAGTGCAAAGCCCCAGAAGCCGTTCCCCCTGTAGCCAAGCTGCAGATGATGCGGATGGTAGCTCGGCACGAGCCCGCCGCGCTCGAACTCTTCGAACCAGCCGTCGTCGACGGCACTGTACCTGAGGCTTGAACTCCAGCCCGAGGCCCACTCCTGATCGTAGGCAAAGTCGAGGAAGTGGCGGGCACTTCCTCCCCTCCTGTCGCTGAGAAGGCGGGCGATCCGCAACTCGCCGCCCCCGCCCGGACTCAGGGCCCTGAGTTGGCTGTCGAGCAGCAGTCCTGTACGCCCCTGTATCCTGGGCGTCAGGGTCAGATCGAGCCAGGGCTTCAGGTTGAGGTAGATGGGCCAGGAGAGAAAAGCGCCGTTGCGGTTGTCGTAGCCGGCCTCGGGAAACAAAAAGCCGCTGCGCCTCTCGCTGCCGAGGGGGAAGCGCGCCCAGGGCAACCAGAAAACAGGGATGCCAAAGAACCTGAAGACCGTGTTATAGGCTGTCAGGGTGCGGCCGTCGGCGGAGATTTCGAGGGCGCTGGCGCCGAGCTCCCAATCCTCTGAACCCTCGGCACAGGGAGTGATTCCAGCCCCCCTGACTTCGATCTCTCCCTCGGGGTCGCGGTGGATTTCGTCGGCACGGCCCCGCAGAATCTTGCCGTCAACGTCGCCGATAGTGAAGCCGGCGTCGAAGGCCTTGACCTCGCCGTCTTCCGAGATGTCAAAGAGGGTGGCGTCTATCTGCAGTGAAGTGTCCACCGAGTATTCGCACTGCCCGGCTGCCCAAGCGGAAAAAGGCGACAGCAAAAGGCCTGTTGCCACCAGCAGAGACCGCACCCTCTTGACGGCGGACCGGCCCAACCTGCTGAAGGCACGTTCGGTGTCAGCCGCCAGCCCCTCCACCTCCGTGTTGAAGGGTCATGAACCCTTGGCCCGCGAACGCGAATTTCTGCGGCGACGGCGCTCACCGGCCTCCCTGGCCCTCGCGGGCATAACCAGCATCTCGTCTGTGATCGGCTCCACCGGCAGCTTGTGGCCGACGAATTTCTCGATGTCGGGCATGATATAGCCATAGCGGTCACAGGCGAAACTCACAGCGACGCCGCGGGCGCCGATACGGGCCGTGCGGCCGATGCGGTGAACATAGTTCTCCGCCTGGTGCGGCAGATCGTAATTGAAGACATGCGAGACCTTGGGCACATGCAGGCCGCGACCGACGAGGTCGGTGGCAATCAGCACCCTGATTTTGCCGCTGCGGAAGCCTTCCAGCAGGCGTTCGCGCTTCTGTTGCAGCACCAGGCCGCTGATGCCGCAGGCCGGCACTCCGCGGCGAATCAGGTTCTCGCTGAGGCGCTCGACCGCCATGCGGGTGTTGACAAAGACCAGGGCCCGCTCAATCTCGGAGTTGTTGAGCAGGTTGATCAGGAGCGGCAGCTTTTCGTGCTGGCCCGGCATGTAGAGCTTCTCCTCTATGCGATCGACGATCTCCCCCGTCCTGTTGACTTCGACGACCTCGGGCGCGTTCATGTGCTCATAGGCAAATTCGAGCGTCTGCGGCGACAGGGTCGCAGAAAACACCATATTATGCCGCCGTTCAACTGGAGACAGGCGATTGAAGATAAAGCGGAGATCGCGGATGAAGCCCATGTCAAACATGCGGTCAGCCTCGTCGATGACGAGGATCTCGACAGCGCTCAAGTCGATCAGACGCTGGCGCAGGTAGTCCATAAGGCGCCCCGGAGTCGCCACTACCATGTCGGGATTTTGCTGCAGGGTGTCGCCCTGCTCCTTGTAGCCGCTGCCGCCATAGACGACCACCAGATTGCAGTAGTGATCGAGTTGCAGGGCCCTGGCATCGCGTCCTATCTGCAGCGCCAGCTCCCGCGTCGGCGCTATGATCAGGGCCCGCGGCTGGTTCGGCCTGCGCCGCTGCTGCGGCTCCTTGTTGAGCAGGCATTTGAATATGGGCACCAGAAAGGCGATGGTCTTGCCGCTGCCGGTGCGGGCCTGGGCGGCCAGGTCGCGGCCTTCAAGCAACAGGCCCACCGTCTTCTCCTGCACCGGGGTCATGTACTTGAAGCCACAGGAGGCCAAGCCCTGAAGGATGGGCGCAGGCAGCGCGAATTGCTCAAAGACCGTCTCGCTGAGGTGGGCTTCAGGCGCTGGGGTCCTCTCTGCCTGCCGGGCCCCGTTTCCCCCTTCGGTCAGGGGCGGCGGGTAACCCTCGCCGTTTACCGGGTTTGTCGAAAGCTCAGCACTCCTGTGCATGTAAAGCGATGATGCCTTATTCACTATGAATCAGCATTATGAAAAAATCTTATTACCAGATGGATGACAATGGCTGGGCCCTCCAAGCTTCTCTGCGGCCGCTTTTCAGGCCAAAAAATCAGCAACGGGAAGATATGCATGGCCCCGGATGCGAGACTTCGGGGCACTGAAACTCTGAGACACCCCCGTCGACCCAGAACTGCCTTCAGTGTCTGGCGTCCGCCCTCGCCAGAGCAGTTGTTTGCCGACGGCAGTAGAACATGCAAACCGCATTGTCTCAAAGCCATATTGATATTATACTTCAAATGGTTTCATTCGCCGGTAAAACAGGCCGACGCCACACTAATCCCTCGCTCCTCAAGTCCTTGGATTCGAAAAACTTCATTGCCCCCGACCGCTATGCTGTTTTCGGCCATCCTGTCGGGCACAGCCTGTCGCCCCGCATCCATGCCCTCTTCGCCGATCAGACCGGGGAATCCATCGACTACGGCACTGTAGAGCCGCCACTCGAAGGGCTGGAGCCGGCCCTGAAAAGTTTCTTCGCCGCCGGAGCCAGCGGCTGCAACATCACAGCCCCGTTCAAGGAAGAGGCGTGGCGGCTGTGCTCGCAGCGATCGCCGCGAGCCGACCGCGCAGGCGCCGTCAACACCCTCAGGGCGACCTCGGCGGACCACCCTTACCCGCCCCAGGGAGACAACACCGACGGCGTCGGCTTCATGAGAGACCTGAAGCAGCTGCTCGGACAGCCGCCGACAGGCTGTCAGATTCTTGTCCTCGGCGCCGGCGGCGCTGTCCGCGGCCTGCTCGCGCCCCTGATCGAGACCAGGCCGGCGCGCATCCTCATCGCCAACCGCACCCTCGACCGGGCACAGAAGCTCGCCGAACTGAGCCCCTTTCCGCTGGAAACCTGCCACCTGGCCCCCGACAACAAGACTCTTGCCGCCACCTTTGATCTGGTCGTCAACTGCATGGGCAGGGCCCCGCCCCCGCCGCCTTCTGTGATCGGCAGCGAAACCGTTTTTTACGACCTCGATTACCGCCCGTCGCCGACTCCCCTCATGGAGTGGGCCGGCGCCCGGGGAGCCCGATTGGTTGCCGACGGCCTCGGCATGCTGATTGAACAGGCGGCCGAATCCTTCTACCTGTGGCGCGGAAAACGGCCGGACACCTCCCTGGTGCGCGAGCAGCTGCGTTCTTCCCTCAAGAGCGGCGAGATTCAATGAGGCCCCTGCTCTACCTGCCCCTTCGCCGCCTCGCCCGAGCCCTCAGGCAACTGATTCTGCCCGGCCTTCTCGCCGCCTCCCTGGCTGTTTCGGCCCAGGGGCGGAATCAGGACTACCAGTCGGATCTCGAAGAGGTCCGCATCAAGCTCGAAGAGTTGCAGCAACAGCAGCAGCAGGCGCAGAAAGAGCGGAAAGCCGAGACCGTCGAACTGCGCCGCCTCGACATCAACCTCGGCAGGATCGAGCTGCTGGCCGAAGAACAGCAGGATCAGGTGCACCAGCATGAGAGCGCCCTTGCGAGCATCCACAGGCAGCTGAGAGTGGCCCGCAAAAACCTGGAAGAACAGCGGACCCTCGTCGCCCAGTCGCTGCGGACCGCCATGATTCGCGGCCGCCAGCCCCTGCTGCGGGCTCTGCTCAATCAGGACGAGCTCGGCCAGATCTCGCGCGCCATGCGCTATCACTGGTACCACGAACGCCAGTGGAACCAGCAGAAAGATATTCTTCAGGCGGCCTCCGATCGCTATCTGTCGCTGGCGGAAGAGCGCACTCAAAAGCTGGCCGAGGCGGAGCACAGCCGGCGACAGCTGATGTCGCGCCTCGAAGACGTCAAGGAGCAGCGGGTTGCCCGCGCGGACAAGTTGAACGAGCTTGAGACCTCTCTGGCCGCGGGCAACAAACGCATCGAATTTCTGCAACAGGAGGAAGACCGCCTCGAGCTGCTGCTGCGCCAACTCGACCGCCAGGAAGTGCGGCCCCCCGTGCGCCTTGAAGAAGGGGGCTTCGGCAACTACAAGGGCGGGCTGCTCTGGCCCGTTGACGGCTCGCTCAGGGCCCGCTTCAACAGCCCCAACGCAGAACTCGGCAACATCCCCTGGCGCGGCATTTTTGTCGCCACCGATGAAGGGGCCCCGATCAGTGCGGTCCATCCCGGAACCGTGATCTTCGCTGAGTGGCTGGTTGCTCATGGCCTCACCATGATCGTGCGCCACGGTGATTACATGACGCTCTACGCCAATTGCCGCAGCCTGCACAAGAAGGTGGGCTCAACCGTCGAAGCCGGCGAGCAGCTGGCGAGCAGCGGCCGCAGCGGCATCAGCACCAAAGTCGGGCTCTATTTTCTGGTGCGCAGAAAAGACGACTTCCTCGATCCGCTGCAGTGGCTGGAAGAACTCTGATGCCGCAGGGCGAAGAGCGGCGCCCCCCGCCCGCGGCGGCCGGCCATGAGCGGGAGGTTTCGATCGTCGAAGTCGGTCCCCGCGACGGCCTGCAGAGCGAACCCGAACCGATCGATGCCGCCGACAAGATCGCGCTGATCGACGCCCTGGCAGCGGCGGGCTGCAGGCGCATCGAGGCAGCCAGCTTCGTCTCGCCGCGCTGGGTGCCGCAGATGATGGATTCAGCTAAGGTCATGGCCGGCATCCGCCGCCGGCCGGGAGTCCGTTACAGTGCTCTGGTGCCCAACCTGCGGGGCTATGAGCGCGCCCACAGCGCCGGCGTCGATGAGATCGCCGTCTTTGCCTCGGCCTCCGAGGAGTTCAGCCAGCGCAACACCAACGCTTCGATTGCCGAAGTCCTGGCGCGCGCCGCCGAGGTCGCCCGGGCCGCCAGGAACCATGCTGTCCCTGTACGGGCCTATGTTTCCTGCGCGATTTCCTGCCCCTACGCCGGCCCCACTGAGCCCCGGGCCGTGACCGAGCTGACGGAAAAACTGCTCGGGCTCGGCTGTTTTGAAATCTCCCTGGCCGACACCATCGGCAGCGGCACTCCCGACCAGGTGGGAGCCATGCTCGACGCTGTCCTCAGGATCGCCCCGGCCCGCCAACTGGCCGGCCATTACCACGACACTCAGGGGAGGGCCCTCGAGAATATAGAGGTGAGCCTGGAAAAGGGCCTGAGGGTTTTTGACACGGCCGCCGGCGGCCTCGGCGGCTGCCCCTATGCGCCCGGTGCCAGGGGCAATGTCGCCAGCGGCCGGGTGCTCGCCTGGCTGCACGGCCGCGGATTTCGCAGCTGCATCGATGAACCTCTGCTGGCGGCGGCTGAAAAGCTGGCCACCGCCCTGATCAGCAGCCCGCGCACCCTCTCGTTCTGAAGCTGCCTCCGCCTCCCGGGAACCCTCTCTCCGGAGGTTTCCCGCCGCCCCGCCGCCGCGGAGGCGGCGCCGGCAAAAAATTCTAGTCGGTGATACGGGTTCCCGCACCCGCGGTCAGTGCCAGAGGAGCCGAGCCCTCGACTATATCGACCGCCTGCACCCCGCCTGCGAGGGCGCGCAGCGCACACTCGACCTTGGGGATCATGCCGCCGCCGATCACTCCCTCCTCTATCAGGCGCGCCGCCAAAGAACTGTCGATGGAGGGCATGAGTTGGCCCTGGGCGTCGAGAACGCCGGCGACATCGGTGGAAAAGACCAGGCGCGCCGCCTGCAATTCGATCGCCAGGGCCGTGGCGGCCATATCGGCGTTGATGTTCCACGCCTGCTGATCGACGCCGTTGGCAACAGGTGCTACAACCGGAATCCGGCCGGCCTCGAACAGCGTATGCAAGAGCCCGGGATTGACCCTGCCGATCTCGCCGACGCGGCCCAGATCCGCCCCTGCCTCGGTCGACAGCGGACGAGCGCGCAGAAGATCGCCGTCGCGACCGCTGATGCCGACGGCCCGGTCACTGCCGAGGGCGCGGTTCAGGGCGGCCGTCAGATTCTTGTTGACAGAGCCCGACAGCGCCATCTCCACGACTTCCATGGCCTCGGGGCTCGTCACTCTGAGGCCGCGCTCAAAACGGCTGCGGATTCCCAGGCGATCGAGCAGGCGGCCGATCTGGGCCCCGCCGCCGTGGACCACGCAGAGAGGAGAGCCGCTGTCGGCGAGGGCCGCCAGGGATTTCATCAGGGGCAGGGCCGGTCCCTCTCCATCGACCGAGAGGCCGCCGCATTTGACGACTACGGCGTCTTTCATGCGCACCTCTGCCGCTCTGGTCGGGGACGCTTCAACGAAAAATGCGGTCTCGCCGCCGCAGGGCTGAACGGGCCCCGACTCTCAGGCATCCCCTTTGATGACATACTGGTCGCGCTCCTGGCCGGTGGACACCAGGGCGACCTCGAGGCCGAGCGAGCGCTCGATTTCGGCGATGAAGTCGCGCGCCGTCTGCGGCAGATCGCCGTATTTTCTGGCGGCGGCAAAATCTTCCCTGAGCCAGCCCGGGTAGTCGCGGTAAACCGGTTCCACCACTTCCATTTCGGCGGTGGAGAGGTTGGGGGTCTGCTCTTCGCGGCCGTCGATCCTGTAGGAGTGGCACAGGCGCACCCGCTGCAGGCCCCCCATGGCATCGAGCTTGGTCAGCACCAGGGTGTCGACGCCGCTGAGGGAGAGGGTTCGGCGCAGAGCCGGCAGATCCAGCCAGCCGCAGCGCCGCGGCCGGCCTGTGGTGGCGCCGAACTCGCGGCCTATGCTCGACAGATGGTCGGCGTCGCTGCCATTGGCCTGGGTCGGGAAGGGTCCGCTGCCCACCCGGGTGGCGTAGCCTTTGCTGACGCCGACGACACGGTCGAGTATGTCGATGCCGACGCCCGCCCCGGAGAATACCGCGCCTATGGTCGTCGTCGAGGAAGTGACGAAGGGGTAGGTGCCGTGGTCGATGTCGAGCAGGCTTCCCTGAGCCCCTTCGAACATGATCTTGCGCCCTTCCCTGGCCGCCCGCATCAGCAACTCGCCGGTGTCAGTTACCTGGGGCAGCAGCGCCTCCCCGGCCTGCAGGCATTGATCGATGGTGGCCGCGGCATCGACGGGTTCGGCCCCGTGGTACTGCTGCAACCAGAAGTTGTGGTAATCGATCAGCTCGCGCATTTTTTCACTGAACGCGGCCGGGTCCGTCATATCGTTTATGCGCAGGGCCCGGCGGGCAATCTTGTCTTCATAAACCGGGCCTATGCCGCGGCAGGTGGTGCCGATCGCGCCCTCGCCGCCCTCACGGGCACTGTCGATGGCGATGTGCGACGGCAGCAGAATCGGACAATTGCCGCTGATGCGCAGCCGGCTGTGGACATCGATGCCCAGGGCCCGGACCTCCTCGATCTCGGCCAGCAACCGCTGCAGGTTGACGACAACGCCGTTGCCGATGACGCAGAGCGGGTGCGGCTGCAGGATGCCGCAGGGCAGGAGATGAAGCACCTGGGTACGGCCCTTGACGACGACAGTGTGGCCGGCGTTGTCACCGCCGTGAAAGCGCACGACTATGTCGGCGTTTTCGGCCAGGAGGTCGATGATCTTGCCCTTGCCCTCATCCCCCCACTGGAGGCCGAGAACCGCAAAATTGCCGTCGATTTTCATGAGAGGTCGGCAGATTGATTTATGGCAACGACGGCGAAACCGTCGCCGCTGGCGACGAGTCGCCGTCGGCAACCCAGGCCACGACCGTCGTCGGCCTGGCCGGAAAGGCGCGGAATCACGGTTTCGCCGGACAGGCGAAGCCGTTCGATCTCACGCCAGACGACCTCGCTGTCGGGGCTGTTGACAAAGATGGCGTCCTCATCTCCATCGCTGCAGTCGACCAGTTCCAGAATGGCGTTGAGATCGGCGCTGAACCCGGTCGCCGGGCGCTCCGCCCCGCCGGAGGACAAAATTTTTGCCGGCCCGTAGCGGCCGCCTCTCGCCATCTCTCCCCGCCCTCCCGCAACATAGGCGGCGCAGACGAGGCCCGTGTGGTACTCATAGCCCCGCGATTCAGCAAAGTCGAGGCTGAGGTTGAGCTCAGGGGATCTCAGACGCAGGCGCTCAAGGACTCCGGCCGTGTGACTGAGGGCCGTCTTCAGAGGTTCAGACAGGGGCTGCAGCAGTTCGCGGGCACGCTCCAGGGTCCGGGAAGCCTCGCCGTAGCAACTCGCCAGAGCGGTCAGGCGGCGCACCTGATCGGCCGTCGCCCCTTGGGCCTCGAGCAGTTCGCGCATGCCGCCGACATCCTTGTGGCCGAGCAGCCTCATGAGTTGGCATCTGCCTTCCTCTGACAGCTCGGTGTCGTCGACAAGGGCGCGGAAAATCCCCACATGGCCGATGTCGATATGGACTTCGGCGAGGCCGAGGGAAGCCAGGCTGCGGTACATGAGATCAACGATCTCGGCATCGCTGTCGAAGCACTCCGAGCCGAAAATCTCACAGCCGTACTGAATGAATTCGCGCCTTTTGCCCGGGCCGGTTCGGGCCCGCAGCACTGGCCCGAGATAGCACCAGCGAGCCACTTCAGCGGCCCGGGAGCGGTTGGCCTGACTGGCGTCGATGCGGGCTACCTGAGGGGTGATGTCGGCGCGGATGCCCAAGGTGCGGCCGCTCAGATGGTCAATCAGCTTGAAGGTGTCGATGTCGAGCTCGCCGCCGCTCTGGGCCAGGGTCTCAAGGTACTCGATCAGCGGCGGCATGACCTGGCGATAGCCCCAGCGGGCAAAAAGGTCGACCAGGGTCCGCCGCATGGCCTCGACCCTCTGCGAGTAGGGGGGCAGGTACTCGTCGACTCCCTCGGGCAACTGCCACAGGGAACTCTCCTTCGCCGCCGGAGAACCGGCTCGAGAGCGCGGAGACATTCTAGGTCAGCAGGTTGAAAATCAGGGCTCCGACGACCATGGATACCAGGCCGACCGCCCTCAGGGAAGCCGGCCTCACCCGAGACAGGGTGCCCAGCATGCGGCTGTAACGCGTCGGCGCGACCGCCGGCAGAAGGCCTTCCAGCACCAGAACCAGGCCAAGGGCCTGCAGCAGTTCGAGCCAGATCATGGGGACAATGTCATTGTTGTCGGTTCCTCGGTTTTCCCTCCGCGGGCGTCAGTCCGTGGCCATGAATCAGAGAGATCAGCGCAGCTGGTTGGAGCCTGTCGGTCGGTTCTCTTGAAAATAGCGGAAGAAGTGCGAATCGGGTTGCAGAATCAGCAGATCCTTGCTTCCATGGAAGGATTTCCGATAAGCTGCGAGGCTGCGATAGAAGTTGTAGAACTCGGCATCACGGTTGTGCACCCTGGCGTAGATTTCGGCCGCTTTGGCATCGCCGAGACCGCGAATGCGCTCGGCCTCGCCATAGGCCTCGGCCAGGACTTCCTCGCGTTGCCGCTCGGCATCGGCGCGGATGCCCTTGGCCTGCTCTTCGCCGCGGGCGCGGAACGTCTTGGCGGCAGTCGCCCGCTCCTTTTCCATGCGGCGAAAGACGCTGTTCTCAACATCTTCGGGGAGTTCGACCTTCTTGATGCGCACATCGACCACCATGACCCCTAATTCGGCTGTGGGATCCTTGAGTTTTTCCTGCACTTCCTGGGCGAGGATGGCGCGCTTGCCCGAGACCGCTTCCTGCACCGTGCGCTTGCCAAAGGCGTCGAGCAGGCCCTTGCGCACCAGCTGCAGCAGGCGCGACA
Source organism: Candidatus Porifericomitales bacterium (assembly GCA_965237735.1). GTDB lineage: Bacteria > Pseudomonadota > Gammaproteobacteria > CBDEFV01 > CBDEFV01 > CBDEFV01. The sequence goes on along the minus strand of CBDEFV010000002.1, from coordinate 88,448 downwards.
GCGCGCGCCTCTCATTGCCGGCCGTGGAGCGGAAAAAGAGGGCGTGATCCCTGATGCGCCATTTGACAAAGGAATCGACGATCAGGTTCTTCTTTTCGATCGTCAGCATGCGCTCCGGCGGCATATCCAGCGACAGCACCCGCCGATCGAATTTATAGATACTGTTGGCAAAGGGCCATTTGGCGTGCAGGCCGGGCTCGTAGTCCCAGCGCTGTATCTCGCCAAAAAGCAGCTTGAGGCCGTATTCGCGCTCGCCAACCGTGAAAAAGATCGACGACGCCAGGAGGGTTCCGGCGGCCGCCAGAACCGCCAGAGCAATGCTGATCCTGCCGACTTTCATTGACGGCCCCGGCTGCGCGAACCGCGGTTGGCATCGCTGGACGCCTCCGAAGGTTCGTAGATTTCATCCGGCTGGTTGCCGGGCGGCGTCAGGTCTCCCGGCCGCCGTTGCGAGCCGACGCCGGCCGCACGCTGTTGAATCAGACGATCGAGGGGTACGTAGAAAAGGCTCTGTCCGCCCTCTCCGCCGCCGTTGTCGATGATGACTTTGCCGGTCTCGGCGAAGAGCCGCTCCATGGTTTCAATGTAGAGGCGGTCGCGCACGACCCGGGGCGATTTTTTATACTCGTCGTAGAGGGCGCTGAAACGGCTGGCCTCGCCGATGGCACTTTTAACGATGCGCGTCCGATAGGCATTGGCCTCTTCGATGACGCGCCGGCCGTCGCCGCGGGCACGCGGCACGATCTCGTTGGCGTAGGCTTCGGCCTCATTGATGTAGCGCTGCATGTCCTCGCGGGCGCTGATGGCGTCGGAGAAGGCCGCCTGGACTTCGTCCGGCGGCTGAGCCCGCTCCATGTTGACGGTCAACACATTGAGGCCGGTGCCGTAGTTGTCGAGAATCGTCTGCGCCTGCTCGCGCACCTGGTCGGCCATGATTTCACGCCCCTCGAAGATGATGAAATCCATGTTGTTCTTGCCGAAGATCTCGCGGAAAACGCTTTCAACCGCATTCTGCAAGGTCTCGTCAGGGCCGCGGGTGAGGAAGAGATAGTTGGCCGCATCCTTGATGTTGTACTGCACTCCCATATCGACGACAACGATGTTCTCGTCGCTGGTAAGAACCGCCTGCCCTTTCAGCGAGATCTCGCGGACGCCGTCGATATTGACGGTGTCATGCTCCTCGACCGGCCAGGGAAGGCGGAAATTCAGGCCCGGTTCGGCGGTGCGCACATAGCGGCCGAACTGGGTAATGACAGCCCGCTCACCGGTCTGGACCGTGAAAATGCTGCTGTAGGCGACAAAGCCGAGCAACAGCAGCAGGAGCCCCAGGAGCAGGGGCTTTTCACTGCCTCCTCCGCTCGGTCCTTTACTGGATGCTTTGCCGCGACCACGGGAAAATTTGCCGCCGGCGAATTTATCCCGCAACTGACGAAACAGGTCTTCGAGGTCCGGCGGGCCATCGCCCCTGCCATTACCGCCGCTCCACCGGTCACGGTCCTCTCTCCTGAGAGGTTCGGGCCTGGCCTGGGCGTTGCCGGCGTTGACAGGCATGTCTTCAGTCATCAAACAATGTGGCTTGGAAGCACAGGTGGTGGTGGGCTGCGGAGCGGGTACCGGGGGAAAGTAACCGCGCTGAAAAAGTTTTCAGTAGTTCGGACGGGTCGATTCAGGGGATCAGACATCGCCGTCCAGGTTGAGCGGCAAAGAATAAACCCTCGACATCGACCGCGAGGAGAACCTCTGGACGGACAAATGCTAATTATAACACCTTTTCTGCCCGGTGCCTTATAAGACAGGCGCCTCCCGACTGCCGCCATTCAGCCGACGCGACTGACAACGGCAATCGGGCCCTGGTCGGGACTCTCCTCAGGCACCGGGCCGGCGTCTGAGGGCGTAGCTTGCCCCCGGCCCTCCTGTCGCTGTTCGAGACTGTCGATCTCCATTGATTCCGACTCCTTCAGGTTCAACTGGGCCCGCAGCAGGGCCCACTGCCGCCGACCGATGTCGAGAGTCAGCACCGAGCCGCCGTCATCGCGCACTTCTTCAGCCCGCACGGCCTTGAGCCCGTAGAGGCGCGCCCGCAGCCAACCCTGGCTGGGGGGGAGCGACAGCCGACCGCTCAGGCGCTCGTCTGCAAAAGTATCCTGCAGCAGGGAGCGCAACTGATCGAGGCCGGCGCCGGTACGGGCCGAGATCCTGACTCGCCGCTTGCTGGCGCGGGAGCGGTCTCCACGTACCTGAGGCTCCCTGTCTTCTCCCTGCTCCTGAGGCTCTTTTAGTCTGTCGATTTTGTTCAGCACTTGGATACAGGGAATCTGGTCGGCTCCGAGGTCGGCCAGCACCTTCTCCGTAACCTCCACCCGCTCGCGCCATTCGGGGTCGGAAAAGTCGACGACATGAAGCAGCAGGTCGGCCTCCGAGGCCTCGCGCAGAGTGGCTTTGAAAGCATCGATCAACTCTGGCGGCAGCGCCGAAATAAAGCCCACAGTGTCGATCAGCAAAAGATTGTGGCCCTGAAGTTCTACCCGGCGTACGACCGTGTCGAGCGTGGCGAAGACGCGGCTGGAGGTGTAGGCCCTCGCCTCTGTCAGGGCATTGAACAGGGTTGATTTGCCGGAATTGGTGTAGCCAACCAGAGCTGCAGTCGGCATTTCGCTGCGGCTGCCACGACCGAGTTCGCGGTTGCGTTCGACCATGCCGAGCCGCTTACGGATGCGGCGGATGCGGGTGGCGAGCACTCTACGGTCCACCTCCAGCTGCGATTCCCCTGGACCCGAACGCAGGCCGATGCCGCCGCTCTGGCGCTCGAGGTGAGTCCAGCCGCGGACCAGGCGCGAAGAGAGATAGTTCAGGCGGGCGAGTTCGACCTGCAGCTTGCCTTCGAAGGACCGCGCACGCTGGGCAAAAATTTCCAGAATCAGGACGGGGTGGTCAAACACTGCCACCCCCAGATCACGCTCCAGATTGCGCTGCTGGGACGGGCTCAGGCGGCAGCCGAGGAAGATGCCGTCAACGCCCTCGGATGCGACGCGTTCTCTGAGTTCGGCGACCTTGCCAGAGCCCAGGTAGGCGTGGGCCTCGACCGCGCGCAGCGACACCGGCAGGCAACCGCCGACTTCAGCTCCAGCCGCCCGGGCCAGCAACGCCAGCTCAGCCATGTCAGGGCCGGGCCGGGCAGCGACTGTCAGCCCCACCACCAGCAGCCTGGCGCCGGCGAGGGGGGTCTCAAGAGCGCTGGCCTTCAGTCGCCCCCGCGCCGAGGGCGCAGGAGTCGTATGCGACGACAGCAGTCCACCGCTGCCCCCGCATCCTGCCGACCGGTCCGCCGTCAGAGGCAGATCGGGGCGGCGGCGAGAAGGGCTAACCTTCGTTTTCGTCCTCGTAGCCGCCCGGACGCCAGCGGCTGCTGCGGGAGTCTTCACGGGGCCGAGCTCCGCCGGGGGCGGGGCGGTACTTGCTGCGGGCGCCGTAGCCGCCACCGCCGTAATCGCCTCCTCCAGGGTAGCCGCCATAGCCTCCGCCACGGGGTTCAGGGCCGCTGCGGGGATCGTGACGATCCGGATAGCCTCCACGTTGAATCGGCACTATGGTCGAAATGGCGTGCTTGTAGATCATCTGGCTCGAGCTGTTGCGCAGCAGGACCACATACTGGTCAAAGGATTCGACCATACCCTGAAGCTTGACGCCGTTGACGAGATAGACCAGAACTGGAACTTTCTCTTTGCGGAGGATGTTAAGGTATTGGTTTTGCAGGTTCTGGACCTCGCCTGCCGTGGGAATTTTGTCGGAGGGATCGTCTGGGTCCAGCTCAGCGTCGAAGTCTTCAGCGCTCTCTTCAAAAAGTTCGTCATCCGAGTCGATGTTGTCTTCAATTTGTGCTAAGGGTTCTGTCGTTTCGTCTGTCAATTTCATCTCTTAATCAGAAGGTTAATGGATAAGATGGAGAGGGTGCGGATTTTATGATTCGCAATGTTTACATGATAGAGCAAAGCTGGGTCTTCAATCTGAAAAACCCGGAAATTAAAGCGAAATTAACTTTTCGTCAGCTTCTCTTTTCCGCCGCTTTCACTGAGGCGCCGAATCCACAGGGGCTCGGCCTCGTCGCCGGCCGCCTGATAGACGGCGGAAAAGGGTCGGAGACAGTTCTGCGCCTGAGTCGCGACTGCGGGCGACAACTCAAAGGAATCAAAGCCGCAGCGGGCGAGAAAAAACAACTGATCGGGCACAACCTCGCCGCAGGCGCGCAGGCCCCCCCCGTAGCCGAGCTGCTCGCGCAGACGCCGCGCCAGACTGTAGTGGCGGCCATCGCGGAACTGCTCAAAGTCGAGAAAGATCATGTCGACTTCGGCCACCAGATGCCGCCACTCATCGAGCCCCCTGCCGCTGGGTATGGCCAGCCCTCGAGACCCGCCGAGGGCCAGAATCTGCGGACGCTTTTCCAAGTAGAGCTCAATCGGCCACACCTTCGCACCCGGCCCGGCCTCCTCCAGAGAAGAGACGCGCACCCACGGATCCTCAGCCACCGTCAGGAGCCGCCCTTCTTTAGTGACGACTGCCATATATACTCTGCTTGAACAGAGCGACTCCAACCCGGTGGACAAAATCGACAAAACTTTCCTCCGGTTCCCGGCCCTCGCGGTAGACCTGCAGAATCTGCGCCAGAGTCGGCACCAACTGGGCGGCCGGCACCGAGGGACCTACGACCTTGCCGAGGCGGGCACCGGTGCCCGAGCTGCCGCCGATGGTGATCTGATACCATTCGGCGCCGTCCTTATCGACGCCCAGCACTCCTATGTTGCCCACGTGATGGTGGCCGCAGGCGTTCATGCAGCCGGAGATGTTGATGCGGACATCGCCGAGGTCGTGGATGTAGTCGAGATCGTCAAACATCCTGTTGACCTCTTCGGCGATACCGATAGTGCCGGCGTTGGCCAGCGAGCAGAAATCGAGCCCCGGACAACAGATCATGTCGGTCAGGGAACCGATGTTCGGCGTCGCCAGACCCTGCTCCGACAGCTCCCGCCAGAGAGCCGCCAACTGGTCGCGCCGCACCTGGGCAAAGACCAGGTTCTGGGTGTGGGTCGTGCGGATCTCGCCACAGCTGTAGCGCTCGGCCATGTCCGCCACAGCGTCGAGTTGATCGGCGGAGATGTCTCCCGGCGGCACCTTGGGCGCCTTCAACGACAGGTAGACAATGGCGTGGCCCGGCACCTTGTGGCCATCGGTGTTGTGCCGCAACCAGCGGGCAAAGTCGCCGTCGGCGAGGTCCTCCTCGGCCACCCCGGCCTGCGGAGCCGCCTCGCACTGAGGCAGGGGAAATCGCTCCCGTACCCAGTCGATCTGTTTCGGGGTGACTTCGAGCCTGGAGTCCTGCCGCACCAGCTGCCACTCCTTTTCGACCTGATCGCGAAACTCCTCGATCCCCAGGGCATTGACGAGGATCTTGATGCGCGCCTTGTAGATGTTGTCGCGCCGGCCCGCTTCGTTGTATACCCGCAGGATGGCCGTCATGTAGGAGAGAAAATCGCTCTGCGGCAAAAACTCGCGGATGACCTTTCCGATCACCGGAGTCCGGCCGAGGCCGCCGCCGACGAGCACGCAGAAGCCGACGGCGCCGTTGTCACCGCGCCTCAGGTGCAGGCCGATGTCGTGCACTTCCGAGGCCGCCCGATCCTTGCCCTCGGCTCCGGAGATGGCGATCTTGAATTTGCGCGGCAGGTAGCTGAACTCGGGATGGAGAGTCGACCACTGGCGCAGAACCTCGCACCAGATGCGCGGATCCTCGATCTCGTCTTCGGCCACGCCGGCAAGATGGTCGCAGGTGATGTTGCGGATGCAGTTGCCGCTGGTCTGAAGCGCGTGCATGGAGACGGCCGCCAGAGCCTCGAGGATATCCGGCACGTCCTCGAGCTGCGGCCAGTTGAACTGAATGTTCTGCCGGGTGGTGAAGTGACCGTAGCCTTTGTCGTAGCGTCGGGCGATGGTGGCCAGGGTGCGCGCCTGCTCCGCCGTCATGAGGCCGTAGGGAATGGCCACCCGCAGCATGGGGGCGTGGAGCTGGATATAGAGCCCGTTCATGAGGCGCAGCGGCTTGAACTCCTCATCGTTGAGTTCACCCGCCAGGTAGCGGCGGGTCTGGTCGCGGAACTGGGCTACCCGCTCGTTGAGGATGCGCTGATCGTGCTGGTCGTATAGGTACAAGGGGGACTCTGCGTCGATGAAAAATTGCAGGAGGAAGCCAATAGCCAGAGTCTAGCTGGTATTAACAATTTAACGCCTGGAGGCATCCAGACGAAAGGCTGAAAGACAGAAAATTCTTCGGCTTTCGCCCTCAGCGGGAAAATATCAGCCGCCCCGACCGCGGTCTCGCCTGCCGGCGGCAAAAAACGTAAAAATCGCTGCCAAAGCGGCCCCGACAGCCAGGGTACCTTCAAACCAGGGACCGTATCGACTGTAGACGGAGGCGAGGCCGGACCGCGGCAGGCTCAGCACCCCCAGGGCATGTTCATTGGCCGGCAGGGAACCGGCCAGTTCGCGGCCGGCGGCATCGAAGGCCCGGGTGGGGCCATTCTGTGAAGTCATGAGCACTGGCAGACGGTTCTCGATCGCCCGCCAGCGTGCTGCCCGCCCCATCCAGAACTCGGCGTCCTCGGTGCCGAACCAGACCAGATTGGCCAGCAACAGCAGGGCTTCGGCCCCCAGGCCCGCGGCCTGACGGGCGAGGTGGCGGTGCTGGATGTCAAAGCAGAGCAGGGGCGCAAAATTCCAGCCGTCCGCAGCCTGAAAAACCACGGCCTCATCGCCGGCGGAAAAATCCGTCAGATGCACCACATGGCGGCGAAACCACTGGCCCCAGGAAGGCCAGACAGTGGCGAGGGGCACATATTCGCCAAAAGGAATCAGACTCACCTTGGTGTACTCCTGCACGGGCGCCGACGGCGAAAACAGGGCAGCCAGCATTCGCCGCCCCTTGGCGGCAGTGGGCTCCGAGATCGCGCCTAACAGGATCTCGACCTGCCAGCGCTGCGACCATTTTTTGAGCGCGGCCCGGGACGCCGCCGAAAGGGTGTAGGGAAAAACCGATTCGGACCAGACGAGGATGCTCTGCCGCCGGGCCTCGGCCGGCACCAGATTCAGGGCCTGCTCAGAGTCCCCGATCAGGACATTGAACTTGGCCCGTCGGGGGCCGCCAACGGGAAAATTCGGCTGCAGCACAACCAGGTTGGGGGCGGCGGAATCGATCCCGCCATCTCCCGCGGCAGCGGCATCCAGCTGCGACAGGCGCACCGCCCCGTAGCCGGCGGCGGCGACCCAGAGAAGCGCGGCTCCGCCGACCGCCATCGCGCAGTAGCGAGGCGAAGGACTCTCCTTCTGGTCGCCCTGCCGGCGATTCCCCCACCGACGCCAGAGGGCCAGGACGGCAAAGGCCGGGGCCAGAGCGATGGTGCCGAGGCCGGGCCCGCCCAATAGATCCGCAGCCTGGCTGATCCAGTCGAGGTGCTCGAGCATCCACTCCCCCCAGGACCACTGAAACATATAGCGGGGAAAAAACAGATCGACCGTCGCCGCCCACAGCCAGCGGGCTGGCAGGTCAAGGCCGCCGCGCCGCGGCAGCAGCCAGGCCGGCAGGACAAAGGCAAGAAAGAGCAGAACCGCCCCTTCGAGACCGAGGCCCGCAGCCACTAAAGGATAGGCCAGGGGCCGCGGAATGCCGCCGAAATCAATGGCGCTGTGAATCAGGCTGGCGCCGGCTGTGAAGGCGGCCAGGGCATAGCACAGGAAGAGCGCTGCAAAAAACGACAGCAGCGGCTTCAAACTGGAATGGCGAGGGCCCGGATCGGCGTAGCTGCGACCCCGAAAGGCCGTTTCGATGGCGATCAGGAGCGCCGCCGGCATGACCAGACCCAGGGCCTGGTAAGGCCCGCCCCGCGACATGAGGAGGATGGACGAACAGGCCAGCGCCAACCACAAAAATACCTGCCTCCTTCGGGAAATCTTCGGCCAGGGCCCTGTAGCCGCGATTTTTGCGCGAGCCTCGGACCCTTTTTCGCGCAGGGCTTCAGGCACGGCTCGGGGAGCGGGCCAGGAGCGGCTCCTCGAGGGTGGCGGCCAGCAGCACCCTAGCCCCTTTGGTGCTCTGCCAGAATTCGCCGAAACGGGCGACATAGGCCTGGGGATCGCCTTCCGACGGCTGGGGCCAGGCGCCAGGGCGGTTGGAGGAGGCAGAGGACGAGCCCGGCGACAGGAGCGCCCGGGCGATCGCCGGATGCGAGCGCACCGCGGGTTCAAGCAGCTCCCGCGCCCTGACCACCCGGCCGACGGCCAGCCAGGCCAAGGCATGGTTGTAGCGCATGTCGGCGCTGTCGTCGGCTCTGGATTCGATGACCTTCAGGGCCAGCCGCGGCTTGTTGGCGCTCAGGGCGACTTCGATGGCGTGGTAGCGGGCGCCGCTCTCGTCCGACGGGCAGAGTTGCAACAGGTCGGTGAAGCTCTCGTAGGCGTCGAGGAAATAATCCAGTTGCGCCAGAACAGAGCCATAGCACAGCTGGGCACGGAGGAAATCGCGGTTGCAGCCGCCATCCCAGGGCAGGATATCGCTGCCTATTTCAAAATCGCCCGGCATGGCCGACCAGCCGATAGCTACGGCCTCCTTGGCGAAAAGATAGGCCTCGAGATCATTGCCCCGCGCCCGATGCACCAGCGACATCAGCAGCAGGGCCTCGAGATGGGCCGGGAGCTCGTGGAGAATATCGCGCAACAGTCGCTCCGACTCCGGCACCCGAGGGGGGTTGCTCGCCTCCAGCAGGCCATATACCTTTTTCAGGTCGCGGCTCAGACGGCGCACCGCCCGGGGCGCAATCAGCGACCAGGAGTTACCGTTCTCCCGCCGGTATTTGTAATCGGTGGCGGGCAACTTCAATCTCGCGGCCACAACTCAACCTCTGCAGCGATCAGCCCGGTCAGTCAGTGCCTGTCTTTTCAGGCTGGAGCTCGGTGATACAGGCTTCGAATTCGTGGCGAAAATGCTTGAGAAAACTGTTCACCGGCATGGCTGCGGCATCGCCGAGGGCGCAGATGGTGCGGCCTTCGATCTTGCGGGCCACATCGTCGAGTTTCTCCAGGTCTCCCGCCTGCCCCTGGCCCTCGACGATGCGGGTCAGCATGCGGTAAAGCCAGCCGGTGCCCTCGCGGCAGGGAGTGCACTGGCCGCAGGACTCGGAAAAATAAAAGCGGCTGATACGGCGCAGCACCTTGACCATGTCGGTCGTCTCATCCATGACGACGACGGCCCCCGAACCCAGCAGGGAACCGCTGGCGGCGATGGCGTCATAGTCCATGTTGGTCTCCATCATGACCGCCCCGGGCAGCACCGGAACCGAAGAGCCCCCCGGGATCACGGCCTTGAGCCTGCACCCGCCGCGGACGCCGCCGGCCAGTTGCAGCAGTTCGCTGAAGGGCGTGCCCAGATCAATTTCGTAGTTGCCCGGTTTTTCCACATGGCCCGACACCGAGAAAATCTTCTGGCCGCCGGAGCGTTCGACGCCGAGGCCGGCAAACCAGGCCGCGCCCTGACGCAGGATGATCGGCACAGAGGCGATGGTTTCGGTGTTGTTGACCGTCGTCGGACAGCCGTAGAGGCCGTACTGCGCTGGAAACGGCGGCTTGAAGCGCGGCATGCCTTTCTTGCCTTCGAGCGATTCGAGCAGGGCCGTCTCCTCGCCGCAGATGTAGGCTCCGGCGCCCAGAGCGCTGACGATATCCATGTTGATGCGGTTGCTGCCGAGGCCAGACCCGAGAAAACCCTCGGCGTAAACTTCTTCGAGCGCCTCTTCGAAGCGGCGGTAGGGCTCGTCGAGAAACTCTCCCCGCATATAGTTGTAACCCCTCTCAGCGCCGATGGCAAAGCAGCAGATCGCCATGCCCTCAATCAGGGCGTGGGGGTTGAAGCGCAGGATGTCGCGGTCCTTGCAGGTGCCGGGTTCGGATTCATCGGAGTTGACCACCAGATAGCTGCGCTTTGACTCCTGGGGCATGAAGCTCCACTTCAGCCCGGTGGGAAAGCCGGCGCCGCCTCGGCCTCGCAGATTCGACGCCTTGATCTCGTCGATGATCTGGATGCGCGTCAACTCGCCCTTGAGAATGCGCTGCCACACCTGGTAGCCGCCCTGCTTCAGGTAGTTCCCGTAGCTCCATGGCTCGTCGAACTGGAGGGTGGAAAAGCAGATCTGGTTCGACTTCACCGGCCTAGTCGGAAAAGGGCCCGGCGCCGAGCGACGTCAGCACTTCATCGACCCGCTCTTCGGTCAGATCGGTGTAGTAGCGATGATCGGCCTGCATGGCCGGGGCGTTGCAGCAGGCCGCCAGACACTCCTCCTCGCGCTTGAGGAAGAAGCGGCCATCGGCGGTGCTCCCGCCCGTCCTGATGCCCAGGCGCCGTTCGAGATGGGCCTGGATGTCGTCGGCCCCCCTGAGCATGCAACTGAGGTTGGTGCACAGGGAGATGCAGCAGCGTCCGACCTGCCCGGTCTCGAGCATGGAATAGAAAGAGGCGACTTCGTAGGCGTCGATGCGCGCCATGCCGATGTAGTCGGCGACATCGTCGATGAGGCGCGGGGTTAAATGGCCTCCGCTCTGGTGCTGCGCTTCCCGCAGGGCTGAGAGCACAGCCGAACGGCGCCCCTCGGCATCATCGGGAAAACGGGCGAGCCAGCGATCGATCCTGGCCGTCGTCGGGCCGAGCAGGAAGCCAAAGGGCTGGCCCGCGGGCTGCACCCGGGCGGCGAGGGGTTTCTGGGCAGAGGCTTTGGGGCTCATCGATCGACCTCGCCGAAGACGATGTCCTGGGTGCCGATGACCGCGACCACATCCGACAGCATATGGCCGGCGACCATCTCATTGAGACTCGCCAGATGGGCAAAACCGGAGGCCCGCACCTTCAGGCGGTAAGGTTTGTTGGCCCCATCGGAGACGAGATAGACGCCGAACTCGCCCTTGGGGTGCTCGACGGCGGTGTAGACCTCTCCAGCCGGCAGGCTGTATCCCTCGGTGTAGAGCTTGAAGTGGTGAATCAGGGATTCCATGCTGCCCTTCATCTGCTCCCGCTTCGGCGGGCTGAACCCCGGATCCTCAATGCTGACGGGGCCGGGATTGTCGCGCAGCCAGGAGACGCACTGCCTGATCAGGCGCACCGACTGGCGCATCTCCTCGATGCGCACCAGATAGCGGTCATAGCAGTCGCCGTTCGTGCCCACTGGAATATCGAAATCGAGGTCGCTGTATACCGCATAGGGCTGCTTCTTGCGCAGATCCCACTCAATGCCGGACCCGCGCAGCATGGGGCCGGTAAAACCGAGCTGCAGGGCGCGCTCAGGGCTGATGATGCCGATATCGACGGTGCGCTGCTTCCAGATGCGGTTGTCGGTCAGCAGCGTCTCGTACTCGTCGATGCAGGCTGGAAATCGCCGGGCAAAGGCCTCGATGAAATCGAGCAGGGTGCCCTGGCGGTCGGCGTTGAGCTTCTTTGTCTCACGGGCGCTGCGTCCGGCGGTCGTCTCGTATTGGGGGACGCTGTCCGGCAGGTCGCGGTGAACCCCGCCCGGGCGGTAGTAGGTCGCGTGCATGCGCGTGCCCGACACCGCTTCGTAACAGTCCATGAGGTCTTCGCGCTCGCGGAAAGCGTAGAGAAAAACCGTCATGGCGCCGATATCGAGAGCGTGGGCCCCGAGCCACAGCAGGTGATTGAGGATGCGCGTGATCTCGTCGAACAGCACCCTTATGTACTGGGCGCGAAGCGGCGGCCTGATGCCCGCCAGCTTCTCGATAGCCAGCACATAGCCGTGTTCGTTGCACATCATGGAGACATAGTCGAGGCGATCCATGTAGCCGATGTTCTGGTTGTAAGGCTTGGTCTCAGCCAGTTTCTCGGTGGCCCGGTGCAACAGCCCTATGTGGGGGTCGGCGTGACGCACCACCTCGCCGTCGAGCTCGAGCACCAGGCGCAGCACGCCGTGCGCCGCCGGGTGCTGGGGCCCGAAATTCAGGGTGTAGTTGTGGATCTCGGCCAAGCCGTCAGTCCCCCGTCGCCTTCTCGGCGCCGACAGCCGGATCGACTTCGGGCCGCGGCTGCATCGAACCCTCCTCGCCGCCGATCACGCGCGGCACCAACACCCGCGGCTCGATCGACACCGGCTCGTTGACGACGCGGCCGTGAGCCGGATCGTAGCGCACCTCGACGGCTCCGATCAGGGGGAAATCCTTGCGGAAAGGGTGGCCGATAAAGCCGTAGTCCGTCAGCAGCCGCCGCAGGTCGGGATGATTGTCAAAATAGATGCCAAAGAGGTCAAAAGCCTCGCGTTCATACCAGTCGGCACAGTTCCAGACGGAAGTGACCGATGGCACCAGCGGCACAACGCCGTCCTCGACCGGGCAGCGCAGCCGCAGGCGGCGGTTGTGGCTGCAGGACAGCAGATGATAGACGACGGCGAAGCGGGGACGCGACCTGTTCTCCCGCGCGGATTCGACGCCAAATCGCAGGCGGCCCGTAGTTTTGCGCTCGACCTCGACACCGCGGCTGAAACCGCTGCCGGAGGCCTTGTCCGAGCCCTTCCATTCGCCGCACCCATAGTGGAGATAGTCGACGCCGGCAAGATCGATGAGCTGCTCAAAACCGAGCTCCGGCCGATCGCGCAACTGGCCGCAGACATCGAGCAGCTCGCCCGGAGCCACCTCCAGGGTCACCTCGTCGAAAGCGATCTCCAGGTTGAGCAGCTGGTCGCGGAAGATCTCGCCGACGATAATCGCCAGATTGCGGTTGTCTTTCGATCCCTCGGCCATGGCCGGCCTGGTCGGTTTGGCAGCGGACAAGGGGGCGGTCTAGCGGGCGATGGTGTGCGTCCGGCGAATCTTGTTCTGCAACTGCAGAATACCGTAGATCAGGGCCTCCGCCGTCGGCGGACAGCCCGGGACGTAGATATCGACCGGCACGATGCGATCGCAGCCGCGCACAACTGAGTAGGAGTAGTGATAGTAGCCGCCGCCGTTGGCGCAGGATCCCATGGAGATGACCCATTTGGGATCGGGCATCTGGTCATAGACGCGGCGCAGGGCCGGCGCCATTTTATTGGTCAGGGTGCCGGCGACGATCATGACATCGGACTGCCGCGGACTCGGGCGGAAGATGATGCCGAAACGGTCGAGGTCGTAACGCGAGGCGCCGGCGTGCATCATCTCGACGGCACAGCATGCCAGTCCAAAGGACATGGGCCACATGGAGCCGGTACGGGCCCAGTTCAGGAGTTTATCGAGTTTGGCGGTAACAAAGCCGCGCTCGAGCGCGCCCTCTATTCCCATTCGAGAGCCCCCTTGCGCCACTCATAGATGAAGCCGACCACCAGAACCAGCAGAAACAGGCCCATGGCGAGAAAGCCTTCGACCGGCAGATCGTCGAGAATCAGGGCCCAGGGAAAGAGGAAGGCGATTTCAAGGTCGAAGATGATGAAGAGTATGGCCACCAGATAGTAGCGCACGTCGAACTTGAGACGGGCGTCCTCGAACGCCTCGAAGCCGCATTCGTAGGGGGCGTCCTTGTCGGGGTGGGGGTTGCGCGAACCGACCAGGCGGCCGGCGGCCAAGGCCGCACCGCCTATGAGGAGCGCGACCAGCAACAACATCAGAATAGGAAAATAAAGCTCTAACACGGCGGCAGGACAACGGAATCAACTGTTCTAATCATAGCACGAAAACAGCGGGGGCAAGGCCCCGACCATCAACCGCGCTCGTCGATCCAGGCCATCTGGATGGCTTCGAGAATCCGTTCGTTTGACTTGTCGGGATCGTCGTCGAAATCCGGCAGTTCACAGATCCAGCGGTGCAGATCGGTGAAGAGCACATACTGGGGGTCGACCTCGGGGTGGCGCTCTTCGATCTCCTCGGCGATCGTCAGGACATCTGTCCATTTCATAGCTTCTGCTCCATTTTGCAAGGGGGTTTCAAGGCCCGACCGATTCAGTGATTCTCGGACACCATGTTGATGGTGTAGTAGGGGATTTCGATGATCAGATCCTGATCGCGGACGATCGCCTGGCAACTGAGCCGCGAATCGGGGTCGACGCCCCAGGCCTTGTCGAGGAAATCCTCCTCGCTGTCGGTCGCCTCCTCGAGGGAGTCGAACCCTTCGCGGACATAGACATGGCAGGTTGTGCAGGCGCAGGATTTTTCGCAGGCGTGCTCGATCTCTATGCCGTTGTCAAGGAGGGCATCACAGATGGAGGTACCGCTCTCGGCCTCGAAAACATCGCCCTCGGGGGAGATTTCATGATGGGGCAGAACTATGACTTTAGGCATGGAGAAACCGGGTCCGGAGAGGCGGGAGTTGATGCGGGTTGACAGGAGGCAGGGGGCGGGGTCAGGAACTCTGGTCCACGGCGATCCTGCGCTGCGCTTCTTCGACATTCAGGCCGACCAGTGCCTTTTTCAGGCCGGCGTTCATGCGGCGGTTGACGAAGGGGGCCGCAACCTGCTCGAGTTCTTCGGTCGCCTCGGTCAGCAGGGCCGGGTCCTCGCCCTCGATCGCCCGACGCAACTTGGCGCTGACGCGCCTCAGTATCTTGGCTTCACCCTGCTGCAGAAGCTCGGGTGCATCTGCCAGGGCAGCCTCGAGTCCGGCGAGGCTCCGGGAACCGAGAACCCGGGCCTCGACCAGGCGGCGCCTGTCGATGTCCTCTTTTCCATGGTCGAAGGAGGATCGCAGCTTGTCTTCGATCTCTTCGCTTGTCAGGCCGTGGGACGGCCTGACTTCGACGGCGGCCTCGACCCCTTCGGTCTGCTCCCGGGCCGTCACCACCAGAAGGCCGTCGGCATCGACCTGAAAGGTCACGCGGATACGGGCTGCGCCCGCCGCCATGGGGGGAATGCCGCCGAGGACAAAACGCGCCAGCGAACGGCAGTCGGCAACCAGTTCGCGCTCGCCCTGAACAACATGCAACGACAGGGCTCTCTGACCGTCCTTGAAGGTCGTGAACTCCTGAGCCCGGGCGCAGGGAATGGCCGTATTGCGCGGCAGAATCGTCTCCACCAGGCCTCCCAGGGTCTCAATGCCGAGCGACAGCGGCAGGACATCGAGCAGCATGAGCCCGCTCTCATCGCCGCCACCGGTCAAAAGATCGGCCTGACGGGCGGCGCCGAGGGCCACGACCTCATCGGGATCAAGCGAGGACAAGGGCTCGCGGTCAAAAAACCGCTGCACCCGCCGGCGCACCAGAGGCATGCGGGTGGCCCCGCCGACCAGAGCCACAGCCTCGACATCCCCGATCTCGAGACCGGCATCGACCAGGGCCCGACGGCAGCACCTGAGGGTGCGGTCGATCAGGGGCTCGGCCAGGGCGGCAAAATCCTCAGCGCTCAACTGGCCTCGCCAGCTTGCGCCCTCGAGGCTGGCCTCGATTTCGCCAGCCGCCGTGCCCTCCTCGCTGAGGCCGTGGCGTGCGCCCCGGGCCGCTTCGAGCAGGGCGCGGTGCTCGGCGCCGGAGGCCGCCCTGCGCCCCGCCCGCTTTTCGATCTCGTCGGCGATGAGGGTGTCGAAGTCATCTCCGCCGAGAGCGGCGTCGCCGGAAGTAGCGCGCACCTCGAAGACGCCGTCCTCGAGCTCGAGCAGCGAAAAGTCGAAAGTTCCCCCGCCCAGATCATAGACGGCGACCAGGCCGCGCTCTCCCCGATCAAGGCCGTAGGCAATAGCCGCGGCCGTGGGCTCGTTCAGCAGCCGCAGCACATGGATGCCGGCGAGACGGGCGGCATCCTTGGTTGCCTGCCGCTGGGCATCGTCAAAATAGGCCGGCACCGTGATCACGGCGCCGGTCAGGTCCCCGTCGAGCTCCTCTTCGGCACGCCGGCGCAGGACTTTAAGAATTTCAGCCGACATCTCGACAGCCGTGTATTCACCGCTGTCTGTCATTAAACGCGGCGCGGCGCCCTCGCGCCAATCATGGGATGAGAGGGTGCGCTGCGGAAAGTCCTCGAGGCCCCGCCCCAGCAGCCGCTTGACCGAATGAACCACGGACCGGGCCCGCCCCTCTTCCCCATCGGCGGCGGCTCGGCCGATGCTGACGGCCCCGTCCCGGCCAAAGCCGACAATGGAAGGCAGCAGCGTCGAATCGCCCTCGACCCCGAGGCAGCGGGCCCGGCCGCCGTCGATCACGGCGACAAGCGAATGGGTCGTGCCCAGATCAATGCCCACCGCGCCGGGGGCACCCGGGGGCGCCCCCGGTTCAGAAATCTGCAATAGCTTCATAGAATCCCTGTTGCAAAGGTTCCGGTTGTAGTGAAGGCTCGCGCCGCTGCTGATCTCCTCTGCCCGAGCGCGTGGAAATCACAGGCAGGAGGCCTCGAGATCAGCGACTTTGGCCGCGAGGCGACGATAAAAACTCCAGCGGGCGACGACCTCGCCGCCAGCGGGCCAATTACCGGCCGCCGCCAGCTGCAGAAACTGCTGCCGCTGACCTTCGAGCTCCCCGGAGATCTCCTGCTTTAACTGGCCGATCGGGCTGGGCTCCCCTGCAGTGACTCCGTCTATGCGCTCACGCCACTCCATCTGAGCGGCAAGGAAACCCATATCGCTGGACAGCGCCTGCTCCCCCGAAGCATCCATACCCTGCAACTGCAACAGATAGCGGGCGCGTTCAAAGGGGTCGGACAGGGTCCTGTAGCCGTCGTTGATGCGCGCCGACCAGCGGGCAGCCCAATCGCTGGACAGTTTCTCGGCAACGGCATGGCGATCCGGGTGGGCCATCCTCTGCAGGGAGCGGTAACGCTGCTTGAGCCCTTTTTCATCGACCTCGAAATTGACTTCAAGGCCGAATAAAGAAAAGAAATTTTCGCTCTCATCGACTACGCCGTCCCCGGCTGACATCTGTTGCAGACCTTTTGCCGCCCCGCTCATTCGTTCTTCAATCTCCTGAATTGCAGCGAATGCATGCCCGCAGGCCCGGCAAACGAATTGACCCCGGCAGTCAACCGCCGGAGACCGGGCCGCAGTCAGCGGCTCTCCCGGCTGTTCCGACTGTTCCGGGCCCAGTCCGGGAAAGCTTTTCAGACAGTGAAGCTCTCGCCACAGCCACAGGTGTCCTTGACGTTGGGGTTGTTGAAAACAAAGCCGGTGTTAAGGCCGCTCTT
This sequence comes from Candidatus Porifericomitales bacterium, assembly GCA_965237735.1. Taxonomy (GTDB): domain Bacteria; phylum Pseudomonadota; class Gammaproteobacteria; order CBDEFV01; family CBDEFV01; genus CBDEFV01. The sequence continues at coordinate 71,282 of CBDEFV010000002.1, read as the reverse complement.
GACCACGTCGAGTTCGACTCCATCCAGGTAGAGCAGGCTTTTGGGGTCCACCAGAACCAGCGTATCCCGATCCCTGAACTGAACATCGCCGGCCTGGATTTCATCGGCATACTCCAGGGTGTAGGCCAAGCCGGAGCAGCCGGTCTTGCGCACGCCCAGACGCACGCCCAACCCCCGGCCGCGCTGGTCGATAAACTTGCGGACGCGGGCGGCGGCGGGTTCGGTCAGGGTGATCGCCATGGCAGAGCGCTTCCGCCGTCAGGACGCGACCTTTTCCTCGACCGCTGCGGCAGCATCGGCTGTCGGAGTCTCTCCCCGCTTCTTGCGGACGTCGGCGATGGCCGCGGCTATGGCGCTCTCAGCCAGTACCGAGCAGTGGATCTTGACTGGCGGCAGGGCCAGCTCATCGACAATCTCCTGATTGCGGATGGCTTCGGCTTCATCGAGCGTCCGCCCCTTGACCATTTCGGTGACGAGCGACGACGAGGCTATGGCCGAGCCACAGCCGTAGGTCTTGAAGCAGGCATCCTGAATGACGCCGGCCTCGTTCACTTTCAACTGCAGGCGCATGACGTCGCCGCAGGCCGGGGCGCCGACCATGCCGGTGCCGACATTGGGGTCGCTCTGATCAAACAAGCCCACATTGCGTGGGTTTTCGTAGTGATCGAGCACTTTTTTTCCATAAGCCATTGAACTTTACCTCTGGAGGTGGTGAGTTGTGAAAATCAGTGGGCAGCCCACTGAACGGTGTTGAGATCGATACCCGCCTTGTGCATGTCCCACAGGGGCGAGAGCTCGCGCAGTTTATCGACAGCGGCCCGAACCTCCTGGACGACGAGGTCGATGTCGGCCTCACCGGTGTAGCGGCCGATGCTGAAACGGATGGAACTGTGCGCCAGTTCGTCGGAGCGGCCGAGGGCGCGCAGGACATAGGAGGGTTCGAGCGTGGCGCTGGTGCAGGCCGAGCCGCTGGAAACGGCGAAGTCCTTGAGCGACATCATGAGGCTCTCGCCCTCGATGAAATTGAAGCTGACGTTCAGAAGGCCGGGGATATGGTTTTCCGCATGGCCGTTCAGGTAGATGTCCTCGATATCGCTGATGCCGTCCCACAGGCGCTGGCGCAGGCTGCCGATACGCGCGGCTTCGGCCTCGCCCTCCTCATGGGCAATGCGGAAGGCCTCGCCCATGCCGACAATCTGATGGGTCGGCAGGGTGCCCGAGCGCAGGCCGCGCTCGTGGCCGCCGCCGTGGAGCAGAGGCTCGAGACGGACGCGGGGGCGGCGGCGCACATAGAGGGCGCCAATGCCTTTGGGGCCATAGATCTTGTGGCCGCTGAGGGACAGCAGGTCGGCCTTTATGGCCTCGACGTCAACGGGCGTTTTGCCGGCGCTCTGGGCCGCATCGACATGAAAGACGATGCCGCGCTCGCGCGTGATTGCGCCTATGGCGTTGACGTCCTGAATGACGCCGATCTCGTTGTTGACGTGCATGACGGAGACCAGAATGGTGTCATCGCGCAGGGCCGCCCGAAATTTATCCAGATCGAGCAGACCGTCTTCTTCAGGCTCGAGATAGGTCACCTCATAGCCCTCCCGCTCCAGTTGGCGGCAGCTGTCGAGCACGGCCTTGTGCTCGGTCTTGACGGTGACCACATGCTTGCCCTTGCGGCTGTAGAAACGAGCCGCGCCCTTGAGCGCCAGGTTGTCCGATTCGGTCGCGCCCGAAGTCCAGATGATTTCACGGCGATCGGCCCCGATCAGATTGGCGACATGCTGCCGCGCCTCTTCCACGGCCTCTTCGGCCTTCCAGCCAAAGCCGTGGGAGCGCGAGGCCGGGTTGCCAAAAACGCCCTGACGGGTCAGGTAGTGGCTCATTTTCTCGGCAACGCGGTCGTCGACCGGAGTCGTGGCCGCGTAATCGAGATAGACGGGAATGTTCAGTTGGCTCATAGGGTCAGGTCCATCGAGAGTTTAAAGACTAAGGGATGGCAGAATCGCATTTTTCGGCAGCAGCTGTTTGGCCGCCGCCGCCGACTGCTGCTGGCGGGCCGCGTCTGCCAGAGTGACGCTGGCGAGAAAGGAGTCGATGTGATCGGTCAGGGCCGCCCACAGGTCGTGGGCGATGCAGGGTCTGTCGGCGTGGCAGTCCTGCAGGCCGCCGCAGCGGGTGGCGTCGGTCCTCTCTTCGACCGCGGCGAACACCGAGGCGATCGAAATGTCCTCGGGCGCCCGCGCCAGGCGATAGCCGCCGCGAGCCCCGCGAACACTTCGAAGCAGGCCGCAGCGCCGCAATCTCAGCAGAATCTGCTCGCTGTAGCTCTCCGAGATGCTCTGATTCTCGGCGAGAACAGCGGCGGTCAGCGAGCGCTCTTCTCCCTTGCTGACCATTTCCAGCATGATCTGCACGGCGTAGCGTCCTTTGGTGGTAAGCTTCATCGGAAATTGACGGGCGGATATTAAAGATGTTTCAGGGAAGATGTTTCAGAAAGTGAGGGCGCTCTGGGAGATGGCTGAAAACATTATAACACAAACCCGACTCTTTTTGTCAAGTTTTACTGCCCCGGCCAGCGCCGGTTTTGCGGCAGGGAATCGACCCTCGACCCGCCGCCGCTCCGGCCCGCTGTTCAGGGTGCGCCCGCCGGGGCGGGCAGAGCGGCTGACGCCGCCGCCAGCCAATAGAGGGGCGTGATTTCAGGGCTCGACCAAGGCGGCAAAAGATTGACGCAGCGCCTTGCCGTTGCCGTACGATAAAGGTCGGGACATGGCCTTCAGATAGATATTCCTGTCGATTTTCCCCCATGCGTAGAGGCGGGCCATCGCTTCGTAGTCGCGCTGAAAAAACCGTATAAGGTTGGCCCGCGCTCTCGCCGAAAGCGTAATGTGCCCCTTGTTTACGTTGTGGCGCTGTCGACATTTGATGCCAAAGACCCTTCTGATGTCCGCGCCCATATCCTCCTGCATTATGACCGCCTCAATCTGATCGGGGTCGCAGCGATTCAAGAGCTCCGTGAGGTAGAATCTGACATCCTCGCGAATGTGATGGATGTTGCGGGCATCGCGAAAGGCGGGCATCTGCAGTTTATCATTTTCATCATAGAGCGCTTTGCCCAAGGCATCAATGCTGCCATAGCGCTCAAGAACATCGCGCTCGCCCGGGAACCGGTTCGCCTCCAGCTTGTCGGTAACCACCTGTTTGTAACGCCAGTTGAATGCTGAAACCGCCCGCCTCAGCGGGTCCCTGGCGACGATGATATACTTCATATCGGCTGAGAAGACGGGCTGTTGGATGTGAACGATGCGCAGCCTCCTGTCAAGACCTGTCTCCTGTAGCGCAGCCCTCACTGAGCTTCCGCCGCACTTGCCAATATGGATCAACGTGGCCCGGATCCTACGCCTCCTCCTGAAAAACGAAATCATCCCTGTCCATTGCAAACAGGCCTTCAGGCTCCGACGCCCAAGGGAGCCAGGACCGAGCAATGGAAAGGCTCTGTAGGCTCTGTAGCGGAAAATTCCGAAACAGGGGTGACGGCTCAGGTGTTTTGCTGTTATTTTCGGCATCCAGCCCATTGCTGCCTTAGCTCTCGGCGACCGGGTCGACGACGCCGCCCTTTCTGCGGCCCTTGACCTTTCTGCCGGCAGAGGAAGACGAAGACTTCTTGCCCTTGCTCTTGCTCGAGGCGCCCCCTTCGCTGGACATGAAGGCCGTGGTCGAAGTCGAGGACGGCCCCGCATCCTTGCCGGCCATGATGTTGTCGATCTGATGGCTGTCGATGGTCTCGTACTCCATGAGGGCCTCGGCCATGGCGTGGAGTTTGTCGAGGTTTTCCTCGATGATCGTTTTCGAGCGCTTGTAATTGTCGTCGACAATGCGCCAGACCTCGGCGTCGATCGATTCGGCGGTGCCGGCGGAAATGTGCTTCTGACGGCTGATGGTGCGGCCGAGAAAGATCTCGTCGTCGTCTTCGCTATAGAGCAGGGGTCCCATCTTTTTCGACAGCCCCCACTTGATGACCATATTGCGCGCGAGCTCGGTCGCCCGTTTGATGTCGTTGGAAGCTCCCGTGGTCACATGCTCGGGGCCGTAGATCAACTCTTCGGCGATGCGGCCGCCGTAGAGCGATGAAATCTGGCTCTCAAGCCGCTGCTTCGACACGCTGTAGCGGTCTTCCTCCGGCAGGAACATGGTCACCCCCAGGGCCTGGCCCCGCGGAATGATGCTGACTTTGTACACCGGATCGTGCTCGGGCACCAGGCGGCCGACGACGGCGTGGCCGGCTTCGTGGTAGGCCGTCATACGCCTCTGATCCTCGCTCATGAGAATCGAACGGCGCTCTATGCCCATGATGAGCTTGTCCTTGGCTCCCTCAAAGCAGTCCATATCGACGTCCTTGCGACCTCTTCTCGCCGCCAGCAGGGCCGACTCATTGACGAGGTTGGCGAGGTCCGCTCCCGAGAATCCCGGGCAGCCGCGGGCGATGGTCTCAGGGTTGACGTCCTCGGCGATTCGCGGCAGGTTTTTCATGTGCACCTTGATGATCTCTTTGCGCCCCTTGAGGTCGGGCAGGGGCACATTGACATGGCGGTCGAAGCGGCCCGGCCGCAACAGGGCCGGATCGAGCACATCGGGCCTGTTGGTCGCAGCGATGACGATGATGCCTTCATTGCCGTCGAAGCCGTCCATCTCGACCAGCAGCTGATTCAGCGTCTGCTCGCGCTCGTCGTGCCCGCCGCCGAGGCCGGCGCCGCGATGGCGGCCGACGGCATCGATCTCATCGATGAAGATGATGCAGGGGGCGCGCTTCTTGGCCTGAAGGAACATGTTGCGCACCCTCGAGGCGCCGATGCCGACGAACATCTCGACAAAATCCGAGCCGGAAATGGTGAAGAACGGCACCTTGGCCTCTCCGGCGATGGCCCGCGCCAGCAGGGTTTTGCCGGTGCCGGGTATGCCGATCATGAGGACGCCGCGGGGAATCTTGCCGCCGAGCTTGTGAAAGCGCGAGGGATCGCGGAGAAAATCGACGAGTTCCTTGACTTCTTCCTTGGCCTCGTCGATGCCGGCCACATCCTTGAAGGTGACGGTGTTGTCCTCCTCGGCGATCATGCGGGCGCGGCTGCGGCCGAAGTTCATGGCGCCACGTCCGCCGCCGCCCTGAATCTGGCGCATGAAGAAGATCCAGACGCCGATCAACAGCAGGAAGGGAAACCAGTTGATGAAAATCTGCATCAACAGGCCCGGTTGCTCCGGCGCTTCAGCGCGAATCTCGATGCCGCCGTCGATCAACTCGCCGATGAGAGAGCGGTTGTCGGTTTCCGGGCTGTAGGTGGAAAAGGTGCGGCCGCTCTCCATGCGGCCCTTGATCTCGGGGCCGTTGATCAGCACCGACTTGACTTCGCCGCTCTTGACGCTATTGATGAACTGGCTGTAGGAGATGGCCGAGGAAGTGTCGGCGCCGCCGCTGAACTGATTGAAGACGGACATCAGGACGACCGCTATGGCGGACCACAGCAAAAAATGTTTCAGCATGTCTTTCAAGGAAATCGATCCCTCCGGAACGTTTGTCAGGGTAGCTTTATTTTACTACCTTTGAAGCTTTTCGCCAACATATAGAACTCGCGGCTGCGACCCTTGGATGCCGCAGGCTTGCGCGAACGAACCGAGGCAAAGGAGCGGGCGAGCTCGGCGCGGAAAACTTCCGTCGATGGGCTGGCAAAAGTCTTGATAAGGGCGTCGCCGCCATTTTTCAGCACCCGTCCGATAAAAACAAGGGCGGCTTTGTTTAATTCGAGGAAGGCCTCCTCATCCACGGCTGTCTGTCCTGTAATGCCGGGGGCGGCATCGCACAGAACCCTGTCCGCCCCGGCTGGCGGCAGCGACTGCAGGGCCTGACCGGCAATCTCGGGCAGCGAAAAATCACCTCGAATCAGCTCGCAACCGGGCAGCGCCTCCATGGCCGAGATGTCGATGGCGACGACCCTCCCGGCCGGGCCGACACGGTCGATGGCGTACTGCGTCCAACCGCCGGGAGAGGCGCCGATCTCGACGACGGCGTCCCCCCGCCGCAGCAGTCGTTCGCGCTCGTCGATTTCAATCAGCTTGTAGACGGACCGCGAGCGGAATCCCTGAGTCCTGGAGCGCCTGACATAGAGATCGCGCTCATGCGCCCGAACCCAGGGCCCAGGGCGCCTGCTCAGGAGGTGCTGACGCCGATCACCTCGTATTCACGGGTGCCGGCCGGCGCCTGAAAAGAGACCACGTCCCCCTTGACCCGGCCGATGAGGGAGCGGGCCAGCGGCGACTGCACCGACAGCAGGCCGGCATTGATGTCGGCCTCGGGGGCGCCGACTATGCGGTATTTCACTTTCGAGCCTTCGTCGAGGTCCATGAGTTCGACCCAGACGCCGAAAACGACGCGGTCGCTGAGCTCCATTGAACTGACGTCGATGATGTCGGCCATCGCCAGGACGCTCTCAAGGTGCCGAATGCGCCCTTCGACCATGCTCTGGCGCTCGCGGGCGGCGTGATATTCGGCATTTTCTTTGAGATCACCGAGATCTGCGGCCGCGCCGATCGCCTTGATGACCTGGGGGCGCTCGACGCTTTTCAGGTTGTCGAGCTCAAGCCGCAGTTTGGCGGCTCCATCTGGTGTTAGGGGAGTTCTCTCCATGGCCTGACCTCCTGCAGAAACCGGTGGTAAAAAGACTTAATAAGAAGTTTAATCCTGAATGGCTTTCATCTATTATAGAGCCAACGGCAGCAGAGCCGCTAGGCCCCCCCGGCGGCCCTCGAGTTGTCGTCTGCACTTCCCTGGGCCTGTTGCAGGCAGTAGAGGCGGCTGTTTCTCTGCTCCAGGGCCTCCGCCAGGGCGCGGGCTCCCCCCAGAGTCGTGGTGTAAGTGATATTGCGCAGCATGGCTTCGCGCCTCAGGCGGCGTGAATCGCGCATCGACTCGCTGCTGCTGACCGTGTTGACGACAAACTGCACCTCGCCGTTGACGAGGGCGTCGAGTACGCTCGCGCCCGCGTGGCGGGGATCGCTGATCTTGGGAATTGAGCGCACCTCCCCGAAACCGGCCTGCTCGAGGGCAGCGGCCGTGCCACTCGTCGCCGCCAGGCTGTAGCCGGCCTCGACAAAGCGTCTGGCAAGCAGGCAGATTTCGGCCTTGTCAGCGTCGCGGACACTGAAGAGCGCCGTGCCGCTCGGCTCGATCGCCCCCCCTGCGGCGTTGAGTACCTTGACATAGGCCTCGGGCATGGTCTCCCCCATCCCCATGACCTCGCCGGTCGACTTCATCTCCGGACCGAGCAGCACGTCGACCCCGGCAAACTTGGCGAAGGGAAACACCGCCTCCTTGATGCTGTAGAAGTGCGGCCGCCACGGGGGCGACCGGGCAGGCAGCGCCTCCCCGGCCATGCAGCGGGCTCCCCGGGCCGCCAGCGGATAGCCGGTGGCTTTGGCGACGAAGGGCACGGTGCGCGATGCCCGGGGGTTGACCTCGAGCACATAGATGTCGTCGCCGTGAAGCGCGAACTGCACATTGACGAGGCCGACGACCTTCATCGCCAGGGCCAGTTGCTCGACCTGGCGCTCGATCTCGGCCACGGTTTTGTCGGCAATGGAAAAGGCCGGCAGGGCGCAGGCCGAATCGCCCGAATGGACGCCCGCCTCCTCGATGTGCTGCATGACGCCGGCGATGCGCACTTTGCGGCCGTCGCAGACAGCGTCGACGTCGACCTCCTGGGCATCGACCAGAAAAGTGTCGATCAGGATGGGCGCGTCCTCCCCGGTCAGGTCGGCCACGCGCCGGACATAGGCGCGCATGCGCTCGTCGCTGGAGATGATCTCCATGGCCTGGCCGCCGAGCACATAGGAGGGCCGCACCAGCACCGGATAGCCGAGCCCGTTGGCGGCCCTGACCGCCTCTTCGCCATCCCTGGCCGCCGCGCTGGGCGGCTGTCGCAGGCCGAGCTCGTTGATCAGAAGGCGGAAGCGGTCGCGGTTTTCGGCGAGATCGATGGCGTCGGCCTGAGTGCCGACGATCTCGATTCCGGCCCGCGCCAGCGCCGACGACAGCTTCAGCGGCGTCTGTCCGCCGTAGTGGACGATGACCCTGGCCGTCCGTTCGACATGCAGCACCTCGAGCACATCCTCAAGGGTCAGAGGCTCGAAGTAGAGGCGATCGGAAATGTCAAAATCGGTCGACACCGTCTCGGGATTGCAGTTGATCATGATTGTCTGCCAACCCTGCTCACGCAGGCTCAGGGAGGCCTGGACGCAGCAGTAGTCAAATTCAATGCCCTGGCCGATGCGGTTGGGGCCGCCGCCGAGAATGGCAATTTTCCTGGCGTCAGGGTCGGGCGCGGCCTCGCACTCCTCGTCGTAGCAGGAGTAGAGATAGGCCGTGACCGACGGAAACTCGCCGGCGCAGGTATCGACACGCTTGTAAACCGGGCGCACCCCCAGACTGTGGCGGCGGCGGCGCACGGCCTCCTCCTCCTCGCCGCCGCCGAGGCAGACGGCGATGCGGCGGTCGGAAAAGCCGCGTCTTTTCAGCTGTCGCAAATCGTCGGCGTCGAGATCGCCGAAGGACACTTCGCCAAGGCGCACCTCCATGGCCACGAGCTGCGCAATCTGGCGCAGGAACCAGGGGTCGATGGCCGTCAATTCGGCCACCCGCTCGAGGCTGTAGCCGCGGCGAAAGGCCTCGGCCACATGGAGCACGCGCTTGTCCGTCGGCGCTCCGAGTTCCATCTCGATCAGGGCCCGCGCCTCTTCCTCGGTCTCGGGCAAGCCGGGGGGCCTGTCAAAGCCGGCCAGGCCGATCTCGAGGCTGCGCAACGCCTTCTGCATGGCCTCAGGAAAAGAGCGCCCCAGGGCCATGGCCTCGCCGACCGACTTCATCTGGGTGCCGAGGCGCCTGTCGGCTTCAGGGAACTTGTCGAAGTTGAAGCGCGGCGTCTTGACCACCACATAGTCGAGCGCCGGTTCGAAAGAAGCGGGCGTGACCCCTCCGGTGATGCCGTTTCTCAGTTCGTCGAGAGTGTAGCCCACGGCGAGCTTGGCGGCGACCCAGGCGATCGGGAAGCCGGTGGCCTTCGAGGCCAGTGCAGAGGAGCGCGAGACCCGCGGGTTCATCTCGATCACGACCCTGCGTCCGGTGCGCGGGTCGACGGCGAACTGAACATTGGAGCCGCCCGTGCGCACGCCCACTTTGCGCAGGATGGCGATGGAGGCGTCGCGCATGTCCTGCAACTCCTTGTCCGTCAGGGTCTGGGCCGGGGCGACGGCGATGGAATCGCCGGTGTGTACTCCCATGGGATCAAAATTCTCAATCGAGCAGACGATGATGGCGTTGTCGGCGCCGTCGCAGACCACCTCCATCTCAAACTCTTTCCAACCCAGCACCGACTCCTCGAGCAGGACCTCGGTCGTCATGGAAGCCTGGAGGCCGCGGCGGACGATGCGCTCCAGGTCCTCGACATTGAAAACCGCCCCGCCGCCGCTGCCTCCGAGGGTGAAGCAGGGGCGGACAATCAGCGGATAGCCGAGCTCCCGGGCCGTCTCCCCAGCCTCCTCCAGAGTGCCGACCACCCGCGAGCGCGGCACCTCCATGCCAAGCTCCTCCATGGCCTGGCGGAAGAGCCCGCGATCCTCGGCCATGGCGATGGCTTCGCGGTCGGCGCCGATCAGTTCGACATTCCACTTTTTCAGAATGCCCCGGTCTTCCAGTTCGAGGGCCGTATTCAGGGCCGTCTGCCCTCCCATGGTCGAGAGAATGGCATCGGGCTTTTCGTGATCGAGCAGCCATTCGACGCTCTGCCAGTTGACCGGTTCTATGTAGGTGGCGTCAGCCATGCCCGGGTCGGTCATGATCGTCGCCGGGTTGGAATTCAGCAGCACCAGACGGTAGCCCTCTTCGCGCAGGGCCTTGCAGGCCTGGGTGCCCGAGTAGTCGAACTCGCAGCCCTGGCCGATGACAATGGGGCCGGCGCCGATCAGCAGAATGGTTTCGATATCGGTGCGCTTAGGCATGGCCTGGCCTCCTGGCCGCGGCGCCCTCCATCATGGAGACAAAGGCCTGAAAAAGCGGCGCCGCATCATGGGGGCCGGGACTCGCCTCGGGGTGTCCCTGAAACGCCATAATACAGCGCTCGCGCGAGCGAAAACCCTGGAGGGAGCCGTCAAACAATGAGCGGTGGGTGACTTCGATCTCTGCCGGCAAGCTGTCCTCGCTGACGACGAAGCCGTGATTCTGCGAACTGATCAGGACCCGCCTGTCGGCTATGTCGAGCACCGGGTGGTTGACTCCGTGGTGGCCAAAGGCCATCTTTTCACTGGCCCCGCCGAGAGCCAGGGCCAGCAACTGCATGCCGAGGCAGATGCCAAAGAGAGGCAGGCCTTCGGCGACGAGTTCGGTCGCCAGCCGCCGGCCGCCATCGAAGGCGGCCGGGTCCCCGGGGCCGTTGGCCAGGAGGACGCCATCCGGCCGCAACTGGCGGATCTGCTCGAGAGTCACGGCCGCCGGCACTACTTCGACCTCGCAGCCGACATCGCGCAGACAGCGCAGAATATGGTGCTTGACCCCGGCATCGACGACGACGACCCTGAGGTCGGCTGAGGGCGAGGGACGAGGGCCGCTCACGGGATCAATGGATCCCTGGCTCCAGGGACCCTCGACCGAGCCGCTGACCTCCGTGGCCAAGTCGAGGCCGGCCATGGCGGGCGCTGCCGCTGCCTTCTGCAGCGCCCGTTCCGGGTCGGGGTTCTGCCCCTCGGGCGGCACCTGGATGCAACCATTGACGCAGCCGCGATCGCGCAACAGGCGCGTCAGGCGGCGGGTGTCGAGGCCGTAAATCGCCGGCATGCCATGGCGGCGCAGAAAACTTTCAAGATTTTCGTCCGCCCGGTAATTGCTCGCCTCAGGGGAGAGGTCGCGTGCGATCAGGCCGCCGGCGAGAAGCCCCGATTCCCTGTCGTCCTCGTTACAACCGACGTTGCCGATATGGGGACAGGTGAAGCAGACGAGCTGGCGGTGGTAGGAGGGATCGGTCAGCACCTCCTGATAGCCGCTCATGGCGGTGTTGAAAACGACTTCGCCGACGGCTTCGCCCCAGGCATCGGCGGCGACGCCGGCGCCGATGCCCTGCAGCAGGGTGCCGTCGGCGAGGGCCAGCAGTGCCGGCCGCGGGTTGGCGAAGACAGGGGCCATGACCTAGGCGGGGTTGTCGATCTCGATGAACCTGTGCTCAATGGCGAAGTGCTCGCCAATGGCCGCTCCCAGGGCCTGGACGCCGTAGCGCTCGGTCGCGTGGTGGCCGGCGGCGAAGTAGGACAGGCCGCGCTCTCGCGCCAGATGGGTCGTCTGCTCCGATATTTCGCCGCTGATGTAGGCGTCGACTCCCAGGTCGGCGGCCTCTTCGATAAAGCCCTGGCCGCCGCCCGTGCACCAGGCGAGGGTCTCGATCGGTCGGCCGCCGTCAACCCGGATCGGCGCCCGCCGCAACACCTTTTGCAGATGGGCGGCGAGCTCGGCCGGCTGCTGTGGCTGTGCCAGCCGGCCCCGCCACAGCAGGTTTTCAACGCCGCCGGCGGCGCTCGCGCCCTCGATGACAAAGCCGAGCCGGTCGCCGAGTTGACGGTTGTTGCCGAGGACCCCGTGGCAGTCGAGCGGCAGATGATAGGCGAGCAGATTGACATCGGCCGCCATGAGCAGCCGCAGACGCTGCGCCTTGATGCCGACGACCGCGGCATCCTCTCCGCGCCAGAAATAGCCGTGGTGAACCAGCACCATGTCGGCGCCGGCCTCGAGGGCGCGCTCGAGAAAAGCCTGACTGGCGGTCACGCCGCTGGCGAGCCGCTGCACCTCATCCCTGCCCTCGACCTGAAGGCCGTTGGGGCAGTAATCGACGAAATCGGCGGCGGCGAGTTGTTGATCGCACCAGGCGAGGATGTCGCAGCGGGACGCCATCAGTCCTGCTCCGCCAGCAGAGTCCGCAGCTTCTCGAGCAACAGGCCGCACTCCTCATCGGTGCCGACCGTGATGCGCAGACAGTTCGGCAGATGCTCGCCGTCGATCAGGCGCACCCGGATGCCGGCCTGCAGCAGACCCCTGTAGAGATCGCCGGCCCGGGCCCGGTGAGGCCGCACCAGAATAAAATTGGCGCGGCTCGGAAAAACCCTCAGCGGCAACTGCTGCAGCCCGGCGGCAAGCTGACCGCGGCGGCGGACCACGGCGGCCACGGCCCCGTCGAGGTGCGCGCTCTGCTCGAGGGCACGACAGGCCAGGGCCTGGGACAGGACATTGAGGTTGTAGGGCAGGCGCAGCTTGTCAATCTGATCGAGCCACTGACTCTGCCCCAGCAGCCAGCCGACTCTGAGGCCGGCCAGGCCCAGTTTCGACAGGGTTCCGAGGAGGAGCAGCCGCGGGTGGCGTTCGAGCCCGGCAATCAGGGACTCCCCGGCGTAGGGTGCGTAGGCCTCGTCGACGGCGACCAGGCCCGGAGCCCATTCGAGCACCTGCTCGACATGCGCCCTGGCAAAGCTGTTCCCCGTCGGGTTGTTGGGCCGCGCCAGCAACACCAGGGCCGGCTGCTCGCGCTCGAGGATTCCGGCCATGGCCGGCAGGTCGAGCTCGAAGTTCTCATCGAGAGGCGCGGCCACAAATTTCAGCCGCAGGGCGCGGGCGAGAATCTCATACATGGCAAAACCCGGCCGCACCCCGACCAGGGCGGCGCCGGCGGGCAGAGCCAGCATCAGCAGTTGCAGCAACTCATCGGAACCATTGCCGAGGAGCATGGGAGTGCCGGACGGCAGTCCCAGGTAGCCGCTCAGGGCGTCCTTCAGATCGACTGCGGCCCCGTCGGGGTAGCGGTTGATCTCGACCCCGACCAGAGCTTCCAGCCAGGCCGCCGGCGGCGGCTGCGGGTTTTCCATGGCGTCGAGGCGAATCTTCGCCGGCGGGGCCAGTCGATAGGCCTCGAGAGTTGCGAGATCGGCCCGCAGCGGCATTTCAATGGCCCCAGCTTTCATCGGCGCCTCCCTGGACTCAGGTCCGGGATGAAGACGAAGCGCCTGCGTCCAGGCGGCGGCGGGCCGAGGCGGCGTGCGCCCCCAGTCCCTCGCTCTCACCGAGACGGGCGGCCACGGGCGCCAGGGCGCGGGAGCCTCCGGGCGAGAGGGAGACGACGCTGCTGTGCTTTTGAAAGTCACTGGCGCGGAGCGGTGAGGAAAAACGGGCCGAGCCGCCTGTGGGCAGCACATGGCTGGGGCCGGCGCAGTAGTCGCCGAACACCTCGGCGCTGTGGCTGCCGAGAAAGACGGCGCCGGCATGTCGAATCTGCCGCCAGAGCTCCTCGGGTTCAGCCACCATGAGCTGCAGGTGCTCGGGGGCGATGAGATCGACGAGACGGGCGGCGTCCCGCCGCCCCGCCACCTCGATCAGGGCGCCGCGGGCAGAGAGGGCGGCGGCGATGATCGAGCGGCGCTCAAAGGAGGGAACCAGCTCGGCCAGGGCCGAGGCGACGGCATCGACGACCCCCTCGCCGACAGCGATCAGCAGGGCCCGGGCCTCGCTGTCGTGCTCCGCCTGGGCACACAGATCAAGGGCGGCCGTGCGGGCATCCTCGACCCGGTCGAGGACAATGCAGACCTCGGAAGGCCCGGCCAGCGATTCGATGGCGACCCGGCCGGCGACGAGTCTTTTCGCCGCCGTGACCCAGAAGTTGCCCGGGCCGACGATCTTGTCGACCGCCTTCAGCGTCCCGGTGCCGTAGGCCAGGGCGGCCACGCCCTGGGCGCCGCCGAAGGAGTAGACCTCCGTCAGCCCCAGCATATGGGCGACGGCCAGCACCCGGAGCGAAGGCCCGCGGTCGCCTTTTGCCGGGGTGGCGACGACCAGCTCCGGCACGCCGGCAACCTGAGCCGGCACAGCCGTCATCAGCAGCGAGGAGGGATAGCTCGCCTGACCGCCGGGGACGTAGAGGCCGACGCGGTCGAGGGCGATGACCCGCTCCCCGAGCACGTTGCCCCACTCGTCCTCAAAATTCCAGTCGCGCTCGAGCTGGCGCGAGGCGAAATCGCGCACCCGGCCGGCGGCAAACTGCAGCGCATGGCGCTCCTCTTCGACCAGGGCCTGCCAGGCGCGCTCGCTCTCTGCCGGCGACACCGCCATGTCGGCGGCAGAACTGCAATCCAGGCCGTCAAGGCGGCGGCTGTACCCGGCGAGGGCCGCATCCCCGCACCGGCGCACATCTTCGACGATGGCCTGAACCTGGTCTGTGCGCTCATCGTTGCCGGCCTGGGCCTGGGCCAGCAGGCGCGCAAAGTCGCGGTCGAACTCCGCCGAGGAGCTGTTGAGGCGGGCGATCACAACAGGTTGCGGCCGGCCGCGACGGCCTCGCTGAGCTGCTGCAGCATCTCGACCGTGCCGCCCCAGCCGACGCAGGCGTCGGTGATGCTCTGGCCGTAGCGCATGCTGGCGCTGATCTCCTGGCGCCCCCCGACCAGATTGCTCTCGACCATGACTCCCATGATGGCGCGCTCGCCGGCCGCAATCTGGGCGGCGACATCGCTGCAGACCTGCTTTTGCCGCTCTGCATCCTTGTTGCTGTTGGCGTGGCTGAAATCGATCATGAGCATCTGCGGCAGGTTCGACCGCTGCAGATGCCTCTTCGACTCCGCCACCGAGGCGGCATCGAAGTTCGGCTTGTCGCTGCCGCCGCGCAGAATCAGGTGGCAGTCTTCGTTGCCTCTGGTGGCGAACACCGCCACCCGCCCCTCGCTGTCGGAGCCGATGAAGTGATGGCGAAAACGGGCCGACTTGACAGCGTCGACGGCAATCTGTACATTGCCCGAGGTGCCGTTCTTGAAGCCCACGGGACAGGACAGGCCAGAGGCGAGTTCGCGGTGCACCTGGCTCTCGGTCGTGCGGGCGCCGATTGCGCCCCAGCTGATCAGATCGGCGACATACTGCGGCACTATGGGATCGAGAAACTCGGTGCCGGCCGGCAGCCCCAGGGCATTGACCGCCAGCAACAGCTTGCGGGCGCGTCTGAGGCCGACGCCGATCTCAAAACTCTCATCGAGGTGGGGATCGTTGATCATGCCCTTCCAGCCGACAGTAGTGCGCGGCTTTTCAAAATAGACGCGCATCATGACGAGCAGATTCTTGCTGTGTTTCTGCGCCTCGGCAGCGAGTTTTTCAGCGTACTCCAGAGTCGCCTTCTCATCGTAGACCGAGCAGGGGCCGACCACCACCAGTACCCGCTCATCGCGGCCGGCGAGAATCTCATGCACGGCTTCGCGGCTCGCATAAACGAGCCGCTCATTGGCCTCATCGGCCGGCAATTCCTGCAATAACTCCACTGGCCGCGGCATTTCGCGCAGCTCAGCGATGCGTGTGTCTCTATTCTGCAAAGCCATTTAAAACCTGGGCAGGGCACAGCGGCACGAGCCCTCTGCCAAACCAAAGAGCCCGCGCCAAGGGCGACAAAACAGCCGCTGGCCACTCGCCGGGCGCTCCTTGAAGAAACTCGGCTCTGGATGTCCTGGGCGGCAAGAAGGACAAAAGCGGGATCTCAGGGTCAGGGGCGGGGCACAGCCAGCCCCCTGAGCCCGCAATGATTCTTTTTTAAGGATAGCAGATGGAGGGCGCGCCGCAGCCTTTAAGCCAGAAATTGGGGCGAGTCGATTAATGGGGAATCAGCCCTGAAAGACGGGAAAGAGCCAGTCATCGGCAACATGCGAATCGCGCGAACTGAGATCGGAAGGCAGGGGCGCCCCCTGGAACATGTGGATGCGCAGCCACAGATCCGACTGGGGATCAAATTTGGTGGCGCCGAACATGGCAAGCTTCCCGCGCAGCAGATCGAGGGGCCGCATGCCGGACGCCAGCAGGTTGTCGCGCACCTCTCCATAAGGGGTCGAGGCCAGGGTCTGGACCCGCCGCAACCAGTGGCGTGTCTCGGGGAAGCGGGCGGCAAGACGCCCCGCCCTCTCTTCGGGGTCGGCCCGCCGCAACAGGGTCTGCAACTGGCTCAGGGCGCGGGTGACTCCCAGCGGCATCTCGCGTGAGCTGCCGGGCTCTGCCTAGCGCCAGCCGATACGCGGTTCGAGTTTCTCTTGCGATACATACCAGAAACGGGCACAGTCGCCTGCATCCAGCTCCGACCTCAGGGCCCAGGCGTAGTCGCGCTCGAGCAACTGCAACAGCTGCCCCACTTTCATGGAGGCGTCGAGGGCCTTGTGCTCTTCGCAGGCGAGTTGGTCCTCCAAGTGATCAACCAGCTTCCCATGAGGCTCGATCACGAGGCTGAACAGCATCTCCTGCGCCTCCAGCGCCACCGCCCCGGACGCCCATTCCATCAACTGTGCCCAAGGGCGGGGGGCGGCCAGAATCGACTCGGCCCGCCGCGAGATCAACCCGAGATCGCGGTTCAACTGTTCAATGCGGTCGCTCTGACGCTGATCGGCGACTTTCCAACCGGCTACATGCAGCCTCGCCCGCTGCAACAGCTTCCTGAACGCAGCCGCCTCCGTCGCTTCGGGCTGACTGCAGATCAGGGAGAGGGCCCGCTCGCGCGCCCCGAGCCAGCGGTGCAGCAACTGCGGGTGCTTGTTGAGGAAGGGGGCCATGCCGAGGCCGGTCGAGTTGCCGATGCCGAGAAAGCGCTGAATCTTCGGATCGAGCTCGACCGCCCGGCTGCCGCCGCGCACCCGCGCCAGATAGTTGACCAGGTCGTGGGTGAAGGCGCGGATCAGGTAGACCGCCAGCAGCTCAGCGCGAAAAGGGCCGGCGAGCTCGGGCCGGTCGGCGATGCAGATGCGGTCGGCGAGGCCGAACTTGCCGTTGCCGTAGACCGCCGTCGTCCTCATCAGATAGCCGACCTCGATCACCCGGCCGGGCTCCGGCTGCCGTCCCCCGGCGAGGCGGCCGCAGACATATTCAAACATGCGTACGCTCTTGTTGGCGCGACTCAGCACCAGTTCGCGACGCGAGACCCGCCCCTTCTCCTGCAGCGGAATCTGGACCCGCAGGCGCTCGATGTCGGCGGCCCCGGCCTCGCCGTCGAGCAGGGCGAAGGTGGCGTCCCAGCGCTCGGCGATCACCCGATCGCTGCGCTCCTCGTCGGCGAGGGCATGGGTGAAGGCCACCAGGCTGTAGCAGCGCTCCGGGCCGCGGGCCACCATAGAGAGCCCAGCCGTGGCCCTGCTCATCCCACTGGCGCTGCGAGCACCCGAGCTGCCAGTCCTGCCGCGCCAGCAGGCGCAGCAATGAGCGCATAAAGCTGAGCCGGGTCGAGTGGGCCGCGCCCAGGCGCTGCAGGCGGGCAACTTCGGACGGCGGTCGCGCGGGCAGAGCGGCGCCCTGAAACGGCGTTGCTGCGGCGCTCCCCACCTCAGCCACGACTAGAACGAGCGGCGAAAGAAGTCGAGCCAGTTGCCGCCGAGAATGGCGGCGACGCCGCCGCTGTCGAAGCCGGCCGCGGCCAGCCCCCCGGCCAGGCGCGGGAAGTCGCGGTTGCTGCGGAACCAGCTGGGCTGGGGCGGAAATTCGAGCCCGTGTCCCTCTTCGTCTTCATCGATAAGCCAGCGGCCGCTACGCATCCAGCGCAGCACATCCCCCGGCTGGTCCTGGCAGAGATCGCTGCCGATGGCGACCCTGTCGCCCCCCATGATCTCGACGACCCGGGCCGCCATGACGCAGAAGTCGGCCAGGGTGCAGTCAGGGCCGCCGGCGAGGTGGTGGGGGTAGAGGCTGAGCCCGAGTACGCCGCCGCTCTCGGCCAGGGCCTCGATAACCTGTCGCGACTTGTTCCGCGGCCCCTCGCGCCAGAAATCCGGATTGGCATGGGTCACCGCGACCGGCCGCTGCGAATGCTCGATCGCTTCGAGTGTCGAACGCTCGCCCGAGTGCGACATATCGACCACCATGCCGACCCGGTTCATCTCGCTGACGACCTCGCGCCCCATGCGCGTCAGCCCTCCGTCCTCCGGCTCGCAGTAGCCCGATGCCAGAAGGCTCTGGTCGTTGTATGTCAGTTGCATGAAGCGCACCCCCAGCCTGTGGAGGATCTCGACGAGGCCGATGTCGTCCTGAATCGGGGCCGCCGTCTGCAGGCCAAAAAAGATTGCCGTCCGCCCTGATTCCTGGGCCCGCTCGACATCGGCCGCCGCGCAGCCGGGCAGGATGCGGTCGGAAAAGCGCTGGAAGCGCCGGTTCCAGCGGGCGATGTGGGCGATGGTCTCGCGCAGGTCTTCGTGGTACGACAGGGTCACATGGACGGCATCGAGCCCGCCCGCGGCCATGTCGTCAAAGATCCTCCGCGACCAGTTGCAGTACTGCAGGCCGTCGATCAGGGGCGCCGCCCGGCTCACCGGGGCTCGCCCGACTGGATATAGGCGGTCTTCACCTGAGTGTAGAACTCCGCCGCATAGCGTCCCTGCTCGCGCGGTCCATGACTCGAATCCTTGCGGCCGCCGAAGGGCACGTGATAGTCGGTGCCCGCGGTCGGCAGGTTGACCATGACGCAACCTGTCTCGGCATGGCGGCGAAAGTGCGCCGCCCGCGCCAGCGATGCTGTCACCATGCCCGAAGTCAGGCCGAAATCGGTGTCGTTGGTCAGGGCCAGCCCCTCTTCGTAGGAACCGACCTCGATGACGCAGGCAATGGGGGCGAACATCTCCTCGCGGTTGACGCGCATGGAGTTGTTGCCGCCGACAAAAAGAGCCGGCTCCATGTAGTGGCCCGGAGTCGCCATCTCCAGCCTGCCGCCGCCCTGGACCAGCTGGCAGCCCTCGCCCTGGGCGAGTTGGACGTATTCGAGATTCGAGGCCAGCTGTCCCTCGCTGACAACCGGCCCCAACTGGCTGTCCTCGGCGAGGGCGTGGCCGACCTTCATGTCCTTGAGGGCCTGGGCCAGCCCTTCGACAAAGGCATGGTGGACTTTTTCGTGGACGATCAGGCGGCTCGAGGCCGTACACTTCTGGCCACAGCTGGAATAGGCGCCGACGAGGGCGCAGGAGACCGCCAGTTGCAGGTCGGCATCGTCCATGACCAGAAGGGCGTTCTTCGATCCCATCTCCAGTTGGATGCGGGCCATATTTTCCAGGGAGGCCGCCGCCACGCGGCGGCCGGTGGCGACCGAGCCGGTGAAGCTGATCGCCCGCACCTGAGGGTGGCGGGCCAGGGCGCCGCCGGCCTCGGAGCCGTCGCCCATGACCAGGTTGAAGGTGCCCGGCGGCAACCCCTGACGGCTGATGATTTCCGTCAGCGCCCAAGCCGAAGCCGGAGTCAGATTGGCCGGCTTCCACACCAGGCTGTTGCCGAAGGCGAGAGCCGGGGCGATCTTCCAGCTGGCTGTGGCTGTGGGGAAGTTCCACGGCGAGATGACGGCGACCACGCCAACCGGCTCGCGACTGACGGCGATCTCGACGCCGGGGCGCACCGAATCGGCGAAATCGCCCTGCAGCCGCAGAACCTCGGCCCCGTATATACTGAAAAAACTGACCGGCGCGCTGCACTTCGCCGATGCCATCGGCCCGCGTCTTGCCCTCCTCCCGCGCCAGGAGTTCGCCGAGCTCAGAGGCCCGCGCCCGCATCTCGTCGCCGATGGCCGTCAGGGCCCGCACCCGCGCCTCGAGGCCGAGGGCGGCCCAGGCCGGCTGGGCCGCCCGGGCGGCCTCGACGGCCTCGTCGATGTCGGCCGCGCCCGCCTGACTGTAAAGGCCGATCTGATCAGTCGTGTCGGACGGGTTCATGTTGGCCGTGGCGGTTGCGGAGCGCCGCCACTCGCCGGCGATGTAGTTGGCAAAAATATCTTTCACGCTGGCTCTCTCAGGAAGATGGGGTCGGGCGGATCGGGCTCTTCAGACCGGCGCGATCCCGCTGCAGCGGGGGACCGCCCGGAGCCGCCGGCGGCAATTAAAGCGGCGCCGGCTCGGCGAGGCCCAATAGCGACGGCAACTCGGCGAGGCTGCCGAGTTCGGCCGCCGGAGCGGCAGGCAGGCGGTCGCGCACCTGATTGTAGCGGTTGACCCAGGCGACCCGCATGCCAAAATCGGCAGCCGCGTGGGCGTCCCAGGAGTTCGACGACTGAAAGCAGATCTCGCCGGCCTTCACTCCGAGGCGGTCAACCGCCAACTGATAGACCCGCGGGTCCGGTTTGTAGACCTGGAGTTCATGAACCGACAGACATTCATCGAAGAGGCCGTCAAGGCCTGCGGTGGAAACGGCGGCATCGAGCATGGCCGGGGTGCCGTTGCTGAGGATCGCCAGCTTCATGCCGGCGGTCGCCAGCTGTCTGAGTACGCCGGGCACTTCGGCGAAGGCCTCCAGGGTGAAGTAGGCGGCGAGCAGCTGCCGGCGCAGTTCGTCGTCCTGGAGTCCGAAGGTCTCCATGGCGTAGTCGAGCGTATCCTCCGTCAGGCGTTCAAAGTCCTCATAGCAGCCGGCGAGGCTGCGGTGCCAGGTGTACTGCAACTGCTTCTGCCGCCAGCAGGCGGAGAGCTCGCCGGCCTGAAGGCCGACGGCCTCGTTGTGGCGGGCGACGGCGGAGTGGACGTCGAAGAGGGTGCCATAGGCATCGAACGCCAGGGCCTGAATGTCGCTAAAGTCTGCGGATTTCATGAATTCTTATGGAGAAGGCGGGCGGGAACCTGGAGCAACTCCAGCAATGCCTCTCATTTTATCGCCTTCAGCCGCGGTCGGGAGGAATCGAATAGGTGCAGACCACATGGGCGACCCGCTTGGGCCCGCCGTCAAAATCACCCTCGATGTCGATCTCGACGACCGCCAGCCGCCGGCCGATCTTCAACATGCTGGCCACCGCCTTCACAGGCCCCGGCGAGGGCCGGCGCAGAAAATTGACGCTGAAGTTCGTGGTCACCGCCAACTCCACCAGTCCGATATGGGCCAGCACCAGAGCATAGGCGGCCGTGTCCGCCAGGGCCATCATGGCCGGCCCCGAGATGGTGCCGCCCGGCCGCAGGTTGTTGGCATTGGCTGGCATGGTCATGATGACGGTCTCGCCGAGCTCCTCAATGCCGAGATCGAGGGGGCGGGCAAAGGGCGCCGTCTCGTCCATGAGCTTCTCAAACTCGGCGATGGTGATTTTTGCTTCCACCTGTGACCTCTTTCAGTGCTGTTGCCAGAGCGTCAGGGCGATTGCCAGCAGAAAGGCAAAAATTGAAAACCCGACGCGAAAACCATAGGCGCGAACAGTCTTCTTTTCACCGTCCCTGCCTTTCAGCATGAAAAAAAGCCCCGAAAAAAGGCTGAAGACGCCGATTAAGAAGACGGCGATAATAACGGCTTTGTATGGATCCATGAAAAATTACGGATTAGCGGTCAGGGGGAAGGCAGAGGACCGGGGAGACAGCGGCCGGTGAAATTTTACCGGCTGCCGCCCTCCTGCCTGTCGGCGACGATACGCAGTCCGGGCTTTGACGCCGGCAGAAACTCGGCGACCAGGCCGCCCTCAACCCAAGTATTCAGCATGGAGGCGAACTCCAGCGGCACTCGATCGACGGCAAACCAGTGACACAGACCCTCGCAGATATCGGCCAGCACCTGCCCCTGCCGGGCCTGCTGCAGGGCCCAGGCCTCGGCATGGCCCAGAGAGCGCCAGTGAATGTCGAGGCCATGGCGCCACAGCACCCAGGGGTGCGGCTGCGACTGCGGGCGCAGCAACTCTTTAATGGCGGCCGCGTCCACTCCCCGCTCTTCTTCTTTTTGAACCAGGCGCAGGGTGGCGACATTGGAGCTCTGCATGGACAGGCGCTCGTCGATGTCTTCGCCGGAGTCGCCCGGCCGCCGTCGCAGCTCCCGGTTCAGCAGGGGAATCTTCCAGCGCAGGTCGAGCCGCTGGCAGGACGGCACCAGGCGGCAGCTGAGCCCGGGCCACCGGTCGGCCGGCAGGGCCTGCAACTCCCCGATCGTGACGGCCACGGAGTCGGCGGCGTCAAAGGCCAGTCCCTGAGCCCACTCGTAGCTGGCCATCTCGGCCAGCACCTCCTGCTCCCGCCAGGGCGGCGTCCGGCGCACGAAACTATCGAGGCCGCGCCCGACCCAGCGCAGGGAGGCGTGCTCGGGCGGGTGCGCCTGTACAAAGGCCCAGGCGAGCCCGGCAAACTCCTGATCGCCCATGAGTTCCCTGAGACCGGGATATTCGATGGCCATGGCCTTGATCAGGCGCAGGCGGTAAGCGTTGCGGTAGACGTCGAGGCGCTCGACCGCCGAGGCGCTGTCGTCGCCGACGATCAACTCCTCCATGCCCTCGTTGCCGACGGCAGGATGAGTCACCCAGTCGGTAAAGAGCTTCTGCAGTCTCGCCAGCTCGCTCAGAGTCCGCCTCCGGCAGGGGTGCCACAGCGCGACCAGACGGCCTCGGCAATCCGGCGCGCCTGCTCCAGCTCCTCGAGCAGCTCGGCCAGCGGCGGAATATTGTCGTCGCGCTCGATCATGGTCGCTACCTGGCCGAAGCGCTCGACGGCATAGCCGTAGAGATCCCACACGCCCTGACAAACGGGCTGGTCGTGGGTGTCGATGCGGATGCTGCCGCTCTCGTTGGTGGTGTGGCCGGCGAGGTGAAACTGGCGCACCCGCTCGACCGGTACCGCATCCACATAGAGGCGCGGGTCGAAGCCGTGATTGCGGGCGCTGACGAAGATGTTGTTGATATCGAGCAGCAGCAGGCAGTCGGCGGTCTCGGCGACCTCTACCAAGAACTCCCACTCCTCGAGTTCGGAGGAACGGAAGCTGACGTAGCTCGACAGGTTCTCCAGCAGAATGCGCTGGCCGAGGAAATCCTGCACCCGGCTGATGCGCCCGGCCAAGTGGCGCACGGCCTCGCCGGTGTAGGGCAGGGGCATGAGATCGTGCAGGTAGTGGGCGTCGCCGCGGGTCCAGCAGAGGTGGTCGGAGATCCACACCGGCTCGATGCGCTCGGCCAGGGCTTTCAACTGCCGCAGGTAGTCCTGATCCAGCTCTTCGCTGGCTCCGATGGACAGGGATACCCCGTGCATGGCCAAGGGGTAGTCGCACCGTACGCGATCGAGAAAATGCAACGGCTTGCCGCCGTCAACCATGTAGTTTTCGGAAATGATCTCGAACCAGTCTATTTTTGGCCCGTCTGTTTTTGCTTTCCGTTCGAGAATGCTCTGATAGTGCTCAGCTCTGAGACCCAACCCAAAACCGAGAAAAGAACTCATTGAGTATCAATCAACCCGGAAGTCAGCGCACCAAAGGCGCGAATCGTTTTATCGAAGAACAAGCCGGAGCGAAGGTCGGGCCCGGTCAATCCGAACCGCGGCCCTCGCCGGCACAGTAGAAGACTCTGGCTCAGATGGCTTCGAACTTGCCATCTTTTTTGCTGCACTCGCCCTTGCTCAGCTGCAACCAACCTTGGCCAGCGCAGGCATTTTGCCCTTGACAGGAGGAATTGGCCGTCTGGCAGGCGCTTTGGCCAGCGCAGGCATTGGCGCCATGGCATTTGCCGGCAGCGACGTCCGAGGCTTCGCCCATTTTGGCGCAACCGGCGACAAGCAGGGAAGCCGCGGCGAAGGCGAGCATTTTGCCATTGATTTTAAATTGCTGTGAGTTCATAATTGACAATCTCCTTTGATTGTTGGGGACAAAAATGCCAATGCCTGTCAGAGTCAGGGGCACCGGCTCAACGTTTTTTATTATAAGCTCCAGAGACCAAACAACCCCACAGGCGGTTAAAAAGCGGCGCCCTGGATATTACAAAAAATTAACAAAGCAGCAGAAAAGCCTTCAACAGGGAGCCCCGACGACAGCGCCCCCCTCGACTCCGGCGATCGGCAGCAGTCGGCTCCCCGGCCGCCGCCTCTGCGGCCCATGCAGGCGCCCCTCACTTGGCCGCCTCCTCCCCCTGCCGTTCGAGACGCCACTCCTCGAGCACCTGGGGGTCCTTCTCAGCGACGTAGTGGCGGGCACACAGCGCTGGCCAGCCCTCATCCGACGCCAGGCGGGCCGCGGCCCAGACCGCCGCCCCGCGGACGAGCGCCGCCGAATCCCTCAACAGCTTTTCCACTGCCGGCAACAGCTCCCTGTCGCCGCTGTTGCCCGCGGCCACCAGCGCATTGCGCACCATGCGGTCGCGGCCGGTGCGCTTGATCGAGGTGCCTCTGAAAAGTTGGCGAAAAGAGTCTTCATCGAGGGCCAGGAGCTCGCCGAGTCTCGGCAGTTCCCCGTTGCCGTAGGGCTCAATCAGGCGCTCGTGGGCCCTGCGGGCAAATTTATTCCAGGGACAGACAGCGAGGCAGTCGTCGCAGCCGAAGACGCGGTTGCCGACAGCCCTGCGCAGAGGTCGTGGAATCGGCCCCTTCGCCTCGATCGTCAGGTAGGAGATACAGAGGCGCGCATCGAGGCGGTAGGGCGCGGTGATCGCCCGGGTCGGGCACACTTCGATGCAGGCGCGGCAACTGCCGCAGAGGTTTTTTCCGGGTTGGGACGGCGGCAGTTCGAGGTCGGTCAGGATTTCGCCGATCAGCAGCCAGGAACCGCGCTGCCGCGACACCAGATTGGTGTGCTTGCCGCGCCAGCCGAGACCGGCGCGCTCGGCCAGGTCTTTCTCGAGCAGGGGCGCAGTGTCGACAAAGACCTTGACGCGGCTGCCGCGTTCGGCAAGCCAGGAGGCCAGCTGTTTCAGGCGTTTTTTCAGACTCTTGTGGTAGTCGCCGCCGCGGGCGTAGCTGGCGATGACGGCGCCATCCCCTCCCTCCTGAACGGCCGCCAGCGGATCGAAGTCAGGGGCGTAGGAAGCGCCGACGACGATCACCGAGCGGGCCTCGGGCCAGAGCCGTTCGACCGATGCCCTCTTCTCAGGGTCTCGGGCCATCCACTCCATGTCGCCGTGGCAACCGGCGGCGAGAAAGCCGAGAAACTCCCGTTTCGTCCGCTCCGAGGCCTGCGGCCGCGCTATGCCAAAGGCGACAAAGCCGAGGGCATGGGCGTGTTCGCGCAACTCGCTGACCAGAACCGTCATGGAGATTGGATGTTGGGAAGGGGGGCGGGGGCTGATTACGGATTTGGAATTAGCACTTCCGTCTTGGGCAGACCCTTGAGTCGAAGCCACAAAAACGCTAATCGGCAATCGGTGACTGCCAATTATATTGATAATCTCTATTATTCTTCATCGTCAGTTGTTTCTATAAGATTTTCCAACTCACACCTAAACTTTTCTTGTCCGTCCAGGATTCTTCTATCCTTTAGATACTCAAAGAAAGTTGTGTATCCTTCCGGGCTCAAGAAATGGAAAATGTATTTTTGTTTGATTTTCTTGTCTTTAAGCCTTTGATTTAGGAGTTCGAAATGCTTGTTGGCATATTTATACTTCGCCTTATTCTCATCACTGTCATCCTTGTCTTCTTTTATCTCCACAACAACAAAATATTCCACACCGTCCTTGCCGACCTTAATGAAGAAATCAGGGTTGAACTCTCCCGTTTTTTGGTGATTCGATGGTCGCCAAGAATACTGAATGCCGTAAAAGCCGCGATCCCGTGATTTGAGCCAAGCGTCAATTTTCCCTGCCACTTCGTCTTCGCAGAGTTTTTCAATAAATCTCCGCTCTGGCTCTGAATTAGTAAAGACAACACTGACTGGTGTCTTGAAAGAGAACGGGTTTCGTTCCCTGACTGCGCTTCTTGGCAAACTCTCATCTTCTATGAACTTTTTTATAATACTTCGCTGTTCGTCATCCAAAACCTCATTTTCCCAGTCATTTGTATAAAACAGTGAATATCCACGCCTAAAGTTGCCGATAGCTGAACTTTCACGCATAATCTCTTTGGTAGAAATTGGAACAGGATCCTCCACTTTCAATTTGGGGACGACTGTTTTGCTCCCCCCTCGCAGCAGAGTGCCAAATGCCTTGAGTATCTGATTAACATTTCTCTCAATAATTTGATCGCCCTGGATACTAACATTTCCCATTGATTTGAGAATGATCTTTCGGATCTTTTCTTTTGGTGGCAAATTATTTTGCGTGTATCGTTCCTCACCGAGTCTCAAAATTCTTCCTTCCCAGTCCCTGATCTCAAATTCTCCATAAATTCGGTCTACAACTTCTTGAACAGTCCTTGTTTCGTATTCAATAATGTATTTTTTGTCTCGAACCCTGCCCTCTATGGATTCATAAGAGGTCCCTTTTTCTACTTGTGTAACCTGAGACTCCAGTTTGATACCCTCTTCTTCAATGCGGGAATAATTAACGACAGGGTTTGGCCTGTGTTCCACCTCAACTTCTATTCTGGTGTAATTAAGGTTATGCAGGTCAAAGTGATGTTTTAAACGATCGCCGCTTGTTATGACTTCACTAATCATTTGAGTTTCAATTTCTAAAACCTCATCAACAAGGGCTTTTATACGTCTACTCCAAGCGTCGTGGTTAAAAACAATCACCTTTGGTTGCGGAGAAGTATACGCTTCTGGCAAACGCAATCCGCGACCCAAAACTTGAGCGATAAGCAGTTTTGAATTAAAAGCTTTGTCTTCCCACGGAACGATTTGAAACACATTTTTTACATCCCACCCCTCTGTGAGCATGGAGACAGACACAATCCATTCGGCCGGGTTTTCTCTGTCATCAACCGTTTTTAGTTTCAGCAGATTTGCTCTGTGTTCTTTGTGAGAAGTAACAATCAACACTTTATTCTCGACACTTTCTTGTGGTCTATCTTCTTTCTTTTCAAGAAAATTAATCAAATCTTCTCGCAGGCTTTTTGCTTTTGAAATATCTTTGGTGATCAAAATAGAAAGCGGTTTGACCTTTGGGTAATTATCAATGTTTTCTCTGTGGTTTTGATAGATTTTCTGAAACTTTTCATCCGTTCCTATACTATCATCCCTCTGGACGTATTCGATATTCTTTACAATCCGATCCCCAATCGCCTCGCGAAGCGAATAGCGATAGATAATGTCGTTAAAATAATTGTTGTCATGGTATGCCGTACCAGTAAAGCCAAGAATGTACTTAAATTTATAGTCAGAGTTAAGCAAAAACTTTTTCCACTGCTTTAATCCTTTAGCTCCCGCCATGTTGCCTGAAATCCTATTGAAAATATGGTGAGATTCGTCATTGAGCACCAAGACGCGCTCACCCTTTTGAAAACTATCTTTGATTGATGATCCTGTTGTTTCGTAAACAGAGTGGATGTTTTCTATGCAAATGCTTCCCTCTTTTACCGTAACATTTGCATCAACAATACTCGGGTTTGCGTAGCGCGCATTTGTTGGTATAGCTTTTTTGATTCGCCCGTCTCCGCTTAATCGTTCAAACTTTTCCATCAAACCATTTTCAATGGTTAAAGACGGACAAAGCACCAATACCTTGTCTACCAAACCAAATCCGAGCATTATCTGTGCAACACCGTAGATCACATAGGATTTTCCTGTACCCGTCGCTAAATCAATATTTGCAAAAAGTTTATCTTGGAGTTGCAAGCGACAATAGTAGTCGTTTTTAGTGGAGTATTTTTCCTGCAACTCAGGATTTTTCGGGTAGTTTTCAGCCACTAAATCTTGCGTTGTCTCATATCGCTGGGATGCAAGGAAAATGATCGCCTGTTTTGTTGCCTCTTTTTGATACTCTCTATCGCCACACAAAGTGTCTAGGAAAGAATCCCACGCGCTTAAATCGAGTTTCGCCGGATCATAAGACGGGTTTACATTGAGAACCAAGTCTTTTTGCCTGTAGGTTTTACTATCTTGCACAACCACATTCTCTATATCGTGAATACTTCCGAAAAATCATTTCCGTATATATCTATATAAATTACCATCACTTGCTTTTCAAGTCCTGATCTTTTGAGTGTAATTTCCAAACCCTTCTTTTCCAGTTTTTTCAGCTCCACTTTTATATCTTCACCATCGCTGTCGTTCTTTTTTGATTTCTTTGGCAAAAGCTCATCGGCAAAAAACGCTTCATCCATCTCGAACGCCCTGCCATTGTAGCTCTTGTCCACAAAGACAGCCGAAAGAGTTTCAAAATTCTTCATACCCCTCTCGTCTTGTGCCCTGCCTGATTCAGGCTCGCGACTCACAAAGCTCTCGATCACAATCTTTACCCCGTCCTTGCCTTTCTTTAATTCAGACTTTACTTCGGGATGGTGAATGAAGTGAAAACCGATCGCTTCTTCTAGGTCGTTCACATTTTTCTTGCTCTGCGGTTGGCGTAATTTATGGAATGACTCTTTGTGCAGACCTTTGATAACGTGATACGGGATCTTGAGGAAATAATATTTCACCCTATCAATTTCGTGATAGTCAGGAAGGAAATCAACATAATTTATAGGGGCGATGATATATACACGGCCACTCACCCTCTTTCCGACAACGGCGTGTATTTCTTCGAGGTAGTCTTCATCAATTTTTGAATTCTTAAAAGTTCGATAATCAAATATCTTTACTGGAAAGTCACCTTTTTTGCCGTCAAATTCAAATCCAGCAATTTTGTTTTTCTTCATAACCTATGGGTGACCATCGAACACCAGGTAAGTGCATTGCACGATATTGTACTCTTTCTTTTTGAATTTCATAGTTATTGAAGCAATAATTGTTTGTCTTGCTATAGAACAATAAAAAATCATGCCCAGAATGAAATTGTCTTACACCCTCCATCGGTCTTACTGATTTATTAATCACAATCTGGTTTTTGAAATTTTGTTTACCGAAAATTTCATCCATCAATACTTTGACATAATGTCCGAAACGATAATCTATTCTCACATAAATACTTCCATCATCAGCAAGCAACTCTCTCAGTAAAATCAATCTTCTTCTTAGGAATTCTATAAACTCTGCACCTTTTCTTTTTGCACTGTAGGCACTTTGTCCTCTGTTTCCGTCATATTCGTCACCAGTACCAAAAGGCGGATCGATATAAATCAGTCTTACTTTTCCTTTCACCTTATCCTTGATAAGTGGGTCTTCATTTTTATAGAGAGTTTTAAGAAATTGCAGGTTGTCACCAAACACGAGCATGTTTTTCCAACCATCCTCAAACGCTTTATACTCATTGCCATTGAACACTTTTTCAACTTGAATCGGAACAGGAAAAACCCCATCCTCGTTTGCAAGCAAATCCTCTTTACGCATTTTCCCCGCATACGCCAACTCATATTCTTTGTTAGTGGTTGGGAAAAGCAAGTGCTTAAAATCAAGCGGAATTTCTTTTCCGTCTTGAAGCGTCTTTATTAAAAATTCGGTCTGCTCTTCGGTGAGGGTGAGATTGTTCATAATTACTTACTCAAATCATCAACTCCAACCTCAAGCGCGTTGGCTATTTGTAAGGGTACTGATGGTCGGGTTCTGACCACCTCTTTGTGGAGTTGAAGAGTTTGTCACAACATATAACACGGGTAAGTTAGTTTGCCCGTCTTTGGCCAGTAGTTCCATGAACACAACAGGGGTAGAGCAAGAAGATGGTAGAGCAGGTGCCCGCGCAACAGGCTTCTCCGTAGTATAGCATATATAGGATCAGATGCTCCGGCGACAAACACCTCCGCCAGGGCCGTTGTCCATTATCATGCAAGCGAGCCGCCGCCCCCGCTCCCGGACCTGCCTGCAACCCTTCGCCTTTGGCCCATGCGTTCCCACTACTGCAACGATCTTGCTCCCTCGCTCATCGGCCAAAAAGTCGCTGTCTGCGGCTGGGTCCACAGCCACCGCGACCACGGCGGCGTGCTCTTTGTCGATCTGCGCGATCACACCGGCGTGGTGCAACTGGTGTTTGACCCCCGGCGCTCCCCTCACTTCGCCGAGGCCGAGGGCCTGCGCAGCGAATTTGTCATCCGTGCCGCCGGCGAGGTCCGACGGCGGCCGCCCGAGACCGAAAACCCCGATCTGCCGACCGGCGAGATCGAAGTCGACGGCGAGGAGCTCAGCATCCTCAACCGCTCTCTGCCCGTGCCCTTCTCGCCGGGCGACGAAGACGTCTCCGAGGACATCCGCATGCAGTGGCGCCCCCTGGATCTGCGGAGCCCCTTCATGCAGCAGCGCCTGCGCTTCCGCTCGCGCCTGACGTCGGCCATCCGCACCCATCTCGAGGGCGAGGACCTGATCGACATCGAAACCCCGACCCTGACCCGTGCCACCCCCGAGGGAGCCCGCGACTATCTGGTGCCGAGCCGCACTCAGCCGGGCCATTTCTTCGCCCTGCCCCAGTCCCCCCAGCTGTTCAAGCAGTTGCTGATGGCCAGCGGCTTCGATCGCTACTACCAGCTCGCCCGCTGTTTCCGCGATGAGGATTTGCGGGCCGACCGCCAGCCCGAGTTCACCCAGGTGGACATCGAGCTGAGCTTCGTCGAGGAGGAAGATGTCATGCAACTGACCGAGGGCTTGGTGCGCAGGCTTTTTGCCGAGTTGCTCGAAGTCGGATTGCCCGACCCCTTCCCCCGCCTCTCCTGGGACCAGGCGAAGCGACGTTTCGTCAGCGACCGCCCCGATCTGCGCAACCCCCTGGAGCTCGTCGAAGTAAAGGATCTGGTCGCCGACAGCGACTTTCAGGTGTTTTCAAAGGCGGCGTCCGATCCCCGGGGGCGCGTCGCCATGCTGAAGGTCGCCGAGGGCGAACAGCTCAGCCGCGGTCAGATCGACGACCTCACCCGCTTTGCCATGGCCCGCGGCGCCAAGGGACTGGCCTGGATCCGCTGCAACGACCCGCAACAGGGGCGCGACGGCCTGCAGTCGCCAATCGTCAAGTTCCTCAGCGACGACTGCATTGACGGGCTTCTCAAAACCGCCGACGCCACCCCCGGCAGCCTGCTGTTCTTCGGCGCCGGCCCGCCCGAGGCTGTCGAGCCGCCCATGTCGGCCCTGCGCGACCGCCTCGGCAGCGACCTCGGCCTGATCGAAGACAGCTGGAAAATACTCTGGGTGGTGGACTTCCCGATGTTTGAACGGGGAGCCGACGGCTCTCTGCAGCCGCTGCACCACCCCTTCACCGCGGCCACGGCCGCGGATGAGCCCAGGGTGACCAGCGCCCCTGACCAGTGCTACGCCCGTGCCTACGATCTGGTGCTCAACGGCATCGAACTCGGCGGCGGTTCGATTCGCAACCACAGGGTCGAGACCCAGCTCGCCGCCCTCGCGGCCCTCGGCATCGATGCCGCCGCAGCCGAAGAGCAGTTCGGCTTTCTGCTCGAAGCCCTGCGCCACGGCTGTCCGCCGCACGGCGGCATCGCCCTCGGCCTCGACCGCCTGGCCATGATGATGGCCGGCACCGCTTCGATCCGCGATGTCACCGCCTTCCCCAAAACGCAGTCGGCCACCTGTCCCCTGACCCGGGCGCCAGCCACCGTCGGCACTGCACAGATGGGCGAGCTCGGCCTGCGCTTAATTTCCTGAGGAGGCGGAACCGACCGCGGCCGCACCCCATGACCTCCGCCCCCCTGTCAAGCAAAGGGCTGACACTCGCCATCGCCACCTTCACCTTTTGGGGCCTGTTGCCGATTTACTGGCACGAACTCCAGCACGTCCATTTTGTCGAACTCGTCTCCCATCGAATCCTCGGCGGAGTGGTGCTCATGCTGGCATTGATCCTCTGGGGGCGGCGCTGGCACATCCTGCGGCCGCACCTGACCAATCTCCACAGCCTGGCCTTCCTGCTGATCACCGGGCTGCTGCTGCTGATCAACTGGTTCGTCTTCATCTGGGCGGTACTCAACAACCACATCCTCGAAGCGAGTCTCGGCTACTTTCTGATGCCTCTGGTCGCCCTCGCCCTCGGCATCACTTTTTTCAACGAACGCCTCAATCGATGGCAGTCGCTGAGTTTCCTGCTGGCCGGCGTCGGCGTGGCCCTCCACATGTCCCAAGCCCAGGCCCTGCCATGGATCAGCCTGACCCTGGCCCTCTCCTTCGGCATTTACGGGGCCCTGCGCAAGTTGATTCCCACCGACGCCACCTCCGGCATCTTTATCGAAATGCTGCTGACCGCCCCCATCGCCCTCGCCCTGCTGTTGTGGCTGGAGTTCAGCCAGGGCGGGCTTCTGCTGCGCCTCGACCTGAGGACCGACATCCTGCTGCTGTTCGCCGGCGCGGCTACGGTGGCGCCCATCATGCTCTACGCCCTCAGCATCGAACTGTTGCCTCTCTTCGTTATCGGCCTCGTCTCCTACATCAACCCCTTCCTGCAATTTGTCTGCGGCCTCGCCTTCGGCGAGGAGCTGCAGCTGGTCGAGGCCCTGGGTTTCGTCGCCATCTGGATCGGCCTGGCGGTCTTCATGGCCGACCAATACGGCCGCGCACGCAGCCGGCGGGGCGGAGCCCCGGCCAAACTCGAGAGAGCCCTCCCATGACGGCAAGGCATTACCGCCGCAGCGAGCATGTCGACCACCCCCCGGCCCAGCTCTACCAACTGGTATGCGACATCGACCGGTACTCCTCTTTCCTCCCCTGGTGCAGCCGCTCCTTTGTCCACCGCCAGCAGGACCGCGTCCCTGGAGGTCAGGCCCCGGAAAGTCAGGCCCCGGAAAGTCAGGCCCGGAAAAGTCAGGCCCGGAAAAGTCAGGCCCGGAAAAGTCAGGCCCGGAAAAGTCAGGAAATTGTCGCCACCCTGGAGATGAGCATGGGCCCCATGAGCCAGTCCTTCACCACCCGCAACCGCCTGGTTCCCGAAACGGAGATCGAGATGACCCTGATCGAGGGCCCCTTCCGCCAGCTCCACGGCCTGTGGCGCTTCACCCCGGAAGAGCGCGGTTGCCGCATCGACCTCAGCGTCGATTTCGAGTTCTCCAACCGCTTCCTCGACCTCGCCTTCGGCCCCCTCTTCCGCCTCGCCTGCGAATCTCTCATCGGGGCCTTCCGCCGGCGTGCCGACGAGTTCAGGCACAACTCCTGTCTGCCGTACTCCAGCAGTTCCTCCTGAAGAGCCGCTTTCATGAGCCCGCACAATTCTCAAAAAAGAACCGAAAAATCCAGCCCCGAGCTGATTGAAATCGAGGTCTGCTACGCCCTGCCCGACCGCCAGGAACTGTTGAAGCTCAGGGTCGCGGCCGGCATCTCGGCCCTGGACTGCATCCGCGCCAGCGGCATCGAGGAATCTTTCGCCGGGTTCGATCTCGCAAACAGCCCCGTCGGCGTCTTCGGCAAGCTGGTCAACGCCGCTGACTACCAGCCTCAGGCCGGCGATCGCCTCGAGATCTACCGCCCCCTGATCGCCGACCCGCGCGATCGCCGCCGGCAACAGGCCAGCAGCCAGAAAAAAGCGGCCGCCCGGGATTCCGCAGGCGGGAGAGAGGGGAAGGACAGCGGCGTCAAAAAAAACCGGCCCCGAAAAGACTGAAACCGTGGCAAGAACCGAACCCGATAAAATCCCCGCCCACGATCTGCAGCAACTGCTGGAGGCGACCGCCAGCGGCGACATGCGCGCCCGGCGCCTCGTCAACGCCCTGCACCCGAGCGAAATCGGCCGCCTGCTGACCTCCCTGCCGAGCGACCGGCGCCTGCTGCTGTGGCATCTCGTCGCCCCCGCCGCCCGCGGCGACACTCTGGTGGAGCTGGGCGAAGAGGTGCGCGAGACACTGATCGAGGACATGGATACCGAAGAGCTGCTCCACGCCCTTGACTCCGTTGATATCGACGATCTCGTCGACTTCCTGCAGGCCCTGCCCGACACCCTCGCCGAGCAACTGCTCGAGGGCATGGACCAGGACAACCGCGCCCGCCTCGAGCAGTACATGGGATACCCGGAGGACAGCGCCGGCGGCCTCATGGACATCGACACCCTCAGTGTCCGCAGCGACTGCTCGCTCGAGGTGGTGCAGCGCTATCTGCGCATGCGCGGCGACATGCCGCCCGGCACCGACAAACTCATGATCGTCGGCAGGGACAACCGCCTCCTGGGCGTGCTCCACCTGCCCAAACTGCTGACGACCAGAGAGAGTACTCTCGTCAGCGACGCCATGGATCGCGACTACATCTCGTTCAGGGCCGACACCCCCGCCGAGGAGGTGGCGCGCCTGTTTGAGGACCGCGATCTGCTGTCGGCGCCGGTAACCGACGACGACGGCAAACTGCTGGGCCGGGTCACCGTCGATGACGTCGTCGATTTTGTCCGCAGCAGCACCGAAGAATCGCTGTTGCAGCGAGCCGGCGTGCGCAGCAACGAAGACCTCTTCCGCGCCTCGGCCAAGGCCTTTCGCAACCGCTCGACCTGGCTCGGCATCAACCTCGCGACCGCCCTCGTCACAGCCTGGTTCATCGGCTTTTTCCAGCACACCATCGAGCGTGTCGTCGCCCTCGCCGTGATCATGCCGGCCGTCGCCAGCATGGGCGGCATCGCCGGCATCCAGACCATGACTCTGGTCATCCGCGCCCAGGCCCTGAATTACCTCTCCCGCGACAACTCCATACAGCTTCTCATCAAAGAGATCTCGCTCGGCCTCATCAACGGTCTGATCTGGGCCTCCTCGCTGGCCCTGATCTCCTGGCTCTGGTTTGGCCACTCGGGCGTCTCCCTTGTCATCGCCGCCGCCACCGCCATCAACCTGATCGCAGGTGCGCTGGCCGGCGTCCTGATCCCCATGGGGCTCAGGCGCATCCATCTCGATCCGGCCGTCTCCGGCGGCGTCCTGCTGACAACCGTCACCGATGTCGTCGGCTTCGTGACGCTGCTCGGCCTCGCCACATCCCTGGTGATCTGGCATTGATCGACGGAGCCCCCCAGACGCCGAGCGACGGTGGAGACGGCGGCGAAGACGATAAACGCAGCAAAAAAGATCGCGCCCGCCACCTCAGGGTGCCGGCGGACCGCGCCGGCCAGCGCATCGATAACTTCCTCGCCTGTCACCTCAAGGGCGTGCCCAAAAGTCATGTATACAAGCTTCTGCGCAGCGGTCAGGTCCGTGTCAACAGCCGCCGTGTCCCAGCCTCCCACCGCCTTCAGCACCAGGACGACATCCGCCTGCCGCCGGTCGCAACAGCCCCCCTGGCCACAGGCGTAGCCAATCCCCAACTGGCCAGGCGCATCGGCGACGCCATGGTCCACCGCGACGCCGACATCATTGTCATCGACAAACCCGCCGGCCTCGCCGTTCACGGCGGCAGCGGCCTGAGGACCGACCTCGGCCAGGCGCTCCTCGTCCTCAGGGACGAATTCGGCGAGCTCCTGCTCGGCCATCGCCTCGACCGCGACACCAGCGGCTGCCTGTTGCTGGCGCGCAACCGCCCAACCCTGCTGGCTTTTCACGAGGCCCTGAGGCAGGGTCGCGTGCGCCGGCGCTACCTGGCGCTGACCCGCGGCGGCTGGAGCAATTCCGCCGTCGAGGTCGAGGCGCCCCTGGCGAGGAAGGGGCCGCGCTCGGGCTTTCGCCGCGTCGCCATCGACGACGGGGGCAAGGAGTCGCGCACCCTGTTTCGCCCGCTGTGGGACAACGGCCGGGCGGCGCTGGTCGAAATCGAACTGAGAACCGGCCGCATGCACCAGATCCGCGTCCACGCCACAGCCGCCGGACACCCCCTGGCCGGCGACGACCGCTACGGCGACCGAAGTTTCCGCATCCAGGGGCTCAAACGCCAGTTCCTCCACGCCCACAGCCTCGATTGGCCCGAGCGCCGGCTGCGGGCCCGCGCGCCCCTGCCCGATCCCCTCGCTCAGGTGCTCGGCAGCCTTGCCGAGGGGCTGCTGGACGCGCCCGAGATCTCACCCTTTCTCCGTTTACCCCGCAGTTGAAGCCCCTGACCCGGCCGGTAAAACCGGGCGCGCCCCCGACCCCGGGACGACCCTGGCCGGAGGGAAGAGAGCAGGATTCACCCCGGCGGTGTAATATGTAGGAGCCTGACCCGCTCTGTTGACCCCTCATCAGGAACGAAGCCATGAACGACGAAACTCCCCCAAAGCCCGACTCTCCGCCCTCTTCCGGCACAGCGCCGCCGCCTGAAACGAAGGAGGGGGGAGCTGCCGCGCAGCACAGGGAGAGCTCTGCCCCGGAGCCCGGCACGGATTATGTCGAGGCGTTGCGCGATGCGGCCCTCGCCGCCATCGGCGAGCAGCGCAGTGCGCGCCGCTGGCGCGTCGCCCTGAGAATCAGCCTGCTGCTGCTGCTCGCCTGGGCTCTGGTCCTCTGTTCCCGTGCCGGCAGGGATTTCGAAACCTCGCTGGCGCTGAAGTCGTCGCCGCCCGAACAGGAGCATACCGCCATCATTAACATCTACGGCGTCATCGGCATCGATGCGAGCGATGCCGAATCCCTCAACGCCAACCTGCGCGAGGCCTTCGCCAACGACGAGGCCAGGGGCGTGATTCTGCGCATCAGCAGCAACGGCGGCCTGCCGGCCCACGCAGCCCTGGTCTACGACGAAATCCTGCGGCTCAAGGCCGAATACAAAAAACCGGTGCACGCCGTGGTCGTGGATTCCTGTGCCTCGGCCGCCTATTACATCGCCTCGGCGGCCGACGAGATTCATGCCGTGCGCTCGTCGATCATCGGCTCGATCGGGGTGCGCCTCGACAGCTTCGGCTTCGTCGAACTGATGAGGGAACACGGCATCGAAAGGCGCATCCTTCAGGCCGGAGACGACAAGGTCATCTTCGATCCCTTCCTGCCTTTTCAGGAATCGCATCGCCGCCATCTGCAGGAGATTCTCGACGACATCCACCGCCAGTTCATCGACGATGTGCAAAGGGCCCGCGGCGCCCGCTTCAACGCCAGCGACCAGGAGCTCTTCAACGGCTTCTTCTGGACCGGGGAGCGCGCCTTCAAGCTTGGCATGATCGACAGTCTCGACAACCTGGAAAGCGTCGCCCGCGACCGCATCAAGGCCGAAGAGACCCACCTCTACAATCAGGCGAACCCATTCGACCGCTACTTTCAGGGTTCCCTCAGCGGCCTCGTCGACAACCTCTTCGACCGACTGGTCGGCGGAAGCGGCGCCCCGGCCCCCGTCTTTTAAAAACCGGAGGCGTTTCAGCCAGCGGCCCGGCATCACTTTTTCTCGACCGCTCCATGGAACCGAGTCCGGCCCGCCTGCCCCTCAAGCGAGCCCACCGCCTCTACGGCACGGCCGCGGCCAATCGCATCGACGCCCTGGCCCGCAAACGACTGAACCTCGGCGCCGACCATCTGCTGAAAAAAGCCGGGGCCGCGGCCCTTGAGTTTCTCTGTCTGCGCTGGCCCGCAGCCCGGCACATTCAGATCCTCTGCGGCCCGGGCAACAACGGCGGCGACGGCCTGGTTCTCGGTCGCCTGCTGCATGAGGCGGGGTTCAAGGTGTCGCTGTTTTTCCCCACCTCCCTACCGATGCGCTCGCCCCGCGAAGCGGCCGCGGCCGCCGCCGGAGACTTCACCGCCAGCGGCGGAGTCATCCAGGATCTGAGCAAATTCAACCCCGAAAACGGCGACCTTCTGGTCGACGCCCTCTTCGGCACCGGCCTCAGAAAAGCGCCCTCCGGCATAGCCCTCAGCGTCATCAAGGGCATGAACGGCTGCGGCAAGCCCATCCTGGCCCTCGACATCGCCTCCGGCCTCAGTTCTGACAGCGGCGGCGCCCTCGGCGACACGGCTGTTCAGGCCGATTGCACCCTGAGCTTCATCTGCCACAAAAAGGGCCTCTGGACCGGTCAGGGGCCGGGGCGGAACATCCACCTCGCCACCCTCGATGTGCCCGACGCCGTGCTCGAAGAGGTGGACCCGAACGCCGTCGCCATCGACGAGCACAGCTTCGCCTTCGGCCGGCGCCGGCCCGCCTGGAGCAAACACGACCTCGGCCATGTCCTGGTCGTCGGCGGCAACCGCTCTTTGGGCGGGGCCGCCGTGCTCGCCGGCGAGGCCGCCCTCGCCTGCGGCGCCGGCCTGGTGACCGTCGCCGTCCACCCCCAGGCCGACCTGCCGCCGACCTCAGCCGAACTCATGCTGCGCCGCATCTCCAGCCCAGGGGGTCTGGCGCCGCTGCTGAAAAATTGCAGCGCCGTCGCCCTGGGCCCCGGCCTCGGCCTCGATGCCTGGGCGCGGGGCTTAATGACCGCCGTCTTCCGCTCGGGCGCAACTGTGGTCGTCGATGCCGACGCCCTCAATCTCGTCGCTGAAATCTGTCGGGATGCGCCGCCCAAACTGCCGGAGAATCTGATCTTCACCCCCCATACAGGCGAGGCGGCGCGCCTGCTCAACTGCAGCGCCGAAAAGGTCGAGGCCGACCGCTTCGACGCCGTCCGCGCCCTCTCCCGCCTCTGTGGCGGCACGGCCCTGCTCAAGGGCCAGGGCACTCTCATCGCCTGTGATCAGCGACCGCCGAGGCTGATCCGGGCGGGCAACCCGGGCATGGCGTCGGGCGGCATGGGCGATGCCCTGACCGGCGTTATCGCCTCCATCGCCGCCCAGGGGCCGGCCCTCGGCATCGCCAATCTCTTCGATGCCGCCAGCGCCGGGGCTTGGCTCCATGCCAGCGCCGGCGACTTGGCCGCCGTGGAAACGGGGCAGGCAGGCCTCAGCGCCAGCGCCCTGATCGAGGCTCTCCCCGCCCTGCTCCCCTGAAGGATCAAGGCGACCGTGGCCGGAGCCGGGTGCATCGAAGCGGGGCGGCTGCTGACAGACGCCGCCGCCACTGAGGCCCTCGGCGCCGAGATCGCCCGGTCTCTGCTCAGGGAGGGCGCCGGAGGTGCCGTCATCTACCTCGAGGGGAGCCTCGGCAGCGGCAAAACCACCCTGGCCCGCGGCCTGCTCCGGGCTCTCGGCCACCGCGGCCGCGTCAGGAGTCCGACATACAGCCTGCTCGAATCCTATGAGCTGGCGGCGGGAGTCTGCCTGCACCTCGATCTCTACCGCCTGAAGCATGCTGAGGAACTCGACGCCATCGCCCCGCCGGAGATGTTCGCCGACTGTTTCTGCGCCCTCATCGAATGGCCCGACCGCGCCCTGCAGCTGCTGCCGCCGGCGACTCGGCGGGTATCGCTGTCGCTCGCCGATAAGGGCGACAGGCGGCTGGCCCTGCTGAGCCGTTAAACCAAGCCTTCGAAAGGTTGCACGGCCACCCGATCGCCGGCTTCAACCCGTTCGCACTCCGCCGGCAGCACCACCAGACAGTCGGCCGCTCCCAGAGAGTGAATCTTTCCCGCCCCCTGGCCGCCGGTGCTGTCGACCCACAGCTGCCCCGCCTCGTCGCGTCTCAGGCGGCCGCGCTGGTATTCCTCACGCCCCGGCGACTTGCGCAGGGCTCCGGCCGCCCGGGCGTAGAACAGCGGCGCTGGCGGCGGCTCCCTCTCGCCGGCCAGAAGCTGAACGGCCTCCTTGACAAAGCGGTAGAAGCAGACGGCGACCGCGACCGGGTTGCCCGGCAGGCTGAAAACCGGCGTATCCGCTATGCTCCCCGCCATGAAGGGCCGCCCCGGACGCATGGCAACCCCACGAAACCAGATATGGCCGCAATCCCCCAGAACCCGGGGCAGAAAATCGGCGTCGCCGGTGGAGACGCCGCCGCTGCTGATGACCAGGTCCGCCCGGTCGGCTGCCGCCCGCAGAGTTTCGGCGATCCTGTCAGCCCGGTCGCGGATGAGGCCGCAATCGATCACCTCGGCGTCGAGGCGGCGCAGTAGGGCATGCAGCAGCCAGCGGTTGCTGTCAAAGACTTCGCCCGCCTGCAGGGGCTTGTCGCCGCCGCCATCCAGCGGCTGCAATTCGTCGCCCGTGCTGAGGACGGCGGCCCGCACCCTGGGGTAGACCTGAACGCGGGCGGCGCCGATCGAGGCCAGCATGGCAATCTGCGCCGGCCTCAGGCGCACGCCGGCGGCAACCGGCTGCGAGCCGGCCCGCACATCCTCACCCCTGGGGCGCACATTGGACCCCGGTGCTGTCAGCGGCGGACTCAACTCGATCCAGCTGCGATCGCCCTCTGCCCGAACCCGCGCCCGCTCGATCGCGACTACGGTGTCGGCGCCCTCGGGCATGACCCCACCGGTCATGATGCGCAGGGCCTCTCCTGCCCCGAGCCTGGCCGAGGAGGGGTGGCCGGCCGGGCTCTGGCCGACAAGGAGCAGGCGCACGGGGTCGTCCCCAGCGAGATCGACGCCGCGGACGGCGAAGCCGTCGAGGGCGGAATTGTCCGCCGTCGGGCTGTCGTTCAGGGCCTGGGGCGCCACGGCCAGCACACGATCGACCGCCCGGCCGAGGGGGATCTCCTCGTTGCTTCCGGCTGCCCTGATTCTGCTCCTGATGAGCGCACGGGCGGCTTCCACTGCCATGAGCGGCCGGGAGCCGGCTCCCGCGCCTGAGGACGGGCGTCGGCGATTCACGAATTCACCCCCTCCCCGGCGAAGAGCCGCAACTCTTCGGGCGTGTTGATATTGACGAAAGAGCGGCTGTATTCAGGGGCGGCGACCTCGATCGTGCGGCACTCGGCGAACCAGCGGTCGATCTTGCGCCCCCCCGCCGCCAGCCAGGCCCGCAGTCTGGCGGCGAGATCGCGCCTGTAGAGAGC
Source organism: Candidatus Porifericomitales bacterium (assembly GCA_965237735.1). Lineage (GTDB taxonomy): Bacteria > Pseudomonadota > Gammaproteobacteria > CBDEFV01 > CBDEFV01 > CBDEFV01. The sequence continues at coordinate 30,850 of CBDEFV010000002.1, read as the reverse complement.
GAACACCGGCTGCAGGCGCTCGCCGTCACGGGCGACGGCAATTTCAGCGTCCCTCGCCAGCAGATGCCGGCACAGCAGATCGATGAGGGAGGCATCGAGCGCCGGGGAGTCGCAGGGACAGCTGAACACCAGGGAGGCCTCGGCCTGCTCGAGGGCTGCGGCCACGCCGGCGAGCGGACCGCGAAAATCGTCCTCCTGATCCCTGACCAGGGCAAAGCCGTGGCGGGCACCGAGTTCGGCGTAGGCCGGCAGGTTGCGATTGGCGCTGACATAGACCGCCGACGCTCTCGTGCCCAGGGCCTGCAGTACCCACAGCACCAGAGGGCGGCCGCCGACTTCGACCAGCCCCTTGTCGACTCCGCCGAGGCGGCTGCCGCGGCCCCCGGCGAGGATGACGGCGGCGCAGGCCGGCGATTCAACCGCAGCAGCCGGGGCGGGCGCGAGAGCGTTCATGGGGACCTTGGGCACTGGTTGGGATGGGGTTGGGGGGCGGGATTCTGTTGTCGATTCGCTGTCATTATAGGCGATAAAAAAGGAGATTATCAATGAGAAATTGCAGCGGAATTTCAGGGGCGGTTAATTGCGAATTCCCAATTGAGGTTATCATGGCATCCATGTCTCCACAGGCAACAGAAGGCATCGACAGGACGGCAAATACTCCCGATGCGCCCCTGCCATGACCCCTGCGAGCAATCCCCTGGAAGCCTCCTGGCAACAGCGTCTGGGAGGCGAATTCGAGCGCGGCTACATGGTCGAACTGCGCGCCTTCCTGCGCCAGCGCAAGGACGCCCGAGCCATCGTCCACCCCCACTCGCAGCTATGGTTTCACGCCCTCAATCTCACAGTTTTCGATCGGGTTCGGGTGGTCATCCTCGGCCAGGACCCCTACCACGGCCCGGACCAGGCGCACGGCCTCTGTTTTTCGGTGCCCCGCCAGGTGCCGAAGCCGCCGTCGCTGGTCAACATCTTCCGCGAACTGCAGCATGACCTCGACCTGCCCATCCCCGATCACGGCAACCTCGAGTCCTGGGCGAGCCAGGGGGTTCTGCTGTTGAACAGCGTTCTCACCGTCGAGCAGGGCCGCGCCGGGTCCCATGCCAACAAAGGCTGGGAGACCTTCACCGACAGCATCATCGCCGCCCTGTCCGCGGAGACCGAACACTCCGTCTTCCTGTTGTGGGGCAGTTACGCCCAGCGCAAGGGCGAGGTCATCGACCGCCAGCGCCATCTGGCGCTCGAGTGCCCCCATCCGTCTCCGCTGTCCGCCGACCGCGGCTTTTTCGGCTGTCGCCATTTCTCCCAGGCCAACGACTACCTGCGGGCCCATGGGCGCGAGCCGATCGACTGGAGCCTGCCGCCGTCCGCATCGGCCGACCAGACCTCCTCCCACTGAGACTTCCCATGAGCACTCCCTCCATAACACAGCTGCGCAGCCAGGGCCAGAGCCTGTGGCTCGATTTCATCGACCGGCCCCTGCTCGACAGCGGCGGCCTGTCGCGCCTCATCGCCGAAGACGGCATTTCCGGCCTGACCTCAAACCCCGCCATTTTTGAGCAGGCCTTTTCCCGCGGCAGCTACGACGGAGCCATAGACGGGGGGCGGGGCTCGGCCGAGGCGATCGCCGGCCAGCTCATGCTCGCCGACATCAGGGACGCCGCCCGGGCGCTGGAGCCCGTCTGGCAGGCCAATGGCGGCGGCGACGGCTTCGTCAGCATCGAGGTGTCGCCCCATCTTGCCGACGACAGCGGCGGCACTGTCGCCGAGGCCCTGCAGCAGAAGCGCGAGCTCGGCGATCACGGCAACATCATGATCAAGGTTCCCGGCACCCGCGCCGGCGTCTCCGCCTTTGAGGAACTGACGGCTCTGGGGGTCTGCGTCAATGTCACCCTGCTGTTTTCGACCCGGCGCTACGCCGGGATCGCCGAGGCCTGGCAGCGCGGCCTCGAGCGGCGGCTGGCCCAGGGGGAAGGCATCGACCGCATCGCCTCGGTGGCGAGCTTTTTTGTCAGCCGCATCGACACGGCCGTCGATCGCCTGCTCGACGACGGGGGCGGCGATGAGGCGAGAAGCTTGCGCGGGCGCACCGCCATCGCCAATGCCGCCCGCGCCTATCTGCATCTGCAACAGTGGAGCGGGGCAGACCGCTTCGCCAAAATCAGGGCGGCCGGCGGCAGATGCCAACGCCTGCTCTGGGCCAGCACGGGCACCAAGGACCCGACTTACAGCGACACCCTTTATGTCGATGAACTGATCGCGCCCAATACCGTCAATACCCTGCCGCTCGCGACCCTCAGCGCCTTTCGCGGGCACGGCAAGGGCGCGGGCGGCATCGCCGCCCACACCGCCGGCGCCGACGCCCAGCTGCAGCGGCTCGCAGATTTTGGCATCGACCTTGAGGCCGTCACCGATCAGCTCGAGCGCGACGGCATCAAGCTCTTCGCCGACGCCTGGGACCGCATGCTGGCAAGCCTGGCCAGCCGCCGCAAATCCGCATGAGCAGTTCGGCCGGCGAGCACATCGCCTTTGTCGGCGGCGGCTACATCGCCGAAGCCTTCATCGGCTGCCTGCTGCGCGCCCGGATGTGCAATGCCGGCAATATCGCCGTCGGCGAGCCGGTCGAAGAGCGGCGACAGCTGCTTGAGCTGCGCTATGGCATCCGCGTCGAAGCGGACAACGCCCGGGCCCTCAGGGGCGCCGACATCGTCGTCTTCTCCGCCAAGCCACAGGATGCCGAAGTGGCGTTGCGCCCCCTCAAAGGCATCGCCGACGACGCCCTCTGGCTCAGTTGCGCCGCCGGCCTGCCGACCGCGCTCATCGCCTCCTGGTTTGACAGGCCGCCGCTCCTGTTCCGCTGCATGCCGAACCTCGCCATCTCCCAGGGGGCCGGAGCCTCGGCACTCTACGCCCCGCCCGAGGCCCCCGCCGCGGCACTTGAGCGGCTGCTGCAGCTCCTCGCCACCACCGGCTTCGTCTGTCAGGTGCCGCGGGAGGATCTGCTCGATGCCGTCACTGCCGTGTCCGGCACGGGCCCGGCCTATGTCTTCTATCTGATCGAGACACTGGAGCAGGTCGGCGTCGAACTCGGCCTCGATCCCGAGAAGGCGCGCAATCTCGTCATTGAAACCTTCTACGGCGCCGCCGCCCTCGCCCGCGGCAGGGAGCCAGCGCAGCTGCGCGCCCAGGTCGCGAGCCGCGGCGGCACCACTGAGGCGGCCTTTGAAACCTTTGGCCGCAACGGCATGCAGCAATCCTTCTCCGAGGGAGTGCGCTCAGCTTTCAGACGGGCGCGGGAACTCGGAGCCGCCAAACCCGATTGAGGGCTCTTTATAACATGAGAGCCGCCCCCAACCGACCGCGCCGCCGCCCATGACTTCTGCCCTGAGCTTTCTGCTGCAGGTCGTGCTCGACCTGGCGGTGATCCTGATGCTGCTGCGCTTTCTCAACCAGGCCTGTCAAACGGACGCTCACAACCCCATGACCCAGCTGGTCTGGCGCCTCAGCGAGCCCCTGACGCGGCAGCTGGCGTTTCTGCTTCCCTCCAGAGGCACCTGGCACTGGGCCGCTCTCGCCCTCGCTACGGTCGCCGCCATGGCCAAGGTGCTGGCCCTGAACGCCCTCGGCTTCGACGGCGCCGCCGTTGCCGGCCAGCAGATGTTCCTCGGCAACCCCTCGGCCCTGACGATTTTTGTCTTCGGCCTCGCCGATGTCGTCTCGACCCTGATCAACATCCTCTGCCTGAGTATCGTCGTCTTTGCCGTCATGACGTTTTTCATCACCGACACCGGCAATCCCCTGTTTCGCTACACCGCCAGTCTGTCGCTGCCGCTGCTGGCCCCCATCAGACGGCGAATCGGCACCCTCAGCGGCATCGACCTCTCGCCCCTGATCGCCCTGATCGCCCTGCAGGCGGTCAAGATACTGATCATCTCCCTGTTGCTGGGGCAGCCCTGATGGCAGACGCCCTGCCAGCGGACAGCGTCGGCATCGTCAAGCCCCGGACCGCTGATTTCGACGAGGAACTCGAGATCCAGTGCGGCCGCACCCTCAAGGGCTACCGCCTGGTGTTTGAAACCTATGGCGATCTCAACGAGGCCCGTGACAATGCCGTGCTCGTATGCCATTCGCTGTCGGGGGATCATCACGCCGCCGGCCGCCACAGCGCCGACGACCGCAAGACCGGCTGGTGGGATGCGCTGATCGGCCCCGGCAAGGCCCTGGACAGCGACCGCTTTTTCATTGTCAGCCCCAACAACCTCGGCGGCTGCGCCGGCTCCTCGGGCCCTGCGACCCTCAATCCGGAGAGCGGCAAACCCTATGGCCGCGACTTTCCCTTTGTCACCTGCCGCGACTGGGTCCGCAGCCAGCGCACCCTGCGCAATCACCTCGGCATCGACCGCTGGCATGCCGTCGCCGGCGGCAGCCTCGGCGGCATGCAGGCCATGCAGTGGGCCCTCGACTACCCCGCCGAGGTCGACCGCGCCCTGATCATCGCCGCCGCTCCCTTCCTGAGCGCCCAGAACATCGCCTTCAGCGAGGTCGCCCGCCAAGCCATCCTGACCGACCCCGACTACTGCGAGGGCGCCTACACCGCCGCCGGCACCAAGCCCAGCCGCGGCCTGACGCTGGCGCGCATGCTCGGCCACATCACCTACCTCAGCGACGACTCCATGGGGGAAAAGTTCGGCCGGGAACTGCGCGAGTCGACGCTGAACTTCAGTTACGACATCAATTTTCAGGTGGAGAGCTACCTGCGCTATCAAGGATCGAGTTTCGCCGAAAAATTTGACGCCAACACCTACCTCCTCATGACCAAGGCCCTCGACTATTTCAACCCCGCGGCCGAGACCGGCGGTGATCTTGTCGCCGCCATCGCGCCGATTCAGGCGAAGGCGCTGGTGGTCTCCTTCACCACCGACTGGCGTTTTTCGCCACAGCGCTCGCGCGAAATCGTCGAGGCCCTCATCGCCGGCGGCAAGGACGTCAGCTACATCGAAATCACCTCACCCCACGGCCACGATTCCTTCCTCATGCCGATCCCTCTCTACACCGAGGGAGTGGCTCAATTTCTCGCCTTCACAAAGCCGTGAACCCAGAATTCAGGACGATCTGCAAGCTCGTTGAACGCGGCAAGGACGTCAGCTACATCGAAATCACCTCACCCCACGGCCACGATTCCTTCCTCATGCCGATCCCTCTCTACACCGAGGGAGTGGCTCAATTTCTCGCCTTCACAAAGCCGTGAACCCGGAATTCAGGACGATCTGCGATCTCGTTGAACGCGGCGGGCGCGTACTCGACATCGGTTGCGGCGACGGCGAGCTGCTGGCGCTGCTGACGGCCGAGAAAGACGTCAGCGGCTATGGACTCGATCTCTCCAGCAGCAATGTCATCGCCTGTCTGAAGCGCGGACTCAACGCCATCCAGGCAGACGCCGACCAGGGGCTGCGGCAGTTCCCCAGCCAGGACTTCGACTATGTCGTCTGCACCCACTCACTGCAGGCATTCAAGAAACCCAATCAGGTGCTGGGCGAAATCCTCCGCATCGGCCGCATCGGCATCGTCTCCATCTCCAACTTCGGCCACTGGCTCTGCCGCCTGCGGCTGCTGGCGGGCGGCCGTATGCCGACCGAGGCGGGCGCCCCCTCCCTCTGGTTTGAGACGCCGAACATCCATCCCTGCACCCTGCGCGACTTCAAGGACTCGTGCAGAGATCAGGGTTATCAGGTGCTGCAGCGGGTTACGACCCCGCCCTCGCCCTGGCCCTCCCTGTTCTGCACTTCGGCTCTGTACTGCCTGAAAAGCAGGGGCTGAGCTGCGGCAGCGAGCCGTTACAAACTGATTACAATACGACAAGAACGGCGGCCGGTGGCTAGGCACCGGGGGCCTGTCCGATAAAATTATTTTGCCTGCCCGAGCGCAAAATGTTGTCGCCGCGACTTTCCGCGGGGAACAGAAACGAGAGTTGGGGCAACACCATGAACCCACTCAACACCCTGAGCCCACCTATGAAAATCGTCAGTTTCAAGATATGTCCTTTCGTCCAGCGGGTAACGGCAATGCTTGAAGCCAAGGAAGCCCCCTATGAGATCGAATACATCGATCTCAGCGATAAACCCGATTGGTTTCTGCGGGCGTCGCCGAACGGCCAGGTGCCGATTCTGTTCACCGATGACGGACGCGTGATTTTCGAATCAGACGCCATCGTCGAGTACATTGAAGAGGTGACGGATTCATCGATGTTCCCGGCTGATCCCGTCAAAAAAGCGCAGCAGCGGGCATGGGCCTATCTGGCTTCCAAAAACTACCTGACCCAATGCAGCACACAACGCAGTCCGGACAGAGAAATCCTGGACGAGCGGGCGGCGAAGTTCACAACCGCGTTTGCCAGGATTGAGCAATACCTGGGCGAGCGTCGATTCGCCGGCGGGGATTCAGTCGGTATGGTCGAAATCGCCTGGCTGCCGCTGTTGCACCGGGCGGCGATCGTCGAAAACCATTCCGGCTACGACTTCCTGAAGGAGTTTGCGCCCGTAAAGAAATGGCAGCAGGCAATCCTCAAAACGGGTCTGGCCGAAAAATCGGTCTCAGGCGATTTCGAAGAGCAGTTTACGGCCTTCTACCTCGCGGACTCGACCTATCTCGGTCAGCTCGCACGCGAGAAGTGTGGCCGGGCGTGCGATGGCGAGGCGCAGTGCCGGGTCGAAGACATGGCCTGTTGCCTGTAACCGCCCGCGAACCCTGAGAAGAATCTGAATCTTCGCGCTTTTTTAACACTTTAGAGTCTGGAGTCTTCCTGTTGATCTTGAGTAAAAATCCGGGCCGCTATGTCAAACCCCTGGTTTCGATCCTGCTGGTCGCAACCCTGAGTTATTTCGCCGCGGTCATCGGAATCAAGCTGTTGAATTTCATCGACCCCGATGAAATCCGCCTGTCGGCGACGACAGCCGGCAGCGACAAAGGGGGGGACAACGGAGAGAAAATCAGCGCCAACAGAATTGCCGACCTCCATATTTTCGGCGATGCCGCCAAGAAGAAGAAGGTCAAAAAGAAACCGAAAAAAGCCAAGCCCAAAAAAGTCGCCCCCCGAACCAAGCTGAAACTTGAACTGGCCGGTATCCTGCTGCCCACGAAAAACGATGAAGGCTACGCCCTGATAAAAAACAGGGCAAAGAGATCGGCGGTCGGCGTCTACAGGGTCGGCGACAAGGTCGTCGGCAGCTCGGTGCTGACGAAGCTCTATGTCGATCATGTCATCATCCGCCACAACGGCCGCAATGAAAGCCTGTGGCTGACCCGCAACAAAGACAGCTGGAAGGGGGTGTCCTTTGATTTCAGCGGCGATTTCCAAGCGGGAGACCCGTTCTCAGGGGACGACTTCTCGATGACCGAGCCCTCTTCCGGCAGCCGCCAGAGAAAATCACAGGGGTCGGGCGCATCCTCCTCAGGCGGCGACCGGCGACAATCGCAGCGATCGGGCTCATCCTCCACGGCGTCCGATTCAGGCGAGGATTCCGACGATAAAAGCGGCGCCGCCACTGTCACCGAAGCGAGCGAAGAGCTGGAACAGCTGCGCCAGGAACTCGGCGCCCTCAACCCAGAGGTGATTCGGGACCTGCGGCCCTCCTTCCGCCCCCATGTCGTCAGAGGCCGCCAGCAGGGATACCTCGTCTCCCGCTACGGCCCCTACCGCGACCTGCTGCTGGCCCACGGCCTGCGCATCGGCGACATCATCACCAAAGTCAACGACATTCCCATGACCCACTCAGTGCGCAAGCAACTGATCGAAAACAAAGATCAACTGATCGAAGCCGGCAGCCTTGATCTTCAAGTCCTTCGCGGTGGCCGCGAGCTCCCCATGAGCCTACGTTTCTGATTCCCGCAGACCAACCTTACAGACAGCAGAGATGGCATTGAAAACCCAAACCCTGAAAACCCAGGCCCTGAAAAAAAGCGGCGCGAAGACCGTGAAAATCCTTCTCTCCACCGCGATTTTCGTACTCTTTACCACCCTCTGGGCCCCTCCCCTGAGCCAGGCCCAGCCTCCCACCTTTCGTCTCAACCTGAAGAACGCCGACATGCGCTCCCTCGTTGAGGCCGTCTCCAAGTACACCGGCAAGAATTTCATTCTCGACCGCGACGCCATCAAGGCCAAGGGCTTCAATGTCATCACCTCCTCTCCGCTGGACGCCGACTCCATCTACCATATTTTCCTGTCGATCCTCGAAACCGTGAACATGGCCGTGGTTGAGCGCGATGGCATCGCCAAGATTGTCAAGGGCGGCACCGCCTCCCGCACCGACATCCCCTTCTTCGAGGACCGGGAGGGATCCTACGATGACTACGTCACCCGCATCGTCCAGACCAAAAACATCGGCGCCAGCGAGGCCGCCAAGACCCTCAAATCCTATATCCGCAACAAAAGCTCCTACATCAACTCCTACGACAAGAACAACCTGCTGATCATCACGGGGCGCCGCGCCAACATCGGCCGCATCCTCAGGATTCTCGAAAAAATGGATGTCTATCAGGAAGACGACATCGCCATCATCAAGCTCGAGCACGCCCTGGCCGGGCCCCTGCAGAAGGTGCTGGCCAAGCTGGCGCCCAAACAGACGGCCCGGCAGAAGGCCCGCGGCAACAAGAACACCATCCTCCCCTATCCCCGCGAGAACAGCCTGGTCTTCAAAGGCTCCAAGGAGTACATTCTCGCCATGCGCACCCTCATCGCCCAGCTCGATGTGCCCAAGGAGGAGCGCAACAGCGCGACCGAGGTGGTCTTTCTGCGCTACTCCAGCGCCAAGGAACTGGCCGAAGTCGCAAAAAAGGTGGTCAAGCAGCAGAATCAGGTCATCAATCAGCTGAACCCGACGGACAGCAAGGAAAAGAAAAAGGAACGGGAAACCTTCATCGAGGCCCACATCCCGTCCAACGCCCTGATCATCACCGCTCCGGCCGGGCAGATGGAAGAGGCCATCTCCCTGATCGAACGGCTCGACATCCGCCGCGCCCAGGTGCTGGTGGAGGCGATCATCGCCGACGTGTCGGAAGACAAAAACCGTGAACTCGGGATCAACCCCTTTCTTTACGGCGGCCCGACGCGGCCGGCCATCACTTCGAACCTCGGCAGCATCAACTCCGAAATCGTCCAGCTCGGGGTTCTCAGCGGCACGCCGAGCGGCATCCCCACGGGCCTGACGGCCGGTATCGCCAGTCTCGGCGGCGCCACCCAATTCGGCTTTCTCATCCGCGCCATCGCCAGCGACACCGACAGCAACATCCTGTCGACTCCGAGGATTCTGACTCTGGACAACCAGGCCGCCGAGATCGTCGTCGGCCAGAATGTGCCTTTCATCACCGGCTCGACCACAACCAGCGGCGGCAATCCCTTCCAGACCATTGAACGCCGGGATATAGGGGTGTCGCTCAAGGTGAAGCCGCAGATCAGCGCCGGCGACACCGTCATTCTCGAAATCGAACAGGAGGTCTCCAGCATCTCCCAGGCATCGGACCTGGCCGGCGTCAACGCCTCCGACATCATCCTCAACAAGCGCACCATCAAGACTTCGATTCTGGCGGAAAACGATCAGATCGTGATTCTCGGTGGCCTGACCCAGGAGACGGTCACTGACGAGAAGCAGAAGATCCCGCTGATCGGCGATGTGCCCCTGCTCGGCCGCCTCTTCCAGTTTCGCAGCTCGCGCAAAGTCAAGCAGAACCTCATGGTCTTCCTCCACCCGGTCATTGTCAGCGACAGCCGGTCCCTGTCGGAGCTGACTTCGGAAAAATACGACGACTTTCAGCAGGAGCGCACCCGCAGACAGGGGCTGAGCGATTCGTTCTTCAAAGACGAACTGCCCTCCCTGCCGCCGATCAACGTCATGTTTAAAGGAACCCGCAATGCCCCCCAGAGCACCGGCGGAAGCCGCCTCAGTGCCCCCTGAGGCAGTGACGGCCCCCAGGCCACAGGGCGCCCTGCGCCCGGCGCCTGCGACCCGGTCGGCATCGGCCAGGCGCGTCCTGTCACTGGCCGTCGATGACAGAGACCGCAGAGCCTCCGAGGCCGCCCGAGCCACCACCACCGCGGCCGCCGCCGGCCCCAACCGCGACCGCTCCCTGCCCCCCTCCAGTTCCCGTATCGGCAGCGGCCGCGCCCCCTGCCGACGGCTCAGGGGCGAAAGATCGAGGCAACAGGCCAGGCCGCTGCAACGGCAATACCGCCGACGCAGCCGCCCGCCCCAAGGCTTTGAGCACCGCCGCCTCCTCCTGCTTTCGGGCTCCGCCGGAACAGCGAAACAAGCCCGCATCCGCGGCGGCCGGCTGGCAGCGGGGCCTGCAGCCAGGAGTCGCCTCTGCGGCTACAGACCCGCCGCCACCGAGGCCCAGCGGGCACAGCGACTGGCCGCCAAACGTCGGCCGCTGCGCCTGTCCCCGCTGGCATCGGTGCAACTGGTCAAGAGCGGCACGCAGAAAAGATCGGTTCTTTCCGCCGGCCCTTCACCGCTGTCGGCCTCGTCCTCCGCCCTCTTTCCCGCCATCGCCCGAGCCTACGGGCAGACTCTGGGCCATGCCTCGACTCGGGCTCTGGCGCGAAACACTGTCCGGGTTTCCGGTCTGGTCATCGCCCAGACCGCCATCCTGACCTTCAGGCTCTCCGCCTTCATCTCCGTTCAGACCTACAGGCTCTCCCTGCACCTGGCCCGCGCCTTCGCCAACTGGCAGCGGGCGCGGCGGCAAAGAATCGGACAGAGGCGCCGGCAAGCCGAGGAAGCCGCGCGACAGAAGGCCGAAGCCGCCGCCCTAGCGGCCAGTCAAGAGGCGGGCGAAAGCAGTCCCGAGCCGACCCCCGGAGAGGCCGCCGAGGACCTGAGCGGGACTCCGGTCAACGGAGCCGTGGCCCTCAACGAAGAAACCGGTGTCGAAGAGGGTGTCACAATTGAAGAGGCGGACAGGAGCACGGAAGAGACCGCTGCCGCCCCAGCGCCGGCGGAGACCGGGGCAGACAGGGAAGCGACCGCCGAAGAGGCTGACGGCAGCCTCGGGGAAGAGACGCCGCCCGCCGCCGCCGACCTGCCGACCGCGCCCGTACCGACGGCGGCGCCGGGCAAGCCGCCGCCCCAGACTCTGCCCTACTCCTTCTGCCGGCGCTACGGCGTCCTGATCGAGAGGGACGCCGGCGACCATCTGGTCGTGCTGCGCCGCGCCGGTGGCCCGGTCGAGGCCCTGCTGGAGATTCACCGCATCACCGGTGGCGTCCAGCTGAAGGTGCGCGAAATCCCCGAAGAAGAGTTCAGTGAAACCCTGAACCGCTACTACGAGAGCGGCAGCTGGCAGTCGCTCGACATGATGGACGGCATCGGCGACGAGCTCGATCTCAACCAGATCGCCGATTCCCTGCCGGAGCCGTCGGATCTGATGGAATCCGACGACGAGGCGCCCGTCATCCGCCTGATTAACGCCATGCTGACCGAGGCAATCCGCAAAAACGCCTCCGACATTCACGTCGAGCCCTTTGAAAAGCGGCTGGAAGTGCGCTTCCGCATCGACGGCGTCATGCACCGCCTGCTCGAGCCGCCGCGGGAGATCGGCCCCATGCTGACCTCGCGCATCAAGGTCATGGCGAACCTCGACATCGCCGAAAAGCGCGTGCCCCAGGACGGTCGCATCTCGCTGCGCGTCGCCGGCCGGCCCGTCGACGTCCGCGTCTCCTCGCTGCCATCGGGCCACGGCGAGCGCGTCGTAATGCGCCTGCTCAACAAGGAGAAGGGGCGGCTCGACCTCGACTACCTCGGCATGGAAGAGGAGGTGCAGGGCCGACTCAAGGACCTGCTGAAGATGCCCCACGGCATCCTCCTCATCACGGGCCCGACCGGCTCCGGCAAGACCACCACCCTCTACTCGGGGCTGACCTGGCTCAACGACTCGAGCAACACCATCCTGACGATCGAAGACCCGATCGAATACTATCTCGACGGCATCGGCCAGACACAGGTCAACACCAAGGTCAACCTGACTTTCGCCCGCGGCCTGCGGGCCATCCTGCGCCAGGACCCGGACATCGTCATGGTCGGCGAGATCCGCGACCTCGAGACCGCTGAAATCGCCGTCCAGGCGAGTCTGACCGGCCATCTGGTGCTGTCGACCCTGCACACCAACACCGCCATAGGAGCCGTCACCCGCCTGCAGGATATGGGCGTCGAATCCTTCCTGCTCTCCACAAGCCTGGTCGGCGTCGTCTCGCAGCGGCTCGTGCGCGTGCTCTGCGACCGCTGCCGCAAGCCGGCGCGGCCGGCGGCCCGCGAATGCGACCTGCTCGGCATCGACGCCAAGGACGCCAGACAGCGCATCTACCATCCCGTCGGCTGCGATCACTGCACCTCGGGCTACGCCGGCCGCACGGCCATCTACGAAGTCGTGGCGCTCGACGACAAGATGCGCGATCTCATCCACAGCGGCGCCGGCGAGAACGACCTCGAACGCTATGCTCACAGCATCTACCCGAGCATCTTCGACAACGGCCGCAAGCTGGTGCTGCAGGGCAACACCACGCTCGAAGAGCTATTGCGCGTAACAAGAAATTGACCCCCGCCGACCGCCTCCCAACCAGCGCCCCGCCGCAAGAGAATCTCCATGCCAGCATTTGAGTACAGGGCGCTCGACCTCACCCGGGGAAAGGAAGTCAAGGGAGTCATCGACAGCGAGAACGCCAAACAGGCCCGCCAGCTGTTGCGCCAACAACAGTTGTCGCCGTTGCAGCTGGTCGAGAGCGGCGGCGAGCGCCCGAGCGACAGCGACAAGCCGGCCAGCACCGCCATCCGTTTTCGCAGCAGCATCAGCATCGGCGAGCAGGCCCTGATCACGCGCCAGCTGGCTACCCTGATCTCCAGCGGCACCTCGGTCGAGAAGGCGCTCATGGCCGTCAGCATGCAGAGCCCCAACAACCGCCTGAAGACCCTGTTGCTGGCAGTGCGCTCCAACATCCTCGAGGGGCGCGATCTCGCCACTTCCATGTCGCTCTACCCCAAGGTGTTTTCGCGCATCTACCACTCGACCGTGCGCGCCGGCGAACAGGCGGGGCATCTGCCCGAAGTGCTGGAGCGACTCGCCGACTACGCCGAAGAGCGCCAGCAGTTCCACCGCGAGGTCAAAAACGCCCTCTTCTACCCGGTGTTCCTCGTGATTTTTGCCGTCACCATTGTCGGCCTGCTGCTGACCTATGTCGTCCCCAAGGTGGTCAAGGTCTACGAAGACCTGGGACAGGACCTGCCGCTGCTGACGCAGACCATGATCCACATCAGCGCCTTCCTGCAGGAAAACGGCCTCTGGCTGCTCATCGCCCTCGCCGTCGCCATCGTCGGCGGCAGAAAGCTGCTGGAGATCGAGGCGGTCGACTACCGCCTCGGCAGAATCAAGCTCGTCATCCCCCTGATCTCGACCCTCACCCGCAGCTTCAACACCTCCCAATTGTCTCGAACGATGAGCATACTCGCCAGCAGCGGGGTTCCTGTGCTACAATCTTTGACCATAGCGGCCGAAGTCATCCCCAACGCTCCCATGCGCGAGGCGGTGACCGAGGCGTCCATCAAGGTCCGGGAGGGCCGCACCCTGTCGCGTTCCCTCGAAAAATCGGGCTTCTTTCCGCCCATGCTGATTCAGTTGATCGCCAGCGGAGAAGCCTCTGGCCGCATCGATCAGATGCTGGAAAAGGCCGCTGTCCACCAAGAGCGCGAGATGAAAGCCATTCTCGACAATTTCCTCGGTATCTTCGCCCCCCTGATCATCATTCTTATGGGCGGCATGGTCATGGTCATTGTCCTGGCGATCCTCCTCCCCATTTTCCAACTGAACACCCTCGTCACCGGCTGAGCTCGCAAAACTCCCTTTATGGCAAAAAAAACAGGCATCGACAACCCGGAACCTGAGGCAGCTGCGAAATCCACGCAACCGTTGGAGACGGATGAGGGGGGACTGACTGCGACCGGGAAAAATCTGTCCCAGAGCCCGAAAGCAGACGCTGCCGTCGAGGGAGCAGCCGCCGACGGGCCCGCGCCGGCAGCGGAGAAAAAAACCGCTGCCGTCGAGGGAGCAGCCGCCGACGGGCCCGCGCCGGCAGCGGAGAAAAAAACCGCTGCCGTCGAGGGAGCAGCCGCCGACGGGCCCGCGCCGGCGGCGAAGAAAAAAACCGCTGCCGTCGAGGGAGCAGCCGCCGACGGGCCCGCGTCTGCGGCGAAGAAAAAAACCGCTGCCGTTGAGCTCGCCGTCGACGCGGTTATGGAGGCGCGCGAGCTGCGCAAGACCTTCAATGGTCTGGTTTCGGTCGATCAGGTCTCCTTCCGTGTGCGCCGCGGCGAAGTCCTCGGTTTTCTCGGCCCCAACGGCGCCGGCAAGACCACGACCATGCGCATGATTGCCGGCTTCCTCCAGCCGACCTCGGGCACCGCCTTCGTCGGCGGCGTCAATGTCCGTCACGGCCGCCTCCAGGTCTGTCGCCAGCTCGGCTACCTGGCCGAGGGCACGCCGGCCTACGGCGACATGAACGTCAGGGCTTATCTCGACTTCATCGCCGGGATTCATCTGCTCGATGCCCAGGCCCGGAAGAAACGCATGCAGGCGGTCATCGAAGCCCTCGAACTCGAATCGGTGCTCGGCCAGCGCATCCACACCCTGTCCAAGGGTTTCAAGAGGCGCGTCGGCCTCGCCCAAGCCATCATCCACGACCCGACGGCCCTGATTCTCGACGAGCCCACCGACGGCCTCGACCCCAACCAGAAGCAGCAGGTGCGCCAGCTCATCCGCCAGCTCTCGCACGACAAGGGCATCGTCATCTCGACCCACATCCTCGAGGAGGTCTCCTCGGTCTGCTCGCGGGTGCTGGTGCTCGATCAGGGGCGCATCCTCATCGACGAGACGCCGGAGCAGATGATCGCCCGCTCGCCCATGCACGGCGCCCTGACGGTGCTCTTTTCCGGCCCCGTCCCCGAGGGGGCGGCCGAAGCCTGCAAAGGCCATGACGACATCGGCGACGCCCACATCGAGACGCTGGAGGGCCGCGAGCAGCTCACCGTCGTCCCCGGCCGTGCCCGCGGCGCGCTGCTGCCGGCCCTGCAACAGATTCTCGCCGGCCGGGGCTGGGAGGCCCAGGACATCCGGTCGCGACCGGGTCAGCTCGACGAGGTTTTCCGCCAATTGACGGCCGACACCCCCGCCCAATGAACAGCCTCCGCCAGACCTGGAGTGTCGCCAGCCGCGAATTCCGCGATTATTTCGCCACTCCGATCGCCTTTGTCTTCATCACCATTTTCCTGCTCTCGACCGGCTTTTTCACCTTCTACTTCGGCCGCCTCTTCGAGCGCGGCGAGGCCGACCTGCTGTCGTTTTTCGCCTTCCACCCCTGGCTCTACCTGCTACTGGCGCCGGCGCTGTCCATGCGGCTCTGGGCCGAAGAGCGGCGCAACGGCACCATCGAACTGCTGTTGACCCTGCCCCTGGGCACGGGCGTGGCCGTTTTCGGAAAATTTCTCGCCGCCTGGCTCTTTGCCGGCCTCGCGCTCATGCTGACCTTTCCCCTGTGGATCACCATCAGCTACCTCGGCGATCCGGACCACGGCATCATCATCGCCGCCTACCTCGGCAGCTGGCTGCTCGCCGGCGTCATGCTGGCGATCGGCAGCTGCATCTCGGCCACCACCTCCAATCAGGTGATCGCCTTCATCGTCAGTGTCGTCGTCTGCTTCCTCTTCGTCGTCGCCGGCCTGCCGCTGGTCTCCGGCTGGCTCGGCGCCTGGATGCCAGAGGCCCTCGTCGACCTGATTTTCTCCCTGAGTCTGCTCGACCGCTTCGAGGCCATCAGCAAGGGCGTACTCGTCCTCGGCGATCTGCTCTACTTCGCCGTCATGATCGCGGCCTGGCTGCTTGCCACCCAGGCCATCGTCGAGCGCAGCCGCATCCGCTAGCCATGATGTCCGCCCTCCTGCGCAACCGCCTGGCACTGCCGCTGATCGCCGTAGTCACGCTCGTCGCCCTCTTCGCCTCCGATGCGCTCTTCCGCCGCGCCCGCCTCGATCTCACGGCCAACAGACTCTACACCCTCTCGCCCTCGACCGAAGAGCTGCTGAGCAACCTCTCCGAGCCTGTCACCATCGATCTCTTCTTCTCCGATCAGGCCTCGCGCGACGTCCCCCAACTGCGCAACTATTACACCCGCATCCGCGAACTGATCGAGGAGATGGCGGTGCTCGCCGACGGCCGGCTGATTCTCAACACCCTCGACCCCAAGCCCTTTTCCGAAGAGGAGGACAAGGCCGTCGGTTTCGGCCTGCGCAAGGTGCGTTCCTCGGCCAAGGCCGACCTCTATTTCGGCCTGGCCGTGACCGGTAAAAGCGGCGGCCGCGAAGTCATCTCCGTCTTCAGCGCCGAACGCGAAACCTTCCTTGAATACGACCTCGCCCGCGCCATCTACAATGCATCCCAGCCCGCCAAACCCAAGCTCGGCCTGATATCGAGCCTGCCGATCAACGGCTCCTACGACCTCGCCCAGCGCAAGACGCCGGGCTGGGCCGTGCTGACGCAGCTGTCCTCGTCGTTCGATCTCATCGACTACGGGCTCGAACCCGATCGCCTCGATCAGGACCTCAGTTCGCTGCTGGTCGTTCACCCCCAGAACCTGACCTCGCCGACGCTCTATCTGATCGACCAGTTCGCCCTCGGCGGCGGCCGCGTCCTGCTCTTTGTCGATCCCATGGCCGAAAGCCAGCTGGAGGCTGACCCCAGAGCCGAGGCGGCCTCAAACCCTGAGGCCCTGCTCCGCGCCTGGGGCCTGAGCATGCCGCCGGGGCAGTTTATCGTCGACCGCCCCAGTGCCCTCGTGGTCAGCACCGGCGACGGCAACAGCATCCGCCACCCCGGCATCCTCAGCCTCAAGAAGAAGCGCATCAACCGCGACGACGTCATCACCACCAAGCTCAACAACATCCACGTCTCGAGCGTCGGCGCCCTGATTCCCGCCGACGGCGCCGAGACCCAACTGGTGCCGCTGTTGAGCACGAGCAGCAAGGCGGTGCTGACGCCCGTCAGCAACTTCAGGGTGCTGAACACCCCGGGCGGCATCGACACCATCGATTTCCGGGACCCGCAGCGCTACGCCCTCGCCGCCCGCATCTCGGGGCCGGCGAAAAGCGTCTTCAGCGGCCCGCCCCAGCAATTGCTCGACCGCCTGCAGCAAGCCGTCGACAACGGCGATCCCGAGATCGCCCTGCCGCCCCACCTCGAGCAGGCGGGCGACAACGGCATCAAGGCGCTGGTCACCGGCGACACCGACATCCTCACCGACCGCCTCTGGGTGCGGGTGCTGCAGTTCTTCGGCCAGCGCATCCCCCGGCCCTTCGCCGACAACGGCAGCTTCTTCGCCAATGTCGTCGACAACTTCAGCGGCAGTTCGGCCCTCATCGGCATCCGCGGGCGCGAACGCTTCTCCCGCCCCTTCTCAGTGGTCGAGGAACTGCAGAAAGAGGCCGAAGACCGCTACCGCCAGGTTGAAAACGACCTGCGCAAGCGCCTGAAAGACACCGAGAAGAAGCTTAACGAGCTGCAGCGGGAGCGCGATGACCCGGAGAAAGGCAAACTCTCGCCGCAGCAGCAGAAGACCCTCAGCGACTTCAAAAGCCAGCGGCTGACAATCCGCCGCGAGTTGCGCGAGGTGCGCTTCAATCTCAATCGCGACATCGAAAGCCTCGGTTCGACCCTCAAGGCGCTCAACATCGGCGGCGTCCCCCTGCTGCTGGCCCTGATCGCCCTCATCAGTCTGGGCGCAAGGAAAATGCGCCGGCGGCGGAAACCCTGAGGCGGTCCCTTGAGCCCCAGTTCGAGCCGCTCAATCGGAGCCACAAAACCCCGTCAGAACGGGCCCGTCTCGGCTTCAGAGCGCGAAAAATTCAATTAAAAACAGCCTTTCCCCCTAGTTCCTACCCGCCAAGCCCTATAAAATGAGGCTGTGGACGGGCGCCTGCAACTTCGTCGGCGCACCTGACTCCACTCCCCTGAAAATCCTTTTTCTCTTTTTTATCCAACCGCAACCCTGATGGGATTTCTCGACGGAAAACGCGCCTTCATCACAGGCATCGCCAGCAATCGCTCCATCGCCTGGGGCATTGCCCAGGCCATGCATGCCCAGGGCGCCGAGCTCGCGCTCGGCTATATGGACGAGCGCATCCGCGGGCGCGTCGCCGGCCTCGGCAGCGAGCTCGGCTGCGATTTCCTCGTGCCCTGCGACGCCTCCGACGACGACGACATAGCGACGGCCATGAAGCTCGTCAGGGAGCGCTGGGACGGTCTCGACATCCTGATTCACGCCATCGCCTTCGCCGAGCAGAACGAGCTGCGCGGCGATTTCGCCGCCAACACCAGCCGCGCCGGCTTTGCCCTGGCGCACGACATCAGCGCCTACAGCCTCATCGCCTTGGTGCGTGAAGCGCGGCCACTCATGGCCGGGCGCGATGCGGCCGTCGCCACCCTCAGCTACCTCGGCGCCGACCGCGCCATCCCCAACTACAACGTCATGGGCCCGGCCAAGGCCTCGCTCGAGGCCTCGGTGCGCTACCTGGCCAATTCCGTCGGCCCCGACGGCATCCGCGTCAACGCCCTCTCCTCGGGGCCCATTCGCACCCTGGCGGCAGCGGGCATCGGCGGCTTCAAGGACATCCTCGGCCATGTCGCCGCCAACGCCCCCCTGAGGCGCAACGTCGAGGCCGAAGAAATCGGCCGGGCCGCCGCCTTCCTCTGCTCTTCCCTGGCATCGGCCATCACCGGCCAGGTGATCTACGCTGACTGCGGTTTTTCCATCACCGCCATACCCACGCCCTCTCCATGAGCCTGCGGCACCAGCGGCAGAAACATCGGCGCCAGCCGGCCTCCCCGGAGGGCGCGGTGACGCAGCGGCTCGCCTGTCTGTCGCCCGACAGCGACCTTGCCCAGAGGGAGCCGCCGCTCTTCCATGTAGCTATCCTCAACGATGACTTTACGCCCCTGAATTTTGTCATCTCGGTGCTGCGCCTGGTGTTGCATCTGTCGCACGAAGAGGCGACGCTCCTGACCCTGCGCGCCCACAAAAACGGCCAGGCTGTCTGCGGTGCCTTCAGCCGCGACCTCGCCGAGACCAAGGCGCAGGAGATCAACGAACTCGCCATGCGCAACGGCCATCCCCTCCAGAGTCAAGCCCAACCCATTCCCCGCGGCTAAGCCATGCTGAGCCTCAACCGCAACCTGCAGAGAACCATCGAGGAGGCCTTTGCTGTCGCCCGCGAGAACCGCTATGAGTATGTCACGGTCGAACAGCTGCTGCTGGCGCTGCTCGACAATCCTGAGGCGCGCAGGGCCATTGGCCTCAGGGTCCCGGGGCTCGACAATCTGAAAAAGGACCTGCGCAGCTTCATCGCCAGCCGCACCCCGACCATACCCTCAGGCCAGAGTGATTTTGAGGTCGTGCCGACCCGCGGCTTCGAGCGCATCATCCAGCGCGCCCTGCAGAACAGTTCCCTGAACGAGCCCAGCGAGATCAACGGTCTGCATGTCCTGACCTCGCTGCTGTCGGAAAAGGACAGCCACGCCGTCTTCTACCTGACGCGCCACGGCATCGGCAGCGACCAGAACGGCAGCGCCGATTCCTCGACGGACCTGATCTTCAAGGATCAGGAAGATGAGGAGGAATTTGACGACGAGGAGGAGGAGAGCGGCCTTCATGGCGTTCTCACCAATCTTAACCGCCAGGCGTTGAAGGGCCGCTTCAGCCCGCTGATCGGCCGCGAGATCGAGTTTGACCGCATGACGCAGGTTCTCTGCCGCAAGCACAAGAACAACCCGCTCCTCGTCGGCGAGGCCGGCGTCGGCAAGACCGTCATGGTCGAGGGCTTTGCCCGCGCCCTCGTGTTCGGCCAGGTTCCGCCGGTCCTGGCCGATGCGACTCTCTATTCGGTCGATGTCGGAGCCCTCGTCGCCGGTACGCGCTACCGCGGCGATTTTGAAAACCGCCTCAAGCGCATGCTGCGCTACATCGCCTCGAAAGAGCGCAGCGTCCTCTTCATCGACGAGGTTCACACCATCGTCGGCGCCGGCGCGACCACCGGCAACAACCTCGACACCGCCAACCTCATCAAGCCGTTGCTGGTGTCGGGCGACCTGTGCTGCATCGGCGCCACCACCTACAGCGAATTCCGCCGCGTCATCGAGGGCGATCCGGCCCTGGCACGCCGCTTCCAGAAGATCGACATCGAGGAGCCCAGCCGCGACCAGAGCGTAGCCATCCTCAACGGCATCAAGGCCGGCCTCGAGCGCCATCACGGCGTCAGCTACCTGCCGTCGGCCATCCGTGCCGCCGTCGATCTGTCCGACCGTTTCATCCACGACCGGCGCCTGCCCGACAAGGCCATAGACGTGCTCGACGACGCCGGCGCCAGAATCCACCTGCGGCGTCTGAACAAGCAGGCCAAGGGAACCTCGAAGGCCCGCAGCAGCCAGCGCATAGGCGCGAGCCTCATCGCCGACTGCGTCGCCGCCACGGCCCGGGTGCCGCTGGCGGAGATCGAAGCCTCGAAGAACTCTCCGGCCTCGATCTCGCGGCTCGACCGCGAACTGCGCAAGCGCATCCACGGCCAGGACCAGGCCATCGACGCCCTCCTCTCCGCCTGGCGGGTGTCGCGCGCCGGCCTCGGCCGCGCCGACCGCCCCCTGGCCTGCCTCATGTTCGCTGGCCCCACCGGCGTCGGCAAGACCGAACTGGCGCGGCGCTTTGCCGAGCTCATCAACATGCACTTTGAGCGCTTCGACATGTCCGAGTACATGGAACGCCATTCCGTCTCGCGCCTCATCGGCGCGCCGCCCGGCTATGTCGGCCACGACCGCCGCGGCCTGCTGACCGAGGCCATCCTGCGGCGGCGCCACTCGCTGCTGCTGCTCGATGAAATTGAAAAAGCGCATCCCGACGTCTGCAACCTGCTGCTGCAGGTCATGGACCGCGGGGTACTGACCGACGCCGCCGGCCAGTCGGTCGATTTCCGCGATGTGGTGCTGATTATGACGACCAACAGCGGCGCCGCCTTCATGGGCAGCGAGGCTCCCGGCTTTCTCAGCGACAGCGGCCGGGGCCGCCCGGCCGATCAGGAGATCGAACAGCAGTTTACGCCCGAGTTCCGCAACCGCCTCGACGCCATCGTCCAGTTCAACTCCCTCGACCTCGGCGCCCTGATGCGCGTCATCAACCAGATGATCGACGAGGTCCGCGCCTCCCTCGTCGGCCGCGACACCGAGCTGCGCGTCAAGCCCGAGGCCCGCTCCTGGCTGGCGCAGAAAGCGCTCAACAGCGCCCAGGGCGCCCGCGAGTTGCTGCGCCTGATTCACCAGAACATCAAAGACCCGCTGGCGCTGGCGATCCTGTCGCAGAAGCGCAGCCACCGCCTGATCGCCTCGGTCGCGGCCGAAAAGGGCAGCCCGAACCTCCGCGTCCACACCGAAACCCGGCCGCTGAAGGAGAAAAATCGCTCCGCCGAAGCGGCTCGCACCCCGGTCGCGCCCCGCTAAAACCACACCATCGATCGGCCACGAACCCAAGTGCAGACAACAGAAGCAACCTTCGAACTCGAAGGCACCATCACCCAATCGCTACCGAACACCACCTTCCGTGTCCAACTCGACAACGGCCAGCAGATCACGGCCCACATCTCGGGCCGCATGCGGAAAAACTACATCCGCATCTCGACCGGCGACAAGGTGCGGGTGATCATGTCGCCCTACGACCTGACCAAGGGGCGCATCGTCTACCGCAATCGCTGAGCCCCAAGGGCCGGGTGCGGCATCTACCCCCTCTCCTGAGCTTGTCCTCGCTGTTCCCTGTTCAGTTCTCCTGTTCCCTTGCAGCCCGTCTTGGCAAAATTGTGACAACCAAGAAAATCCCCGCCCGGACCTGACTTCTTCAGCAAGATAATGCCGTCGGCGCACCTGTCGCAGGCCTCGTACTCACGTCTGCAGTTACGGCACTGGGCGAAAACACGACCATCCTCATCTTTTTTTCGCTCGACGATCCCGTCTTTACATCCCGGACAATGAGATTCGGCCAGTTCTTTTGTTGCCCTACAGCCTGTTCTTCCATAAGTGTGGCAGCCAAGGAAATCCCCGCGCGGACCTGACCTCCTTATCAGAATTCCACCAGGGCACCGACTGCAGGCTTCATATCGCTGACTGCAATCGTCATTCAGACATTGGGCGAAAACACGACCATCCTCATCCTTTTTTCGCTCTACGAAAGACCGGTCACAGGACGAACATCCGGGAGCCATGTATTCGCAGAGAGGGTAATTGGAACAGCCAAACAGCGATTGACCGGGTAACTTTTTCTCTACAATTTTTCCATCTTTACATTCTGGACAGGGAAATTTGTTTCCCGGTGCTCCTGTGACGACAATATCGTAATCACCAGCCGCCAACTCCCTGGCGAACGCCGATTGCTCCAATGAGTTCGCAATGAGGTGGGTCTGTTCCCTGGCCCGTGTCATGGCCACGTAGAAAAGGCGTCTTTCCTCGCTGTGCTCAAACCTGTCGCGTTTGGATAAAACGAGATTGAGGACAGGATCATTCCCCCTCTCGCTGGGGAACCCGCTCTTCTCAGAGTTAAGGTCTGCGACTATGACATAATCGGCTTCAAGACCCTTGGCGGCGTGAACCGTCATGGGTTCGGAAATATCTCCGCGCCATATGTTTCCCAATTCCTTAACAGCGTCCCTGCCGATTTTATTTCGGTTATATCTGGAGAGTACCTGTAGCGATCTGGCATCAGTAATTTGATTCTCAGCAATTTCAGCTGCCACTTCCTTTATGGCGCCAATCAGATCCTGGCCAGTCCAATGCAGATAAACCTGAGGTTCTTTCCTGTGAGTTAATGTCTGTAGTTTCTTCCTGATCTGAGACGGGTTTCTTGTGATGAATTGCTGGCTGACATCGGCAATTCTGTCATTGAACCTGAAGGTCGTATCCAGCTTCAACCGAGTGGATTTGCCGCCGACCAGAGAGCGAAACCTGTTCATTATCTGATGATCTGAGCCGGCAAATCGGTAGATGGCCTGCCAGTCATCCCCTACGCAGAACAGTTTTGTTTTTTTGTTTTGTGCCAGCAGAGACTGGATCAAGTCGAACCGTCCCTGTGAAATGTCCTGAAACTCGTCAATGATGATGTATTTCCATGGAGATGAAAACCTCCCCTCCCTGACCATGTCCGAAGCCGTTGCGATCATGTCTCCAAAGTCGATGTGCCCAGCTGCTTTCAGCTGATTCTGGTAAGACGAATAGATTTTTCCCAAAATTCCCAGAAAGGTTTTTGAGCGCTCATCAAGACCTGGCTTCGTCAGCAGCCGTTCTATGGAAATGTTGTTTGCATTCTCCTTAAGCTGAGTGAGGACCTGGTCAACAAGGTCCAAAAAGGTCTGATTTTCCCCGGTCTCGTTGAACTTCTGGAGTATCTCCCCAATCGAGATCGTTTTGTACACTGCTCCCCGTAATGACAACTCATGGTGAAGAGTGCTCAACAACCTGCCATCCCGGTTCTGGTGATAAAAAAGCTGAATTAAATCTGTTCCCCCTCTCCTGTGCGTCCCAATCTTCCGCTGCATTTGTTCGCAGTACTTTTTTGCATCCATATAAGGGGCCGTATTACCCTGCTCGTCTATACCGAAGTATTCGATATAGGCGTCAATCGACGGAATATGGAAATCCGGTTTGTAAATGAAGTCCAGAGTCTTTTCGTTCCGAGGTCTGTAAGTGGGTTCGTAATCGTACTGAATTCCTTTGAAACAGAGAAAATTTGCAATCAGCAGTTCGCCATAACTTTTGACGCCTTCCTTATTCAGCGTAAGAAGATGATTTCTGCGCACCCAGGACGAGTATTGTGCAAAAGTCGTGAAGTCCTTGTGCTCGTCTTTAGGGGCATATTCATGCTTGAGGAAGTAGGCAGCAAACAGGCTTCTTGCCTCTTTGTCCCGAAGGCAGCCTTCAAGGCAGTTCTGCAAGAAATCCCTGTAGGCTTCGTCTTGCTCGACAAAAGGGGAAATTCGCCTTGAATATTGAGCCGCGCCAAGAATCTGCCGCCCAATGGAGTGGAAGGTTCCTATTGGAACATCTTCCTGAATCCGCTCGGATATACGTTCCGCCAGTTCCTTCGCTGCTGCATTGTTGTATGCAATGACAAGGACCTCGCTCGGCCTGGCTTTGCCGGATTTCAGCAGATAACCTACCTTGCCGACCACCGTTGACGTTTTGCCGGTACCGGCTCCGGCAACGACAAGATTGCGCTTTTCATCAAGGATTATTGCCTTCTGTTGTTTTTTTGTAAGTGGCTTTTTTTCGATCTCGTTGAAAAATCGAGAATACTGAACCCGTTGCCAAAGTTGATGGGGGATAAAAAGTGTATGCGCCGGGTTGAGCCAGGCGTTCAGTATATTTCTGAAATCTTCAGAATCCCAGTGACTGCTGTTTTGCCCAAGCCTGTTCCACGCACAGTCTCTGCAATCTTCAAAATCAGACATAACACCAAGCCACCCCAATCGATATGAGTCGGGGCGACAGTGACAATCAGTCTCTGTGGCGAGGGCTAATCGCGATAAATCATTGGCGTGGCCGGTCAGGCCGCCGCATCGCGCCCATACAGTTCGCGTTCGAGCACCCTGATGCGGCTGGTCCACTCGTCCCAGTCGACATAGCAGCCGCGCAGGCGGCGCTCGCCCTCGCCCGGGTCGAAGGAGCGGCGGCCGTGGAGCAGGCGGCGGTTGTGGAAGGCCGCCATTTCGCCCCGGCTTCAGCAAGTAGTCCCAGGCGAAGGCCGGGTCGCGCGTCAACTCGGTGAAGGCCCGCAGGGCGCGGTAGATCAGTGTCATCTCCCCGGGGTCGGCCTCGATCGGCGCCGTCAGGGCCGTGTGGTAGCGAACTTCCTGCATGCGGCCGCGGTCGTCGAGGCGAATCGTCGGGGCGCGCCAGCGCAGGTCAAAGCCCTCGTCGTGGAAGCGGAACGGCAACCAGCGCGTGGTCAGGATTTCAAAGGACTCGGGGTCGCGCCGGCGCAGCTCGTCGGCGATGCGGAAGCCATCGACGAAGACCGAGGCGCCGCCGCTGGTGTCGTTGGCGAGGCAGTGGAAAAACTGGATGCCCGGCGGCATCTCCCGGTTCGGCAGGTCGGTGTGGGGGAAGAGTTCAAGGGCCGTGTAGGCGATATTGTTCGGGTTCGGCATGGAGATGACGTCGAACTCGCGGCCGAAGTTGGTCTCCCGCAGCCAGGAGATGCGCTCGGCGAAGATCGTCAGCTCTTCGGGGCGGCAGGGCATGTCGCAGACGAGGCCGATGCCCCAGTCGCGCACGGCCGACAGGTAGCGGCGGAACTCGCCGTCGTCGGCGAGATCGGGATAGGAAAAGCGCGGGATCTCCCCGCTGTCGCCGACGTCCCACATACGGACAGTGCCTGCAGGCTGCGGCCGCGACTCCACATGGTCGAGGTGCGACTGCAGCCAGTCGGCCGAATAGCTGGACTGGTGATCGCCCCAGTCGATCTCGACGCTGTCCCCCTCAAGCCTCAGCGATGCCGGCCTGAGGTCAAGCGGCATCGTCATCATGTCGAACACCCGCTCCTGCGTCTGGGGGTGGAAGTTCTTGGCACAGTTGTCGCGCAGCCACAGGAACGGAAAGCAGTTTTGGCGGCCGTCGCTCCAGACGACCTGAACGCCGTTTTCGCCGCACCGGGCTTCACTGATAAGCGGAGAGTTCATAAGAGCAGACCAGGATGGAGGTGGAGAGGGAATGATGGACGACCAATTATAGCAAATAAGCGCGGTACATGGTCGATAAGGCCCTGCCGGCAACGCCCCGGACGGGTCGCCGCCGGCCCCGGCGGCGTTAATTTTTTGCCCGGGCCTCCTGCAGCTCCCGCTCCAGCGCCTCGATCAGTTGATTCTGCCCCCAGAAGAGTTCCCCTCCCCCGGTGACGAAGGTCGGCGCGCCGAAGATGCTCTTCTCCATGGCGAGTGCCGTGCTCCGCCGCAACTGCGATTTCCCCGGCTCGACCGAAATCAGTTCGAGGAGTCTTTCGCCGACAGGGGGAAGCCGTCCATGCCGTCAATCACGCCCTGGACTACGGCCGGATCACGCAGGTCGAGGTCCTCAGCGAAGGAGGCGCGGAACATGGCGTGGGAAAAGGCCGGCACCAGCTCCTGCGGCAGGGCGGCGGCGACGCGCGACGCCGGTACGGCCGGCCGCGGCCAGCGCTGCGGGCAGCCGTAGGGGATGCCATGGGCCTCGGTGATGCGCTGGCAGTCGCGCTTCATGAACTCAATCCGCGCCGGGATGTCGCTGGCGCGGCCGGCGGCCTCGAAGATGGGCCCGAGCAGAAAAGGGCGCCACTCGACCTCGAGGCCGCGCCCGCCGGCTTCGCGCTCGATCACGGTCGAGGCGATGTAGCTGTAGGGGCTGGCGAAATCAAACCAGAACTGCATGGAATCTCTCCCCTCAGGACGATGAATGGCCGTCTGCCGCGAGCATGTCGACAATCTGCGGCAACTGTTCGAGTTCGGCGTTGGCGACCGACAGCCTGAGCCAGGAGTCCATATCCTCGCCATGGGCCGTTCCGGGAATGCAGACGAGGCCGCGCTCGAAGGCGAGGCGGCGCACCACCTCGACGGCACCGAGACTGTGGGGATGGCGGACAAAGGCGAAGAAGGCGCCGCTCGAGATCAGCTCATAGCCGCCGGGCCTGGCCGCCATGAGCTCGCTGAAGCGCTCGAGGATGCGCTGTTTTTCGAGCCGCTTCTGCTCGCGCCAGTCCTCGAGGTGCTCGATGGCGAACAGCACCGCCCGCTGGCCGATCAGGGAGGGGCAGACCGTCATGCAGTCGGCCGATTTCACCGCCTGCTCCAGCAGTTCGCCGCTGGCGACGAGGGCGCCGACGCGCCAGCCCGCCAGGCTGTAGGCCTTGGAAAAACTGTAGAGGTGGACAAGGCTCCCGCCCCAGCCGCGCTCGGCGAAGAGGTTGTGCGGCGGGCGGTCGATGCAGGAGCGGAAGGACCTGTAGGTCTCGTCGACAAGGAGCAGCAGGCCGCGCTCGCGCGCCAGGTCGCGGTAGCGCTTCAGCAGTTCGGGCGAGTATTCGCGCCCGGTCGGGTTGTCGGGAGTAACCACGACCAGGGCCCGGGTCGAGGGCGTCAGAGCCGCTTCGACGCGCCCGCCGGCATCGTCAATGTCGAGCTCGCTCTCGCTGTACGGCAGGTAGAGCGGGTTGAGGCCGCTCAGTTTGAGCCACATGTCGTGGTTGAAGTAAAACGGCAGCTGCAGCAGAATGTCGTCGCCCGGCTGGGCGATGACGTTGACGGCCGCGCAGTAGGCTTCGTTGCAGCCGCAGGTGACGAGCACGTTTTCCCGCCGAATCTCCGAAGTGGCGTAGATTTTGCGCATGTCGGCGGCTATGGCGTCGCGCAACTCGTCGAGCCCCATGGCCGAGCCGTAGCCGTAGAGCAGGGACGGATCGAGCAGCAGTTGCCGCATGTGTTCGAGCAGCTCGGGCGCCGGCGGGAAGTTGGGCGCCGCCTGGGCCAGATCAATAAAACTGACGCCGGCCTCGCCGAGCTCGGCCTTGAGGTGGTTGGCCTCGACAATCGGCGACTGCTGGGTCGCTATGGCCAGAGGGTTGAAGCCACTCATCTGGCACCCTCCGCGGCCCGGGGAGGGGGCCCGGATGCGGGCCTTGCGCACGACGCGGCCGTCGCTCTCGAGTACCGAGATGCTGTAGCCCTCGCACTCGATGACTTCGCCCGCGGCCGGCAGGTTGCCGAGCCGTTCGAGAATCAGGCCGTTGACGGTGCGAGGCCCCTCGATATCGAAGCGCCACCCCATGGCTTCGTTCAGGGTCCGCAGCGACAGGGTGCCGGAGACCTCGACCAGATCCTCGCCGAGTTGGTTCAGCTCGGCCTCGGTGGCGCGGTGGCCGACGAGACCCGTCAGCAGGTCTTCGAGCGAAAACATGCCGATGATGCTGTTGTACTCGTCGATGACGATCCCTATGCGCTCGCCGTTGCGACGGAAGTTCAGCAGCTGGATGGCGACCGAAGTGCCCTCGGGGATGAAGCGCGGCGGCAGCAGCATCTGGCGGATGCGATCGGCGATGCCGGCGGCGCCGGCCCCGCCGTCTATGAGGCTGTTGACGC
Source organism: Candidatus Porifericomitales bacterium (assembly GCA_965237735.1). Taxonomy (GTDB): domain Bacteria; phylum Pseudomonadota; class Gammaproteobacteria; order CBDEFV01; family CBDEFV01; genus CBDEFV01. The sequence goes on along the minus strand of CBDEFV010000002.1, from coordinate 2,636 downwards.
GGACGAAGCCGGCAAAGTGCTCGATCTCGTCGGTGTACACCGGCAGCACCGGCGCCTCGGCCTCGCGCACCTGACGCAGCAGCTCCCTCTTCGCTGTCTTTCAGGTCGAGCCCGACAATCTCGGCCCGGGGCACCATGACGTCCTCGACCGCCAGGCTCTCCAGATCCAGGGCGCGCAGCAGCAGCCGCCTCTCATCGGGCGACAGATCCCTGCTCTTTTCCGACAGCAGGGTGCGCAGTTCGTCGCGGTTGAGATCGAGATCCAACTGGGCCGCGTCGCGCAGGCCGAAGAGGCGCAGCACCGCCGTCGACGCCAGCAACAGCAGAATCACCAGAGGTCGCAGCAGCGCCAGCAGCGGCGTCCAGAAGAGGGCGAACCAGGGGGCGAGCCGGTCGGCGTAGGCCGCTGCCAGGGTCTTGGGAGCGACCTCGGCAACGATCAGAACGACGATCGTCAGAATGCCGGTGGCAACGGCGATGCCGGCCTCGCCAAAGAGGCGGTAGGCGATCAGGGAGGACAGCGCCGAGGCGGCGAGGTTGGCGAAGTTGTTGACCAGCAGAATCAGGCCCAGCAGATGCCGCGGCTGCTCGAGCAGCTTTACGGCCATGGCCGCGGGCCGGCTGCCTTTGCGCATGCTGTGGTTGAGACGGTAGCGGTTGGCGACCATGAGGGCGGTCTCCGAAGCCGACGAAAACGCTGACAGCAACAACAGACCGACAAAGGCAATGACTAATGCCATGTTCGGAGCAGGTTCTGGCTGGGGGCTCTAGGCCTGGGCTTGGCTCTGGCTGACAAAATTCTCGATCCAGCGCGCCACCCCGGGCGCGTCGGAGTCGAGGCCGTCGAGGCTCTTATCGGCCTTTGCACGGACGGGTTCGGGGATGTCGGCGGCGCGCAGCCGCATGAGGATGCGGATGTAGTCGGCGTTCATCTCCGGATGGCCCTGAAAGCAGAGGACGCGGCTGTCGATATAGTAGGCCGCGAACGGGCAGAAATCGTTTGCGGCGAGCAGGGTCGCTCCCGGGGGCAGCAGTTTCACCTGATCCTGATGAATGCAGCAGAGCTTCAACTCCTTCAGCGGCGGCTCGGCCCAGGCGGGCGCGTTGCCGACCAGCTGCCAGACTCCGCCGCCCCACTCCCCAGCCGCGCCCGCTCTTGCCGGCCTTCCCCCCCAGGGCCTGGGCGAGGAACTGATGGCCGAAGCAGATGCCGACCTGGGGCACGCCCCCGGCAAAAAGTCTGCGGGCCCAGTTCTTCAGGGGAGGGAGCCAGGGCAGGTCCTCGTAGACGCCGTGGCGGCTGCCGCTGTAGAACCAGACGTCGCATTCGCGCGGCTCGGTCGGCATCTCGCCTTCGCGGACATCATAGAGTTTCCACTCGGTGGCCAGGGCTTCGAACCAGCGGAAAAACATCGACGGGTAGTTGCCGTAGCGCGGCTGCAAATTCTCGCGTACATTGCCACACAACAAAAGGCCAATTTTCATCTGCCGCGCTCAGGATTCGGCAGGGAAGGCGCTGACCCCGCACCTGACTGCCAGGCTCGCAGGCGCGGCTGCGGTTGAGGAGGCTCTTCTTCGGCCAGGGACTGATCTTGAGGGGTTGCGCTCACCAAAGGTTTAAGTAGCGGGGTGCTGGGGGGCAAGGGGGCAGGGGAGAACTCCGGATTTGAAATCCATGTCCCATAATACTAAAGCATGTGCCGCCTTCCCGACGCAGGGAAGACAGCATTTGCAGGCGCAGACATTATTGAGCCGGCACCGGAGTCCGCCGCGACGCCTCCGGGGAGCCTGTACCGGCCACTGCTCCTCCTGCCTGCATGTCCGCGCCCACAGGCGCCCCCGACCTGTGCCGCCTTTCTGACACAGGGAAGACAGCATTTGCAGGCACAGACATTATTGAACCGGCACCGGAGTCCGCCGCGACGCCTCCGGGGAGCCTGTACCAGCCACTGCTCCTCCTGCCTGCATGCCCGCGCCCACAGGCGCCCCCGACCTGTGCCGCCTTTCTGACGCAGGGAAGACAGCATTTGCAGGCACAGACATTATTGAACCGGCGCCGGAGTCCGCCGCGACGCCTCCGGGGAGCCTGTACCGGCCACTGCTCCTCCTGCCTGCATGCCCGCCCCCACAGGCGCCCCCGGCCTGTGCCGCCTTCCCGACGCAGGGAAGACAGCATTTGCAGGCGCAGACATAATATTGAGCCGGCACCGGAGTCCGCCGCGACGCCTCCGGGGAGCCTGTACCGGCCACTGCTCCTCCTGCCTGCATGTCCGCGCCCACAGGCGCCCCCGACCTGTGCCGCCTTCCCGACGCAGGGAAGACAGCATTTGCAGGCGCAGACATTATTGAGCCGGCACCGGAGTTCGCCGCGACGCCTCCGGGGAGCCTGTACCGGCCACTGCTCCTCCTGCCTGCATGTCCGCGCCCACAGGCGCCCCCGACCTGTGCCGCCTTTCTGACGCAGGGAAGACAGCATTTGCAGGCACAGACATTATTGAACCGGCGCCGGAGTCCGCCGCGACGCCTCCGGGGAGCCTGTACCAGCCACTGCTCCTCCTGCCTGCATGCCCGCGCCCACAGGCGCCCCCGGCCTGTGCCGCCTTCCCGACGCAGGGAAGACAGCATTTGCAGGCGCA
>CBDEFV010000001.1:0-53443 GCA_965237735.1 Candidatus Porifericomitales bacterium | reverse complement strand
TCGCCGTTCCGCCGACGCTCAGGGTGAAAGTGAAGTCCGACGTCTCGAAGGGGCGGTCGCCGCCGCCCGAGCGCCCGAGGCTCCAGACGAGGACTCAGTGGTCCGTTGGCCGAGACCCGGACGGTCGTCGAGACCGGCAGCAGCTGCTCCTGAGCCTCGCCCCTGTAGGTCGCGCGGATCTCCGTCTCCGTCTCGCTGTTCGCCGCCAGGGCGCCGGCGAGCCCGGCGGTCAGTTCCCCGGCGCCGGCGGCCAGCGGCCGCTCCGGCACCGCCGTGAAGGTCAACTCGAAGTCAAGTCGGTTTCCAGAGCGAATCCAGGCCGCCGCCTCAGCCTGACCGGGGTTTCGAAGCCGCCGCCTGCAAGTTCCGTCTCCTGCCCCGGCTCCACGATGAGGCTGCGCATGAGTCCCCTGATACGGAGGCTGCTGATGCTGTAGCTGCTGTAGTCTCTGCCGTCCCTGTTGCCGCGGACAACAAAGATCAGATCCATGTAATTCTCGTCGGTGTCGAAACTCAGAGGCGTCTCCGGTGTCAGGAGCTTCCGCTGGCCCTCGCCCTCTTCATCGACGAGGAACACCTGCAGCTCGGCGTCGTCCGGCAGAGCCCTTCTCAGCCTCAGGGTGTAGCTGCGGACGGCGGGGGGCAGACTCTCTCCGTTTTTCCCCGGCAACGGCACCGAGACCTCGACGAGGAAGACGTAGTTGTCTTCCACTTCGGGCAACCCCACCTGGATGCCGGCGACATCTTGCCCGTTCTCCAGAGCCTCAGGGCCGAGGAAGAGATAAACCTCGCCCGGATTCTGATTGTTCGTCGCTGCATTGTCCGGGGTAACTCCCGGCGTCGCCCGGAGGTCAACCTCGCTGGCCTCGAAGGGAAGAATGGCGCCGTACTCCAGCACCCCGGAGTCGAAGCCGCCGTCGTCGCCGTTCTGCCGTCTCAGGGGAATCAGGGCTCCGTCGGCTCTCAACTGCAGAGTCTCCAGGGTCGTGTCGATCAGTACCAGCCTGATGGGCTGCGCCTCCCGGCCGGCGTAGAAAGAATCAGTGCTCGTCCCCCTGTGTGCGATGATCAATTCTTCCTGATTCAGGATGAGACCCTCAGTGCCTTCCAGGCGTATGGTCACCGTCTGCGGCAGATTCCAGACAGCCGGCGTGAATCTCAGCAGCGCAGGTTCCCGCCTGATATTCGCCGGCACGATCCCGGAGCCGGCCACAGCCCTGATGTCCACAGACACATCCACGGTGGCACCCGGCTGCGAAGTCAGCTCCACGGTGTAGCTGACAACTTCGCTGCCCTCTTCAAACGCCAGTTCCCGCTTCGATGTGCGAATACCGGGGAAGTCGTTGTCGGTGATTCTTAAAGTGGCTGTGGGAATGGGGTTCACGCTCGCCCGCGACCCCGCCTCGAGCCTGGCAGAAATTAACATGATCTCATCCCCTTCAGCGACGGCGTCGTCCAGCGGATTCAGCAGGAAACGTGCGCACTCGATTCGGTCTACGGAAGTGGGTGTGGATCTGAATAGAAAATTGCCTTCTTGAGAGTCCGGATTCGCATCATCGGGTATGACGGCGGAGCCCTGCGACAAAGTCCAATTCAACCTTATTGAATAAAGGTACCCTGGCAAGGAGCCTCGGTCGTCTGGGTCGGGGTAATCAACTATAAGGCAAAAAGAAATGCGCCCCCCGCTCTCGCCTTCGCCAATGGAAAATTCCCTCTCAGAGAACCTGAGGTTAAGCGGAGGGTCTTCGTCGAGCAGGGTCAGCCTCAGAGGAGGAGCCCTCAGGTCGCCGTAGTCCGCGTCCGTGGTCCGGTGCTCAATTGTCACTTCCGGGTTCTGGGCCGCCCAGCGGTTGTTCGGCCTGAAGCTCACCGTCTGTGGCTGATGCCAATTCTGCGGATTGAATACCAGCGTCCTCTCCACCCTGTCCAGATCGTCGAGAATCCGCCGGTCGCCGACGACTCTGAGTTCGACGCTGACCTCGCCGCCAGGCGGCGCAGTCAGCGTCACTGTGTAGCTGGCTTCCTCACCTTCAACGACTGTCAGGCTATCCGTCGAGATGAGGATGCTGCGGTCCACCAGTGTCAGGGAGACGACAGGCAGCTCCGAAGCAGCAAAGCCGCCTTCATAGTCCGCGCCTGTGATGCGGTCGTGGTTGAGGGTCGCCATCCTGACGTCATGCCGGTCGTCGTTCTCTGCCAGGGAGACTTCTACGGTCTGCCATCCATACCAGGGATCACTGCCTCCGAAAGTCAACTTGTTCGGAGCCCGCATGATCATGTCAGGCTCTGCGTCTGACAGGGGCTCGGAGCCCTCGATACCTATGAAGACAGATACCAATCCCTCGCCAATGTCCGGGTTCGGGTCTGAAGTCAGGCGCACCCTGTAGGTTTCGATCGCGCCCCCCTCCACCAGAGTCAGCTCTGTCGGCTCAATTTCGAGGCCGCGAGTGTCGTCGTCGCGGATATTCAGGGTGACCGATGCGACGGTGAGACCCGGGGCCGAGCCGCCGAGGATGATGGTCTCAAAATCACCCTCGTCAATGTCGTCGCCCCTGATATCAACCAGGAAGTCCGCCCTTATCTCCCTCTCCCTTGCCGGGATTCGCAGGACAATATAGTCGTCCAGCGACCACAGGCTTTCATTACCGGTACTACTTCTGAGAAAATACCTGCCAGCGGAGAGAGTCGCCGTAAATTCCTCTTCGGGCAGACCATCATGGACAGGTCCGGGCCCAACCGTTGCCGAGCTGTCCGGGTCGATCGACAGGGTCAGCTCTCTGTCCTCGTTGAATGCAGCCTCGTTCAGGCGCGCCGTCAATTGCAGAACGAAATGGTCGCCGGCAGCTCCTTCGACAAGATCGTCTGCAGGAGACAGGCTCAGACTGATCTGTCCAGAGGGCGTATCGATATCATTCACTCTCAGCAAGAAGTCGCCCGTCGTGCCGTCGTAGCCCCCTCCGCCGAGGGCCCGGAGGCGGAGCCTCCCTTGTTCCCCCCCGGAGTGGTAGACCCCGTCCCTCTGCTGCAGGGCGAAGCCCAATGTCCTTGTGCCTTCCCAGTCGTCGCTGGCGAATATCAGCTCATCGGCGGTGAAGCCAACAAAGTTGCCCGGTTCCGCCTGCAGGCGGATTGTCATAGTGTCAACCGGCGGGGCGCTCAGGGACACGCCGATCTCTCCCATGCCGCCTTCATCCACCGACAGTTGCGACGGATGGGTACGCAGCTCGCCTCTGTCGCTTTCGTCGTCGATGATCGTCAGGGTGGCCGTGGCGACAGCGCCCACTGCTGCTGCATAGGCCTCGAACAGGACAGTCTCATCCCCTTCAAAGAGCAAATCGCCATTCACAGTTATTGCAGTCCTGCTGCACCTTAATCTGCTGTCCTCATCGGCGAAGTCGAACTGGGTTGTCTCGATGCCTGATGCACTGTAATCAAGGCCCGAGACGGCGGTGCCATCCAGTACCCTCAAGCTGACCCGTACTGGGAGCGGGCCTGTCACCTGAATGCATACATTTAGTTGGCCGCCTCCCATGGCTCCGTCTTCACTTGCTTCATTTACTGAAACCATGCTTCCCTCGTTCATGTCCGTGAAAACGAAATCTGTCGAAGCGATTCTGAAAGTCACGGCGATCACGATGTTGCCTTCCTGAGCCGAGGCGGGAAGCGCGGCTGCCGCACAGGCGCACAGGAGAGCAACAGCTGCAGCCATTGATCGGAGCCAGCCGAAGATCGCCGGCAGCGGCCCCAGACGCGGTGCCGGACCCGTCGGCGTCCCCCTGCGCCTCCCATCCTCGGCTGCAGCCAAGGGCCGGGACTGCTCGACCTGCTCAGCCCGGGCGACAGCGTCCATGGCTGTTGTGCCGCCCAGCTGCAGAATCTCGCCTGCGCTGATTAAAAGTTGACTGAACAGAGAACCCGAGGAGCAAGCCCCCCCCCCCCCCCCAAGGAGGGCGCGATCCAACTGCCGGCCGGCCGCGGCCGCAGAGACGGCCGCAGAGTTGCAGGCAACTCTGACGGCAGGCCCTCGCGCCTCTTGCCGCCGCTGAAGTGGCCGCTTGCCCGACTTGCCCGGTCTCGGCAGGGCTGCCGCTCGCTGTGGTGCTCTTGAACATCTGGGTCCCCGGTTGTGGATGGATAGAGCCCGATAAAGGCACCGCCGCCTGCAGGAGCCGCTCACCGGCTTCGACACGCTGACCCCGGAAGGGAGGCAGGGCCTATCTTGCCGTCAATTATAACGCAGGGAACGGCGGCGCAACTTCATCGCAACCGGGTCTGACCGCGAACAGGGCGGGGGGAGGCCGAGGAAAGAACGAGGAGAGGACGGAAAAAGGCCGGGAAGCGTTCGGGCTGGTGGCTGCGCCAAAAGACGGCGCCCTCAGTCAGGGGCCGGCCGCAGGGGACGCGGGTGCGGCAGCAACTGAATCGGCCGGCACTCGCTGACCATGCCCGATGCTCACCCGACTTTAATGGCGAACAGTCGCCCTGAGAGACGGAGCAGTTATCAGCAGTGAAACGCCGCCGCCGCCAGGCTGACGAGAACTGCTGCCTCGACCAGTTCGACGGCAGCGCGGCAACAGTTGAATCGGCCGGTGCCCGCTGACCATGCCCGGGACTCACCCGACTCAGGGCGAACAGTCGCCCTGAGAGACGGAGCAGTTCTCAGCAGTGGAACGCCGCTGCCGCCGGGCTGACGAGAATTGTCGCCTCGACCAGCTTGACGGCAGCGCGGCAACAAGTTGAATCGGCCAGCGCCTGCTGACCATGCCCGGGACTCACCCGACTTATGGCGAACAGTCGCCCTGAGAGACGGAGCAGTTCTCAGCAGTGGAACGCCGCCACCGCCAGGCTGACGAGAACTGCTGCCTCGACCAACTCGACGGCGGCGCCGAGGGTGTCGCCGGTCATGCCACCGAAAAATTTCAGCATCAGGGCCCGCAGCGCCAGCGCGGCGACGGCGGCGACGGCCAGGGCGGTGAGGCCGGCGACCCCCGCAATCAGGCAGACCAGGGCCGTCAGCAGCAGGGAGAGCCAGGCCAGGGCCGGTTGCAGCTGCTGCTGCAGGGGGCTGCCAAGACCGGAAGAGCGGATGTAGCGGGTCGTCAGGAACAGCAGCGGGACGGCGCCGCGGCCCAGCAGGGGAGCGAGCCACAGCAGCGCCGGGGCCGGGGCGGGCCCGATCAGGGCGGCGAGACCGGCGAACTTGAGAATCAGCGTCAGGCAGCAGGCGAGGGCGCCCCAGCTGCCGAGACGGGCGTCTTTCATGACCTCGAGGCGCCGCTGCTGCGACCAGCCGACCCCGCCGAGGCTGTCGGCTGTATCGGCGAGGCCGTCGAGATGGATGCCGCCTGTGATGCCAACCCACAGGCACAGCAGCAGGGCGGCCGCCAGAAGATCGGGGACGCTGCCGCCCAGAAGCGCGCCGGCGCCGGCGAGCAGCAGGCCGAGGCCGAGGCCGACGAGCGGATAGAAGGGAAGGGAGAGGCCGACCTCGGACGGCGCCGGCCGGCCGCTGCCCGGCAACGGCAGAACCGTGAGGAATTTCGCCGCCAGACTGAGCGAGCCGAGCAGCCTCAGCAGGGGCGGCCCGAGCTTCACAGGCGGCGGCCAGGCCCCATGGGGCCCGCCGGCGGCACTACCGCAGCGGCTCCGGCATGCAGCCGGCCCCTAGACCACATGCTTCAGTGAGATCAGGCGAGTCTGCGGCGGTTCGCCGGGGTAAAACTCGACCCGCAGCCGGACGACAGAGGCGTAGCGCACATCGAAGATCCACAGCCGGTCGTAGTCGAGGCCGAGGGCGCAGCACAGCAGCATGCGGATGGTACCGCCGTGGCTGACGACCAGGATTTTTTCGCCCTCCTGCCGCTGCAGCCGCTGCCAGGCGCGGCCGACGCGCTCTTTGTAGGCCGCTGGCTCCTCGCCGCCGGGGGGCGGGTGGTTCCAGGGGTCGCGCCAGAAAGCGAGTACCTGCTCGGGCTGCTCCTGCCAGACCTCGTCCGACAGGCGGTTCTCCCAGGCGCCGAACTCGTATTCGCGCAGATCTTGGTCAACCTGGGCTTCGAGGCCGTGCCGGCTGCCGACCTCCTCGGCAAAGGCGCGGCAGCGCGACAGCGGCGAGCTGTAGATTTGGGCGAAGGACACCCCGAGGTCGGCAAAGGCGGTTCGCATCTGCTGCCAGCCGCTGTCGTTCAGGGGATAGTCGGTCGAACCGCGCCAGCGCTGTCCGCCCTCGGGCTCGCCGTGGCGCATGAGGTAGCAGTCGATCTTGCCGCTCCGTCCCTTCACTGTCCGGGTCCGGGCGCGCGGTCAGTCGCCGGCAGAGGCGGTTGGCATCTGCTGCCAGCCGCCGTCGTTCAGGGAGTAATCGGTCGAGCCGCACCGGCGCTGCCCGCTCTCGGGCTCGCCGTGGCGCCTGAGGCAGCAGTCGATCTTGCCGCTCCGTTCTTTCACTGTCCAGGCCCGGGCGCGCGATCAGTCGCCGGCAAAGGCGGTTGGCATCTGCTGCCAGCGCTGTCGTTCGGGGGGCAGTCGGTCGAACCGCGCCAGCGCCGCCCGCCCTCGGGCTCGCCGTGGCGCCTGAGGCAGCAGTCGATCTTGTCGCTCCGTTCTTTCACTGTCCAGGCCCGGGCGCGCGGTCAGTCGCCGGCAAAGGCGGTTGGCATCTGCTGCCAGCGCCGTCGTTCAGGGAGTAATCGGTCGAACCGCGCCGGCGCTGCCTGCCCTCGGGCTCGCCGTGGCGCCTGAGGCAGCAGTCGATCTTGCCGCTCCGTTCTTTCACTGTCCAGGCCCGGGCGCGCGGTCAGTCGCCGGCAAAGGCGGTTGGCATCTGCTGCCAGCCGCTGTCGTTCAGGGGATAGTCGGTCGAACCGCGCCAGCGCTGTCCGCCCTCGGGCTCGCCGTGGCGCCTGAGGCAGCAGTCGATCTTGCCGCTCCGTCCCTTCACTGTCCGGGTCCGGGCGCGCGGTCAGTCGCCGGTGGCCGACAGCCCGGCCTCGGCGAAGGTCGCCATTTCGTTGTGCAGTCTGCAGGCGAGGCGCAGCAGCGGCACGGCGACGGCGGCGCCCGAGCCCTCGCCGAGGCGCAGGTCGAGGTCGAGCAGCGGCCTGGCGCCGAGGGCCTCGGCCATGACGGCGGCCCCCGGCTCGGCCGACAGGTGGCTGTAGAGCAGCCAGGGAGCCGCGGCTGGATAGAGGCGGACGACGACAAGAGCCGCGGCCATGGAGATGAAGCCGTCGACCAGCACGACCCGGCGCTTCTGGGCGCGGCAGAGGAAGGCGCCGGTCAGGGCGGCGATCTCAAAGCCGCCGACGCGCCTGAGCCACTCCAGTGGTTCCTCGGCGTGCCGGTGCAGTTTCAGGGCTTTTTCGATAAGGGCCGCCTTGGCCTTGACGCCCTTGCTGTCGAGGCCCGTCCCCGGCCCGCTGAGCTCGGCGGCCGGCCGTTTGAGCAGGGCGCTGGCGAGGGCGGCGGCCGAGGTCGTGTTGCCGATGCCCATGTCGCCGCCGATGAAGAGATCGCAGTCGCGGGCGCGGCCGGCGGCGGCCTCGCCGACGGCCAGGGCCTGGTGCATCTGCTCTGTCGTCATGGCGGGTCCGCGGCTGAAATCCTCGGTGCCGCTGCCGATGCGGGCGTCGATGACGCCGGCGGGAACCCTGGCCCTGTTCAGCGAGCCGGTGTCGATGATTTCCAGGTCGGCTCCGAGGGCGCGCGCCAGGACGCTGATGGCGGCGCCGCCGCCGGCAAAGTTTGCGATCATCTGCATGGTGACCTCGGCCGGATAGCACGACACCTGCTGCTGCGCTATGCCGTGGTCGCCGGCAAAGACGCTGATGCGCACCCTGTCGGCCGACGGCTTGCTGCGGTTTTGCAGGGCGGCCAGCTCGATCGCCAGGGCCTCGAGGCGCCCGAGCGAACCGGGCGGCTTGGTCAGTTGCTGCTGTCGCTCTTCGGCTTCTCGCCGGCGCTGGCTGTTGGGGGCGGCGTCTTGCATGAGTCGGGGAACTGTCAGATTCAGGGGAGAGAAAAAGGGCGGCAAAAAGCAAGCCCGGGCGCCGCCGCCATCAGAGCTCGAGCAGGCGGCCGGCGACGACGAGACTGACGCGGTCGGCGAGGGCGGCGACTCTCTGGTTGAGCTCTCCGAGGCGGTCGAGGTGCAGGCGGGCGGCGGCGTTGGCGGGCACCAGGCCGCTGCCGCTTTCGGCACTGACGATTATAGCCCTGCCGCCGAGCTGCGGCAGCGCCTGCAGCAACTGGTCGCGCTCTTTTTCGTATTCGCGCTCGTCGACCTGGGACAGATTGGCCAGCCACAGGTTCAGGTCCTCGATCAGCATGCAGCTGTCGGCCCTGCAGTGGGCGCGGACGGCCTGCGCCAGCCGCAGCGGCTCTTCGACGAGTTGCCAGGAGGAGGGGCGGCGGCTGCGGTGGAGGCGGATGCGCTCAGCCATGGAGGCGTCGCCGGCGTCGGCCGTGGCGATGTAGGTCACGGCCAGGCCCGATTCGCCGGCGAACCTCTCGGCGACGGCGCTCTTGCCCGAGCGGACGCCGCCGATAATCAGGTGCAGGCCAGCGCTCATGACAGGGCGAGGTCGCAGGCGATGCCGGCGAAGACGCTGAAGCCGAGCCAGTGGTTGTCGACAAAGGCGCGGAAGCAGAGCGCCCGCTCGCGGGTGCGCACCCACAGCATCTGGCGGCCGGCGAAGAAGGCGGCGGCGACCAGGCCGAGCCAGTAAAAGACGCCGGCGCCCTGGAGCCAGCCGAAGGCGGCCAGGCCGGCCAGAGTCAGCGACTGGAGGGCGGCGAAGGCGGCGGCGTCCCAGCGGCCGAAGAGGATGGCCGTCGATTTCAGGCCGAGCAGCAGGTCGTCTTCGCGGTCGACGAGGGCGTAGGCCGTGTCGTAGGCGACGCACCAGACAAAGGAGATGGCCAGCAGGGCCCAGCCGCTCCAGGGCACGGCGCCGAGGGTCGCGGCGTAGGCCATGGGGATGCCCCAGGAGAAGGCGATGCCGAGCACCAGTTGCGGCGCCTGCATGAACCTTTTCATGAGAGGGTAGAGCACCGCCAGGGCGAGGCCGGCGAAGGACAGCAGCACGGCCAGCCGGTTCAGGGTCAGCACCAGGGCGAAGGCGCAGAGCACCAGGGCGGCGGCGACGGCCAGGGCCTCCCAGGGTCGGATGATTTTGGTCGCCAGCGGTCGCAGGCGGGTGCGTTTGACGGCGTCGTCGAAATTGCGGTCCCAGAAGTCGTTGATGGCGCAGCCGGCCGAGCGCATGAGCCAGGAGCCGGCGACGAAGACGACGAGGAGGTGACCGCCCGGCAGGCCGTCGGCGGCGAACCACAGGGCCCAGAGGGTCGGCCACAGCAGCAGCAGGAAGCCGATGGGCCGGTTCAGGCGAATCAGCAGGGCATAGGCCGCCAGCCGGCTCGCCGCCGTCGCCGGCCGGTCGTCCGCTGCTGCTGCCGGCGCCCGGCGCTCGGGGGCTCTCATGTCGGCGGCGTCCTCAGGAGTTCAGGTAGTTGTCCTTGACCTGGGTGTAGTAGCGGGCGACATAGGGCAGGTAGTCCTTTTCGGCGGCGGTCAGCTCGCGCCGGGCGACGGCCGGAGAGCCCATGTAGAGGTAGCCGCCGGCGAGCCTGGCGCCTGGGGCGACGAGGGAGCCGGCGGCGATCATGACGTCCGATTCGACGAGGGTTCCGTCGAGCAGAGTCGCGTTCATGCTGACGAGGACGCGGTCCTGCAGGCGGCAGGCGTGGACGACGGCGCCGTGGCCGATGCTGACGTCGTCGCCGATGTAGAGGCCGAGGCCGCCGGGGTTGTAGGGGCCGTCGTGGGTCACATGGAGGACGCAGCCGTCCTGCACGTTGGTGCGGGCGCCGAGGACGATTTCATGGATGTCGCCGCGCACCACCCAGGCGGGCCAGAAGGAGCAGTCGTCGCCGGCGCTGACGCGACCGATGAGGGTGGCGGCCGGGTCGACATAGACGCGCTCGCCGAGCCGGGGGCTGTAGTCGAGGTAGCCGCGGATGGGCATGGCGGCTCTCCAGGCCCCGGCGGTCAGGGGCGGGAGCCCGCCCTGGTTGCAGAGCCGGCGGAGCATGAAGCGGGGCCGCGGAGGGGCACGAGCTCTTCGGCGGTGGTCGGGTGGATGGCGACCGTCTCGTCGAAATCGCGCTTGGTCGCCCCCAGGCGGAGGGCGACGGCGAAGCCCTGCATCATCTCGTCGGCGCCCTGGCCGAGGGCGTGGCAGCCGACAATGCGCTCCTCGGGGCCGCTGACGATGAGCTTGACTGCCGCTTTTTTCTGCTGCGGCCTCGGGGAGCGATGGACGCGCTCGCCGGGCCGGGGGCTGTAGTCGAGGCAGCCGCGGACGGGCATGGCGGCTTTCCAGGCCCCGGCGGTCGGAGGCTGGATCCTGCCCTGGCTGCAGACCCGGCGAATCATGAAGCGGCGCCGCGGAGGGTCAGGAGCCCGCCTTGGTTGCAGAGCCGGCGGAGCATGAAGCGGGGCCGCGGAGGGTCACGAGCTCTTCGGCGGTGGTCGGGTGGATGGCAACCGTCTCGTCGAAATCGCGCTTGGTCGCCCCCAGGCGGAGGGCGACGGCGAAGCCCTGCATCATCTCATCGGCGTCCTGGCCGAGGGCGTGGCAGCCGACAATGCGCTCCCCGGGGCCGCTGACGATGAGCTTGACTGCCGCTTTTTTCTGCTGCGGCCTCGGGGCGCGATGGACGCGCTCGCCGGGCCGGGGGCTGTAGTCGAGGCAGTCGCGGACGGGCATGGCGGCTCTACAGGCCCCGGCGGTCGGAGGCTGGATCCTGCCCTGGCTGCAGACCCGGCGAATCATGAAGCGGCGCCGCGGAGGGTCACGAGCTCTTCGGCGGTGGTCGGGTGGATGGCGACCGTTTCGTCGAAATCGCGCTTGGTCGCCCCCAGGCGGAGGGCGACGGCGAAGCCCTGCATCATCTCGTCGGCGCCCTGGCCGAGGGCGTGGCAGCCGACAATGCGCTCCTCGGGGCCGCTGACGATGAGCTTGACTGCCGCTTTTTTCTGCTTCGGCGTCAGGGCGTGGTAGAGGGGCGTGAATTCGCTGCTGTAGACCTTGACGTCGGGGCCGTGACGCCGCCTCGCCTGCTCCTCGCTGAGGCCGATCGAGCCGGCCGGCGGGTGCGAGAAGATGACCGAGGGAATCAACTCGTAGTCGAGGCGGCTGTCGCTCTGCCCGCCGAAGAGGCGGTCGGCGAGGCGGCGGCCGGCGGCGATGGCGACGGGGGTCAGCGGCGCCCGGCCGGTGACGTCGCCGATGGCGTAGACGCCGGCGGCGCTGGTTGCCTGCCAGTCGTCGACGGGGATCTGGCCGCGTTTGTCGAGCTCGATGCCGAGGCTGTCGAGGCCGAGTCCGGCGGTCGCCGGCCGGCGGCCGATGGCCCAGAGCACTTCATCGTAGGGGCCGATGGCTCCCTGTTCGCTGCCGACCTCGAGGTTGCCGCCGGCCCTGCGCAGGCGGCGGACATGGGTGTGGCGGTGCAACTCGACGCCGTCCTCGGCCAGCGCCGAGGCGACGCCGTCGGCGATCAGCGAATCAAAGCGGCGCAGCGGCCGGTCTCGGCGCAGCAGCAGCGACACCCGGGCGCCGAGTGCCTGCAGCATGCCGGCCAGCTCAACGGCGATATAGCCGGCTCCGACGATGGCGATGCGGCGGGGACAGTGATCAAAGGCAAAAAAGCCGTCCGAGGTGATGCCGAGCTCGGCGCCCTCGATGTCGGGCACCACCGGGGCGCCGCCGGTGGCGATCAGGATATTCTCGCCCTCGATCTCTTCTGTGCCGGCTTCGACGCGGCCGGGCTCCTGGATGCGTCCGTGGCCGTGGAACACTGTCACCCCGTTTTTCTCGAGGTTGGCGGCGTAGATGCCGTTCAACCGCTCGATATAGCCTTCGCGCCCGGCCCTCAGCCGGCCCCAGTCGAGTTCTGGAACGCTGTGGGCAAAGCCGTAGCCGACGGAGTCCTCGGTCGCATGGGCGAGGCCGGCGGCGTGCCACATAATTTTCTTCGGCACGCAGCCGCGATTGACGCAGGTGCCGCCGAGGCGGTCCTGCTCGATCAGGGCGCAGCGGGCCCCGTGCTGGGCGGCGCGGTTGGCGCTGGCGACGCCGCCGGAGCCGGCGCCGATGACGATCAGGTCGTATTTCATGGGGTCTTGTTTCAGGGCGGGGCGTTTTCTGTCTGAGAAACCGGGAGAGGGCGCTGGAGTGAAGGAAGGCAGGGCGCTCGGCCCCGCCGGGAGTCTGGCCGACAGGCACTCTTCCCTGCCGTCCTCCCCCGCCATGATAGAATAAGGCCGGTGCCGGGCGGTTAGCTCAGAGGCAGAGCACTGCCTTCACACGGCAGGGGTCGTTGGTTCGAATCCATCACCGCCCACCACTGGAATGATTTCAGACCCTCGTCCATGCCATTACTGGACAGGGGTTCGATAGTCCATTCAAAGGGTGGTGTCCTGAAAACAGCGGTTCGGTCCATCCATTTCTGAGGTGCCTGGCGCCAAGTTGAACTAAATGATAAATGCCATCCCCGTAGTTGACCTGTTTTCGGGACCGGGTGGCCTTGCGGAGGGTTTTTCTCCCTGTAGCACGCCTCTTTCCCTCCGTCAATACAAAATCGTACTGTCGGTGGAAAAGGAGCAATACGCCTATGACACCCTTCTGCTTCGGTCATTCCTGCGGCAGTTTGAAAATGGACCACCACACGAATACTATAGGTATCTGAACTCCTCCATTGCTGAGCCTGACTGGCAACGCCTGTATCCGGAAGAGTGGCGGGCCGCACTCAGGGAAACGGAGATGCTGGAACTTGGGAACCCCAAAGCGGAGTCTCGGCTTGACAAGAGGATAAGCGAAATCAAAAATGAATACGGTGAACGCACCATGGTGGTCGGGGGCCCGCCCTGTCAGGCCTATTCCATAGCAGGACGGGCCCGTATTGCAGGAAACAGCAACTATGCGCCTGGCAAAGATCCTCGCATCTTTCTGTATAAACAATACGTGGAGATCGTCTCAAGGCTGAGGCCCATGGTTGCTGTGATGGAAAACGTGAAGGGGATGATATCTTCGTCGGTAGAGGATGTGGGAGTATTCCAGAAAATCATGTCTTCCCTGCGGAACGCGGCTGGAAAAGACAGCTACCGCCTGCATGCATTTGCTCCCTCCAAGAGTGATGCTGCGTATGATGAACTGCCGAATAACCCTTCTGAATTCATAGTTCGTGCTGAAAATTATGGTATTCCCCAAGCTCGGCATCGTGTCTTCATTATCTGCATTCGATCCGACGTCGCAGAAAAGTTGCCGGCCGGATATCATCCCCGGCTTGAGATTCGAAGTGACGGAACCACAGTAGAGAGCGTGATCGGTGCCATGCCCAAGCTGCGAAGCGGACTCAGTCGGGCAGACGGACTCAGGGCTTGGAGGAAAGCGGTAAACAAAGCCTGCGATAAAGTCGGGCGTTGTCTGTCAGCCAAGGGAAAATATGAAAAGGGGGAGTTCACTGCCGCACTTGATCGAGTGCGGAAATCAATCAATAAAACCACTCTTGAGCGTACCGGAGGCGGTGCTCCATCTCCTCCAGAATCATGTTCTGAAGATCTTCGGTTGTGGCTGCATGACAGAGAACTTAAGGAGTTGCCAAACAACCGGACCCGGGGACACATGCCTGCAGATTTGGAGCGTTATGTCTTTGCTGCGGTATTTGCAGAAATATATGGACGATCTCCCAAAACTGATGATTTCCCGGCAGAGTTGGCACCAAACCACAAAAGCTGGGCCACGAAAAAGTTTGCAGACCGATTTCGGGTACAGCTCAGGGAGCATCCAGCGAAAACGATCACATCCCATATTTCGAAAGACGGACACTATTTCATTCATCCTGATCCCAGTCAGTGCAGAAGCCTGACCGTGAGAGAAGCGGCCCGCCTCCAGACTTTTCCAGATAATTATCTGTTCAGGGGCAATCAGACTGCTCAGTATGTGCAGGTCGGCAATGCTGTTCCACCTTTCCTTGCTCATCAGATCGCCGATTGTCTCTGGAAAGTAATCAGAGGGTACGACCGGGAATCGCAGCCCCAGAAGAGACGGGGCTCATCCAGGGCGGCTATTGGCAGGGAGAAGCATAGAGAAGTCGCGTAATGAGTGCTTCCAGGCAACGGCTGAAAAGAATTCCACCCCGCGCTTCGGCTTTAATTGAAAGCCTGCGTGATGTCGGTTATTCCCTGCAGACTGCCGTGGCTGATGTCATAGACAATTCTTTGACCGCTGAAGCAGAATGCATAGAGTTACTCTGCAACACTGATTCTGAAAATCCAGAGATGGGGATTTTAGACGACGGACGCGGAATGTCGGAAGAAGAGCTGCTCGAGGCCATGAGGCCTGGAACCAAAAGTCCTCTCGAAGCCAGGGCGTCCAGCGATCTTGGTCGTTTCGGCCTTGGTCTGAAGACTGCATCCTTTTCCCAGTGCCGCCGGCTTACTGTCGTGACCCGTAAAGACGGGCTTGCGGCCTGTGCAGTCTGGGATCTGGATACAGTTGCTGAGGAAGATGACTGGCTTGCTGAGTTCCCTGAGGATCTTTCTATTGTCCCCTGGGTTGAACGGCTGGCCGATACGGGTACTCTGGTGGTATGGCAGAAGCTTGACAGGCTGTTGGAAGACTCATCCCGGGCAGGGCAACAGGATATGATGCGCCAAATCGATGAAGCGGCTTCGCATATTGGATTCGTGTTTCACAGGTTTCTTTCGGGGGAAGCGGCCAGTGGGAAAGGCGTGAAAATTTTATTGAACGGCCGCAGGCTGGAACCGTTCGACCCCTTTCACTCCAATCACTGGGCTACTCAGCGGGACCCACCCGAGGTGTTTAAATTCAGGGGAGAGAATATTCGCATTCAAACCTTCACTCTTCCGCATCATAGCAAAGTCAGAAATTCAGAGTGGGAAAAATATGGTCGGTCTGAGGGATATGTGAAGAATCAGGGTTTCTATCTTTATAGAAACCACCGACTGATTGTATACGGAACCTGGTTTGGCCTTGCCAGACAGCTCGAACTGACGAAGCTGTCGCGAGTACGGATTGATATCTCAAACAGGCTGGATGCACATTGGAAGATCGACGTCAAAAAGGCGTCAGCGCAGATTCCACCTGTAGTTCGCAACAGGCTTAAGACAATAATTGAACGGATTACCGGTACATCGAAAAGAGTTTACACTCATAAAGGTGCCAGACTTGCCTCAAATTCCAGGCTGCCGGTATGGGTGCGAACTCAGGACAAGAATCAAATCAGATACAGGTTGAGTGAGGAGCACCCAGCATTCAGGTTTTTCACTAAAAAACTGGAATCAGGGCGGGTCCAGGAGTTTCTGAATTTACTTGAATTGATCAGGTCAACCCTGCCGGTTGATTCACTGTTCGCTGACTTCGCTGGGGCCCCGGATGCAATTGATCGACAGATTGCAGATCCAGACCAGTTTTCCAGTCTGGTTAAATCGACTTACTTGGGACTGAGAGAGAACGGAATCTCAGACAACGACTCCAAGACCATGATGACTGCTGCTGAGCCGTTTCTTACAAACTGGGCGGAAGCAAATGCAGTTATTGAGAATCTTGAAACGGAGGACTACAGCGGATGAGTGGGGACATGGGCCTGAGCGAACTCAGAGATATGGTACAGACTGTCCTGGCCAAGAAGAGAGAGCTTCCCACAACGGATGCCATTCGTGACCTTATAGAAAAAACGAGAGCAATTTGCCCCCGGGTATCGGACGAAGAGGCAGAGCAACTGGTTCGAGAGCTCGAGACCGTTCATGGCGTCTCCATGGAGATCGGTGCGATTCTGGAAGACCGGGAATTCGAGCCCTGGTTGGAAAACAGGCGTTCTGAAATGGAATTCTTCTATTGGGACAGGTATAGAAGACTGCTTGGGGATAAGAAGTTTTCCGGACAGGTGCTGGCAGCCTTCGACGATGTTACCGACAGGATACTTGACCATCTCGAAAATCCCCAAAGGGAGGGTGTATGGAAACGGAGAGGGATGGTGGTGGGGCACGTACAGTCAGGCAAGACGGCAAACTATACCGGTTTGATCTGTAAAGCAGCAGATGCCGGCTATAAGGTAATCATCGTAATTACTGGAATCCACGAAAACCTTCGCAGTCAGACACAGGTTCGCATTGACGAGGGCTTCATAGGTTTCGATAGTACCAGATTACTGACCTCCTCTCCAAGAAGAATAGTTGGTGTCGGCCGGTATGGTTCCTCACGGCGTCCAACTACTTTTACCAACGCGCTTCAGGAATTCACAAGAAATACTGCAACCAGTATAGGATTGTCTTTAGATAACCTTACCGAACCGGCGATTTTTGTAATCAAGAAGCACAGCCCCATACTGAGAAATCTTATAGACTGGCTGAAAGAACACAACGCGAAGACGGACCGCTCATCCATTGGTTCGCCAACGCTGCTGATCGACGATGAAGCCGATAATGCTTCCATCAATATACGTTGGAGAAATGATGAAGTTTCCAAGATTAATGGGCAGATCAGGGAGTTGCTTCGTCTTTTCAGCAGGAACTGTTACGTGGGTTACACTGCTACGCCATTTGCCAATATTTTCATAGACCCGGACAGTGATGATGAGATGTTCGGTGAGGATCTGTTTCCCAAAGACTTTATTGTTGACCTGGACCCTCCCGATAATTATTTCGGTCCTGATCGGGTGTTTCTGAATGATGCATCCAAAGTGATTCGCCCCATTGAAGACAATGAGGACATTATTCCCATGAAACACCCGATTTCACTGGAAGTCAGAGAGACAACAGAAAGTCTCAGGACGGCGATTCGAACGTTCATTCTTGCCATTGCAATACGAGTGGTCCGTGGCCACAGAGGGGAACATAATTCAATGCTTGTCAACGTTTCTCGGTTTGTCAGGGTCCAGAAACAGCTACGCGATGAAATTCACGGGTTTGTGGAAGTCATCAGGCAGAGCCTGCGCATAAATGGCGCGAAGCCTGAAGAAAAGGCTGTTCTTGATCCAGAGATCGGTGCGCTGCGAAGTGTTTTCTCCCGAGAGTTTGCTGCTGACTGCGGGGTTTCATGGCAGAACATTCAGCCGCACCTGTTTGACGGTGCAGCCAGGATCAAGGTTGTAGAGGTAAACAGCTCTTCTCTTGGCAGTCTCAATTACTCTGAATACAGGGATTCTGGTCTGAACGTGATCGCCGTTGGCGGCTATTCGTTATCCCGGGGTATGACCCTTGAAGGACTGCATGTCAGCTACTTTCTGCGAAAATCAATAATGTATGACACTCTGATGCAGATGGGCAGGTGGTTCGGTTATCGTCAGGGTTATGACGATCTTTGCAGAATCTGGATGCCGGAAGAGGCTGAGGGCTGGTATGCCCACATCACTGAATCCATAGAGGAACTGCGGTATGATCTTCGCCGGATGGAGCGGGCAGGTGCAACACCTGAAGAGTTTGGCCTCAAGGTCAGAAGTCACCCATCATCACTCATAGTGACCGCACGCAACAAGATGGGTTCCAGCGTAAAGCAGACTGTCGCAATTGGCCTTGCCAATCGATTTATCGAGACGGCGACCCTGCTATGGGACCACGATTCCATCGAGACAAATCGACGGGCTGCAATCAGGCTGGCGGCGGATGTTTTCCACGGGATTCAAAAAGCACCCGGAGACGGCGAGCCTGTTAACTGTGGGTTGTTGGTTCGGGAAGTACCCTCTTCCATTGTTATTGATTTTCTTAATCGATTTAAGAATCATCAAGAGTCCATGGCCACGGAGACCACCCATGTCAAGGATTACATTGAAAAACATGAGAAAACAGTCCTGAAGACTTGGGACATACTTTTTGCTGGCGTAAAAGAACGGTTCAGTCGTTCGCTGATTGACGACAGCCTTGGTTTTAAGTTGGTCTGTCAACGAAGAGCTCAGGGAAAAAGCAGCGTCAGGAACAAAACACTGCTGATTACCAATAAGCAGCGTGTTGCTTCCAGAGGAATGGAAAAAGTCGGACTCGAGAACGGCCAGGCCGCAGAGGTGGAAAAACAGCACAGACAGGACAACAAAAGCAGCGTCAACTATCCTGATCACATTTACCGCGGCGTTCGTTCAAAGCCGCTGTTGATTATTCACATGCTTGCAATTGGGGAAGGTGGGGAAGATCTCAGCAACAGTAAACCCGTGGTAGCTTGGAGTATGAGCTTTCCGAAGTCCGAGGGCCAGGAGAAAAAAGTGGAATACTTGGTAAATACTTCCTGGTTTCGTGAGAATTACGGACACGAACTTGAAGAGGAAGCCACTGATGATGATGATGAGTGATCCTTGGAGTGGCATAGCACCACCGATAAAAACTGCAGGCGTAAACGCACTGCGCGTGAATGCATCCATCAGTTCGGACCTGTACTGGGCTGTTGATGTGGAACGTAACTGTCTGCTGATCCTGCAACATCAGGTCCCAAAGAATTCGATATCCAGACTGCCCAAATTCAAGGGACTGCAGATTGACGCAGTTTCAGTGGATGATGTTCGACATCAACTGATCCTGAGACTCCTGGATGCCGACCAGCGTGAAATATTTTATCGACTTTGCCTTGACATCATTTCAGCAATTGAAACGGCACAAACCGGAGAACAGGCAGTTCAGCGTTTCCTGAATCGTACTTGGCGCTGGCACCGCCTGTTGAAGGGCGTGAGGGAGAATCGTTTAAGCCCGGAAGAACAGCGGGGGCTGTTTGGAGAGCTGATGTTCCTTGAGAAGCACCTGATGCCATTGGATATGCCTCAGGCGGTGAAGTCCTGGAAGGGACCCCTGGGTTCTCCCAAGGATTTTGAAATTGGTCGCGTCAGTGTAGAAGTAAAGAGCAGGAGGGATTCAACAACTCCCCAAGTGATCATTTCGTCCGGACGGCAACTGGATGCGAGCGAACCCAATCTGCTGTTTCTCTGTGTGGGAGAGGTTATGAGGGCAGACGATCAGGACTTTCAGGCTGCAACGATTACTCATCTGGCAGACAGGATAAGGTCGAAGATTGCCGATGGCAATCTGTCCTTGGTCGATGAATTTGAAGACCTGTTGACCGCAGCTGGATTTGACTGGAAGGAAGATTATTCGGACTGCCGCTGGCTGTATGGAGGAGAACGTCTATACGGGGTGGAGGAGGGGTTTCCGCGGATAACGCCTTCCATGCATCCCCCAGGCATTGAAAACCTGCGCTATTCGATTCTGCTCGCATCCTGCGAGCCATTTCGAGTTGAGGAAGACGAATTTTCCAAGGTATTGATTGAACATGGACAGTCAGGAAATTAACCTGTATGTAGGAGAACTTTTCCAAGATGTAGTTTCGGAGGCTGAAGCAAGAGGAAACTACATGGAGGAGATATTCGTTGAAAAGTTTTGTGAGATTCTGGTTGAGGCAGGGGAAATCGAGAGCGTGGACATCGTTTCATATCACGGACCCGTGAGGAGCGGTATCAGGGTTGATGCCTATGGAGGTGACCCGGACGACAACGAAGCAGGCGTGCTCAGTCTGATCGTTTCGGATTTCAATCCTTCCGGTGAGGCTGGGCGCCTGACAAAAACAGAAATGGATGAGATTTTTCGACGTCCTGTGAAATTCTTAAGAAAAGCTCTTGATCCCAACTGGCGCAATTCGCTTGAGGAATCCAGCAGGGCATTCGGATTGGCTGATTTAATTTCCCAGCGGTGGAGCAGGGTGAACAAAGTCCGCCTTTTCCTGATCAGCAATCGGCAACTGAGCGACAGGGTTGATCGCAGGGATGCAGAGAGTCTGGATGAAAAGGTGGTCACCTACAGTGTCTGGGATAGCAAACGTCTGAGCAGATTTTTGAGCGACGGCCGTGGACGGGAGGAAATCAACATAGATCTGGAACATGAGTATGGGGGGGCGGTTCCTGTCCTGTTTGCCCAGCATGTGGAAGCGGAGCATGAATCATACCTGACGATTTTGCCCGGTGAAGTCTTGGCAAAAATTTACGACCACTGGGGGGCGCGTCTTCTCGAAAATAATGTAAGGGTCTTTCTGCAGGCCCGGGGAAACGTGAACAAGGGCATCAAGAAAACGCTGGAATCCGAACCCACCATGTTCTTTGCCTACAACAACGGCATAACGGCGACTGCAGAAAACGTGGAAGTAACAGAATCCGAAAGGGGCAAGATTCTGTCCGGGCTGAAGAATTTTCAGATTGTCAACGGAGGCCAGACAACTGCTTCGATTCATCAGGCTCTCCGGGACGGAAAAGACCTGTCACAGATTTTTGTACAGATGAAATTATCTGTAGTGGAGCCGGCGCTTACAGAAAAAGTCGTACCCAGGATTTCGGAGTGCGCCAACAGCCAGAACCGTATAAATGCTGCCGACTTCTATTCCAGTCATCCTTTTCACATTCGAATTGAGGAGTTTTCGCGCCGTATCTTTGCCCCCTCGCCTGAAGGGACGTTCAGGGGAACCAAATGGTTTTATGAACGTGCCCGCGGTCAGTACGCTGATGCGCGTTATCGGCTGACAAGGGCGGGAAGAAAGAAATTTGATCTTGAACATCCCCGGTCACAGCTGTTTACGAAAACGGACCTTGCCAAGTTCATCAATGTCTGGCGGGATGCCCCACATAAGGTCAGCCTGGGCGCCCAGAAAAATTTTGTTTACTTTTCGGAATACATCAAGCAGAAGTGGGTTGGGGAGGGAGACGATATCAGTGAAGCCTGGTATTGCGAAGCCATGGCAAAGGCAATAATTTTCAGGGCTACGGAGAAGCTCGTAACCGGACAGGAGTGGTATCAGGGGGGGTATCGGGCCAACATCGTGGCCTACACCATAGCGAAAATGGCGCACGATGTTTCTGGAATGAAAAGGAGTGTGGATTTTCAGGCCATCTGGCGCCGCCAGTCGATAGATGAAGCCATGGAATCAAGCCTCGCCCGGATTGCGGAAAAAGTTCACGAAGTCCTGATCAATCCTCCTGATGGTATCAGCAATGTTACCGAATGGGCCAAAAAGGAGGCGTGCTGGGTTGAAATCGGTAAATTGAAAATTGACTGGCCTTCAGATTTTATCGACAGACTGATCTCCGCTGATGACAAGAAGGAATTGGACCGCAGTGCCCGTAAAGATCAGAAAGTTCTCAGTGGAATTGATGCCCAGGTTGCCGTCGTGAAGGCAGGTCAGGAGTTCTGGAAAAAAGTCGCGCTGTGGGGAAGAGACAAGGGTTTGCTTTCCTTCACAGAAGACAGGCTTTTCAGTTCAATACATAAAAATCCAAGCTGGGTCCCCAGTGATTGGCAGTCAAAAAAAATCCTGCAGGTGTATCAGAGATTATGGGAAGAAGGGTTCAACGAGGAAATACCATCGAAGGAATGAATGCCAGGCTCCCGCTTCCTGAAGGAATCCGGGCAACTCCGTTTCTCAGCTGAATATTGAAAATCCAGGTTTCATCAATGGTCGATGTGTTTGACAGGGAAAAAAGAAGGCAGGTGATGTCAGCCATCCGCTCGAAGGAGACAAAGCCGGAACTTCTTTTACGGAAAGCGCTGCACGCAAGAGGATACAGATACGGGCTCCACAACAGGCACCTGCCCGGGACACCTGACCTGGTGTTTCGTCGATTCAACGCAGTTCTTTTTGTGAACGGGTGTTTCTGGCATGGGCATAATTGCCCGATGTTTCAGATGCCCGCTACAAACCGGCCATTCTGGAAAAATAAAATTCTTGAGAATCGTAAAAGGGATGCGAAGGCCTGTAAGCTTCTACTGGAAAGTGGATGGAGAGTGCTGACCGTATGGGAATGCAGCCTGCGTGGTACGGACAGGATGGACTTTGATGACCTGATATCCACTGTTGAGAATTGGCTGATTTCCGGTGCGGACTGTCATGAAATTGGATCAGCCTGATATCGGAGCCTGAAGAGGCGACGGCGGCTGGAGGCGCTTCAGCGGCAGTTGCCGGGGAAAAATTGACAGAGTGGCGGGGCAGGGGAGCGGGGCATGAGCAATCGGCAATTTATAAAAGTTTGAAAAATTCGCGCCAGCCGTTATAATAACCCTATGGTGCCATCGCTCTGCCGGCCATTGCAGCGGCGGCGGCCAAAAGTTTTTTCCCCATTTTCAGGAGGTTGTCCCATGCCCGCTCAAGTCCGCTCCCTCAGCCGGGAACGCATCCTGGCGACGAACAATGTCATCCGCAACACCTACATGTTGCTGTCCATGACGCTGCTCTTCAGCGCCGTCACCGCCGGTGCTTCTCTCACCCTGAACCTGCCGCACCCCGGCCTGCTGCTGACGCTCGTCGGCTACTTCGGCCTGCTCTGGGCCACGGCGCGCCTGCGCAACAGCGCCTGGGGCATCCTCTGCGTCTTCGCCCTGACCGGCTTCATGGGCCTGACGCTCGGCCCCATCCTCGGCTTCTACCTGGCCACGCCCAACGGCGGCGAACTCGTCATGACGGCCCTCGGCGGCACCGGCATCATCTTCCTCGGCCTCTCGGCCTACGCCCTGTCGAGCCAGAAGGACTTCAGCTTTCTCGGCGGCTTCATCATCAGCGGCATCCTCGTCGCCTTTGTCGCCGGCATAGCCGCGGCCATCTTCAGCCTTTCGGCCCTGTCGCTGGCCGTCTCCGCCATCTTCATCATGCTGATGGCCGGCTACATCCTGTGGCAGACGAGCGAGATGGTGCACGGCGGCGAGACCAACTACATCATGGCGACGGTCTCGCTCTATGTCTCGATCTTCAACCTCTTCACCAGCCTGCTGCACCTGCTCGGCGCCATGCGCGGCGACTGAGCGAAGCCGGGCGGCATCGCCATGATGCCGGTCATAGGGAACGGTGCTGCCCCGCCGCAGGGAGGAAGTCATGCCTTCTGAAAGTCAGCGAATTGCAGGCTTGGGTGAACCCGGAGCTTCCGGGGCCCGGTTGCGGCCCCGCAGGAAATCGCCGGATGGCGTGACCACCAGCAGCGTCATCTGCAGTGCCCATCAGGGTTCCAATAAAGACCTGTTTCCGCTGATCCTTGAACTGCATGTGCCCGAAGGAGCGACAGTCGCGGACGTAACTTACGGCAAGGGGATTTTCTGGAGGCATGTGCCTGCCGGGGCCTACAAGCTGCTGGCCTCCGACATCGAGACCGGGATGGATTGCCGGAATCTTCCCTACGGCGATGGTTCGATTGACTGCGTTGTTCTTGACCCGCCTTATATGGAGGGTCTGTATCGGCCCGACGCCACCAATCTGGCCGGCAACGGAAGCTATGCCGCCTTCAGATCCACTTACTCGAATGGACGGGAGACACGAGGTGGCCCGAAGTACCATGCGGCAGTGCTGGATATGTACTTCAGGGCGGGTGCCGAAGCCTTCCGGGTCCTTACCGACAAAGGGGTCTTTATTGTCAAGTGTCAGGATGAAGTCAGCGCCAACGTCCAACATCTGACGCATGTCGAGATGATTAATGAGTACACGGCCAGAGGATTCCACGCCAAGGACCTCTTTGTCGTGGTCCGACCCAATCGGCCTGCTATCAGCCGCATGGTGCGCCAGCGTCACGCCCGCAAGAACCATTCGTACTTTCTTGTGTTCACCAAGCGGCGGAAGTAGCTGAGGTGGGCATCATTGAAGACTGGGGAATAACCGTTGACGATATCAATGCTGTTTTGTCCGAGCGCCCGAGCGTACGAGGTATTCTCATTGGCTTTCTGTCCGAATATAAACTGCAGCGAACGGTGTTTTCGGATGCGAGAATCCACAAGTTGATCCGCTATGACGATCACGACCGCAGCCGTCCAGCCGACTTCAGCCTTGAGTATCGAGGCAGGCAGATCACCGTTGAGGTCAAGTCCCTTCAGACCAACTCCGTAAGAACCCTGAACGGCGGGCGTGTTGGCAGATGCCAGGTAGATGCAAGTGACAAGCGACTCGTGTTACTGCCAGACGGCACATCGCTGAAAACGACATGCCTGCTTGCGGGCAAGTTCGATATTCTGGCCATCAATCTGTTCGAGTTCAACCACAAATGGGACTTTGCCTTCATTCGCAACACCGACCTGCCGCGTTCCCAGTACAGGAAGTACAGCGAATATCAACGGCAACATCTGCTGGCCACGACCCTGCAGGTGGAATGGCCACTTCAGCCTCCGTTCCATGAGAGCCCATTTCCCATTCTTGAAGCACTCATTAAAGAGTGAAGGGGCGCCGACGACGGCGAAAAGCGGGCCCGACCCCAAGTGGGGCGGGACCGTCTGAGTCAACGCCGCCTTGTCCCTAGTCCCAAAGTTCCGGCTCTGGATCTATATTTACTCCCTTAATGTCTACAGTGTCATCAGTGTAGACATATAAGACGAGAATGGACGGGGTACCTGCCTGAGGGTCTCCCGCCTGGCGGTACAAGTAATATTTTTCGTCCTCTGGGTCTGATCCACCGATTTCTATAGGAGGAAGCTTGTCGCATCTTCTTGCAAGAAGCCACTTTAATGCTTCAAATGCATCTGAAACACGCGGATTTTTCTTTGTCGCATCATCTATGATTTTTTCCACTTGCGGATCTTCTCTAACCGTCCTTGCATGCATGTAGAGGCGCATCAACTGATCTCTTTTTATTGTCTTGCTTGAGGAGTGGTCCTGTTTTTTTCTCTGGAGCGTTCAAAGTCCTGTATAAGAGTACACGCCCATTTTTTGTCAGCATCCGTAACGGGACCATAACGAGCTGCCAACACCGCTTTTACAGGGATTTCCTCTCCTGAATTTGCAGACTCCCAGATAATGTCATGCGAGAGGTCACTAATGGAGGAAGCGGTGTGCTCATGGCAGATTATATCGGCTACATCCCGGACGATTTTACGCTCATCGGCGGAAAAGCATGAAACATCAGCTCCGGTAAGTACGTGATACTCCCGCTTGATTTCTCCAAATGAATACGATGGTTTTTCTATTACATTGAGCGCACCTGTCTCCTGAAGGTTCTCAAGTGCCTTCAGTATATTTTGGGGGACGGGACCAAACTGACGCTTGATATACGCAGTTTCACCGCTAATCGTCTTTCCGTGAAGACGGTAGGCAAAGGTATCCGCATACCACAAAATTTTGTTCAGTCTTATTGCGCCAAGTTTGTCGCGTGGGCACAATTCACATACATAATGCACAAGGCGCTCAAACCTTGTATGGGTGCTAGGCATATCATCCCTCCCCGAAAACTCTTTCAGCCAGTTTCCAGGATTGGTTGGGTGAGAGGCTCACAAGTTGATGACTCAATTGTGAAATTCATTGATGGTAAAAAGATTATAGTTTACCCGACTTCATAAGTCAACGTTATTATCGACTTCCCATTCTTCCTGGAGTGGCTTGGTGGCCTATGGCTCCCCCGGGGGCCCGGCCAGCCTGAACAGTTCCGCCGGCGACAGCCAGCGGGCCGCGGGATGGCGCGTTACGAGATCAATCAGGTCGCGGCAGAAATCCCAGCAGTCCCGGTCGAAGGCGGCGTGGTGGGTCAGCAGCCCGGTCGGCTCTTCGGGGTCGACCGGGCCGGCGAGCCGCGCCTGCAGGTGGCGCGCCGCCATGGCGGCCGCCCGCCAGCCGCCGATGAAGCGGCTGGCGCGGCTGGGGGGCGCATGCCATTCGACCGGGTCGAGGTGGCAGTTGACTTCGATCAGCGAATCGACCGCCGGCCGGGGGCGCGGCCACATGGCCGAGATGCCGCCGAGTCCCGCCGCTGGCAGCTGCGGGCGCAGGCCGTCGTCGAAGCGGTTCCAAGGCGGCACCAGCACCGGCAGGAAGCGCCCGGCAAAAGCCTCGGTCAGCAGCTGCCGTCCCCGTTGCAGGCGGGCGATGGCGGCCGCCGGCTCGAGGGACGGTGGAAATTCACAGCTCTTGCAGCCGGCCGGCGCCCGGTTGCAGTGGTCGAAGCCGTGCTGCAGAATCCACAGATTCTGCTCGCCGTTGAGGGTTGCCGCAACCCCGGCCTCGAGCTGGGCAGGCACGGTGGCGAGGGCCATGGGCACTCCGAGATCGGCCCTGAGACGCAGCAGCTGGTCCAGGCCCCGATGGGGAGCGGCGGCGTCGTCGTCGCGCCACCAGAAAGTCGCCGTGCGCCCGGCCTGCCGCCAGGCATCGAGGCTCTGCTCGAGCAGCTGTGGCGGATCGCTGCCGCCCTGTCGCGGGAGGGTCTTCACGAAGGTCTCCGCTCGATCCACTGCTGTAGCAGCCAGGCCGACTGCTCGGCTCCATTCAGTTGCGATGTCGCCAGGGGCCGGGGGCGCAATTCGAGGGCGCCGTTGACGGCGGCGGCCAAGGTTTCGCCGCCGAGCTCTTTTTCCGCCACGGTCAGGGCGCGGCCGCTGCGCTCCATCCAGGCGGCCCTGAGGGTCTGCTCGGCTTCCTCCCCCTCGCTGTAGGGCACGAGCACGGCCGGCGCGCCCGTCGCCAGGAGGTCGCAGGCGGTGTTGTAGCCGGCCTGGGAAATCGACAGGCGGCAGTCGCTGAGCAGGGCGGCGAAATCGGAGCGGTTGCGCTCGACCCTGACGCCGGCGGGCGCCTGCCGGCGGAGGTCGGCAAAGTCGGCCTGTGCCAGCCGTGGGCCGGCCAGCAGCAGCCAGCCGGCTTCAGCCACAGAGGTCAGGGGGCGGGCGGCGAGGGCCGTGCGCAGCAGCTTCAGGCTGACCGAGCCGCTGCCGCCGGAGACGAGCACCTGAGTGCCCTGGCGCCAGGGTCTGTGCCCGCGGGCGGCCGTGACATAGCCGCTCCAGTGGCGGCTCGGAGTCGAGGCCGGTCGATCGAGGCGGGCGATGGCGGGAAAGGCCGACGACAGCAGATCGACCTCGGGGCTTCCGTGAATCAGTAGCCGATCGAAGTAGCGCTCGAGCCGGTCGAAGATCTCCTCGATGCGGCCCGCCCTGGTCTTGGGCTGGGGGATGTCGCGCAGGGAGCAGACGACCAGGACCGGCGGCGAGGCCGAGCGGGCCCACTGGGCCAGGGGTTCGATCTCAAAGGCGAAGCGGCGGCGGCCGAAGGGCCAGGTGTCGACGACGACGGCCTGGGGGCGAAATTCGGCCGCCGCGGCCAGCAACCGGCGGCGGCGCTCGGCGAGCAGCCGCCCGTCGGCATCGCGGCCGCGCTCGTCGACCAGAGTGGAAAAATCCTGGCCGCGGATGCCGAGTCGCGGCAGGGCGAGCCAGGGCAGATGCTCCCCGGCAGGGCGGCGGCCGCTGGCGACGAGCACCTCGAAACCGCGGTCGGCGCAGGCGCGGGCGATGGCTGCGGCCCGCCGGGCATGCCCACCCCCGAGGAGGCTCTCGACATGGAACAGCAGTCGTCTGGGTTCGGGGCGCTCGATTGAAGTGTTCATTGAGTGGGGGGACCTTGCACTACAATAGCCGAGAAAGCTGTCAACCCCTTGACTGAGCGATTCAGTTTTCCCTTTCTTCGCTGCCGCCCAAGGGGGACTCCGCATGACACCCGAACAATTGCAACGCCGCATCGACCTCGCTGCCTGCTACCGCCTGGCCCACCGCTTCGGTTTCAGCGACATCGTGTGGAATCACATCACAGCCCGGGTGCCGGGCGCTGACAACCGCTTCCTCATGCTGCGCTTCGGCCTGCGCTACGACGAGGTCAGGGCCAGCAATCTGGTCGAACTCGACGGCGAGGGCCCGGGCAAGTCCGGCGACGGCGACGGCATCGGCATGAGGGCATCAACTACACCGGCTTTGTCATCCACCGCCACATCTACAGGACGCGGCCCGAGGTGCAGTGCCTGTTCCACAGCCACAGCGAGGCCGGTCTGGTGGCCGCGTCCCTCGAGGGGCCGCTCGAACTGCTGAATCTCGACAGCCTGATCCTTCACGGAGACCTCGCCTGGCACGATTTTGAGGGCATGTCGCTCGAGGCCGACGAGAGCCGGCGCATAGCCGCGAGCCTCGGCTCCTGCAACGCTCTGATTCTGCGCAACCACGGCCTGCTGACGGCCGGCGAGACCGTCGCCGCCGCCTTCGTGCGCATGTACTATCTCGACCGCGCCTGCCGCGTGCACAATGCGGCCCTGGCGACGGGCGCGCCCCTGAGGTGCGTCGCCGCCGAAACCCAGGCGTTGACCGCGCGCCAGTTCCGCCAAGCGAGCCCTCCCGGCGCCCATGAGTGGCCGGCGCTGCTGCGTCTGCTCGACCGCGACGAGCCCGATTACAGCGACTGAAAAAGCGACAGAATCCGGTCAGTACCCCGCTTTTGCCGCGGGCGGCGAATCGCCCGGCGCGAAAATCTGCAATTTTTTGCGCAAAAACATGCAGAATTCAGTTGCTGGATCCCGCGCAACCACGGCCTGCTGACGGCCGGCGAGACCGTCGCCGCCGCCTTCGTGCGCATGTACTATCTCGACCGCGCCTGCCGCGTGCACAATGCGGCCCTGGCGACGGGCGCGCCCCTGAGGTGCGTCGCCGCCGAAACCCAGGCGTTGACCGCGCGCCAGTTCCGCCAAGCGAGCCCTCCCGGCGCCCATGAGTGGCCGGCGCTGTTGCGTCTGCTCGACCGCGACGAGCCCGATTACAGCGACTGAAAGGGCGGCAGAATCCGGCCATCGCCTGGCTTTTGTCGCGGGCGGCGAATCGCCCGGCGCGAAAATTTGCAAACTTTTTTGCAAAAACATGCAAAATTCAGTTCTTTTTAAAAAAACAGCTATATAATTGTGAATCGCTGCAGGTGCAGAACACCTGCCAACATGATCTTTTACAGGCAGAAAACAACGGGAACAAGACCGACCTTCCGTGTCGGTCCTGTTTGCGCTGTGTCGTTGCTCGACTGATGACACTCCGGCGCTTCGTCGCCCGGGGTCGCACAGTCAAGCGAATAAGCGCGCACGGTGGCTGCCTAGGCAGCAAGAGGCGATGAAGGACGTGATTGTCTGCGAAAATCTTCGGGGAGCTGGCGAATAAGCATTGATCCGGGGGTGTCCGAATGGGGAAACCCGGCCGATTTTGTCGGTCATTCACAGCTGAATACATAGGCTGTGGAAGCGAACCCGGGGAACTGAAACATCTTAGTACCCGGAGGAAAAGAAATCAATTTGAGATTCCCTTAGTAGCGGCGAGCGAAAGGGGAAGAGCCATAAGTAGGGCAAAATCTAGCGGAATGATCTGGAAAGATCGACCATAGACGGTGATAGTCCGGTACGCGAAAGGTTTTGTCAGACGTTTTGAGTAAGTCGGGACACGTGTTATCCTGACCGAACATGGGGGGCCCATCCTCCAAGGCTAAATACTCCTTGCTGACCGATAGTGAACCAGTACCGTGAGGGAAAGGTGAAAAGTACCCCTGTTAGGGGAGTGAAATAGACCTGAAACCGTGTGCGTACAAGCAGTGGGAGCCCTTTGACCGGAATCTCCGCTGGAATGGACGGCTTGCCGTTCAGACCGGCTTTTCTGGTCGGGGTGACCGCGTACCTTTTGTATAATGGGTCAGCGACTTACTCTCAGTGGCAAGCTTAAACGTATAGTGGAGGCGTAGGGAAACCGAGTCTGAACAGGGCGTCTTCAGTCGCTGGGTGTAGACCCGAAACCGGGTGATCTATCCATGGCCAGGGTGAAGGTCAGGTAAAACTGACTGGAGGCCCGAACCATTTGATGTTGAAAAATCATTGGATGAGCTGTGGATCGGAGTGAAAGGCTAATCAAACCCGGAGATAGCTGGTTCTCCCCGAAATCTATTTAGGTAGAGCCTCGTGTCTCACTTCCTGGGGTAGAGTACTGTAATGGCTAGGGGGTCATCCCGACTTACCAAACCATAGCAAACTCCGAATACGGGAAAGTGCAATCACGGGAGACACACTGCGGGTGCTAAGATCCGTAGTGGAGAGGGAAACAACCCAGACCGCCAATTAAGGTCCCCAAGTTACGGCTAAGTGGGAAACGATGTGGAGAAATTAACACAGCCAGGAGGTTGGCTTAGAAGCAGCCATCCTTTAAAGAAAGCGTAATAGCTCACTGGTCTAGCTTCTCCGCGCGGAAAATTTAACGGGGCTAAAGCCGTGCACCGAAATTGCGGGGCCGTCCTTCAGGACGGTTGGTAGGGGAGCGTTCCGTAGGCCGTTGAAGGCGAACCGGGAGGTTTGCTGGAGGTATCGGAAGTGCGAATGCTGACATGAGTAACGACAAGGAGGGTGAAAAACCCTCCCGCCGAAAGTCCAAGGTTTCCTGAACAACGCTAATCGGAGCAGGGTTAGTCAGCCCCTAAGGCGAGGCAGAAATGCGTAGTCGATGGGAAACGGGTTAATATTCCCGTACCTTTTATGGTTGCGATGGAGAGACGGAGAAGGCTAGGTCAGCCAGGTGACGGTAATTCCTGGTTTAAAGGGGTAGGACATGGCGGTTCCAGGCAAATCCGGAGCCGCAATCTGAGACCTGATGACGATCCCCCGTCAAACGGGGAGAAGTGATTTATGCCATGCTTCCAGGAAAATCTTCTAAGCTTCAGATCATGAAAGACTGTACCGCAAACCAACACAGGTGGACAGGGAGAGAATCCCAAGGCGTTGAGCGAATCTCGGTGAAGGAACTAGGCAAAATAGCACCGTAACTTCGGGAGAAGGTGCGCCGGCTTTGGTGAATGGACTTGCTCCAGAAGCTGAGGCCGGCCGCAGTGACCAGGTGGCTGCGACTGCTTACTAAAAGCACAGCACTCTGCAAACACGCAAGTGGACGTATAGGGTGTGACGCCTGCCCGGTGCCGGAAGGTTAATTGAGGAGGTCAGTCTTCGGACGAAGCCTCTGATCGAAGCCCCGGTAAACGGCGGCCGTAACTATAACGGTCCTAAGGTAGCGAAATTCCTTGTCGGGTAAGTTCCGACCCGCACGAATGGCGTAACGATGGCCACACTGTCTCCACCGAGACCTCAGTGAAATTGAATTCGCTGTGAAGATGCAGCGTACCCGCGGCTAGACGGAAAGACCCCGTGAACCTTTACTGCAACTTTGCATTGAGTTTTGAGTATGTTTGTGTAGGATAGGTGGGAGACTTTGAAACTCAGGCGCCAGCCTGAGTGGAGTCAACCTTGAAATACCACCCTGATATATTTGGAGCTCTAACACAGGTCCGTTATCCGGATCGTGAACAGTGCATGGTGGGTAGTTTGGCTGGGGCGGTTTCCTCCCAAAGAGTAACGGAGGAGCGCGAAGGTATCCTAAGCACGGTCGGAAATCGTGTGGTTTGTGTAAAGGCATAAGGATGCTTGACTGCGAGACATACAAGTCGAGCAGGTGCGAAAGCAGGTCTTAGTGATCCGGTGGTTCTGTATGGAAGGGCCATCGCTCATCGAATAAAAGGTACTCCGGGGATAACAGGCTAATTCCTCCCAAGAGTTCATATCGACGGAGGAGTTTGGCACCTCGATGTCGACTCATCACATCCTGGGGCTGAAGCAGGTCCCAAGGGTATGGCTGTTCGCCATTTAAAGTGGTACGTGAGTTGGGTTTAGAACGTCGTGAGACAGTTCGGTCCCTATCTGCCGTGGGCGTTCGAGATTTGAGGGAAGCTACTCCTAGTACGAGAGGACCGGAGTGGACACACCTCTGGTGTTCCGGTTGTCACGCCAGTGGCACCGCCGGGTAGCTAAGTGTGGAAGGGATAACCGCTGAAAGCATCTAAGCGGGAAGCCTCTCCCAAGATAAGATCTCGCGAGCCCCCGAGGCTCCTGAAGGTCTGTGGTAGACCACCACTTTGATAGGCTGGATGTGTAAGCGCGGTAACGCGTTTAGCTGACCAGTACTAATTGACCGTGAGGCTTGACTGTGCGACACCCGGACAACGAAGGGGTGTCGCTTGTAGCGCACCGCGCAGCCGGCTTGGCCGGCCCCGTTGATTTTCTGCCTATGGAGGCGTTCGCCGCGAAGCGATTCGAGGCGGCGCCCCTGCCAGTTTCCCTGGCGGCCACAGCGAATTGGAACCACCCGATCCCATCCCGAACTCGGAAGTGAAACGATTCAGCGCCGATGGTAGTGCGGAGTGCATCCGTGTGAGAGTAGGACACTGCCAGGGATTTTTATTCATCGGAGGGCGGATCCCGCTGGATCCGCTTTTCGCCTTTTCTCTCTTCTCATGATTTACGCGATCGTCCGCAACGGCGGCAAGCAGTACAGGGTCGAACCGGGGTCGGTACTCCGGGTCGAACGCCTCGAGGCCAAGGCCGGCTCCACCGTTGAACTGACCGATGTCGTCATGCTGCGCAAGGGCGACAAGATCGCCGTCGGCGCCCCGACCCTGGCCAAGGCCAAAGTCAGGGCCCAGGTCCTGGGTCAGGGCCGCGGGCCGAAGATTGAGGTCATCAACTTTCGCCGCCGCAAGCATTCGATGCGCCACATCGGCCACCGCCAGGATTACACCGAGCTGAAGATTCTCGCTATCGACTCTTAAGGAAGGACATCCCATGGCTCACAAGAAAGCAGGCGGAAGCAGCCGCAACGGGCGCGACTCTCACTCCAAACGCCTCGGCGTCAAGCGCTTCGGCGGCCAGCAGGTCAACGCCGGCACCATAGTGGTGCGCCAGCGCGGCACCCGCTTCCACGCGGGCGACAACGTCGGTGTCGGCCGCGACTACACCCTCTTCGCGCTGGTTCAGGGGGCTGTCAAATTCCACCGCAGCGGCCGCCTGAAAAAACAGACAGTCAGCATCATCCCGCCCGCCCACAGCTGAGCGGGCGGCATCCCGCGGATGCCAGAACCCAGAACGGCGGCCGCTCCGCCGACTACAGACGACCCCGGCAGTAGAGAGCTCTGGGCCTCCAGGCTCTGCCGATGGCATGCCGACAGGGGCCGCCACGACCTGCCTTGGCAGCGGCCGGCTACGGCTTATCGCGTCTGGGTCAGTGAAATCATGCTGCAGCAGACGCGGGTCGAGACCGTTCTGGCCTACTTCGAACCCTTCATCGCCCGTTTTCCCGACATCCCGACCCTGG
Organism: Candidatus Porifericomitales bacterium; assembly: GCA_965237735.1. GTDB lineage: Bacteria > Pseudomonadota > Gammaproteobacteria > CBDEFV01 > CBDEFV01 > CBDEFV01. The sequence continues at coordinate 20,463 of CBDEFV010000001.1, read as the reverse complement.
CGGCGGCCCCGCTCAACGAGGTGCTGCGTCTCTGGTCCGGCCTCGGTTTTTACGGCCGCGCCCGCAACTTGCAGCGGGCGGCGAAGATTCTCGTCGAACGCCACGACGGCTCCCTGCCCGCTGGCGTCGATCAGCTGCAAGCCCTGCCCGGTATCGGCCACTCGACGGCGGGCGCCATCCACAGTCTCGCTTTCGGCGGCTGCGCCCCCATTCTCGACGGCAATGTCAAGCGCGTCCTGGCCCGCTGTTTTGCCGTTGAAGGCACGGCTGCGGCCCTGGAGCGCAAGCTCTGGCCGCTGGCCGGGGAGCTGGCGCCGCCGCGACACTGCGGCCGCTACAATCAGGCCCTCATGGACCTCGGCAGCTCCGTCTGCCGGCCGCGGCGACCGGACTGCGATCAGTGTCCGCTGCAATCGGACTGCCTCGCCTTCAGGGCCGGCGAGCCCGAGGCCTACCCGCAGCAGGCCGACGTCAGGGTCCGACCGAGCAAGACCTCCTGGCTGCTGCTGCTGCGCGATGCAGAGGGCGGCATCCGCCTCGAGAGGCGGCCGCCGGCCGGCGTCTGGGGCGGCCTCTGGGCGCCGCCGGAGTTCAACCGCCGCCGACACGCCGAGGCCTGGCTCGTCGAGCGCGGCTGGCGGCGCCCGAAGCTGGTGTCGCTGCCGCCGGTGAAGACCGGGTTCAGCCACTTTGAGCTCGAGATGCGGCCGCTTCTCGCCGATATTCCCGCCGGATTTGACGACCGAATCGAGGAGGGCGGGGCACTTTGCTGGTATAAAGAACAGGAGTTTGGCGGCGGCCTGCCGGCCCCGGTCAAACGTCTGCTCCGTTCCCTGACAATCCCCCTCCCTACCCAGTCATGACAAGAAAAGTCCAGTGCGCCCTGCTCGGCATTGAGGCCGAGGGCCTCGACAGAGCCCCTTACCCGGGCGATCTCGGCCAGCGCATCTTCGACAGCATCTCGCGTGAAGCTTGGCAGAAGTGGGTCGCCCACCAGACCATGCTGATCAACGAATACCGCCTGACGCCGATCGATCCCAATGCCCGCAAGTTTCTCGAAGAGGAGATGGAAAAGTTTCTCTTCAGCGGCGGCTCGGAGAAGCCGCCGGACTTTGTCGAACAATGACAGCAGTCCGGTCGCTCAGCACCAGTTGAGGGTCTGGTCGTGCTCCTCGGCCAACTGCACCAGGCCGGCGTAACCGATGGAGTGGATGCCCCTGACGGGCCTGCCGTACTTTATCGAACAATGACAGCAGTCCGGTCGCTCAGCACCAGTTGAGGGTCTGGTCGTGCTCCTCGGCCAGCTGCACCAGGCCGGCGTAACCGATGGAGTGGATGCCCCTGACGGGCCTGCCGGATTTTGTCGAACAATGACAGCAGTCCGGTCGCTCAGCACCAGTTGAGGGTCTGGTCGTGCTCCTCGGCCAGCTGCACCAGGCCGGCGTAACCGATGGAGTGGATGCCCCTGACGGGCCTGCCGTCGTAGCCGACGGCGAAGACTGACAGCCGCCCTGCGGCGGCCAGCTCGGCCGCCTCGGGGGACTGCGCCAGGGAGGCGTCGAGCAGGGCGATGCTGTCGCCCCGCCGGCTCAGACGGGCGCAGCGCCGGAGGACGCCGTCTTCACCCCTGTTGCGGGCGGCGCAGGAGCCGAGGATGTGGAGCCGCGCCACGACTACAGGCAAAAGGTGGGGCCGCCCTGCGCCAGCAGGCGGGCGAGATCGCGGTTCGACGATCTGCGGATGGGAGGCCTCTGCGCCCCCAGTCAGGCTCTGGGGCGCTTCGTGAAGATAGATGGAGACGGCCGCCGAGTCGCGCAGAAACTCCCAGGGTTCACTGATCTCGGCGCTGATGCGGCAGGCGGCTTCGGCCTGCGGCAGGGCGGCGGCGGCGCCCGTCAGTACCAGATTCAACGGCCGGTCGAGGAGGGCGAAAGAGAGCGCCATCTCCAGACTCTCCTGCAGCTGCCGCCCCTGATCGGCGCCCAGAGGATCGGCGCCGACGAGGAAGCAGCAGCGCCGGCGCCGGCCGTCGGAGTTCGCATCGGATCTCAAGGTCGCGCTCAGTGAAAGGTCAGCATCAGGTTGCTGCCGTCGGCCAGCTCGGCCAACTGCACGAGGCCGCCGGTGCTGACTCCGGTAGCGACGACGTCGCCCTGCCGCCGGGCGAGGGAGGAGGCGCAGACCCAGAGATCGCCGCTTCCGGCCTGTCGCTGCAACTCGCGCCAGGGGGTGATGGCGGCGTCCGAGGTCGCCAGCAGCGTGCCCTCGGCGAAGAAGAACACCCGCACCAGGGTCCAGCTGCGGGCGACGGCCGCCGCGCTGAAGGAGAGGGCCTCGGCGGCGCCGGTGGCGGACAGGATGAGAACGGCGAAGCGCCGCGGTTCAGCGCCGCCTTTCACAGCAGGGCCAGGGAGAGGGCGGGGAAGGCCAGCAGCAGCAGAATCCGCAGCAGGTCCATGGCGAGGAAGGGAAGGACGCCGGCAAAGGTGTCGCGCAGCGGCACTTGGGGCGCCAGATGGTTGATGACGAAGACATTGAGGCCGAAGGGGGGCGTGATCAGCCCGACCTCGACCACGCTGAGGACGAGGATGCCGAACCAGATGGCGACCTGATTCGCCGGCACCGCCAGGTCGAGGCCGATGACCACGGGGAAGAGCAGGGGCACGGTCAGCAGCACCATGGAGAGACTGTCAAGGATGCAGCCGAGGCCGAGAAACAGCAGCAGAATCAGCCCCACGACCACCAGCGGCGGCCATTCGAGCGCAGCCGCCCAGTTGGCGATGGCCACGGGCATGCCGGCTAGGGCCAGGGCCGAGTTGAGGATTTCAGCGCCGAGCAGAATGAGGAAAATCATGGCCGAGAACTTGGCCGTCGCCAGCAGCGAGGCCTGGAGTTCGCGCCACTGCGGACCGCGGCGGATGAAAAACAGCGCCAGGGTATAGACGACGCCGATACTGGCGGCCTCGGTCGGCGTGAACCAGCCGCTGTAGATGCCGCCCATGACGATGATAAAAAGCCAGAGGGCGTGGTGGGAGCGGACCAGGGTGGCCAACTGCCGGCGCCGGTCGATGCTGTGCGGCCGCGCCTGCGGCCAGCGCCTCCGGGCCCAGATGAAGATCGCCACCATGTAGAGGCTCGCCGCCAGCAGCCCCGGGATGACGGCGGCGACAAACATCTTGGTGATGTTCTGTTCGGTCAGGATGGCGTAGATGATCAGCACGATCGACGGCGGAATCAGAATCCCCAGGGTGCCGCCGGCGGCGAGGATGCCGGTGGCGGCGCCGCCGCTGTAGCCGAAGCGCTTCATTTCCGGCAGGGCCAGCTCGCCCATGGTCGAAGCCGTCGCCAGGGAGGAGCCGCAGATCGAGCCAAAGGCCGCGCAGCCGCCGATCGTCGCCATGCCGACTCCGCCGCGAAAGCCGCCGAGCAGGGCGTGGGCGGCGTCGAACAGGTCGCGTCCGAGGCGGGCGTTGAAGGCGAACCGCCCCATGAGGATGAACATGGGAATGACCGACAGGGAGTGGCTGGAAAACTTGTTCAGCGGCATCGTCTTCAGGTAGTGGAGCAGCGGAAGCCAGCCGTTCAACAGGCAGTAGCCGACGCTGCCGGCCGTGATCAGGGCGATAGCTACGGGCACCCGCAGCAGCAGCAGCATCGGCAGGGCCAGCAACAGGGTCGCGCCGACCATCAGTTCCCAGTCCACGGAGATCAGCTGCCGTCCAGTAGCGGCGGGGCCGAAGCCTGGTGGTGGCGGGCGACCGCCGCCGGGGCCAGCAGGCAGTGGAGGCAGGTCCACAGCAGCAGCAGCAGCGGCAGGGCCAGCAACAGGGTCGCGCCGACCATCAGTTCCCAGTCCACGGAGATCAGCTGCCGTCCAGCAGCGGCGGGGCCGAAGCCTGGCGGTGGCGGGCGACCGCCGCCGGGGCCAGCAGGCAGTGGAGGCAGGTCCATAGCAGCAGCGCCAGGGCCGGCAGGACGACGGCGAAGGACAGCCACAGCGGGTAGGCCAGCATCTGGGTGGTCTCGCCGTAGCGCCAGAGGTCGGCGGCCCGCTCCAGGCCCCGCGCCAGCAGCAGGGCGGCGAAGAAGGCATAGAGCAGGTTGGCCAGGGCCTCGCTGAGGCGCAGCAGCCAGCTCGGCCAGGAGCGTGAAAAGAGGTGGATGGCGACATTGCCGCCGGCGAGCTGACAGTGCGGCAGGAAGCAGAAAATACTGATGCCGAGGGCGATCTGGAGAAACTCGAAGGCGCCGACCAGGGACAGGGAGAACAGCTTGCGGCCGACGACGTCGACGAGGGTGACGAGGGCGGCGACAATGAGCAGCAGGCCGCCGCCCATGGCTGTCGTGCCGGTGCAGCGCTGCAGCAGGGCGAGACGGGGAGAGATCAATGGCGGTGGGGGACAGGGACGGATGCGAAGGGGCGGGCGGGGCGGGGCGGGCCGGGTCGGAACCTCTGTAGCATGGTGCCACATTGAGGTCGGGCAGAAGCCCGGCGCGGCCGGCTTCAGGCGGGATAATAGCAGAAAGGGAGCGCGGATGTCAGACTGAAGGGGGCAGGCCCGCCTCCTTCGCTGTTTTCATGTCCGTCTGCCCAGCGCCTCTGCCAAACGGCCGGGGTTGGTCCTGGGCCGGTTTTCCCCGGGCCGGTGGCAGTCGCCGCCGCTTTGTGCTATATTGCTAGTGCATGATGCTGTTCGAGGCGGCTGTTTCGCCTGCCGGCGAGAGGGCGCCGCCCCGGGTTGCCCGCCCGAGCCAGCGAATCCCCGCAGCGCCGCCCGGGTGAAGGTCTCCGGCCGCTCCGCCCGGGGAGCCGGCCCCGAGGGCCGGTTGCCGGGGTTGCCTGAAAATTCCCGATGAATGTGATGATTCCCCGGCCCCGCCACTCGCACTTCGGCTTCCTGCTGTTGCCGTCTTTTTCCATGATCGCCTTCTCCTCGGCGATCGAGCCGCTGCGCATGGCCAATTACATCCACAAACGCGAACTCTACCAGTGGAAGCTGGTGTCGCTCGACGGCCAGCCGGTGATGGCCAGCAACGACATCAAACTCAAGGTCGATGCCAGGCTCGGCGGAAATCTGGCGGTCGACGTTCTCATTGTCTGCGGCGGCGTCGACATTCAGCGCATCGATATCCTTCCCTACAAACGCCATCTGCAGCAGTTCGACCGGCGCAAAGGCGTTCTCGGCGCCATCTGCACCGGCTCTTGGCTGCTGGCGGTCTGCGGCCTGCTGAACGGCTACAGATGCACGGTCTACTGGGAGAACCTGGCGGCGGTGCAGGAGATGTTTCCCCATGTCCAGGCGCGCGCCACCCTCTTCGAGATCGACCGCCGGCGCTACACCGCGACCGGCGGCACCGCGCCTCTGAACATGATGCTGTGGCTGCTGCGCAAGGACCTCGGCGATCAGATTCTGGCGCGGGTATCGGAGGAGTTCGTCTACAAGCGCCAGCGGGACTCCGGTGAGAAGGGGGCCGACAAACCGGTGCCCCTGCTCGGTGCCGCCTTCCCTCCAAAGCTGCAGAAGGCGATCCGGGTCATGGACAGCTCCCTCGAAAAACCCCGCTCCCTGCCCTATATCGCCAGCTATGTCGGGCTCTCGGTGCGGCAGATCGAGCGCCTCTTCAAGAGCCACACGGGGCTGCCGCCGCTGAAGTACTACCGCGCCCTGCGGCTCGAGTTCGCCCATTCGCTGCTGTTGCAGACCTCCCTGCCGGTGGCCGAGATCGCCCTGTCCTGCGGCTTCCTGTCGAGCTCCCACTTCAGCCGCTGCTACCGCGGCCACTTCGGCCGATCGGCCCTCGAAGAGAGGCGCAGAAGCCACAGCTTCGTCTATTAATGGCGGCGGCAAAGCGCACGGCAGGCGATGGCCGATGGCATTTCTGGATTGACTGCGGCGGCACTTTCATCGACCTCCTGGCGCAGACGCCCACAGGCCGTGTCAGGATGGACAAGGTGCTGTCCGACACCCCCGCCGGCGCGGCCGGGCAAAACCCCATAATCACCGGCATTCGCAGGGTCATGGACGCCGTCGGTGCGGGCGCCGCCGCCGAGCCCGAGGCGCCCATCGCCAGCATCCGCATCGGCACCACCGTCGTCACCAACGCCCTGCTCGAGCGCAAGGTCAACCGCCCCCTGCTGGTCGTGACCCGCGGCTTCGGGGACCTCCTGGCCATAGGCGATCAGACGCGGCCCGATCTCTTCGCCCTGGCGCCGCAGAGGCCGCCGCACCTCTACGGCCCTGTGCTCGAGGTCGACGAGCGCATCGACAGCGCCGGCAAGGTGCTGCAGCCGCTCAATGGCGATGCCGTCGCCCGGCAGTTGCGGGAATTTCGCGCTCGGGGACAGGAGGCCGTGGCCGTGGCGCTGCTCCACTCCTGGATCGCCCCTGAGCACGAGAGGATTCTCGGCGAGCTCGCCCGCGCCGCCGGCTTCGCCACCGTCGTTCTCAGCAGCGACACGGCCCCCCGCCCAGGCTTCGTCAAACGGGCCTCGGGCACCGTCGCCGACGCGGCCCTGACGCCGGTTCTGCGCAACTATTTCGACGACTTGCGGGAATTCAGCGGCCTCGAGGGTCCCGGAGAGGGGGCGGCGACCGGGGCCGACAGCAGAATCTGGTGCATGCAGTCCTTCGGCGGGGTCGTCGCCGCCGACCGCGCCCGCGGCAGCGGCACTGTGCTGTCGGGGCCGGCGGGCGGCGTCGTCGGCATGGCGCTCGGCGGCCGCGCCGCCGGCTACGAGCGGCTGATCGGCTTCGACATGGGCGGCACCTCGACCGACGTCAGCTGCTTCGACGGCCGTTTCGACGAGATCGCCGGCGACGAGATCGCCGGCGTTTACATCAACGCCCCCATGTTGCGGGTGCATACGGTGGCGGCCGGCGGCGGTTCGGTGCTCGGGCACCGCAACAGCCGTCTCCAGGTCGGCCCCGACTCGGCCGGGTCGCGCCCGGGGCCGGCCTGCTACGGCCGCGGCGGCCCCCTGACGATCACCGACTGCCACTTCCTCCTCGGGCGCCTGCGGCCGCGCCTGTTCCGCCCGATCTTCGGCCCTGAGGGGGACGGGCTGCCGACCCTTGAACCGGTGCAGCGGCTTTTCGCCGAGATGGCGGCCGAACTCGCCGGCGGCGGCGAAGAGCTGAGTCCGCTCGAACTGGCCGAGGGCTTCATCGACGTCGCCGTAGCCGGCGTCGCCCGGGCCCTGAAGCGTGTTACCACGGCCCGCGGCCGCGACCCCCGCGACTACGCCCTCGTCGTCTTCGGCAGCGCCGCCGGCCAGATTGCCTGCCGCGTGGCCGGGGAACTCGGCATCGAGCGGCTGCTGTCCCACCCCTGCGCCAGCATCCTGTCGGCCTGGGGCATTGCCGGAGCCGACCTCAAGGTCAAGAGGGAGCAGCTGATCGAACAGCCGCTGCAGGACTGCCCCTGGGAGCTGCTGACAGAGGCCATCGAGCGGCTGAAGCGCGAAGTGCGCGCCGAGATCCGCCTGCAGGAGGGCACTGGCGACATCGACATGCGCCCCCTGGTGCACCTGCGCCCGGGCCGCGCCGAAATCTCCCATGCCCTCGACTTCGCCGGGCGCGACGAACTGCAGCGGCAGTGGCAGCGCCTGTGCCGCGAGAACCTCGGCCTGCGCGCCCTCGGGGCGGCCCATGCGCCGAGGATTGTCAGCGTTGAAGTCGAGGGCCGGGTAGCCGGCCGCCGCGCGCCCACGCCGCCCCTGCAGACACAGCAGAGGGCCGCCGGCGATCCCGAGTTCCGCGATCGAGTCTGGATCGGCGGGCACTGGCAGCAGGTGCCCTTCTACCGCCGCCGGCAGCTGCCCGCGCTCGACAACGGCGAGGAGGAGGGGGCCTCGGTCCACGGGGCCGCCATGATTTTCGACGACTTCTCGACCTTCGTCGTCGAACCCGGCTGGAACGCCTGGCTCGACGGCCAGGGCAACCTGCACTGGCGCCGCTCGGCCGCGGCCGCGGCGGCGGCCGGCCCCGTCCGCTGCGACCCGGTGCGCCTGGAAATATACAATCAGCTCTTCATGTCGGTCGCCGAGCAGATGGGGGAGTTGCTGCGCGAGACCGCCGTCTCGGTCAATATCCGCGAGCGGCGCGACTACTCCTGCGCGGTCTTCGCCGCCGACGCCTCCCTCGTCGCCAACGCCCACCATGTGCCGGTGCACCTCGGCGCCATGGGAGACAGCGTCGCCGCCGTCGCCCGGGCGGCGGGGGCGGACCTGGGCGACGGCGACCTGTGGATGCTGAACTCCCCCTACGAGGGCGGCACCCATCTGCCGGATCTGACGGTCATCAAGCCGGTGTTCTGCGCCGGCCGCCTCTTTGCCTGGGTCGGCGCCCGCGCCCACCACACCGAAATCGGCGGCATCGAGCCCGGCTCCATGCCGGCCGCGAGCCGCCGCATCGAGGAGGAGGGGGTGCTGATTCCGCCCTGTCGCCTCGACCGCGACGGCAGCGAGGACTGGGACGCGGCGAGGCGCATTTTCGCCACGGGCTCCCATCCATCGCGCCATGTCGACGGCAACCTCGCCGACCTCGAGGCCCAGGTGGCCGCCTGCCGCCGCGGCGAGCGGGAGCTGCAGACGCTGATCAGTCGCGGCGGGGCCGAAGAGGTCAGCGCCTACATGGGTTTCATGCGGGCCAATGCGGCGGCGGCCGTGGCCGAGCTGCTGCGCGATCTCGGCCGCAGGGGCAGCCTGTTTCAGGCCAGCGACGAACTCGACGACGGCACCCGTCTCGCCGTCGACATCCGCATCAAGGGCGAGGCCGACGAGGCCGGCGGTACGGCCGTTTTCGATTTCAGCGGCGCCTCGGGGCCGCACGCCGGCAACTTCAACGCCCCGCGCTCTGTCGTCGTCGCCGCCGTTCTCTATGTGTTGCGCTGCCTGATCCGCCATCCGATACCGCTGAATTCGGGCTGCCTCGACCGCGTCGACATCCGCATTCCCCGGCCCTCCATGCTGGCCGCCGAAGCGCCTGCGGCCGTGGCCGCCGGCAATGTCGAGACCTCCCAGATCCTCGTCGACATGCTGCTGCGGGCGCTCGGGGCCGCCGCTTCTTCGCAGGGAACCATGAACAATATAAGTTGGGGAGACAGCCACAGCCAGTACTATGAAACCATCTGCGGCGGCGCCGGCGCCGTCCGCGGCCACCCCGGTCTCTCCGCTGTCCACACCCATATGACCAACTCCCGCCTGACCGACGCCGAACTGCTGGAACTGCGCTATCCGGTGCTGCTCGAGTCCTTTTCGATTCGCGCCGGCTCCGGCGGCGCCGGCCGCTGGCCGGGAGGCGACGGCGTCTGCCGGCGTCTGCTCTTTACCGAGCCGGTGTCGCTGTCGCTGTTGTCGAGCCGGCGCAGCCGGCGGCCGCGCGGAATGGCCGGCGGCGGCGACGGCGCCAGCGGCCGCAACCTCCACATCCCCAGCGGCGGCGAGCCGATCGATCTGGCCGGCTCGGCGACCCTCAGGGTGGCGGCCGGCGACCGCATCGAGGTTTCGACCCCGGGCGGCGGCGGCTGGGGCGCAGCGGAGGCGGACTGAGATGGCGGCGACAGCCCAGGGGCGGCAATTCGAGCGGCTGAGCCTCGATCTCGGCCCGCGCAGCTACGATATCTGCATCGGCACGGGCCTGCTGTCCTCTGCCTGGGCCGACGCCGGTTGGCGCGGGCGCAATGCCCTCGTCGTCAGCGACAGCGGCGTCGCCCCCCACTGGTGGCCGCGGCTGGCCGAGGTCCTCGGGACCTCGGCGTCCCCCGACAACCCTCAGCTCGTCGTGCTCGAAGCCGGCGAGCAGCACAAGAATCTGGCCGCCCTCGAGCGCATCTGGCAACGGCTGCTGCAGCAGAAATACGACCGCCACGGCCTCGTCATCGCCCTCGGCGGCGGCCTTGTCGGCGATGTCGCCGGCTTTGCCGCCGCCACCTACCAGCGCGGCCTCGACCTGATTCAGCTGCCGACGACGCTGCTGGCCCAGGTCGACTCCTCGGTCGGCGGCAAGACCGCCATCAACCACGAACTCGGCAAGAACCTCATCGGCGCCTTTCACCAGCCGCGGCAGGTCGTCATCGACCTCGACACCCTCGATACCCTGCCGCCGCGCGAATATGTCAGCGGCCTGGCCGAGGTCATCAAGTACGGCGCCATCCTCGACAACGCCTTTTTCGACCGCATCGGACAGCAGCTCGACGCCCTTCTGGAGCGGGACGCCGCCACTCTCGCCGCCGTCGTTGCCCGCTGCTGCCAGATCAAGGCGGAGGTCGTCGCCGCCGATGAACTGGACCTGAGCGGGCGGCGGGCGCTGCTCAACTTCGGTCACAGCTTCGGCCACGCCATCGAGGCCTTTGCCTGGGGCGACTGGCTGCACGGCGAGGCCATCGCCGCCGGCATGTGCATGGCCGCCTCCCTGTCCGTCGTCGACGGCCGCCTGGCGGCTGAAGACGGGCGCCGCATCGAGCAGCTTCTCGCCCGCGCCGGCCTGCCGACGCGCCCGCCCAGAGGCATGGACGCCGGCCATTTCGAGCGCTTCATGAGAGTCGACAAGAAAATGCGCGCCGGCGAGCTCCACCTGATCCTGCTCGACGCCCTCGGCCAGGCCCGCTGCCGCAGCGATTACGACGAGACCGCACTGCAGCGGGTGCTGGCCTCCTTCACCGCGGCCGGCAGCTGAAAAACCCGCCCTTGAAAACCTATCTCGTCGGCGGGGCCGTGCGCGATTCGCTCATGCACTTGCGGGTGCGCGAACGCGACTGGGTCGTCGTCGGCGCCACTGCCGAGGAGCTGCTCGCCCTCGGCTACCGCCGCCACGGCGCCTCCTTTCCGGTCTTCCTCCACCCCGAGACCGCCGAGGAGCACGCCCTGGCCCGCACCGAGCGCAAGACGGGCCCGGGCTACAAGGGCTTTGAGGTCAGCTTTGACCCGGGGGTAACCCTCGAGGAGGACCTCGTCCGGCGCGATCTGACCATCAACGCCATGGCGCTCGACGGCGACGGCCGCCTCATCGATCCCTGGGGGGGCATGGATGACCTGCGCTCGCGCATCCTGCGCGCGGCCTCGCCGGCCTTTGTCGAAGACCCCCTGCGGGTGCTGCGCCTGGCGCGCTTCGCCGCCCGCTTTGCCGGTCAGGGCTTCGGCGTGGCGCCCGAGACTCTCGATCTCATGAAGCAGATCGTCGCTGCCGGCGAGATGGAACAACTGACGCGCGAGCGCGTCTGGCAGGAGCTGGAGCGGGCTCTCGGCGAACCCTGCCCCTGGGTGTTTTTCGAGTTGCTGCGCGCCTGCGGCGCCCTGGCCCGCCTCATGCCGCAGCTCGAGGCTCTCTTTGGCCGCCTCGAAGGGCGCCGCGACCGGGCCCCGCTCGACGCCGGCAGCAGCGCCCTCGTCGCCGTCGCCTCGACCGACGGCGAGCCGCGGGCGGAACTGGCCAGGCGGCGCTGGGCGGCGCTCGGCTCCCGCCTCGGCGGCGAGGCCGCAGCCCTGTCGAAAAAGCTCCACGCGCCAGCGGCCTGGCGCCGCCTCGCCGTCCTCGCCGGCCGTCACGCGGCCAGGGCCCAGGCGAAAATCGGCGAGGTCGGGGCCGAGGCCCTGTTCGAGCTCTGGCGCGACTGCGATTTTCTGCGTCACCCCGACCGGCTGCCCCAGCTCATGTCGGTCTGGCGCGCCGGCGGCCGCGGCGGAGAGGGACGCGTCTGGGCCCAGTTGCCGCAGATCGCCGAGGCGGCGGCGGCGGTCGAGGTCGAGCCCCTGCTCAGCGAGGGGTTGAGCGGCCAGGCCCTCGGCGACGCCCTGGCCGCCCGCCGCCTCGAGGCCCTGGACGATCTGCTGGCGAAGAGGAATTAATCAAGGCGGCGGCAAACCCTGTCCATGCAGTAAACTCTATGCCATGTTGGATTTCTCAGAAATGGAGGAGCTTATTAAGCGGCTGGCCACAGCCGATTTCTCACAGAGTAGTGAGCAGGATACGCGTGAGAGGGCGGTAAATCCTGCAATTAAAGCCTTGGGCTGGAACACGTTGAAATCCCCAAGAGGTCTGGCGCGAGTGCCTGCTTCAATCCGGCGAATGCGTGGACTACTGCCTCCAGACGGACAAACACAAGTGGGTGCTGATAGAGGTGAAGCGCGCCGGCGTTGATCTCGGCAAACATCAAAAGCAGTTGCTCCAATATGCCTTCAGCGAGGGCGTAAAACTTGCGGCGCTTACGGATGGCCTCGTCTGGTGGCTCTATTTGTCAATGGCCGAGGGGATCTGGGAGCAACGCAGATTTTCTGTGATCGACTTCCGAGAAGGTGAACCCTATGAGGCAGCATCGGCCATGCATCGGTTTCTCAGCCGCGAGAATGTGATTAACGGCAAGGTACTGAGGGACGCACAAGGCGAGTTCGACAGACAAAAACGTGATCGGGGCGTACGGGCGAGGCTGCCGGAGGCTTGGCGTCAGCTACTCGTTGATCCGCCGGGCCCGTTGCTTGATTCGCTTGAGGAGGCCGTGAAGAAGATTTCAGGTCACTCTCCCGATCGGGAGACGGTGCTTGAATTCCTGCGGGAAAGATCCTCCTGCGGATTCACGAAGGATGAGTTGCCCGCTTTATCACTACAGAGGGACGGTCGCCGCGACAGGCCGGAGGAAAGCGAATCTTCAATTGAATCCAAGCGCCGTTCCGTTCCTCCCGAAGCCTTCTGGCTCGATGGTAGACGCCACGAAGTCAGGTCTTGGCGAGAGATGCTCGTGCGAGTCTGTGAGCTGCTTGCAAAGGAGGTGGGGCCGTCAGACTTCGAAGAGCGCGTTGCTGATTTGAGGGGTTCAAAGCGCCCCTACTTCAGTCCGTCACAGGACAAACTCCGTGCTCCAAAAGAGATTGCCGGCACTAATCTCTACGTTGAAGGAAACTTCAGTTCTCCAAAGATAAGGCAACTTACGGGAAAGATAATGCGCGCAGTCCGGGGCTCCGACAGTGGCTTCAAGGTGGAAACCGCCAGCCAGAGGCGGTAAATCAGCCGCTGCCTCGAGGCCTTGGACAAGCTGCTGGCGAAGACAGATTAGGGCAGGGTGGCGGCGGTGCGCCGCCCCGGTTCAGCGGCCCTGCTCGCGGCGGTACCGCTGCAGGCGCTGCTGCGGATTGGCCGGAGACAGGCAGTCGGCGAGTACCTCGGTGATTTTCGTCGGGCAGGGGGCGGCCTCGCTGCTGCTGTCGGCCCTGAGCGAGCGGCGGTTGTCGAGGGTGAAGAGCCTGCCCGGAAGCATGCCGAGGACGGCGGCGCCGAGCAGCGACGACAGCGGGTCGAGCGGCAGCACCAGCCGCCTGAGTCCGAGAGTCCCGGCGATCAGGCGCACCAGTTCGATGAGTCTGTAGCTGTCGGGGCCGACGAGGTCCCTGCTCTCGTCGGCGGAGAAAGTCGGGCCGTCGCGGGACATGCAGACCCCGGCGATTGCAGCCGTCACATCCTCGATATAGACGGGGACGAGGCGGGCATGAGGGCATGGCACGGCGATCACGGGCAGGGTCCGCACCAGGGCGGCGAACTGGGCGAGGAAGTGATCCTGAGGGCCGTAGATGATGCCGGGGCGGAAAATCACCGCCCGCTTCAACTCGCCGGAGACCATTTTTTCGCCCATGGCTTTGGATCTCAGGTATTTGCTCGGCGCCGTCGGCGCCGCCCCGAGAGCGCTGACATGCACCAGCGGGATATCGGCGCGCCTGCAGGCCTGGGCCAGGCGCCGCGGGAAGTTGATATGGAGGTCCCTGAAGCCGCCGCGGCGGCGATCGTGCAGGACGCCGATGAGATTGCAACTGAGGTCGCTGTCGGCGCAGGCCCGATTGATGGCCTCCTCGTCGCTGAGGTCGATGGCGCCGAGGGTCAGACCCGGCAACAGCAGCAGGTCCCGGTGCCGCTGGGGGTTGCGGCAGAACAGCCGCAACTCGGCGCCCTCCGAGGACAGTCTGTGGCAGAGTGCGCGACCGACGAAGCCGGTTCCTCCAAAGACGGCGATGCGCATGCGTTTCATGGGTCCTGTTAATTGGGAGCTGCCAATCATCAATCCGGGGGGCGGCGGGGAGACGAAAGTCTGGGCCGTGCAGGGCTCGAACCTGCGACCCACTGATTAAAAGTCAGTTGCTCTTCCAGCTGAGCTAACGGCCCCCGAATGTGGCTTTTCCGCCTCCGATTTCTGTTATAGTGTAAGGCGATTCGGTTCGTTTTAATCAACTTGGGGGGGCATTTTGACTCTGTTTTTGCAATTTTTCGTCAGCCCCCGAGCCCCGGCAGCCATCCCTGCCGGTCGCGGCCTGACCGGGCGGGTTCTCGCCGCCGGCGTGCCGAGGCGGGAACAGCCCCTCAGGAGTCCGACATGAACTCCGCAACAAGCATTTTCTGAGCACCCTATGAAGCTCGCCAGACTGATCGTTTTTGTCGTCTTCGTCGCCGCTGTGGTTTCTGTCTTTATTTTCGACCTGCACCACCACCTCCATTTCGCAGCCATCAAGGCGAGCCGCTACGCCATCGACGCCCGGGTCGAGGAATCTCCCGTGCTCGCCTCGGCCCTTTACTTTGTTCTCTATGTGACGGTCACGGCCCTGTCCCTGCCCGGGGCCGCCGTCCTGACCCTGATCGGCGGCTTCGTCTTCGGCCTCGTCTGGGGTGTGCTGCTCGTCTCCTTCGCCTCGAGCCTGGGCGCGCTCCTGGCCTTCTGGGTGGCGCGCTTTCTGCTGCGCGACTTCGTCAAGAAGAGATACCCCGGCCTGACCGCCAGGATCGACGGCGGCATCGCCCGCGAAGGGCCCTTTTACCTGTTCGCGCTGCGGCTCGTGCCCCTGTTTCCGTTTTTCGCCATCAATCTCTGCATGGGACTGACGGCCCTGCGCAGCTGGACCTTCTACTGGGTCAGCCAGGTCGGCATGCTCGCCGGCACCGTCTTCTATGTCAATGCCGGAGCCCAGCTCGATGCCATCGAGCAGCCGGGCGATGTGCTGACGGCGCCGCTGCTGCTGTCCTTCGCCCTGCTCGGCATCTTCCCGCTGCTCGCCCGCTTTCTCCTCAACGCCATCAAGGCGCGCCGGGTCTACCGCGGCTTCAGGCGGCCGCAGAAGTTCGACCGCAACCTCATCGTCGTCGGCGCCGGCTCGGGGGGACTGGTCAGCAGCTATCTGGCGGCGGCCATGAAATCGAAGGTAACCCTGATCGAGCGCCACCGCATGGGCGGCGACTGCCTCAACACCGGCTGCGTGCCGTCCAAGGCCCTGATCCGCTCGGCCCGTTTTGTCCACGAAGTGAAAAATGCCGAAAAGTACGGCTGCAGCAAGGCCAGCGTCGACTTTGATTTCGCCGCCGTCATGGAGCGGGTGCAGGGCATCATCCGCCGCATCGAGCCGCACGATTCGGTCGAGCGCTACGAAGGCCTCGGCGTCGAGTGCATCGCCGGCGAGGCCGAGCTCGTCTCTCCCTGGGAGGTGCGGGTCGGCGACCGCTCCCTGAGGGCCCGCTCGATCGTCGTTGCCACCGGCGGCCGCCCGGCCGTGCCGACCATCGACGGCATCGACAAAATCGGCTTCTACACCTCGGACACCATCTGGGAGCTGCGCCGGCAGCCGCAGCACCTGGCCGTCATCGGCGGCGGCCCCATCGGCTGCGAGCTGGCCCAGTGCATGGCGCGGCTCGGCAGCCGCGTCACCCAGTTCCAGTCGCACAGCCGGCTGCTGCCGCGCGAGGACGACGAGGCCTCGGAGCTGGTGACGGCCTCCCTGAGCGCCGACGGCGTCGAGGTTCTGACAGGCGCCGACATCCGCGCCTGCCGTGGCGGGCCCGGCGATATCAAGATCGAGTACAGCTGCGACGGCAGAGACAAAAAGCTCGCCTGCGACGCTGTGCTCGTGGCCGTCGGCCGCCGCGCCAACAGCGCCGGTATCGGCCTCGAGAAGCTCGGCGTCCGCCTGCGCGACGACGGCACCATCGAGACCGACGGCTGTCTGCGCACCAGCGTGCCCAACATCTACGCCGTCGGCGACGTCACCGGCCCCTGGCAGTTCACCCATATGGCGGCCCACCAGGCCGGCTATGCCGCCATCAACGGTCTGCTGCAGGGCTGGTGGAGCCTGAAGGCCGACTACTCCCTGGTGCCCTGGGCGACCTTCACCGATCCCGAAGTCGCCCATGTCGGCCTCAACGAGCAGGAGGCCCGCCGGCAGGGAGTTGAGTATGAGGTGACCCGCTACGACTACGGCGAGCTCGACCGCGCCCTCGCCGAGAGCGAGGAGCGCGGCTTCGTCAAGGTGCTGACCGAGCCCGGCCGGGACCGCATCCTCGGCGTGACCCTGGTCGGGGCCCACGCCTCCGACATGATCGTCGAGTTCATCAGCGCCATGAAGCTCAAGGCCGGCCTCAACCGCATCCTCGGCACCATCCACATCTATCCGACCTTCGCCGAGGCCAACAAGTTCGCCGCCGGCAACTGGCGCAGGGCGCACACTCCGGCGCGCGCCCTCAAGTGGCTCGAGCGTTTCCACCGCTGGCGCCTCTCCTAGTGCCTCCCCGGGTTTTCGCCGCCGCGGCGCCCACAACTGCCAGAGCCTGTCTATGAAGACGTTCAGGGTGCTCCCCCGCCCCAGGTCGGCCCTGGCGTCCCTGGCCCTGGCCGCCGCGCTCCTGTCGCTGCCATCCTGCGCCACCCTCGGCGGGCGCTCCGACAGCGCAGACGGCGGCGTCTCCTTGGCGGAGTCCGTCGCTCGCCTGTACCAGTTGGCCGAGGCCGGCCGCTGGCAGCAGGCCTTCGACGCCTATGGCGCCATGCGCGAGCAGCTGTCGCTGAGCAACCGCCAGCGCCTGGCCCTCGAGTACGCCGGCCTCCTCGTTGATCAGGAACGCTACGGCGAACTGCAGATCGTCCGCGAGCAGGTCGGCCTCGGGCCGTCCGGCGAGGAGTTCCGCGTCGCCATGCTCGACGCCGCCCTGGCGTTGGAGGCGGGCGAGGCCGAGGACGCCCTCAGGTCTCTCGCGCTGAAACCGGCGCCCGAGACGTCGGTCGTCAACCTGGTGCGCTTCTATACGCTGCGGGCCCTGACCGGAGCCGCCCTCAACGACTTGGCGCTCGAGTTCGACGGCCGCGCCGGCGTCGTCGAATCCCTGCTCAGGGGCCTCGAGGAGCTGCTGCCGGCCGAGGCGCAGGAGGGACAGGAGGTGCAAGAGGTACAAGAGGCACAAGAGGTGCAGCAGCAGTTCAGCGAGAGCGAGGCCGCGGCCCTGGCCGAGCGGCAGACCGTGGTCGCCGATTTCTGGCAGTGGCTGCGCCAACTCCGCACCGGCGACATCAGGGCCGTCTTGCGCCGTCTGCGCGGCAAGCACGCCCGCGGCTGGGGGCGGTTGCTGTTGCGGGTGCACGACGCCCTGCTGCGGCATCGGGCCGGCGATGCCGTCATCGCCAACTGGAGCCAAGAGTATCCGCAGCACCCGGCGCACTTGGTCATGGATGAAGTGCGCGGCCTCTTTGCCGGTCTCGCCAAACCCCAGAGAATTGCCCTGCTGCTGCCGCTGACCGGCGAACTGGCGCTGCCGGCGAGGGCCGTCATGGAGGGCTTCCTGTCGTCTTACTATCTCGACCTCAAGCGCCGAAGCCCGGCTTCGAGAACTGTGGTAGTCGAGCTCTACGACAGCGAGGGCAATGTTGTCAGAGGCCTTGAGACCTACCGCCAGCTGGTCGCGGAGGGGCGGACGGACCTCGTCGTCGGCCCCCTGTCGAAGCGGGTTCTACGGCAGCTCAGCGCCAACTATGTCGACTCCTTCCCGCTGCCGGTGCTGGCCCTGAACTACGACATCACCCTCGAGCCCGGCAAGGCCCTGGCCTTTTCGCTGCTGCCGGAGGACGAGGTGCGCCAGGTCGTCGAGCTGGCCGTGGCCGAAAAGCGCCGGCGGGCCGTGGTGCTGGCGCCGGACAACAACTGGGGGCAGCGGCTGGCCGACGCCTTTGAGCGGGGCTTTGAGGAGAGCAACGGCGCGGTCAGCGCCATCGCCCGCTACAGCGCCAGTGACACCAGTGTCGCCGAGGCCGTGCGCGAGGTCTTCGGCGTCAACGACAGCCGACTGAGGCGCGATCTGTTCCAGCGCATCACCGGCGTCAAGGTGTTCTTCGAGGACTGGTACCGCCAGGACATCGATTCGGTCTTCCTCGTCGCCAACCCTCAGCGCACCCGCCTGATTCGCCCCCAATTCAAGTTCTACAGCGACGACAGGGCCCTCATCTACAGCATGTCGGAGGTTGCCGACAGCACTATCCAGGAGCGCGATTTCGTTGACTTTGAGGGCATCCGCTTCTGCGATTCGCCACTGCTGGTGTCGCGCTTTCTCGCCAGCGACTTCGCCGAGATCAGCGAGGATTCCCTGTTCCGTCTGCGGGCTTTTGGCATCGACGCCTGGCGGCTGTTGCCCTACCACAGATTGCTGGCCAATCTCGCCATCGAGATCAGCGGCAACTCCGGCAAGCTGTCCTACAGGGGCAACAGGGTCGTGCGCCGCCTGCAGTGCGTCGAGTTCCGCGACGGCGGCATCCACCTGGCCAATCCGCGACCGCGGCGGCCGATCACGCGCTCGGCCCAGTCGCTCTGACCTCTGTCGCCCGGAACTTCAATGGAGGCCGCCGCCGCGCCGGCGGCCACTCCCGCCGCCTCCCGTGGCCGCCGCCCGAAGCCTCGGCGCTGTCGCTCTGGCGGCCAGAACTTGACAGCCTGCCGAAAAGGGTTATACTTCAGTAGACGCGCTTCTGTCTCTGGGGGATTGAAGCCCCAAACGTCTGAGTACGGTTTTTATCCAATGAAGATTGACACTAGCCCGCTGCCGTCGCGCCGGCAGCCACTCCAGCCGCCTCTCGCGGCTGCCGCCTGAAGATTTCAGCGCTGTTTGCCCCAGTGCGGCGGCCAGAGCTTGACAGCCTGAACAGCCCGCCGAAAAGGGTTATTTTTAGTAGGCGGGTTTCTGCCTCTGGGGGATGAAAGCCCCAAGTGCCTGAGCACGGTTTTTATCCGATGAAATCGACACTGGAGCGCCGCCGTCCCCCCGCCGGCGACGCCGCCTTGGCCCTGATCCTGATTCTGCTCTGGGCGCTGCTCTGGGGCTGGGCCGGGAGCGCCCGGGGCCAGAGCGTCGACAACGATGGAGATGGCCTGATCGAGATCAATGATCTGACCATGCTGCACAACATGCGCTTCAACCTGGAAGGCACCAGCTACAAGACCGGCACCGCCTCGGTCGGGGACAGTTCAGGCTGTCCTGTTTCGGGTTGCAACGGCTACGAGTTAACCCGAAACCTGGATTTTGATCGGAACGGGGATAGAGCCAGCTGGTCGGGCACCAGCGAGGGGGGCTACAGATTGGATCAAGGCGACAACGCAACTCCTTACTTTGAGGTGAATGCCGCCGCCGGCGGCTGGCAGCCCGTCGGCGACGGAGAAAACCCCTTTGTCGCTGTCTTTGACGGCAATGGCCATGCCATCAGCAACCTCGCCATGCGCCGTGATCAAACTTATGTCGGGCTCTTTGGCGCGACTGGCGGGGGTGCGGTCATCCGCAATCTCGGCCTGATCGACAACCTGGCGGATTATACCGGCTTCAGCAGTGATGCCATATCCATTGGCGGCTTGGTGGGTGTGCAATCAGGTGGTTCAATCAGGGCGAGCCATGCCACGGGAGCTGCCGATGGCGGGGACGGAGATTCTGACTTTGTCGGCGGGCTGGTGGGCTTTCAGAACGGCGGCTTGATCACGGCGAGCTATGCCACAGGCGGTGCCGATGGCGGAAGCGGAGAGGATGATACTGTTGGCGGGCTGGTGGGTGCGCGGGGGGATGGCGAGATTACGGAGAGCTATGGTTTTGGCGGGGCAAGAGGTCACGAGTCCCCTACGGATGAGGGCGGGCCCTCGGAGGGCAGCGAAAAGCCTGCTGGAGTGTCCAGCGCTACTGGCCTGACTGCAGCCAATGCTGGAACGGCCTGGAATTTGGCCGACGGAGACACCCTCGGTGCCTGGGATTTCGGCACCGAGTCCCAGATTCCGGCCCTGAAATATGCCGATTATGACGGCCCCGGCACCGTCTTCAGCTGTGACCGGTTCTCAGCCGGCGCTTGTCGCACCCTGTTGCCGGGCCAAGAGCCGCGGGCGGCGCTGGCAGCGTTGGAATTGAGTGGCGGCGTTGTCCTGGTTCCAGACTTCAATCCGGCGACGCCAAGTTACACTGCCTCGGTTGCCAATTCCATTGAATCTGTTACCATCACAGCAAGGCCGAATGATGCCAGAGCCAGGGTTGTGATCAGGCCGGCGGATGCGGACCTCACAACAGAGGGCCACCAGGTGGATCTCGCCGTGGGTAAAAACTTCATCACCGTAGAGGTGACGGCGGCGGACGGCTCGAGGGTACAGGTCTACAGCCTGATCCTGACCCGCGCCGCCTCTCCCGACGCGACCCTGAGGGCCCTCGAACT